>NZ_BBCB01000027.1 GCF_001311825.1 Salidesulfovibrio brasiliensis JCM 12178 | reverse complement strand
CGGTCGGACACGCTGTCGAAGGAGCTCGGCCCGCAGCCGCAACGGGTGCGGACCCCGGTGGGCAGCCCGGCCACGGCATCAGCTACATACTGCGGCGCAACAACGTGCGGCTCCACGCCGTCCAGCCCGTAAAGCCCATCGGCAAGCATTCGGAAATACCGGGAAATGCCGCCGTACTGCTGGCAGGAAAAAATCTGGTGGTCAAAGGCTACCTTCATCCGCCGCCTCCTCTGGCGGTCTTTTCGAGCACCGCTTCGGTGCCGTCGAGCATGGCTTCCACCGTGAACCGCTCACGCACGAGCTCGCGCCCCTGCGCAGCCATGGCCGAGGCCGACGCCGGGTCGTCAAGCATGGACGCGATGCGCTCGGCAACCGCCGCAGGATCGTCCTTGGGCACCACAAACGCGTTGTCGCGGTCCCTGAGGTATTCGCTGTGGCCGCCGTCCGCAGTGGAGACCACCGCAAGGCCCGAGGCCATGGCTTCCAGAAGCACCAGCGGAAACCTTCGGGGCCACTGGCAGTGAAGAGAAAAGCGTCGTGCGCGGCATAGACACCGGGCATGGCGTCGCGCTCCACCGGGCCCTGAAAAATCACACTGTCCTGTATGCCCAGCGCGGCAGCAAGGGTCTCCAGCCCGGCATGTGCGCCGGCCGGCCCCTTGCCCACGTACGTGACCCGCACCCGCGATCGCACCGCCTCCGGCAACAACCCCATCGCGCGGATTGGAATTTCCGCGCCCTTGGCTTCGGTCCACGCCCCGGCAAACAGGAGCCTTAGGGTGTCGGACGAGCCGTCAGGCCGCGCGCCGCCGGTATCGAAACGATCTGGCTCGATGCCGCCGTAAACCACCGGTGCGTCCTGCTGCGCCATCCCGGCGTCAACATGATTGTCCCGCCGGTAGCCGCTGATGAACACGCAGTCCGGGTGATGGTCGCGCGGCCTGCCCTTGCGTACCAGCCCCGCCAGTTCGGGGCCGAGGGTTTGCTTGACGGTGCCGGGGCCGGGGTTGCCGTAATGGCCCCAGTATTCATCCTCACGCAGCAGCCATGTGTCGTCCACATGAAAGAGCGCCGGAACGCCGCTTTCCTGCACGGAGCGGGCCAGCGTGTAGCTCAGGCCGAGCATGTTCCAGACCGAGATCACGTCCGGACGGAAAGAACGGACAAGCCTTTCCAGCACGAGGTTGTCCTCCAGCAGCGCCCAGAGATACCCCGGCTGATCTGCCGGTTTTTCCGGCAGGTCCCAGAAAGACCGGAGTACACGGTGAACGTGCCCTTCCACGCTGCGCACGCCGCTGCCGTGACGGCTGGTCACGACAATCGCCTCGTGCCCGCGCGCGGCAAGCCCCTCCACCACGTCGGCGCACCTGAGCTCGTACCCGCCGAACACGGTGGGGGGATAGAAATTCGTCAGATACAGGATACGCATGCGTTCACCGTCCTTCAGGCCGCGCCGCGCAGGTCGGGGTTGACCGCATAGGCGCGGAGCACATGATACGGATAGCGGAAGAAATATCTCATCCCATACCACAGCGCGGCCAGCGGGTTGCCGGAGCGAAGCGCACGGACACAGCGCAGGGCGCAGTAGACCTCGGCGCGCAGTCCCTTTGTGCGGGACAGGGGCGAGACCCCCTCCACGAGGCGGGCCGTGCGAAAAGTCCGGGCCATGTCGTGCCGCCGGGCATATTCCAGTTCCGGTGCAGTGGTCATCTGGGCGGCGTGTTCCCGGATGCTCACCAGCCTGTCCGGGAGGAGCCGGATGCCGTAGCCGCTTCGCAGCATGCACAGGTAGAGCATCATGTCGTGGGCGTAGGGATAGTCGTTTGGATACCCGCCGCAACCAAGGGCGACGGATCGGCGATACATTACGCTGGAGTGGGCCACGGGGTTGGAGAACGGCATGATGTCGCGCACTTCGTGGCTGTCTACGGCCTGCCCGACCTCGGCCGTGCGGCGACCGCTTTCGTCCATGAGATAGAACCCGGAGCCCACCAGCGCCAGCGACGGGTCGGCGTCGAGAGTGTCGCGCAGCAGGCGCAGACGGTGCGGCTCGGCGATATCGTCGGCGTCGATGACGGCCACGTATTCGTTCGCGGCCTCGGCCAGCCCCCGGTTCAGGGCGCGAGTCCTGCCCACGTTCTGCTCCAGCGGCACGTAGCGGATGCGCGGATCGTCATACCGGGCCACCACCTGCGGCGTTGCGTCTGTGGAGCCGTCGTCGATGATGAGAAACTCGAAATCACGGCAGTCCTGACGCAGCATGCTCTCCATGCATTCACCGACGTAGCGTGCGCCGTTGTAGACCGTCATGAGTACCGTGATCGACATGAAATTCTAGTCCTGTTGGCGGATGAAGTCGCAAAGACCGCTCAAGTCCTCGCCCCACGGCAACGGTTCCGGGAAGCGGCCCCGGCCGTAGAACAGCGTGCCCACGGCCTGCGCGGCTTCGAGATCCGTGGAGGAGTCGCCCACCATGAGCGTCTCGCCCGGCCCGGCACCCGTCTGCTCCAGCACATCGCGCAGGATGACGGGCTTTTTGGCCGGAGAGCCATACACTCCTGCAAAAAAACCGTCCAGCCCGCGCCGGGCCAGCACCATGCGCAGTTCATCCTGCGGTGCGCCAGAGGCCACGTAGAGCGGCAACTTGCCGTGCAGGGCTTCAAGGCAGGCCCTCGCCCCCGGCACCTCATCGCAGCAGAGTACGTTCTGCAGGCTATGCTCCACAAAGCGCGAACACAGGTCGTCCATTTCTTCGGGCTGCGGCTCCCGGCCGAGCACCTCACGATGGAAATGGCGAAATTTCTCCACTCTGCTCACGCCGCCGTGGGCCAGATGATAATCGCGCAGCAGCTTCACGGCCTCGGGGCCGTGCGGCTCCACCACCTGCTCGAAAGCCCGGGTCTTGGCGTCCACGGACTCCAGAAGCACGCCGTCGCAGTCGAACACCACCACGCGGATCATGCGGATTCCTCCAGCAGGTCCACAAGGTTCTGCGCGGCTTCCGTCTCCATGGCCACCCGGCCCTCGCGGGCATAGGAGCCCACGTGCGGGGTGAGGACAACGTTCTCCAGCCCGGTGAGCGGCCCGCTGTATGGCTCCTCGGCATAGACATCCAGCGCGGCCCCGGACAGGGCTCCGGACTCCAGCCGATTCGCCAGCGCGGCCTCGTCCACAAGACAGCCGCGGGCGCAGTTGACCAGCCACGCGCCCTCGCGCATGAGCGAAAATTCCCGTTCACCAACCAGCGGACCGCAGCCGCCGGGGTCGGCGCAGTGAAGTGTCACGATCTCTGCCCACCGAGCAGGTCATCAAGCCCGAGGCGCTCGAATTCGGCAGACTCGACCACCGGGTCGCTGTATTTCACCTCGCAGCCGAGCGCGGCGAACATGCCCGCCAACCGGCCGCCGATCTTGCCGAGGCCGACCACGCCCACACGTTTGCCCGCGAGCTGGCGGCCCATGCGCTTCTTCCAGACCCCGGAGCGCAGGTCCCGGTCCATGGCCGGGATATCCCGCAGCATGGAAAGGGTCATGCCGAGCACCATCTCGGCGGTGGCCTGCGTTGGGCCGTAGGGCGTATTGGTCACGCGCACGCCGTAATCGGCAGCGGCGTCGAAATCCACGTTATCCATGCCGGTTCCGCAGCGGGATACTGCCCGCAGCTCGGGCAGTGCGGCAAAGACCCTGCGCGTCAGCGGCTCCACCCCGGCCACCACGCCCACGCAGCCGGACAGGACCTCGACGGTCTCCTCCTCGGTGAGCTTTCGGCCGTGCGGGTTCATGCGCCATGTGTACCCCGCCGTCTCCAACGCTTCCAGCGGTTCGCGGGAAAAGCGGGCAAACGACGAGGTGGTGATGCCTACCAGCGGACGCCCCTCAGGGCCGTTCTTCTCTGCCATATCGTGTCAGAATCCTTGTGCCGTGCGGCGGCAGGGCCACCGTTCAGTTCCTGAAGCAAAAAAACCGTACATCGTCGGCACCTTAAGCCAACCATGACCAAAGCAATATCCATGCCCCCGCTTCCGGCGAGGCCTAGATCCACATAACCCCTCGGGCAAACAGGAAAAACAGTACGGCAAAAACTACCAAAGCCACCACCATGCGTCAACGCAACGACGCGCTTGGCGCGGCAAAATCATTCACCTGCTTACATATCGGCGCAAACCGGAGTTTGCTTAAGGCGGGGCGGGGTCAGAAGCGGATCGCTTCGAGCTGCCGGGCAAGGGTGGCGGAGAACAATCCGGCGGTCTTTCGCACATACTTGAAATAGTGACAAAAGCCCTCTTCGCGTTCGGCAGGGTCACTGCTCTCGAAGACTTTTTCATAGAAGAAGGCGTTGCTGAACCCCGGTGCCCTTTCCACCAGATAGGTGACGCCGCCCCGGTCGAGCTGTTGCAGGACGGACACAGCCATGGCCAGAAAGGGTTCGCCCTCAGCGGCAAGTATCTTTTCCACGGCCTCTCGGATCTGGTCCCAACGGCTCATCTCCTTGCGGATGTAACCTGCCACCGGGCCGCGGTTGATGCGCGGCGGCTCCTGCCGGTGCAGTGAGCCGAGCATTCCTCTCAGGTGACCGGTTTTCTCGATGACGGGTTCGGAATCATAAGCGATGCCTGCGCCGAAAAGCAGGCTGCTGCGCGAGGTGTTCACGCACTCGATGCCGGAGACGCGGATGGTTTCACTCAGCCACAGGGCCGCGTCGCGGAAGTTCAGTGTGGTGTAGACGGTCTCGCCGTGCGGCGTTGTGACGGGGTAGAGTTGTGGATGTCGGTTGATGAGCGGACGTTCGCAGCAGTCCGCACTGTTTTCGTGAACCGTGCCTTTTGCATAGCCCAGTCCCCATGGATTGTCCGAGCCGAGTTGTGCGCCCACGATGACGCAACGACTGCAGCCGAGATGCTCGGCCATGGAAAAAGCCGTGGAGATAACCGAGCCGTGCAGCCGCAGCATGGGCCGCTTGCCGAAGAGTTCCGGCAGGAAGCTGCCGAAGAGGTACTTGCAGCGGAAACGGTCGCCCCCGAGGTCCGCGAGGCAGTGGCCCACAAGCACGGTTCCCGGCGCCTTCTCGATCTGGGAGAAGACCTCGCCCGAGGCAAGCGAGGTGTCGTTGATAACCACAATATGCGGCTTGATTCCGGCTTCAAGCAGCGGCTTGACCGCGTTGTTCACGCAGATGACCACGGCCCGGTCCATGTTCCGGCGGATGTAGTCCAGCCGCCCGCTCAGTTCAGGACCGGCAGCAACGAGGATGGCCGTCTCCCCGGCAAAGCGGGCGCGAATCTCCCCGATGTCCGGCCACCGGAAATACTCGGCGATGTTCTCATAGGCATGGACCTGCTGGTCATAAAAAAGCCCGCGACTGATCTCCCGGATGGGCAGCGAGGCCATGAGCCCCTGCCCGGAGACCGGGTAAATCTTGTTCCGGTAGAAAAGCAGCTCCAGATACTCGATCACCTGCGCGGCCCATTCCGGAAATTGCCGCTGTATGCGTTCGGTCTGAAAGAAAACCGGAAAACCGTAGTCGAAGATCGCTTCGGGCAGAAGCTCCTGCATGGGCGGCACCATGCCTTCGGTGTCTCCGGTGGCGAAGATGCCCCCCCGAGTCAGCAGCCGTTTAGGCAGCTCGGCCACCAGCGCGTCCAGCACCCGCTCGTCCGGCTCGAAGATCATCAGCACATGGTCGCGGCACTCGGCCAGCCGTAGCAGCGTTTCTGTGGACTCGGCTCCGAGCAGCACCAGAAACCGCGTACTGCCGAGCGCACTTTCCGGTGTGGTTTCCGGAGGGAGCTCTTCATAAAGCGGCGTGTCATCGTTCGCCATGGGCCGGGTGAAGTGTGGGTTCTCGTAGACCCAGAGCGGCGTGTGAGGGGAAAAAACGTGCTCCCCCCGGCTCGGGACGGAGGGGCCGCCGTCCAGACTCCGCTCGGAACGGATTAGGACACCAAGCTCCTCCAACATGGTCAGACGGGACGTGCTCATTCAGTTACTCCAATACGAATCGCGATACCCGGTCATCGGGACGCCCACGTGCACAAAGGGGCATCCGCCTGAATTCCGGACATTATGAAGGGAGTTTCCGGCATGTCAAGCCGGGCAGGATTCAGTGCCGGATCCGCCAAAGATTACCGAGAAGTCGTCGCCGCCATGATAGCGCACGGTCCTGCGGTCGATCCCGAGGGCCGCATATTCCGGACGAAGCTCCCCTGCGTGACCGAACAGTTCGCCCTGATAGCGGCGTGGTACCGCAATCTCGCACAGGGTTCGGGCGAGGATGCCAGCCGTTCGCGGATGAAGCGCAGTAGCGCACGGCCTCGCACGGACTGGCCGAGAGCCTCGTGCCACGGCCCGGCAAGCAGGTCGCGCCCCAGCGCACCCTCGGGCGCAAGTCCTATGCGGATAACGCGGACACCGTGCCGCCAGAGATGCAGCACCCCTTCGGACAGTTCTAGCAAGGCGCGCTCCATGCCCCACGGCTCGTACTCGCCCCGCCCGTACATGCGCGCCAGCCGGGTTCCGGCAATGACGAGGCAGGGATACAGCCGCGCCGTGGCAGGGGAAAAGGTCGCGGCGGTTCGCACGTCCGCCTGAAAAACACCCGGACGATCACCGGGAAGCCCCGGCAGCAACTGGATGCCCAGTCCGAGGTCGGCCCCAGCTACCGTACGGCAGGCTCGGCGCGCAGTTTCACCGTCGTAACACCGTCCTGAAGCGGCGAGAGCTTTGTCATCGAAAGACTGGATGCCGAGCTCCACGGTATCCAGCCCCAGTCCGCGCAGGCGTGCAAGCATGGGACCGTCCACGCAGTCGGGCCGGGTAGAGCAACGCACCGCACAGATCAGCCCGCGCTCACGGTACCGTGCTGCAAGTTCCAGAAAGGTTTCGGGCCATGGTTCTGGCAAGGCAGTGAAGGTGCCTCCGTAAAAGGCCAGTTCATATGGACCGCGCCCGGCGGCATGTGCTTCGGCCAGCATCTCTTTCAGAGCGCGAAGCTCGGCATCAAGCGAGTCGGCGGTGCGGCCGGTCTGCCGGTCCTGCGCGCAGAAGACGCAGCGGTACGGGCACCCCGCAAACGGCAGGAACACGGGCAGAATGCGGTCGCGTTGCCCGCGCGGCTCGGGATGCTCGAACGCCAACGTATGGGTCACGGGTGCCGCCTAGCCGTCGGTCCCGAGCAGTTCGCGGGCCTCGAAGGCCAGTCTGCGGGATTCGTCGAGCTTGGACTCCGCGCCATGGTACCGTACGGAGTAAAGCACCTTCGGCACATGCACGAACTCTGCCCCGGCCCTGGCCATGTCCAGATAGAGGCGGTAGTCGTTGGCGATTTGCCAGTCCTCGTTCATGAACCCGACTTCGCGCAGCCTCTCCGTCCGGCTCAGGGTGGACACCCCGAGGTGGAACCAATCGGCAAAGCAGGCCTCGAAGGAATAGTCCGGCTTGCGGACCAGCCTGCGGATACGGTCGTCGTCCGTGATGATGTTGAAGTCCGAATAGGCCACATCCGCGCCCGAACTCTCCAGCGCGTTCACCAACTCCTCAACCATGTGCGGGTGCGGCAGGTCGTCGCCCACGATGTAGGTGCAGTAGTCGCCGGTGACCAGCTCGAATCCGGCGTTGTAGGTGCCGGTCCGGCCAAGGTCCTCCTCGGAGGCGATGATCTTCACCTCGCGCAGGGGGTGCTCGGCGTGCGTGTCCTCGTGGTAGCTGCGGCAGGCCTTCTGCTGCACGTTACCCTCGGCGTCCATGAACAGCACCGGATGCTCCGTGCGCTCGGCAATGCGGTCCGACAACCCGGCCAGATACTCCTTGGTGCCGTCCGTGGACCCGCCGTCCACGATGATCAACTCGATGTTCGGGTAGGTCTGGAACCAGCAGTGGTCCACGCAGCCGGGCAGGTATGCGGCCTGATTGAAATTGGGGATGACGAGCGAGACTTTCTTCATGGCCTACCCGTCTGCGTTTTCGCGCACCTGCTGCTCGATCCAGCGATAGGTGGTTTCAAGCCCTCTGGCCAGCGGCTGCTCGGGAGCCCAGCCCACGCGCTTGCGGAACAGGCGGTTGTCCGAGTTGCGGCCGCGAACGCCGAGCGGCCCGTCCACGTGTCTGAGCGAAAGCGTCTTCCCGGCGATGCCCATGACGATTTCTGCAAGCTGGTTGATGGAAACCATCTCCTCGGAGCCTATGTTCACGGGTTCGTCGCAGTCCGAGAGCATCAGGCGGCGGGTGGCCTCGACGCATTCGGAGACATGCAGGAAAGAGCGGGTCTGCCTGCCGTCGCCCCATATTTCGATCTCCCCGCCGTCCTGGGCCTCGGCCACCTTGCGGCAGATGGCGGCGGGCGACTTCTCGCGACCGCCGGTCCATGCGCCTTCCTCCCCGAAGATATTGTGATAGCGGGCAATGCGGATGGTCATGCCGTAGTTGCGGGCGTATGCGAGATACAGCCGCTCGGAAAAGAGTTTTTCCCAGCCGTAGTCCGAATCCGGATTGGCGGGGTAGGCACTGTCCTCGGCAAGGTTCGGGTTGTCCGGCTCAAGCTGGTTTTCCTGCGGATACATGCAGGCCGAGGAGGAGTAGAAGACCCGCCCGGCCCCGGCAAGGCGGCAGGCCTCGACCATGTTAAGGTTAATGAGCCCGGAGTTGTGCATGATGGCGGCGTCGTTGTCACCCACGAACACGAAACCCGCGCCACCCATGTCCGCGGCAAACTGGTAGACTTCGTCGAATGGCCGGTCCGTGACGTCGCGGCACAGCACGGGGTCGCGCAGGTCGCCCTTCACGAACTCGTCCGCTCCGGGGTCGAAGAATTCATGCTCCACGAGGTCCACGCCCCGCACCCAGTACCCTTCGGCCTTGAGACGCTTGACCATCTGCCCGCCGATGAACCCGCCTGCTCCGCAAACCAGCGCTGTCTTCATATCGGTCCTTCTCCGTGTTGCTGCTCGGATCGTAACTTCACCCGAAACCGTTTATCAACTTGGTAAACAACTCACGCGACGTCGCTGCCGACGTTTACGCATCAGTCTGATTTATCCAGAAAAATTATCACCGGCCCCACAGTGCGTCAACACTGTGCGCGCCCTGCGGTCGATGCATTCCAGCCCTTTCATCGGCCAACGGGCCGAGATTCTTAAACCCCCGTCCTGTGTCACAGGGCCTCGCGCATTCCCCGCAGCTCGGCGCTCAGGTCGGCCTGAGGGATGTTTCCATAACATGCAAGAGCCTTGTCCTGCTCACCGCTGGTCACGTAATAGCGAAACAGCAGCTCGTGCTTGTTGGGCAGTTCGTCCACCTGAAAAAGGTTGTCCAGCCCATACTCCTTGGCTCGCTTGCAGAACCGCTCGAAGCGGCGCATCCGCACCGGATAGGTATTGGTGCCGTCCACAGTCTTCCAGAAGAGCGTGCCCATCCCCAGATCCAGCCCGTACTCCTCTGGATGCTCGGCCCCAAGGCTGCCGGGGTAGAACTCACAGAAGGTCAGGGACGGGTTGATCATGTCCAGCGCGTCGCGGTGCTCGGCCATGAAATCCAGCAGGTAGTCGAACTCCTGCTCGGTCTCGCCGGGCAACCCGAACATGACGTTGGCCACCACATACAGCCCGGCCTCCTTGCCCTCCTGCAGCACCTTGACCAGATCGACCCCCTTGGAAAGCCGCTTGCCGATGCGCTCCAGAAGATGCGGCGAGGGCGTCTCCAGCCCGTAGCCGAGAAGGGTGCATCCGGCGGCCTTGAGCTTTTTGTAGAGCGGGGTGCGCATTTCCTTTCGAATGACCGCGTTCTCGAGGTTCCACTGCACCCCCGGGTTGTGCTCGATCATCAGGTCGCAGAACTTCTCCAGCTCACCGATGTGGCCGTTGGAAATATTGTCCGCCATGCGGATGAACACGGTGTCCGGGTAACACTCCTTGAGGTGCAGCACCTCCGCGTACATGCGCTCGGCCGTTCGATAGCGAAAGCGCTTCATGAACCCGCGGGCCGAGCAGTACACGCACTTGTTCAGGCAGCCCCGCGTGGCGTAGCTCGGCAGGTACCCCTTGAGCTTGTAGAGGCCGAGGTCGAGGTCGTCGTAATCCGGAAACGGCAGCTCGTCGAGATTTCGCACGTAGGCCAGTTCCCCAGCCGGGACGCGACGCCCGTCATGCACGTAGGTCAGCCCGGGCATCGGTTTCCCTGCGGGCTGACGAACTTCACGCACATACGCTTCCATGGCGACCTCTCCCTCGTCGAGACAGATCGCGTCGGCCATGCCCTCGGCCAGCAGTTCGTCAGCGTTGCCCATGAACGAGGCCACCTCCGGCCCGCCAAGCACGTAGCGGATATGCGGATAGTGCTGCTTCATGTCCGCCAGAAAGAGCTTGGTGACGTGCAGGTTGGCAGCAAAACAGGAGAACCCAATGATGGCCGGGTTCTCTGCGGCGGCCCTGTCCATCCACTCGCGGAAGAACCGCTCATGGCTGTCGTAATAGGCGCGCATGGCGTCGGCGTTGACGCAATAGTTGTAGCCCTGCGCCATGTCCCAGTAGTCCGGCTGCGTCTCGTCGCGCCCGGCAGCAGCGTGGACGTTCACATCCATGACCGTGGCCGAAACCCCGCGCTCCGCAAGGTAACTCTTGAGCAGGGCCAGCCCCAGCGGCGGGGAGTAGGGACTCCAGACGGGAAGCTGCATCAGAACGACTTCGGACATGGACACCTCGCACGTTTGCCCGCGTCAGGCGGGCAGATCGTAAAATTCCTTTTTCAGCAGCCCTTCAAGGTCCGCCGATTTGAGCGTTCTGAGGATGACCTCGGACGGCTCCTCGCCCTCGTACGGGCTCTTCACCGCAGCAGCCCGGGTCCGGAACTCTTCGGATAGAACCGTCTTCACCCCCTGCCGAATGGCCGCAAGAGACTGCTCGCAGTGCAGCACGCTGTCCGCCCGGACGCGGCCCTTCTGCCGATCGCCGACGTCTAGCGTGGGCACGCGGAGCGACGGGGCCTCCAGCAGCCCGCTCGACGTGTTGCCAACCACGGCCGCGCACAGCCGCATCAGACTCAGGTACCGGCGCTGGCCCAGGCTGACATGTTCCTCGAAACGTTCCGGTAGCCGCTTTGCCGCGTCGCGAATCATGGCGTTGACGCGGCTTCCCTGCGTGTCGGAGTTGGCATGGGTGAATACGGCGTTCAGTCCCGACTCCTCGATGGCCTGCAACAGCTCGCCGAACTGGCCCTCGGCAGAGGCATCCTCCAGCGTAACCGGATGGAAGGTGACCAGCAGGAACGGCTCGTTCAGATCAATGCGGAAATCCGGGGCCAGCGCCTCGCGCTCCAGCAGGTCGAGATGCGCGATGGCCTCCACGCCCAGCCCACCCACATTGACGACGCGGTCCGGATGCTCGCCGAGCTGGATGACCCGGCGGCGGTAGACATCGGTGCTGGTGAAGTGCAGGTGGCTCATCTTGGTGATGGAGTGCCGAAACGGCTCGTCAAACAGGCCGAAGGTTGCCTCGCCGCCGTGGATGTGCGCCACCGGAATGCGGCAGACCGTGGCCGCGGCAGCGCAGACAAACGCCTCGTAGCGGTCGCCGAGCAGCACGAGCAGGTCCGGTGCAAGCTGTTCCAGCGCCTCGCGGTAGCCATCCATGCCCCGGCCCATGGCCCGGCAGATGTCAGCGGCGGTGTCGCCGTCGTCAAGAATGGGCACGCGCGCGTCCACCGTGAACCCGTCCCGCTCGATTTCGGAGACGGTCATGCCGTGGGCTTCGGAAAGATGCGCACCACTGGCCAGCACCTGCAAATGCAGATTGGGGTCATCTGCGACCCCGCGCATGAGGCGTCGCAGAAGGCCGTATTCGGCCCGGGTGGCGGTGAACACGCAGACCCGTCTCATCGCAGCACTTCCCGCATGAGCATGAACGCCTCGGCGCACTCGCACCCTGCGGCGGCCCCGCGCCAGTCGGCAAGGGCCCGCACCGTCCGTTCGCTGCGCGGGAAGGGGTGCTCCCCGCATTCGGTGCCGTAGGCACACAGCGCGCGGATCTTGCCGTCCATGAACCGGGTGACGTCCACATAGTGGTTGGGCAGAAACGCGGCGTCTCCACCGGGCGGCACCAGCTCGGTATCCGATGGAATCTCCATGCACAACACCCGCCGCACCGAGGGATATCGGAACGGCTTGGTGCAGACGTAGGCGGCTTGAAAGACCGCGCGGTGATCCGAGTGCACGTCGTGGCGGTGTGGCAGGTACAGGGTGGTGGCCCCGGTCTCCTCAATGGTCGAACCGATGACGGAAATGAGGTCGCCCGCAGGCACGGTGTCCAGCGTGGCCGTGGGAAAGCCCACCCGCTGTACGCTGTCGAACCCGTACACTTCGGCAACGGCCTCCACCTGCCGCTCGCGAAGCCGCATCTCCACTTCAAGGGTGTCGTCTCCGGGGCGGGTCATTATCAGCCAGTGCACGGCGTCGCCGCGCGCCTTGTGCCGAAGAATCGTGCCCCCGCAGCCGAGGGTCTCGTCGTCGGGGTGCGGCGCGATGACCAGAACGGTTTCACTCATACGTACTCTCCCACGCGTGGAATGGTTTCCAGTTCGTGCTCCACGACCTCAACGGCCCCTTCGCCGCATTTGACCGTGAACCGGCGGCCGTCCACGGCCAGCACCTTGCCCGGCTCCACGTTCGGGGCGTCCACTTCCACTTCATGAACGCGCCAGACCCTGGCCTCATCGCCGCCGCAGTCGAGATGCGCGCCGACGTACGGCCGTGCCAGGGCCCGCACCAGATTGTACACGGATCGCGAAGACATGCGAAAGTCTATGGCACCGTCCGCCCTGCCGCGCTTGCGCCACGTGTTGGCAAGGCTGTGATCCTGCGGGGTCCGGGCATACGAACCATCCACCAGCGCTGGCACGAACTCCGCAAGCTGCGAAAGCGCGGTGCGCGTCAGCAGTGAATAGAGGCTCCCTGCGTCATCGCCGTAGGTGATGGGCACCGGCTTCTGGCTCAGGATGTCGCCGCTGTCCGCACCTTCGTCGAGAAAAAAGAACGTGGAGGCGGTTTCTTCAAGACCGAGCGCCAGCGCCCAGATGATCGGGTGCCGTCCGCGATTTTTTGGCAGCGCGGCCGGATGGTAGCCCACCGCGCCGATCATCGGCACGGCCAGCAGTTCCGGCCCGATGAGCGAGGACCAGCCGAATACGAACAGCACGTCCGGGTCACGGTCTGCAATCCACTGACGATCCTCGACGGCGTTGATGTCGTCGGTCAGCCGCACCGGAATCCCGTGCTCGCGGCAGACACCGCCCAGATCGGCAAAGTCTGCATTGAAGGGCGAGGCGGCGCGGGTCACGACACCGGCAATCTCAAGGCCCATGCCGGGTCCCTGAACAGCCAGCCATTCCAGCGTCTTGCGGCTGAACTCGACGCACCCCACAAACACCGCCCTCATACTTCGATCTCCTCGTCCCGGGCAAAGTCCCGCTTTGCGCGTCTGCCCACGACATCGTCCCAGCGCATTGGGCTCAATCCGGCGCCCGGACGCTTGGCCGCGAGGTTCTGCTCCGAAAAAAGCTCGCCCTTCCTGATGGGCATGGCGGCCACGATGCTCTTGCGTACCACCTGCCGGTTCTCGCGTTCCGACTCGGTGACGCGCTTGATGCCCGTGCCGAGCATGGTCTCCACGAGTCGGATGCCCCTGACCATGTCCTTCAGCTCTTGCGGGGCAAGAGACGCCTGATGGTCCGGGCCGTCCGCGTCCCTGTCCAACGTGAAATGCTTTTCCACCAGCGTTGCGCCCATGGCCACGGCAGCCAGTGGAGCCTCTATGCCCACGCTGTGATCGGACAACCCCGCTCTGAGGCCGGGATACTCCGTGCCGAACCGCTCCAGCATGGCGGGCATGGCTCTGAGGTTCAGGTCCTCGGGCGGTGTGGGATAGGCCGAATTGCAGTGCAGGAGGGTCACGGCGTCTGCCGGGACGCCCTCTGCCGCCAGCACGTCCAGCGCGGCCGCGATCTCGTCCAGCTCGGCCATGCCCGTGGACATGACCACCCGCTCGGCATGCGCGGCCACCTGCCGCAGGTATGGAAGGTTGGTTATCTCGCCGGACGGAACCTTGAAGGTCTTCAGGCCCAGCCCGGCCAGCAGGTCCACCGAGGCAGGGTCAAAGGGCGTGGAGAGAAATTCGATGCCGCGTTCTCCGCAGCGGTGGATGAGCGCCTCGTGAGCTGCAAGATCCAGTTCCAGCGCCCGAAGCATCTCCTGTTGGCTCTGCCCGGGGTCGGTGGTGCGCTTCTGGTATTCGGCCTTGCCTGCGTGGGAGCAGACCAGATCCCCGGAGCGGAAGGTCTGGAACTTGACAGCGTCGGCCCCGGCGTCGGCGGCCACGTCCACCAGTTCAAGGGCGCGTTCCAGCCTGCCGTCATGGTTCACCCCGGCCTCGGCTATGATGTAGGTCCTCGTCATCAAATCCTCCTACAGCCCGGCCCCGCTCGGCAGGTTGATGACCCCGGCCTCCAGCCGCTCGGCCACGGGAAGCTCCATGCGCGGGCAGGCCTCGTACATGGGCAGCCGGTGCATGAGCTGCCATGCCGGGCGCGTCATGTAGCCTGCTGCGTTGGTCGTCTCCAGAATCGCCTCACGCGTGGCCACGGCGTCGCCCTCAAGCAGCACGGCGTTCAGCCAGTAGTTGCTGCGGCACCCTGCCGGTTCCGTCACGAAACGCACGCCGTCCAGCCCGTCAAAAGCCTGTGCGTACCGCTCGGCAAGCGTCCGCTTGGCGGCAATGAAGCCTTCGAGCTGATCCATCTGGGCGCACCCGAGTGCGGCGTTGATGTTGGGCATGCGGAAATTGTAGCCTGCCGCGTCGTGCCGGTATTCCCATTTGTGCGGCACCTTGGCCGTGGTGGTCAGGTGCCTGATGCGGTCTGCCAACGCTTCGTCATTGGTCAGCACGGCACCTCCGCCGCCGGTGGTGATGATCTTGTTGCCGTTGAAGCTCACGGCGGAACACCTGCCGAAACGGCCGGTGTGCGTCCCGTCGCGCCACGAACCAAGCGACTCGGCCGCGTCCTCCACAAGCGTGATGGAATAGTCGTCACAGACCTCGGCCAGCGCCTCGACATCGCAAGGATGGCCGAACACATGCACCGGAACCAGCGCCCGGATGGGCCGTCCGGTGCTTCGGTTCAGGCAGACGCCGTCACGGACCTCGGCCGCGCTGACCAGATGCTCGCGCAGCCGGACCGGGTCCACGCCGAAGGTATGCTCCTCGCTGTCCACGAAATGCGGCACCGCGCCGAGGTAGGAGGCTGCGTTGGCCGTGGCCACGAAGGTCAGGGCGGGCATGAGCACTTCGTCACCGCGCTCAACGCCGCAGACGTCCAGCGCCACCTGCAGGGCTGCGGTGCCGTTGACAACCGCCACGGCCCGGGCCGCGCCGGTGAACTCGGCCAGCCGCCGCTCGAACTCGTCCACGTAGGCGCCCACCGAGGAGACGAACGTGCTCTCCACGCATTTGATGAGCAGTTCGGTCTCGGCTCCGCCGAATGTTGGTTCGTGCAGCGGTATGAATCCCTCCTGCGGAAGGACCTGTTGCATGCGGTCAAGAGCCTGCCGGGCGACGTCCATGGGCTATTCTCCGTGCGGGATGTTGTAGTAGCGCTGCTCTTCCGGGTCCTGCACCACGCCGAGCGAGACGATATCGCGGACTTCTGCGATGCCCTCGGGAACGGTCTTGGTAATGGCGAACCCAAGCTCTTCGCGAATCCTGGTGAAGTCCACTCGGTAATCACGCGGGTCTTCCTTCTTGACCACGTACTCGATCTTGCCGTCGGGAATCTGCTTCAGGATTTCGTCAACGATCATCTGCTTGGTGTAGTTCTCGGCAGTGTCGCCCACATTGAATACGTTGTAGGCAACCTTGTCGCGCTCGGCTTCAAGCACGGTCATGATGGCCTGCGAAAAGTCACTCACATGGCAGTACGGCCGCCAGAATTGCTCGCCGAAGACCACCAGCGTCTTGCCCATGGCAAGCTCCTTGGTGAACTCGTTGACGGTCAGGTCGAAGCGCATTCTGTGGGACAAACCGTAGACCGTGGCGAAGCGCAGGGAGGTGGGGCAGAAGTCCGGGCTCTTTTCGCTCTCTTCGAGCATAAGCTTCTCGAACTTCACCTTCAGCTCGGCGTACAGGGAGACCGGGGCCAGCGGCGAGTCTTCCTTCACCATGCCGCCCGGGTCGGCCATCTTGCCGTAGTTGCTGCAGGTGGAGGCAAAGACGAACCGCTCGACCTTGTTTTCCCTGGCCTTTTCCAGCAGGTGCACCGAGGCTTCCCAGTTGGTCTTCTGAGCCAGTTCCGGCTGTCGCTTGCAGGCCGGGTCGCCCACGATGGCCGCCAGATGCACGTAGGCAAAGAAGTCATTGCTGTCGAGAATCGGGTCCAGCGCCTCAAAATCGGTCACGTCCACCTTGTGGAAGGTGAACTGGGGATGGTGCCAGATGTCGATGAGCGAGTCGCCGCCGAACATCAGGGTGTCCACGCAGACCACTTCGTATCCGGCCTGCATCAGTTCGCGCAGCAGAATGGAGCCCACGTAGCCCGCGCCGCCCGTCACAAGTACTTTCTTCATATCAATTCATCCTCATGCTGAATGGTCGTTTCCACGTTACGAGACGCCCGCAATCTTCATCTGGCAGTCCCGCAGGTAGCATCCGTCGCAGGCTCCGACTTCGTGCGAACGCCCCTTGCGGTGCAGCTCGCGCAGCCGGTTCAATGCATCCGATTTCCATGCCTCGGCAATGGTGGTATCCGCCGCGTTGCCCAGAGCGAGCTCTCCGCCGTCATTCTCGTTGCAGGGCAGGATCGTGCGTCGAACCAGACCACCATGCGCTGCCAGAGCTGCGGACAGGCCCAGTCGAACTCGACACCGCGCCGCCGGGCTTCGCCGTCGGCCTCTTCCTTGTAGTCCAGAACAGCCACCTCATCGGCGTACTGTCCCCAGAATTCCTTATATTCGTCCAGCATCTCGCGCACCTCGGGGATAAGTACGCTCTGGATGCGTATCTTCGGATTGCCCGCGCCCAGCCGCTCCCGCTCGTTGATCAGCCCCTCGATGTTCCGAAGCAGTCTGTCAAAGCTCGCGCCTTTGCGGCAGCGCTCGTACAGGTCCGCGCTCACGCCCTCCACGGAAATGGAGATGCGGTCCAGCCCGGCCCGGATGAATTCCGCCGACTTTTCCGGGGTCAGCAGGTTGGCGTTGGTGTTGAAGTAGACGTCCACCAGCCCATGTCCTTGGCATAGGCCACAAACTCCGCAAGATCCGGGTGCAGCAGCGGTTCGCCGCGGTCGTTGAACTTCACGCCGTAGAGGTTGTTGTCCCGGCCCTCGCGCAGAATCTTCTTCACCAGTTCTAGTTCTATGAACCCGCGCCTGACCTCTGGGCCGAAGTAGGTGGTCGCGCAGAAGCTGCATTTGAGGTTGCAGCGGTTGGTGACCTCAAGGTCCAAAAAGAGCGGAAACTCGCCGGGCTCGAAGCTCTTTGGCCGTTCTTCCCAGAGCCTCCGGTACTCCCTGAAACGCGGTGAGGATGACTCGAACAGGCTCTTGCCTGAAAGGTTGTTATAAAGCGGTATGGGTGTGGTCTTGACCATGGTTCACCATGCTGGCCCGTTCCTTTAGCGGAACAGGTCCTCCAGCCTCACGTTTTCCGGCTTCGGTTCAAGGAAGCCGGGGTAATACTTACGCATGATCGCGTCCCGGTCCACGTTTTCGAAATTCGTCAGGGTCTGCACCAGTTCCTCGGGGCGACGGCAGTGCGGCAGACCGGCGTCATAGATCAGCGAGGCAGTGGTCACCTCCGGCCGGGGCGCGGCAGACCGGTCGTAGACCACGTAGTTCCTGCCCAGCTCCAGCGCATCGAGGATGGTGCCGCTGACGGTACCTATCAGCACGTCACAGCCGGAAACGGACTCCGTCACATTGGTGTACTTCGCGTCCTGCACTTCCACCTCAAAGGGACACGTTCCACCCATGAACTCCAGAGACTTCCGCAACACGTAATCATTGAAGTCGTCAAAGGTAAAGCCCGTCCGGTTCATGACGTAGCCCTCCATGCCCGGATGGTGACGAATGACCGCCCGGCCCGCACCGCAAGCCTTCAGCGCCTCGAAAACCTCGGAAAGATAGGAAATGACCCTGCTGCCCGTAGCCTGAAGCCTGTAGGTGTAGATGGCCGGAGCAAAGTACGGGATGACCAGCACCGTGGCGTCTTTCAGGGAGTCAAGCCGCTTGAAGGGCCGGATGCCGGGCCGCCCGATACGATAGAACTCCGGCCGCATCACGGTGTTCCCTTCAGGAATCCCTGTATCGGTGTAACGCTTCCTGTCGTATTCCGAGTGAACCACCACCTTGAAGCGCTCGGTGCAGCGTTCGGCAAGGTAGCGGGTGTAGAACTGGTTGTGCACCAGCGCATTCGGGGCGACCAGAAATGCCTTCTTCCCTGCGGCTGTCGCAGCCTGCGCCACGAGCGGATGCGCCAGCTCAAAGATCCCACCCTTCACGTTCCGGCGGGAGAAGTCCTTCAAAAGCCGGTCCGTCTGCACGGCCAGCCGACGAAGCCGGGCCGAAAAGAATGTGGTGAAGGTGGTGGTAAACAATTCGCTGTACCGACCAAGTGTCGGCTGCAGCACTTCATGCACGTGGGAAAAATCGGCGTTTTCATAAGCACTTATCATGGCCGTGAAGGCACCTGCGTCCGCAGGGTTCGTCTTCACGGTTTCTTTGAGCGGTGCGGGAAAGACGCCGCGGTCGGCCAGCGCGTCGATGGTTTTGGCGGGCTCCAGCCCCTCCAGCGTGCCGTCGCCGGGCAGCAGCCGGGAATGCTCGGTGAGCAGAATCCCGGTGGCCGGGCTGCCCTGCCTGAGCCGCTTGGAATATAGCGGACTCAGGTTGCGCATGATGAGTCCGTAATAGACGCCGTGCCGCCAGCCCCACACCGCACGCCGCAGCGAACGGCGCAGCCTTTCATACGCCCAATGAATGAACGTTTGGGCACGGGGGGCTGCAACGGATTATCGGAAAAGTCCACGCAGGAGTAGTTGGATGCAGCGTTGCGCTCCCATGCCTGCCGGAAGCAGACGTAAGGGTACTCATCGTCGTGACAAGCGACCTCCACACCGCTTTGGCGGAGCACGTCCGTCACAATATCAGGGAGCAGGCATGAGGCCGAGTGGTGCACGCGCTCCACTGCGCCGTCCGTGGCTTCAAGAACGGCGAGGTAATGCGCGACCATGTGAAAGAGAAGCATCATCTCATCACGCATGGCCGCCCCGAGAGAAACCCCGCGATAGAGCGTGCAGTCGCCTTCGGGCAGCAGGAACCACCCGGAAACGAAGTCGTCCAGCCCTTCGAGCACCTTCTGTTTCTGCTCAAGGCGCAGAACCTCGTCAAAGACCTCGGCCTTGATGCCGCGTGCCCGAAGGTTCTCCTGCAATATGGGGTCGACACAAATCTGCATTACGGTTCCGTCACCTGCTCGCTGTCCGCATATAAACGGGCAATCCCTTCGCTCATGCCCGGAAGATTTGACACCTGTGTTCCTAAGAACGTTATCGGTAGCAACTCTCGTGCCTTAATACCCGAAGCCTAAAAGCGGCAAAAATGATCACCAACCGAACGGTTTACGGCGCACCCTGTCCCGGCTCGAGCTTTGACAGGCAATCTTTTCCGGTGATAAACATTCGGTCATCCAGCAATTTCCTAACCGAGAACCGCTCTCGTGCGCAAAGGGTTTATCATGGAAAAGCGGCGTTCCGGCATTGTGGACCTGTTCAAGCCCGTCGGCCTGCACGACGAATTCCTGCTGCGCTGTGAACAAAGCGGCGTGGCCTTCTATCTGGAAGAGCGCGATGGCTTTTTCCGTTCCCCCTGCCCTGCCTGCGGCAATGATGAAGACGGCGAGCTGCGGTTTCGTTTTGAGAAATTCGGCTTCACCCACCTTGACTGCACCCGCTGCCGCACGACCTTCGTCAGCCCCCGGCCCACGGACGAGCAGCTGACGCGCTACTACGAGACCTACGACGCACCCCAGTTCTGGACCCGGCTGCTGCTGGAAACCCACGATGACCGCAAGAAGCACCAGCACATGCCTCGGGTCAAGGCGCTGGACGCCTTCCTGAAGGAATCCGGCAGTGAGCGCGGCACCTTTCTGGACATCGGCGCGGGCAGCGGCACCTTCAGCACCGTGGTCCGCGAGCAGGGCCTTTTCAGTGACGTCGTGGCCTGCGACATCAGCCCCCAGTGCGTTGAGGAGTGCAGAGAAAAAGGACTGAACGCGCATCTCGGCACTGTGGCGGACTTCGACGATGACAGCCTCGACTGCATCGCCATGAACGACCTCGTGGAGCACCTGAGCGAACCAGCCCCGTTTCTTGCCACCTGCCTCGCCAAGCTGAGAAAAAACGGGGTGCTGCTCATCGGCACGCCCAACGGTCAGGGCTTTGATTTCCAGATTCTCGGCGACAGGACCGAAAATGTGGTCCCGCCCCTGCACCTGCAGTACTTCAATCCCAGCTCCGTCACCGAACTGCTTCATGCCACCGGCTTTGCCTCGGTCAGCGCCACCACGCCCGGCATCCTCGACGTCTCCATCGTCAGGCGCAAAGTGGAACAGGGCGTCGTGGACCTTGCCGGAAGCAACGCGTTCCTTGCCCACCTTCTCTCGCTGGACGACCCGGAACTGGAGGACTCGCTCCAGCGGTTTCTGCAGCAAAACCGCCTCTCCTCCCACATGCTCGTCTTTGCCCGCAAGTAACCTCTAAGCCGCCACTGGCAAAGATTTTGCTTATCCTTCGTCCGTCACCGGAAAACACTTCAACCGGTGAACGGTCGCGCCGGCCCGCGACCACTCCGCCTTCCGGCCCTCAACGATTTTGGGCGGCGGAGAGTTTCGGCAGACGACTTGTCGCCTTTTTGACGCTCCCGGCATTCAAGGCCTTTCCCGAATGCGGCGCGCGCCTTGGAGAACCCGGCGGGGTCTGCTACAAACGACGAACACTCAGCAAAAGGAGCGGTTCCCATGAGCCCGGCCAGCAAACGCAAAACCGTCTACGCATTCGACCACGTACCCAAATGCGCCGGAACGTCCCTGCACAAGATGTTCGAAGCCCAGGATTGCGGCTACCTGCACATCACCTCTCCCGATGCGCTGGTAACGTTCGCCGATGGCATTCTGGAGGACAACACCCGGGATGCCTATTACATAGGTGGCGAATTGATCTACGGCATCCATGAGCTGCTCCCCAACGACTTTCAGGTGTTCTATTACACCTTTCTGCGTAACCCCACGGACGTCGCCTACTCCTACTTCCGCTTCAGAAAAAAGAAAGGCAACTTCACCTACGGCTCGTTCATGGACTACCTTTACGACAATCCGTTCAACAGCATCACGCACCACTTCGGCGGCTCGCCGGAGCGGGCCATCGCCCGGCTGGAGAACTACGACTACATAGGGTTTGTGGAGACCTACACCGAATCCGTGGCCGAACTCGGCAAACGCATCGGCATCGAGTTTCCGGGCATCGAGCACCAGAACAAAACCGTGGACAGGGACAACGAGCTCATGCGCGCCAACATCACCGGCGTGGCCGAAGCGTCCGACGACCACCGCGTCTACAACCATTTCTCCCGGGTCAAGGCCATGGCGGACCGGCAGTCCTCTCAGACACGCCTCAACAGCAACGCCCCGGTCTATTCCAGGCAGAACCGCACCATCGCGGACTGGTCCGGCGAGGGGCTGGACCACGGCTCTCTCATTGAGCGCATGAAACAACAGGACACGGACAGCGAAGATTTCCTGCATCAGGCCGGTCTAGCCGCCAAGATGCAGCTCAACATCGACGACGACCTCTTCGAAAAGGTCATGGCCATGGACCGGGACTACACACTGGAATGCCTCGGCCCGGCACAAATAACCACCAAGTATCGCTACGACAGGCTCTATGAACGCTACGAACGCTTCGCGTCCCGCTGCGTCTTTGACCGACAGGCCGCCCACCGGCTGCGTGCCCAGCAGGTTTTGGCGTTTCTGGCAAACAGCGCCTACGGCAAGGCAAACGGTCTTTCCATCGAGCTGCTCAAGCAAGCCGTAGCCCTGAACACGCACAACGACGACCACAAGAGGGCGCTTGCCGTGCACCTGCGATTGCAGGGCAGGGCAGAAGAAGCGGTAGCCGTGCTGGACACCATCCCGGTGGAACGCCGCGACACGGTTTTCTTCAACGAATACATGATTACCACACAGGCTCGTGACGGCGCGAGCTTCGACATCGGCTCGCTCATGACCGAAGACGTGGCCGCCGGGCACTACCGCTCCCTGAAACTGCTGCACGACAACTTCGAGCTGTCCCGCAGGAAGCTCTTCAGCGAGATGGCCGGGAAACGCCTTTTGGTGGTGCGCTCCGGACCGCTGGCCGTGCTGGACGACCTCATTGCCTCAGCCGCAGAGCTCGGTTGCGACGTTACGCTGGGCCTGCAAGGCGGCCTGCGATCCAATCCGGCCTACAGCGGACAGAACGTCCACTGGCTGGGCGACGGGATGTTCAACCCCTCCGAGGACTTTGAGGGCAGACAGGCGCTTGAGAAAATGACCGTGGACGCCACGATCTACCTCTGTTCCAGCTTCGCCTCGCTGAACTCGCTGCACAACTTCGTGGAGTTTTTCGGCAAAATTCCGAGCAAGGGCGGCTTTGCCTATCCCATGTCCAACATGATGGCGGGCATGGACCGCAAATCACTGATTCCCATGGACTGACCGGAAATGCGCATAAAGGAAAACGGAACGGACGCCGATCAGCTTGAAAAGGGGTCCTGCCGCCCTGTATCATTCGGCGGCTTAATGATACACATGCCCACGCGGGGGTCCCATTGACCCGACCGGCATCAACCAAAGCACTCTGGACGGAGCGAATGAGCCAAGCACCTGATACCATCGTCTTCGGAGGCTCCGGCTTTCTGGGCAGCCACATCGCCGACGCCCTGTCGGACAAGGGGCACAGGGTCACGGTCTTTGACCGCGCGCCCTCGCCGTGGCTTCGCCCGGACCAATCCTTAATTCAGGGCGACATTCTGGACCGCGAGCAGGTCGGCAAGGCTGTTGCCGGGAAGGACTACGTCTACCACCTCGCCGGGATCGCCGACATAGGCCAGTCCTCACGCGAGCCGCTGGAGACCATCCAGCACAACGTCATCGGCAGCTCCAACATCATCGACGCGGCCGCGGAAGCGGACGTTTCCCGCCTGCTCTTCGCCTCGTCCCTGTACGTGTATACGGATAAAGGCTCCTTCTACCGCGTGAGCAAACAGGCAGTCGAGGCCGTGCTGGAAGCCTACAATCAGCAGAGCGGACTGGAATACACCATCCTGCGCTACGGCTCCCTCTACGGTCCGCGCGCGCAGGACTGGAACGGGCTTCGCAGCATCGTCAAGCAGGCCATCAGGGGCGGGGATTTCACCTACCCCGGCACGGGCGAAGAACGCCGCGAATACATCCATGTGGCCGACGCCGCCAGTCTGAGCGTAGACGCGCTGTCCAGTGAATATGCCAACAAGTGCCTGACCGTCTCCGGCATCACCACGCTGACCATCAAGGAAGTGCTCGAGATCATAAAGGAAGTCAGCGGCAAGGACACGGACATCCGCTTCTCGCCCAGCGGCGACGAGTACGCCTCGTCCCACTACAGCATGACACCCTACCGATACACCCCCAAGCGGGCGCACAAGGTCGTGCCGTCCGTGTTCGTGGACTTCGGGCAGGGGATTCTGGAACTCATAGAGGAAATCGACCATCAGGAAAACGGCCACTAGGGCCGGAAGAGATACCCATGATCGCAGCCATACTCATCGGCAGGAAGGGAAGCACCGGCTTCCCCGGCAAGAACATGCACCCGGTCCTCGGCAGGCCGCTTTCGCAGTATCCGCTGCTGGCCGCCGAACACTCCCGGCTGGTGACGCACACCTTCATCTCCACAGACGACCCCGACATCATGGAGCTCGGCCGCAGCAACGGCGCGGAGATCATCGAACGTCCGGCCCGGCTGGCCACCAAAGAGGCCCTTGGCGAGGACGCCTACGTGCACGCCTACGAGACCATCGTGGAGCGGCACGGCAGGCCCGAAGCGCTGGTCCTGCTCATGTGCAACGCGGCCACCATCCTTGCGGAGACCATAGATGAAGGTATCAGCGTGCTCCGTGAGCGACCCGAGGTGGATTCCGCAGTAACCGCGTCCTGCTACAACATGTGGAGTCCACTGCGCGCCCGCAAAATCAATGAAAACGGTCTGCTCGACCCATTCGTGCCCTTCGAGACGTTCGGCGACCCGGCCACCCTCAACTGCGACCGGGACTCGCAGGGTGACGTCTATTTCGCGGACATGGGCGTTTCCGTGATCCGCCCCGAATGCATCGAGAACATGGAGGACGGCCTGCTGCCGCAGAAGTGGATGGGCCGCAACATCCACCCGCTGCCCCAGTGGGGCGGCTGCGACCTCGACTACGAGTGGCAGCTTCCCGGCGTGGAGTTCTGGCTCTACCGCCACGGCTTCCGCGAGGATCGCACCCCCTACGAAGACTAACCCGGAGCAGCGCATGAAACTGGCCGTCTCCAACATCACCCTGCCCTCGTTCGATCACGAAGACGAACTGCCCGAGCTTGCCGCCCTCGGCTTCTGCGGCCTCGAAGTGGCCCCTTCCAAGGTCTGGCGGGACACCTCGGACGTGCGCCCCCGGGATGTTGACGCCTACCGCCACAGCATCGAGTCTGCCGGGCTCCGGGTGGCGGGCCTGCACTCGCTCTTTTTCGATCGCCCTGATCTGGTTCTTTTCAAAGACGAGGCCACCACTGCGGCGCTCATGGATTTCATGGTGCACCTCTCAAGCATCTGCGCGGACCTCGGCGGCAGGACCATGGTCTTTGGCTCCGGCGTGGTCAGGATGCGAAACGGCCTGCCGGTAGACGAGGCCGACAGGCAGACCGTCGACTTCCTCGGCGAATATGCCGAACGCATCAGCGGCCACGGCACCTGCCTCGTCATTGAGGCGCTGGCCGAAAGCGTGACCGACTACATCAACGACCTCAGCCACGCCCGCAGGCTCATCGAAACCGTGAACCGGCCTGAAATACGCGGTCACATCGACCTCGCTGCCGCGGCCTGGGCCGGGGACCTGCGCGAGGACATCTTTGCGGCCATGGCCCCGCACCTTGCCCATGTGCACGTCAGTGAGACCGGGCTGGTCCCGCTGGCAGAGGGAGACACCGTAGATCACGCGCTGGCCGCCCGCCTGCTGCGAGCCATCGGATACGAGGGCTTTTGCTCGCTTGAGCAGCGCATGGTAAGAGAAGGCTTCATGGCCCCGGTAAAACGCAGCATGGAGCGACTCAAGGAGCATTACGCATGAGTACCCCGACCTTTCCCGACTGGTCCCCGCAGGTGGACGAAAACGCCCGCATCCTGATCGTCGGCGCCAGCGGCGGCATTGGCAGAGCGCTGGTCTCCATGCTCCGCAAGGGCCCGGCCTGCACCATCGGGGCGCACCGCAACAGCACGCCTGAACCCGTGGCAACAGAAGACGGCCCACAGACCATTCTCGATTTGCAGCAGGGTCTGCACAGCGACGACGACTGCCGCGCGCTGGTAGAGTTCTTTTCGGACGCCGCCGGAGGCATCGACGGCCTTGTGGTTCTAAGTGGGTTCATCGGCAGGGGCGAGCACTGGCGCGATCTCTCCGGAGAGCAATGGGAGCAGTCCGTACAGGCCAACCTGAACATCCCGTTCTTTCTGGCCCGGGCCGCCATGGAGCGAATGGAGTCCGGCACCATCCTGCTCACCGGCACCGAGTCGGCCCTGCACGGCGGCAGCCCGACCTCGCTCCCCTACGGCGTGTCCAAGCGCGGCACCGAATGCCTCGTCCAGGGGCTTGCCCGTGAGGGCGCGGCCCGTGGCGTGACCGTCAACGGGGTTCGCATGGGTTACATCAAAAGCGGCGCGCATGAACGCTGGCTGGGCAAGAGCCCGGAAGACATGAAAAAACGTGCGGAAATGGTGCTCCTGAAACGCGGGGGCGAGCCCGAAGAGGCTGCGGCCTGATCGTCTACCTGCTGTCTGGCTGGGCGCGGTTCATCACCGGCCAGATGATACCCCTCACCGGCGGCGACTGGCTCTAGTCCTTCGGATACCCGTCCGGATTGTCGCGCTGCCAGCGCCACGCATCCCGAACCATCTCCTCGACCCCGAAGGTCGCCTTCCAGCCCAGCTCGCGCTCGGCCTTGCCCGCTGCGGCGTAGTTCACGGCCACGTCGCCCGGACGCCTCGGCGCAAAGCGGTGCGGCACGTGTACGCCGTTGACGCGCTCGAAGGTCTTGAGCAACTCCATGACGCTGACTCCGCGTCCGGTGCCGAGGTTGTGCACCATGTAGCCCGGATTCTCGCCGAAACGGGCAAGCGCGGCCAGATGCCCGCGCGCAAGGTCGACGACATGGATGAAATCACGGACGGCGGTGCCGTCCGGAGTGTCGTAGTTATCACCGTAGATGAGCAGTTCACCCATGCGACCGGCTGCCGCGCGGCAGATGCAAGGCATGAGATTCTTCGGTTCGCCAGCCGGGGCTTCGCCGATGAGGCCGTCCGGATGCGCGCCCACCGGGTTGAAATAGCGCAGGATGGAGACGTTCCAGTCAGGCCGCGCGAGCTGCACGTCCTTCAGAATAGCCTCGATGAAGAGCTTGGTGCGGCCGTACGGGTTGGTGGCGCTGGTTGGCGCGTCCTCGTCAAAAGGCGGTTTCCCCGCCTCGCCGTAGACCGCCGCCGAGGAGCTGAACACGAGGTTGCCGGTCCCGGACGCCTGCATGGCGTTGCAGAGGTTGATCACGCCCATAAGGTTGTTCTCGTAGTACATGAGCGGTTTTTCGATGGACTCACCAATGGCCTTGAGGCCCGCGAAGTGGATAACGGCGTCAAAGCAGCCGTGCTCCAGCAGAGCGAACAGCCGCTCGCGGTCGCAGAGGTCGACCCATCTGGCCTCCGGGGCTTTCCCGGCCAGCTCGCGGATGCGGCCCACAACGGCTGCCGAACCGTTGCGCAGGTTGTCGGCGATGGTCACGTCGTACCCCGCCTTCAGGAGCTCCACGCAGCAGTGGCTTCCGATGTAGCCGACCCCGCCCGTTACCAATACTCGCTGTATCGTCATTGCCTCTTCCTGAAGAATCGTGTTCGCGCCGCCCGGTCATGCCGCAGCCCCGGTTTCAAGGCAAGATCGGGGCCAAGCAGGTGGACCATGTGCTGCAAACCCACATAACATATTGGCAGAAAATGCAAAACCGGAGAGATGAGCGCGTCCCGGCTTTGCGGCGACGGCAGGTTCTTCCTGTCCTGATGCGGCAGGAAAGGGTCAAGGATTGCCCCGCCATACGGTTTGGCGTACAAGCGGCTCATGAACATCGGCATCCTTCAGATCAATCCCGTGGTGGGTGACATGGACGGCAACGCCGCCATGATCGTCGAGGCCGCGCAAGAGGCCGCGGCGCAGGGCGCTCAGCTGTGCGTCGCCCCGGAACTGGCGGTATGCGGCTATCCGCCGCGCGACATGCTCTTTTACGAAGCCTTCGTACGCCGCGCCGTGGAAACGGCGCAGGGCATTGCCGAGGCACTGAAGGACGGGCCGCCGCTCATCGTGGGCTGCCCCGAGCCGTGCGGACCGGACTGCGCCCGTGCCGCCTACAACAGCGCATTCTGCTGGAAGGCGGCGAAATCCGCAAGCGGTTCCGCAAGAGCCTTCTGCCCACCTACGATGTCTTTGACGAAGCCCGCTACTTCGAACCCGCACCAGAGCACGACGGGTCCGCGTCGATCATGCACACAGGGGGCCGCACCATAGCCGTGACGGTCTGCGAAGACGCTTGGAACGACAAGGACTTCTGGCCCGCGCGCCGTTATCGTCACGACCCGCTGGAGCTGGCCGCCGCCCATGGGCCGGACCTCATCGTGAATCTCTCCGCCTCGCCGTTCTCGCTTGGCAAGCAGCAGCTCCGGGAGCGGATGCTGGGCGCGGTAGCTGCCAAGCACGGCATCCCGCTCGTCTATGTGAACCAGTGGGGCGGCAACGATGACCTCGTCTTTGACGGACGTTCCTGCGGCTTCGACGCCTCGGGAACGCTGGTGCACCGCAGCCCCGGCTTTACCGACGACGTGGCCGTGACCCGCGTCAGCGGCCCGGTGGCCCCGCCCACCATCGCGGACGACGACTTTGACCGGCCCTCGGAAATCTGGAACGCGCTGGTCCTCGGCGTGCGCGATTACGTGCGCAAGAGCGGATTCAACACCGTGCTGTTGGGGCTTTCCGGCGGCATCGACTCCGCAGCCACGGCGGTCATCGCGGCCCACGCCCTCGGGCCGGAGAACATCCTCGGCGTGCTTATGCCCTCGCCGTGGTCCAGTCAGGGCAGTATCGACGACTCGCTCGAACTGGCCAGGCGGCTGGGCATAAGGACCATGACCCTGCCCATCGAACCGGCCATGAAGGCCATGGAGCCACGCTGGCCGAGGCGTTTGAAGGCTACCCGCAGGACACCACCGAAGAAAACATCCAGTCCCGCATCCGGGGCAACCTGCTCATGGCCCTCTCCAACAAATACCGCTCGCTGCTGCTGACCACCGGCAACAAGAGCGAGCTGGCCGTGGGCTACTGCACTATCTACGGCGACATGTCCGGCGGCTTCGCGGTAATCTCCGACGTGCCCAAGGTGGACGTGTTCCGCCTCTGCGTCTGGATGAACGAGCACCACGGCAACCCAGTGCCCGAAGCCATCATCACCAAGCCGCCGAGCGCGGAACTTCGCCCCGACCAAAAGGACGAGGACTCCCTGCCGCCATATGAAGTATTGGACGCCATTCTCGCGCTGCACATCGAAAAGCACCTGACCGGGCCTGAAATCGTGGAACGCGGGTTTGACAAGGACACGGTGGCGCAGGTGCTCAGGCTGGTGACCATCGCCGAGTTCAAGCGCCGTCAGGCTGCGCCGGGCATCAAGCTGACCTCCCGCTCCTTCGGAACGGGCTGGCGCATGCCGCTGGCCTGCAAACGGCCACTATAGATCGCTCACGTCGGGTTTTGACCTGCGTCAAAGACGCCTTCACGCAACGGAGGTAGTCGGTCTCGCAGGACTTTTCCTCAACACGGGAGCACCCATGCGCATAGCGACACTTCTCACCGGGCACACCGTCACCTGCCGAACCCAGATTCTCTGGTCATGGATCGGCGCGTTCGCGGGCATCGCCTCGGTCTCGTTCATCACCGGATTCATCCTCGACGGCACCGGCCTGACCCTCATCATCGGCTCGTTCGGGGCCTCTGCCGTACTCATCTACGGTGCGGTGGACAGCCCCCTTGCCCAGCCGCGAAACCTCATGGGCGGACACATGCTCTCTGCGGTGGTGGGCGTGCTCTGCTTTTCCCTGTTCCGGGGCGAGGTGTGGATAGCGGCCCCGGCAGCGGTAGCCACGGCCATCGCGCTCATGCAACTCACCGACACCCTGCACCCGCCCGGCGGGGCCACCGCGCTCATCGCGGTCATCGGCGGACCGCAGATTCACAAGCTGGGCTATCTCTACGCGCTGTTTCCGGTGGGAATCGGTGCTCTGCTCATGCTGCTCGTGGCACTCGGAGTCAACCGTATCGCGCCCGGCCGCGTGTATCCGCGCCCGCGTGTTTGCTCAACGAAAGGAGAGGGCTGGGCCGGGTAAGACGAAGGTGCGGGCCGTTCATTCAGTGGCATGAATGATGCAAACTTGTTGCGGAGCATGCTTTTCCGACAACAAGGAGTCAAAAATATGTCCGTCGCCATCAAAGAGAAGTGCGAACTCTTCGGCAAAGAGTATGACGAAGAGCGGGATTTCACCGTCGCCAGACAGCTGAACAGGCAGGTCAGCGAAGTGGAAAGCCGCAATAATCAGACGGTGGTAGGGCGCGCCCCCTGTCGCTTGGGTTCGACATTTCCTCGGCCTGCAACGCAAACTGCATCTTCTGCCTTGCCGAAAGCGGCCGCAAGCCCAAGGGCTCGGACGAGGCCTTCCGCAAGCCGGAGTGGCTGGACAATTTTGCCGGGCTGCTGCCCTTCATCAATCAGGGCGTGTTCTCGTCCTACGAGGCCCTCATCAACCCGGACTTTCCCGAGTTCGTCAAAAAACTCAGGGAATACTACACGCCGTTTCAGGTCTTCACCAACGGCAAGGCCCTGACCCCGGAACTCTCGGAAATGTGCCTGCGAAACGGCATGCGCTCGCTGCACTGCTCCTTCCATTCGCCCGACCCCAAGACCTACGAGGCATCATGCGCGGGCTCTCCTTCGAGGAGACGCTCTCCAACCTCATGCACCTGCGCATGCTGGCCAAGAAGCACAACCCCGAGTTCATGCTGGTCATGGTCTTCTGCGCCATGCGCCGAAACATCGAACAGCTTTCCGACTACGTGGACCTCGCCCGGCGCGTGGGCGCACGAGTGATTCAGGTCAACTACCTGCAGGTGGCCAACGAGAAGCACGGGCTGGACCACGAGAGCATGCTTTTCCACAAGGACCTATACGACTACCACGTCATCACGGCCATGAAGAAGGCCGCCTCGTACGGCATCGCCCTCCAGCACCAACCGCTCTTCTCCACTTATGAGGAAGAGCACTGCGCCGAATTGCCGCCCTGCTACAAGCCATGGGAGCACTTGAACGTCAACCAGCAGGGGGACGTGACCATCTGCTGTGGCGGCGCAGGTTCGCTGGGCAACATCTTCAAACAGGACTTCTTCGAGGTCTGGAACTCCAAGCCGTTCCGCACCTTCCGGCGACTGGTCAACAGCGACAACCCGCCGGAAAACTGCAGGAAGTGCACGCGTGGCCGCGAGAACCCGCACGCCGTGACCACGCACCTGACCTACCTGAAGTCCTTGCCCGAGGATGAACGGCGGGAACGAATCAGTGAAATCGAAGCGACGCTCGGCTAATCGGGCAGGGGAGCATTCGGCATCATGCAAAAATTCGTTATCCTCACTCAGGCAAGAACCGGCAGCGAGTACCTCGCCAACCTGCTGGACAGTCACCCGGACGTGCTCTGCCATCTTGAACTGTTCAGTCATGTAAAGAAGCCTGAACGCTTTAACGCCTTCCTTGAATCCATGGAGAAGAAGCACGGCAGAGGGGTGGACGCCCGGGACATGCCCACGCTAATTCAGCACTATCTGGACGCAGTGTTCAACGACGGACACAAGGCCGTCGGCTTCAAATTGCTGGCCGACCAGATGGAGCGTCACAAGGACCTTGCCGCATGGCTGCTGCGCGAAGATATCTTCGTCATCCATCTCATTCGCGAAAACAGTCTCGATGTGCTGCTTTCTCGCGAACGGGCGCGGCAGACCGATGTCTGGCATACCCCGGTCGAGGTGCCACAGGTGGCGGTGACGATGCCTTCCGGCGAGGATTTGCTGCGCGAGCTTGCCGCCACAACCCGCGTGGACAGACTGCTCGGAGAGCTCGCCCGGGCCAAACGCTCCATCACCGTCCATTACGATGATCTTTCAGCCAGCCCGCAAGACACGCTCGCCCCGATACTCCTCTCTCTTGGCCTGCCCCCCTGCGATCTGGACAGCCTCAGCAAAAAGATCAACCGCATGCCCAAGAGCGAAGCCATCGCCAACTTCGACGAGGTTCGCGAAACCCTTACCGGAACAGGCTACGAATGCCTTCTGGACAGTGCTCCGTCCACAAAGCCGCAAGGCCCGCTGGTGCACCTGCACATCCCCAAGGCGGGCGGCTCCACCTTCGAGGGCATCCTTGAGCGCAACTACGGCGGCGAGGGCGTATACATGGCCTACCCGCACCGCAGCGGCACCGTGGATCAATACGCTTGCCTGAGTTACCGCGACAAGCAGCGCTTTCAGGCCGTCAGCGGACACTTCTCCCACATTTACAGCCCGTTCATGCCTAGGAACAGCCGCTACGTGAGCATCATGCGCCATCCGGTGAACCGGGTGTCCTCCAACTATTACATGTACTACCACCACAAGAACCATCCGCTCGGGCACCGCATACGGGATAACGGCATCACCATCCGCGACTTTGTCGACCCGGCAAACGGCTTTGCACAGGACAACCTGCAGACCAAGTATCTCGCAGGGGTTCCGCTTGAAGCGCCGTGCAGCGAGAAAGACTTCCGCCGTGCTTGCAGCCTTGTGAAGGACGGCACCATTCAGGTGGGCATACTGGAGCACTACAAGGAGAGCGTCTTCGCCTTTGCCAAGCGATTCGGCTGGGCGGACATCGCCTACACGCATGTGGGCAAGAACGCCAAAAAGCCGGACAGCCTGAGCCGCGAGGACACCAAGGCGGTCATGGCCTTCAACCTCTATGACATGCAGCTCTACTCGCTGGCGTTGGAACGGTTCCGTGAGACCATCGAGACTATTCGGCACGACCATGCAGAGGAGCTGGACGACTACATGCAGGCCGACATGCCGGTGCAGGAGGCCGCCCTCTACCACCCCTGGCGCGATACGCAGTAGGTCAATTCTATCAACAACCTTTGGCCACCCTTGCACAATCGCTGTAATGCGGTATTGTAGCAGGCATTCTCATTCATGCCGCAAGGAGTCGCCATGCTGTATTTCCATCCCGTCTTTCAAGTCCTGGCAACGCTGGTGGGCCTTTACGCCCTGTTGTTGGGGATCAACCGCTTTCGTTTCAATCACCTGGGAAAACGCGTGCCCTTTATGTGGAAACGCCACGTGCTCATGGGGCGCCTGGCCATCGGCGGCTGGACCATCGGCATGGTGGGCGGTCTGATGATGGCCCGCATGTTCTGGGGTGCAACGCTCATTACAGGCCCGCACTGGCAGACCGCTTTCTGGATGCTGCCGCTTCTGGCCTTCGGGTATGTCACCGGCGAGGTCATGAACCGGCTCAAAAAGCCGCGCACGATTCTCCCGCTGCTGCACGCCGCCAACAACGCGGCCCTGCTGGTTCTGGCGATCCGGCAGTTCTTCACCGGCTGGCAGGTGCTCAAGGACTTCGTGTTCTAAGCCCCTGGCCCTCTCCGGCAAAAAAGAAAAAAAAGTGCGTTGAATTGATCCAGGTCAAGGCGAAGACGCGTTGAAAAGAGCAGAGTGAGTTCACCCTCACCTCCCAAAGGGATACAGCCACACTCGCAATGACGGAGCGCTCTTCGGAGCGCTTCCGTCGTTTTCGGCCCTCAGGACGGCTTCAACGGATGTACTGCGGGAGGTTCAGGAAGAGATTTCGCGTGTATGTGACCATCCTGTCCATGATCCATGGGAACGAAACAAGAAGCACAAGAAAGATCGCTATGATCTTGGGCACAATGGTCAGGGTCATCTCCTGAATCTGGGTCGCGGCCTGAATGATGGAGATGATGATGCCCACGGCCATGCCCACGCCGAGCATGGGCAACGCGATGCTCAGTGTCAGCTCGATGGCTTCTCTTGCGAAGCCGATGACAAATTCCGGAGTCATGGACGCACTTCTCCCGTGGTTTTCGTTTGCCGCGTCACTGGAACGTATTGACCAGCGAGGCGACCACAAGCCCCCAGCCGTCGACGAGAATGAACAGAAGAATCTTGAACGGCAGCGAGACCATGACCGGTGGCAGCATCATCATGCCCATGGACAGAAGCACACTGGCCACGACCATGTCGAGGATCAGGAAGGGAATGTAGATGAGGAAGCCGATGGTGAAGCCCGTCTTGAGCTCACTGATGGTATAAGCCGCGATGAGCAGGATGGTCGGAACCTCCTCCTTGTTCTGCGGCCGGTCTTCCTTGGTTATGGAATAAAAAATCGACAGGTCCTTCTCCCGCGTGTGCTTGAACATGAACTCACGCGGCGGCTGCTGGGCACGGTCAAGGAACTGTTTGAAGGTTATTTCCTCGGCAAGATACGGCTGAAGAGCCTGATTGTTCATGTCCTTGCCCACCGGATACATGATAACGAAGGTCATGAAGATGGCGAGGCTGGCAAGAATCTGGTTGGGCGGCATCTGCTGCGTGCCCATTGCCTGACGCAGAAAGTGAAAGACCACGATGATGCGGGTGAAGGAGGTCATGGTCAGCAAAATGGCTGGCGCCATGCTGAGAACGGTGAGCAGAAAGAGAATTTCCAAAAGGGTGGAAACCTCGGAGGGCTCGGCCTGACCGGCGGCGAGCTCCATGCTCAGGCGGGGAATGGTCGGTTCCTGCGCAAACGCCGCGCACGGCAACAGGACCCCGGCCAGCACGGCCAGTGTCCAGAACCACTTGGAACGCGTCTTATTCCTCTCCATCACCCACCACGCTTTGCGAGAGCGCTTCCTCAAACCCGGAAAGCCCCTGTTTATCCAGATCCGCCAGCAAACGGATGCTCTGGTTGGTCGCGCCTACCAGAAACGTCCGCTCCTTGTACTTCACCACGCAGATGCTCTGCTGGTTACCCACCAAGACACGCTCCTCAAGGCGAAGCGCGCCCCGGCCGCCTCCTGCGAAGGTGCTGGGACCAAACCTCTTGAGCAACCAGTAGACCAGAAAAATGACGCCCAGCACAAAGGCCAGCCACCCGGCCGTGCTCAGGATCGAGGTGCCGGTATCGAATCCCGGCCCGCCCGTGAACCCGGTCTGGTTGGCCGCCCCGGCGGCGCTGCCCACGCTTCCGCCGCAGACTTGGTCGCGTTGACCGCAGCCTCGCTAGCCAAGCTGCTTCACCCGTTCGATCGGGCTGATGATGTCTGTCAGCCGGATGCCGAACTTCTCGTTGATGACCACAGCCTCACCACGCGCAACGAGCTTGCCGTTGACGTAGATTTCCAGCGGCTCACCGGCGAGCTTGTTCAGCTCCACCACCGAGCCCTGACCGAGCTGCAGCAGTTCGTTGATGAGCAGCTTGGTGCGGCCCAGCTCCGCGGAGACGTCCAGCGGAATGTCGAGAATGAAGTCGAGATCGCGCTTGGAGCCGTCCGCAGGTCCGGCCTTGGCTTCGCCGGTCATGTCGGTGAACTGGTAGTCATGCGCCTGCGTGGAGAGGTATTCCTGCTCCTTCTCGTCGCGCACATCATCCTGTTCCTCTCCGGCCAGCGCGGCGGCCCATTCGTCGGCCA
>NZ_BBCB01000026.1 GCF_001311825.1 Salidesulfovibrio brasiliensis JCM 12178 | reverse complement strand
GGACGGCGTCCCGCACGACCTGCTCGGCGTCCGGCTCGAAGCCGCCTGCGACGCGCTCTCGTCCATCACCGGCCGCATTGCGCCCGACGACGTCCTGAACGCCGTCTTCGACTCCTTCTGCATAGGGAAGTAGCTCATGGAAATACCGGAATTCGATCTCAGGGAAGTGACCTGCGGCCTTGTCCCGGCCATGCTCGACAAACTGCGGACAGCCGAAGCCGAGGAAGTGCGGATCAAGGTGCGTCAGGGAATCAGGACCGAGCTGTGGAACAGCTTCGGTTCCGGCGGGGAATGGGAAATCACCATCGAGGAAGACCTGTTCTGCGACGTGGTGATCTTCCGCCGAAATGCGGAAAAGCGCCTCGACCCGCTCGGACTGATGGACTTCTAGGTCAGTCCGGTCATCTCCCGGGCCAGCTTCAGAAACTCCGTCCCCTCCCAGCCCGCCACATCGGGGGATGAAAGGAAGTGGTGCAGGTCGTCAAGGGTGTCGATGTCCATGTGGCGCGGCGCCAGCGAGACCGAGAGCCCCTTGCGCTCCAGCGCGTCCACCGTCACCCCGAACACGTTGGGACCGCCCCACGCGATGCCTGCAAAGCCTGCGGCACGAAGTTGCGGCGGTCAAACCCGATCAGGTAGTACCCGCCGTCACCGGCTGCCCCCACCGAAGCCCGCTTGGGCGAAAGCGCCCTGAGCGCGGACATGCACTCCTCGGCATCAAGGCCGGGAATGTCGCTGCCCACCAGCACGGCGCGATCATAGCCCATGAAAAACGTCTCGCGAAAGGCGTTCTCCATGCGGCGGCCAAGGTCGGCTCCCTTTTGCGAAAGATAAAACTTGTCAGTCCCCAGCCACTCGACCATCTGCGGCCGGGCGTCTTCGGGTGCGTAGCAGACCACCACGTCCACTTCCAGCGCCTCCAACCGGGCGAGAACCCCTTCGACAAGGGCGCGGTAGAGTTCGCAGGCGGCCTCGTCCGAGGTTTCGGAGGCAAGCCGGGTCTTGACCCTGCCGGGGATGGGAAGCTTCACGAATAAGAGAATGCAGCCGTTCATTGTCGCTCCAGCGAATTGCGCGAATGTGGATCAGCGGGCTTCCGGCCCGTCCAGTTCGTTCTGGGGCCTATAGGCCCGCACAAGGTCTTCCGGCGACGCCCCGAGCCGGTGCCGGATACGCAGAACCACGTTCCTGAACGGCCGGAAAAACCGTCCTTCGGTTTCATACCTGCGGGCAGAGGTCCATACCTTGTTAGTAAGAAATGTGACACGACATCCTTCTTCACGCAAGCGCAGGTACATTTCCACGTCTTCCATGATCGGGATTTCCGGGTAGCCGCCCAGCCGTTCAAACACGTCCCTGCGGAAAAAGTGCGTCTGATCGCCGTAGGCCACGCGCTCCAGCCTCGCCCGCATGTTGCTGACCATGCCGAGAAAACGCACCCAGATGCTTTCAGTGTCGTAGCGCACGGAGAACGAACCCGCGTCATGTTCGGCAAGAGCGCGGCGCGCGATGCCGATGGCGTCGTCCGGCAGTCGCGTGTCAGCGTGCAGGAAAAGCAGCACGTCACCGCTGGCGGCCCGCGCTCCGGCGTTCATCTGCGCCCCGCGCCCCTTTGGCGCGAGCACGCCCGCAACCTCGGGATCATCCAGCGCGGCCAGCGTGCTTCCGCTCGGATCACCGTCACTCACGATGATCTCAACAGGCCGCTTTCCGGCCGCCCGGCGGACATTTTCCACCACGGAACCGATGGACGCGGCCTCGCCAAGGACCGGAACGATCACCGATGTCAGGCCGACTGTTGTGTTCGGGGGCATGTCGCAGTAATAAACCCTTTACCGAAAATGATAAAGGGGAGCGCCATGAAGAAGGGAACCACCACCGACCGCTTGACCGTCAACGACGTGCTGGACCGTGCCGACGTGCTCTGGCTGGCACTCAGCGACGAAGACGGTCCGTACTGCGTCCCGGTCAATCACGCCAGAAGCGGCGATGTGCTCTACATCCACTCCGGCCTGAAAGGACGCAAGGCGGACATCCTGCGCACCGGGTCCGTCGTGGCCTTCAGCGCCGCCACGGATCTCGTGTTCAAGCCCGCAACGGAACACGCCTGCTCCATGGGCTACCGTTTCCGCAGCGTCTGCGGCACCGCCACGCCCGAAGAGCTTTCCGGCGACGCTTCATGCACGCGCTGGACGCCCTCACGCTGAAATACGGCGGGGAAGCCATGCCCTACCATGAAAAAGGCCTCACGATCACCACGGCCTTTGCCCTGACCATCACGAGCGCCACCGCGCGTACCAAGGAGTAGCGCCATGCAGATGATCTTCATCGGCGATTCCCTCACCGCCGGATACGGCGACACCGAAGGGCTGGGCTGGGCCGGGCGGCTTGCGGTTGCCGCCATGCGCGCCGGAAACGACCTGACGTGGTACAACCTCGGCATCCGCGCCAACACCTCCACGGACATCCGCCAGCGCTGTGCGGAGGAATTGGGCCGCCGTACCATGGAAGGCCCGTTAAGAAACGTCCTGAGCATGGGCGCGGCAGACATCGCGCGCGGCGTGCCTTTTGAGACAACTGACGAGAATGCCCGAACGCTGCTCGACGACCTCACGCAAGTCGGCCCGGTGCTCATGATCGGCCCGCCCCCGGCCCTGCGCGATGGTTACGAACCTGCCGCGGCGCGTCTGGACGGGCTGTTTTCCACCCTTGCCCGCGAACGCGGCATCCCGTATGGTTCCAGCCTTCACCTGCTCCGGGACCGCCCCGGATATTTGGAAGGACTGAAACAGGGCGACGGCATTCACCCCGACGCAGCCGGATACGCCCTATGGGCCGAACTGCTCCTTGCCGACCCCGACATTCAACGATTCATCAATTCAGAACAAGGCCTCTAGATCATGAAATCCTTTGCCAGCGACAACAACTCCGGCGCACATCCCGCCGTGCTCCAAGCCCTGACCGACGCCAACGACGGCTTTGCCAAAGCCTACGGCGAAGACCCCGTGACCGCCCGCGCCGAGGCGCTCTTCCGCGAACACTTCGGCCCGCAGGCCCGTACCTTTTCGTCACCACCGGCACCGCCGCCAACATCACCGGCCTGCGCTGCGTCTGCCAGCCGTGGCAGTCGGTGCTCTGCTCCGAGCACGCCCACATCACCATGGACGAATGCGGCGCGCCCGAGGCCATCGGCGGATTCAAGCTGGTGCAGCTCCCGTCCGAAGACGGCCGCATCACGCCCGGGCAGATCGAACCGCACCTCGCCAGCCTCGGCTTCGTGCACCGCAACCAGCCGCACGTCATCTCCCTGACCCAGTGCACCGAGTTCGGCACCCTCTACACCCCCGGCGAAATCCGGAGGATGTGCGACTTCGCGCACAAGAACGGCATGCTGGTGCACATGGACGGCGCGCGCATCGCCAACGCCTGCGCCGCGCAGGACTGCACCTTCAAGGAGATGACCACCGACCTCGGCGTGGACCTGCTCTCCTTCGGCGGCACCAAGAACGGGCTTGTCATGGGCGAGGCCGTGGTGCTGCTCAACCCGGAGATCGGCGAGGCCATCCCCTTTTTCCGCAAGCAGTTCATGCAGCTCGTCAGCAAGATGCGCTTCATCGCCGCCCAGTTCATCCCCTACCTCGGCGACGGCATCTGGCGCGAGAACGCCAACCACGCCAACGCCATGGCCGAACGGCTGGCCCAGAAGGCCGGAGCGGTAAACGGTGTCGAGATCATCGGCGAAGTGGAGACCAACGCGGTCTTTTCCCGCCTGCCGGAAAAGGCGCTCGAGACACTGATGGACGAATACTATTTCTACATTTGGGACGAGACCGAGCGCAGCCTGCGCTGGATGCTCTCATGGAACACCACCGAGGCCATGGTGGACGAATTCGCGGACGCCATCCGCGTGGCCGTGGAGGGCTGAGATGAAAAGGATTTGCGTCTTTCTCGGCTCCAACCCCGGCAACTCGCCCGAATACCGCAGCGCAGCCCGCGACCTCGGTCGCGAGCTGGCTCGCCGGGAGCTTGCCGTGGTCTACGGCGGCTCGGGCGTGGGCCTGATGGGCACGCTGGCTGACGCGACCCTTGCCGAAGGCGGCGAGGTGATCGGCGTCATCCCGGAGCTTCTGGTGCAAAAGGAAGTGGCCCACACGAACTTGACCCGCCAGCACGTTGTCCCGTCCATGCACGCCCGCAAGGCCAAGATGGCCGAACTGGCAGACGGCTTCATCGCCCTGCCCGGCGGCATCGGCACGCTGGAGGAATTCTTTGAAGTCCTCACGTGGAATCAGCTCGGCTACCACCAAAAGCCCTGCGGCCTGCTGGACGTGAACGGCTACTACTCGGGCCTCGCCACATTCCTCGACAAGGTGGTGCAGGAAGGCTTCCTCGTAAACGAGCACAGGAGCATGGTCCTCACCGACGCCTCACCCGGCGGCCTGCTTGATCAATTCGAGACCTATGTTCCGCCGCAGGTGGACAAGTGGATTGAGAGGAAGAAAGGGTTGTAGAACGGCTTCCAATTCGTAAGAGTTTTTGCGACTTGCAAAGTCGTAACGGCAAATTACATGGCATATTAAATTGTATTCAAACGTATAGGAGCACACACATGGCAAAAGCAACTGCCCGGCATCTTTTGGTTAGCGATGAACAAACCTGTCTGGACCTGAAAAAACAGATTCAGGACGGCGCTGATTTTGCTGAACTGGCGAAAAAACACTCCAGTTGCCCTTCTGGTCAGCAAGGCGGCGATCTCGGTGAATTTGGCCCCGGCGCCATGGTCCCGGAATTCGACACTGTCGTGTTCAACGAAGCGGTCGGCGAAGTTCATGGCCCGGTAAAAACCCAGTTCGGTTACCATCTGCTGGAAATCACCAGCCGCGAAGACTAACCACTTCTTCATGTTTGCAACAAAGGCCCCGCACAGAATTCTGTGCGGGGCCTTTTGGTTTGATCTGGGGGCTTGAAATGACAGAGTATCAACTTATAGTTTTTGAATTTCACATACACAGATTATCAGCTTTTTTAGGCTGTCCAGAATGGGTATACTCTAGATGGACTGCTGTCACATGAAATCCAAACTGCGACTGTACAAAAAAAGAATGAGGGGATAATTACTGGACACCAATCGATACCAATAGGGGATAATTAAATGGACAATGCGACCTCTCAGGAAACAGTAATTCATCTCGAAACCTACCTCCCTCACTTTTTTACTTTCGGATCGACTGTCACAAGTGTCCTGCTGGCAGGGTGGCTTGCACTAAAGCAACAAAGGAAAAATGCAAAGGAAGCACTCAAGGCGGATATATATGAAAAAATTGCTGACAAGCTGGACATTGCTTCATCGGCACTGATTACCTCCAACACGGCACACACAAAAGCATCTATTCAGCTTTCTTTATTTTGGGAAAACTGCCATACCCCACACAATCCCTACACAACGATAAGCCACAATAGGCTTGATCTGATTGATTTACATTACAAGGCTGCTCAAGCAGTAACTGAGATACTTTTATTGCTTGAACGATATGCTATTACTGGAAAGAATTTTGAAATATTTGCTCAAATGCTTGGGTCTCATAGTAGAAAGTACGAAGAAGTGTCATCAAAATATCAACATGCAGCGACCCCCCTAATCCCTATTGGAGCATCTAACGAAGATGCCTTGACCGAACTACACCGTATTGCGCGACTTCGTACTCCAACAAGGCAAGATATAGACAATCTACAAAATGCAGCCAAAAAGTATTCATCATTATCGATTGAGATGACATCATACCTTTCTGACATAAGCATATCTGCCCAAAAGCATTTTCTTGGAACTATTTTCCCCGACAATAAACTGGAATATCGTGTCCCGCTCGATCCAGATGTGCTTGTCCTGAGAGACGACCCTCAGACCCTCAGAAAGCTGCAAGGCATTCTCGAAGAACAGCGGAACGAGATTGCTCAGGATTACTACGCCCACAATCCCCCTAAACCGGAAGAAGAATAGTGATCTGCTTCCGGCTAGCTTTCATGTTTTGAGAGGCGTGTGACAACGGCTCCCCACTCCTCAATTCGTGCTAAGAAGTTTCGGGAAAGAGAATTCACAGCATTGGTAATGGTGAAACAGATATCTTGAATCTCATGTACTGCAAAGCAAATCCTTTCTCCCTTTGCAAACACCCGTTCTCTTTTGGCCCACCTGATTACGATTTTCGCTTGCCTATTATCAAACTGTGGCGTGAACCGGAGTTTCCATGTTCACAACACACTCTTGGCCTTTCTTTTTTCCAACTGCTTCGGCATCGACATAGTACCAGATACATTTGAATTGCCCTCCTGACTTCTTGAGGTCATCATCCCCGACAAAGCCTTGCCTATGGGTCAAACAGTTCTTCACTTTGGCGAGAGTTATGATACTATCGGCACAATCCACGTCGATACCGATCTTTTTGAGTGTCGTGATTCTTTCTTGAATGGATTGAGACCTTTTGAAATTCTTAGGCTGATACTTAGAGGGAGCATCTGCTGACACAGGCAGCACCTCCTAGAGGTAACCCATTACGTTTTCAAAAGATTCAATCATATCTTCAACGCACTTGTTCACTACCCACTCTTGGAATCCTTCTTTGTAATCGCTCTGACTCTCAATCCAAGCTTCGTGCGGTACAAGCCCAAACACACAACCCGGACTAAGTCGATACTTGGTACTTCGGTCTTTTTTTACTTTTTCACTCAACGCAGAAAAGATATAGGCTCGATTGATTGAGACCTTCGCCACTCGAAGTATCTTATCTAGATCAACAGTTCACATCTGTTGTCCGTTTGCCTCTTGGGGTTGTGTCACGAAAAATGGTCCTTATCTGGATATGGTGGTTTGGGCCTACTTCATCAAAACAGCAGCTAATCCGGTCAATGCGGCGACCAAACCAGTAACTAGTGAAAACAGCGAGTAGATAGGCTGCCTTCTGCGGGCTAGAGCCGTGTCTATCTCTTTGCGAAGTTCGTGCTTGCCTTTCTGAGTCAGCACATAGGGGCCATTGATACGCACAATAGTCCACCAACCTGTTCCTTTGGCCGGAGGGTGTGGACAAGGGATGTCCAGTTTCCATGCGAGTTTTTTAAGGTAGGAGCTATGCACTTCGTCTTTTTCAGCATTAAGGTGCATTAGGTCAATATCAATCGGTTCGTAAATCATATGGGCATGCTCATCCCCCGCTTTCAATGCTGCCCGAAAATCCTTCTTATAGGGCGCAAATAGTTTGCTTTCTTCACGGTCCAGCTTCCAAATTTCCCATTTGTATTTGATATAATCTATCATGGCTTCCCTTGATTGGCCTTTTCGTGTTCGACAATGAACTCCATAAACTCTCGAAGTTTATTTTCGATTTCAGGTATGGATTCATAGCTTTTGGGCATGGTGAGGTAGATCATTTTTCCACCTTCTTTTAAGTGTGCCAACGAATCCGATTCCGGGTCGTCGGTGACACAAACTGCGATTCCACACCCTCCGCTTAGTATGCGCGATAGCTTTTCTGCCAGTTTCCCTTTTATGTCTCCATCGTGGATAACCATTAATCTCCCCGGATAAAGCAAGGGGTAGTCTTCGACTTGAGAGTTTAAAAGCCCGTGGCCTTTCGTTTTGAAGTTGTATTCGTGTAGGATTCTTGAAAGAGCATCCATTACACGCCCATGCAGTTGGTGTTCTTTTTCATTCAAATCGGAAAAAGATAATCGGTAGTAGGTGATGTTTCTCCATACTGTTTTGCCAATAGCCTCTGGTGTTAGCTCCTCCTCAGAATATATCAGGTGCAGGAATCTATTACCGATGTCCGACAAATCCAAGCTTTCTTCTGTTTCTTCCATAATATGCAGATCAAGTAATCTTGGAAGGCTGTATGGGTTGATTAGGTCGATGTTAGGAACTACGCTCTTAACGTCATAGTTCAGTGTCACATATTTTCTTCGCACAAGCTCTATGTCGTATGAGGTTAATGACTTAACAATTTTCAGTATTTCCAACTTTTCTATTTTGTCGAATTTGCCTTTTGCAATTGAGGAAAATAGTCTGGAGTAGTACTCTGCCTTTTCGTCCTCATCGTCCCGGATCATGGCTTCAATCAGCCTAGTGTAGTCCTGAATATCATCCTCTTTAAAAGGAACTGCTTCTTCTTCGTTGAGGAGTCTTTGGTGAAAATCGGTGATTCGCTTTTCGGCTTGGTGGCTCTTCCATTCCGCTACGCGATCCATGCATATCTGGAACACCGTGTATCCAACAGCTAACCCCGGACCAACTGTCGGTATCGCTGCCAATGAACCTGTAGCAACAGCTTCCGCTATTCTACGAGACATGTTGAGGTTGATAAAATTCTCCACTGAATCCCTCCAATCTCATGCTGTACGTAAAGTCTATTTCAGGTCGCTGAAGACTACAACTCTCCTCATACACAATCAAGACTCTTCGATTTTGAAACTTGCTACATAATTGCCTAGCATTTGCTGAGGCAACCTGCTGAAAAACAGACTGTAGGACGCCTTCAAATACTATGTAACTGTCTGAAATCAGAGTTGAAACATAGGAAGTCATCTGGAAAACGTGTGTGATTACGGCCACCGGAGGTTCAAATCCTCTCCTCTCCGCCAGAAAAGACTAATAACCTCGATTGAAAAATGGATGGGCATGGAAAATTCACCCGGCCACCTCCAGACCATCTCCTTGCCACTCAAATGTAGATCAATCCGTACACTTAGGCCCCCAAAGCCCGGCGGCCTGCTCGACCAGTTCGAGACCTATGCAACGCCGCAGGTGGACAAGTGGATTGAGAGGAAGAAGGGTCTTTGATCGAAACCCATTCCGGAATTCAATAACCCGCTTGATTTCTCCATCGGCTCGGGCAATGATACCCTATGCGCCGAATAGGGTTTGTGCTCCTTCAGCTTCTTGTCTGGGCCGCACTGGTCGCGCCATTCGCCCACGCACGCGAGGTCGTGCTGTCGGTGGGACAGTCCATGCCGCCCTACGTCATGCGCGCGGACAACCGGGGGCTTGAAGTCGATATCGTCAGGGAAGCATTGAAACTGGCAGGACATTCGAGCAGGGTCTGTTTTGCGCCTCTAGCGCGGGTGCCGGACCTCTTGCGGGAAGGGATGGCCGATGCGGCGCTGACCATGAACCGAGAGACGGCAATAGAAGCCGAATGCCTTTCGGACAGCCACATTTTCTACCACAATGTCGCCATTTCACTCAAAGAGGACAGGCTGAAGATACAGCAACCCGCCGACCTGAGGGGCAAAAGCGTCTCAGCCTTCCAGCGGGCAGACCTGCGACTGGGGCGCGGCTTTGCGGAAGTCATCCCGTGGATGAAAAGCTATTCCGAGACCGCCAACCAGATGATCCAGCTCAACCTGCTCTTTTCCGGCCGGGTGGACGTCATCATCATCGAACGCCACATCCTGAAGGCGCTGCTGAAAGCCACGCCCGAGAGCGACATGGTGGACCTGTCGCGGCCCCATGTGGTGCACGACATCTTTGAACCCACCGAGTACCGCGTGGGCTTCAACGACGAACAGCTCTGCGCCGACTTCAACGCCGGGCTGAAAAAGCTGCGCGAGTCCGGACGCTATGACGAACTCGTGGCCAAATACCTTGAAGAATGATGCCTAGGCCGCGCGAAGCGGTGTCGGGGTGTGGTTGCCGTGGTGATCCAGAAACGCCTCGGCGCCCTGCTTGCCCATGAACCGGCCCAGAATCTTGGGGTCGGTGTTCACCAGATCCACCAGAATCAGCCCGTCCAGACAGTTGCCGAAGTCCGGGTCCACGTTGAACCCGAGGATGCGGCCGCCGAGCTTGAGGTACTGCTTGAGCAGCACCGGGATGCCGCGCCCGTCCTCCACGTCCGTGACCACGCCGCCGATGTCCTCGGGGTCGCTGAACACGGCCTCGGAGAAGGCAACGTCGAGCCTGTCGAGCGCCTTGGGCTTGAGCGGGGTCGAGGGCGTCACCTGCGTGGCGAGCTCCGCGTCGAAACAGTGGCGCTGCAGATAGCTGACCATCAGCTCGCGCGATACGCGGGAGTAATCGCCAGAGATGCTCACGCAACCGAACAGCTTTGAATAGCGGGGATTCTTGACCACGAACGCGGCCAGCCCCTTCCAGAGCATCAAAAGCGGCTGGTAGCTGCGCTGATATTTGGCGCGGATGAAGGAACGGCCCAGCTCCAGCGCGGGTTGCAGCGTTTTGAGAAAGCCGGGTTTGAAGCGGAAAAGCGAGGCCGAATAGATGCCGTCCTGCCCCTGCTTTTCAAGAATCTCATCGCTCAGGGCGAAACGGTATGCGCCGCAGACCTCGCGCTCGGCATTGTTCCAGAGCACCAGATGACGGTAGGTGTCGTCGTAGGCGTCGATGTCCATGGGCAGGCCGGTGCCTTCTCCCACGGCGCGGAAAGTCTTTTCACGCAGCACGCCGATCTCGCGCAGGATGCGGGGGATGCGCCATGCCTCGGCCTGAAAAACGCTGTAGTCGCCGCTCTGCACCAGCATGTGCTCGTCCGGCAGGGCCGCGACCTCGCTGGCGAGGATGTGCTTGGACATGCCGTTGGCCAGTTGCGCCATCTTGCGCTTGGGGTTTTCCCGGCGCTTGAAGAGCGAGGGCCGCTGGCGGCGCAGGACATAGGTCCTGAAACGAAGATAATCCGTCAGCTCGCGGTTGGTTTCATAGGATTCGAGGCGTTCGTAGGCGATGGGGCCGCCCACCGAGACCTGCACTTTGCGGCTGGCCCGCTTGAGGTTCTCGTGCGGCAGAAGCACGGTGCGAAGCCGGGGGTGAATCATGCCCGCCGCCTGAAAGACCGCGCTGTTGCGGCCGTTGAAAAACATGGGCACCACAGGACACTTGGCCTTGCGGACCATGCGGGCCACGGTCTCGCTCCACGGCGGGTCCGCGACCATGCGGCGGCCGACCTTGAGGCTGGAGACCTCGCCTGCCGGGAAGACAGCCAGCAGGTGGCCGTCCTTGAGCCAGCGCATGCTCTCCTTGAGGCCGGAGATGTTGGCCTTGGCCGAGTCGCTGGTGCCGAAGGGGTCGACTGCGATGAGGTTTTCCCGCATTTCGGGGATCTTGCCGAGCAGGTAGTTGGCCATGACCTTGACGTCCGGCCGGATCTGCTTGAGTAGCTTGACGAGGATGACGCCCTCCACCGCGCCGAAGGGATGGTTCGCCACCACCATGAGCGGGCCCTTGGAAGGAATCTTCGAGAGCGGACGGCCGCCGAGTTCAAGGGTGATGCCGAAGATTTCCAGTACCCGGTCCACGAACTCGCCGCCTGCGTCCTGCTCCTGATATTTCGCGTAGAGCGAGTTCAGGGTGTCGAAACGCAGGATCTTGGTCAGGGGCTTGGTGGCGATGTTGAACAGTGCGCGTTTGAACGGAGTCTGATACGGGGCGTCGAGGCGGAAAATCGGGGACTCGGTGGTCTGTTGCATGGCGTGCTCCTCATCAGGTTTGCAGGAGTATAATGCATACCGACACGATTCGTGTTTCCGGCAAGTTACGCCGTGTCAAAGACGGTCACGAACGCGTTACCGACCGAAGGTGGACAGCACCGCACGACTCCCGTACAACCACACTGCCCGAGTCCGAAGCCCCAAAGCTTCAGGCGGCACACCACGGCCCCGCGCCATGTGTTCCAACCCGCCTCCTCAACGGACAGCAAAAGCTCCGCCGAGAAATGCGGAAAAAAATCGGCACCCCGCTTGACAGGGAAACGACCGTGCTTATTTATCTCCGAGTCTTCCGCTGGGACGCACCGGAGACACGCCGGAACGCGACACGGAAAAACCTAAAAAACCACACTTGATACCTGGAGGTATAGAGGTATGAAACTGAAACCGCTGAACGACCGCGTATTGGTGAAACGCCTGGAAATGGAAGAGAAGACTGCAGGCGGCATCATCATCCCCGATTCCGCCAAGGAAAAGCCGATGAAGGGCATGATCGTGGCCGTTGGCCCCGGCAAGCTGGACGATGCCGGAAAGCGCGTTGCCATGACCGTCAAGGAAGGCGACGCAGTGCTGTTCGCCAAGTATGCCGGTACCGAAGTGCAGGTCGACGGTGAAGATCACCTCGTCATGCGCGAAGACGACATCCTCGCCGTCGTCGAGTAACGGCCCCGGCCCGATATACGATTAAGGTTCCAATTCCGAGAATTCACACAACTTTCTGTAAGGAGATACATCAATGGCCAAAGAAATTCTTTTTGATGCCAAGGCACGCGAAAAACTGAAGGCCGGCGTTGACAAGCTGGCAAACGCCGTCAAGGTCACCCTCGGCCCCAAGGGCCGCAACGTGGTAATCGAAAAGAGCTTCGGCGCTCCGGTCATCACCAAGGACGGTGTCTCCGTCGCCAAGGAAATCGAACTCGAAGACAAGTTCGAGAACATGGGCGCCCAGATGGTCAAGGAAGTCGCTTCCAAGACCTCCGACGTTGCCGGTGACGGTACCACCACCGCCACCATCCTCGCCCAGTCCGTCTTCACCGAAGGCGTGAAGCTCGTGGCTGCCGGCCGCAACCCCATGGCCATCAAGCGCGGCATCGACAAGGCCGTGGAAGCCGTTGTTGCCGAACTCGGCAATGCCGCCAAGCCGACCCGCGACCAGAAGGAAATCGCACAGGTCGGAACCATCTCCGCCAACAACGACGCCACCATCGGCAACATCATCGCCGAAGCCATGAACAAGGTCGGCAAGGAAGGCGTCATCACCGTTGAGGAAGCCAAGGGCCTCGAAACCACTCTGGATGTCGTCGAAGGCATGCAGTTCGACCGCGGCTACCTCTCCCCCTACTTCGTGACCAACCCGGAGCGCATGACCTGCGAACTGGAAGAGCCGCTCATCCTGCTGAACGAGAAGAAGATCTCCAACATGAAGGAACTTCTCCCGGTTCTGGAGCAGGTCGCCAAGATGTCCCGTCCGCTGCTCATCATCGGTGAAGACATCGAAGGCGAAGCGCTGGCCACCCTCGTGGTCAACAAGCTGCGCGGCACCCTGAACGTCTCCGCTGTCAAGGCTCCGGGCTTCGGCGAACGCCGCAAGGCCATGCTCAAGGACATCGCCGTCCTGACCGGCGGTCAGGTCGTGTCCGAAGACCTCGGCATCAAGCTCGAGAACCTGACCGTCAACGACCTCGCTCCGCCAAGCGCGTCGTCATCGACAAGGACAACACCACCATCGTCGACGGTGCAGGCAACGCCGATGAAATCAAGGCCCGCATCAAGCAGATCCGCGCCGAAATCAACGAATCCTCCTCCGACTACGATCGCGAAAAGCTCCAGGAGCGCCTCGCCAAGATCGTCGGCGGTGTTGCCGTCATCCACGTCGGCGCTGCCACCGAGATCGAGATGAAGGAGAAGAAGGACCGCGTGGAAGACGCCCTGAACGCCACCCGCGCTGCCGTTGAAGAAGGCATCGTCCCCGGCGGCGGCGTTTCCCTCGCCCGCGCCACCAAGGCTCTTGCCGAGCTCAAGGCCGTTGACGACGACGAAGCCGCAGGCATCGCCATCATCACCCGCGCCATCGAAGAGCCGCTCCGCCAGATCGCCGGCAACGCCGGTTTCGAAGGCTCCATCGTGGTCGAGAAGGTCAAGGCCGGCAAGGACGGCTTCGGCTTCAACGCCGCCACCTCCGAGTACGAAGACCTCATCAAGGCCGGTGTCATCGACCCGAAAAAGGTCACCCGCACCGCGCTGCAGAACGCCGCTTCCGTGGCCGGTCTGCTGCTGACCACCGAGTGCGCCATCGCTGAAAAGCCCGAGAAGGAAGGCGCCGCTGCCCCGGCCATGCCCGGCGGCATGGGCGGAATGGGCGGCATGGGCGGAATGTACTAGTCCGACCCGGCTATCCCAAGCTGACAATGAAGGCCCCGTGCACCAAGTGCGCGGGGCCTTTTCTGTTTCCGTCAAATCCCGTTGGGCCGGGAGCGGGTGCCCGATTACCCGCCACAGCCAAGGGTGCAGGCGTCAGAGGGCTCGGGACAGTATTCCTCCATCACAGCAAGAAAGCAGGCCAGCGCCGGAGAGGCGTCGCCCGCACGCCACGCAAGATCAAGAACGCTCTTGCACGCAGCCTTGCCGCCCTGCCAGTCGAACGGCAACAACCTGACGCAGTCCGGGCACACGGCAGCCATGCGGCTGGGCACCAGCCCGATGCCCATGCCGGTGGAAACGAGCGCCAGCTTGGTGTGATGCGACGCCGCCTCCTGCACGATGTTCGGCTCAATGCCGCGCGCGTGAAAGACCGCCAAAGACTCGTCATAGGACTTGGGATGAACGGCCCGAGGGAAAACAATCAGGTCCTCGCCATGCAGGTCCTCCAGCCGGGCCGAGGACGCCTCGGCAAGCCGGTGGTTGCGATGAACGGCCAACAGGTAGGGATCACGCAGGAACACCCTGAAATTCAACTCTGAAGATCGTGAACAACGGCCGAAGACGATCCCGGCGTCCAGTTCCTCATCCAGCAGTTGCCGCCGCTGCTCCACGGAATCCATCTCGTAGAGGTCCAGCACGATGCCGGGATGTCGCTCGCGGAATTCCGCCACGGCCTCCGTGAAATACGAATGAGCCACCGAAGGCACGAACCCGACGCCCAGCCGCCCCACCTCGCCACGGGACATCATCCGCACCTGCTCCACACCGTTCTCCAGCGTGCCGAGCGCGTTTCGGACCACGCACAGGAACTTGCGGCCCTCGGGCGTCAACGAGACGTTGCGGTTGTCCCGCCTGAGCAGCAGCACGCCAAGCTCCTCCTCCAGCTTCTTGATCTGCTGGCTCAGCGGCGGCTGCGCCACATGCATCTTCCTGGCCGCACGTCCGAAATGCAGTTCCTCAGCCACCGCTCTGAAATACTCAAGCTGCCGCAGATTCATATCGATACTCCAAATGTATCAAAGGCCACTTCTTTATATATTGGACATATCATTCCCCACGGTCATACTTGGAGACAGCGAGCAAATCAAGACGCGAAGGAGGCAATTATGCGACCAGTGGATTATGAACGGCTACGGTATGACGAGTTGGTTCGGCAGGGAAAGATCAAGCCGACCTTTTGGCGGGATGCACGAAGATTCTTTTGCGTGCTGCTGATGGTGGGCACCCTTGTGACTGTGGTCCCCACCTGCCGGGCGCTTTTCGGCCTTGAGGCAAAGCATCCGGGCAGAAAGCCCGCCCTGCTCAGCCCGGATATGCCGGGGCCCGGCAATGTCCGGCCCCCGGCAGGGTCACGAATCAGTGAACGGTCGTCTTTGAAAGCACGTTGATGCAGACGACCCCGGCCACGATCAGCCCGATGCCTGTCAGCGCCCAGAAGTCAGGCATCTGCTTGAACATGATCGCGCCGAACAGCACCACGAGGGCGGTCCCGAGTCCGGCCCAGATGGCGTAGCCTATCCCCACCGGGAGGGTGCGGAGCACGATGCAGAGGAAGGTGAAGGCCGTGGCGTATCCGCCGATGACCATGATGAGAGGTACCAGTCGCACCCCGTCGGAGAGGACTTTGAGGGCCATGGTTGCGGCCACTTCGGCCACGATGGCCAGCGTGAGATAGATGTAGGTCACGATTTCTCCCGTTCTGGTTGCCAGTCCTGCCGGTTTCCCGGCAACGTCCGCGGCTGTCGATCACTCGGAGCCACTTCCGGACGGTGCCCTGAGGCACGCTGCCGCGCTATCCCGCAGGACGCGCGACCGTCCGGCCACCACATACCCAGTACATTTGAAGCCGCGACACTCGCAGCGCTGCACACGGCCGGGAACCTGTGGATGGCGGCGCTATGCGTCGTCCACCCGGCAGAACTCCCCGGCCACTTCCAGCAGTCGCTCCATGATCGGGCCGTGCCCGTGCTCGGGCCACACGATGGTCACTTCCCACGGTGGCAGCGTGCCGTCCAACGGCAGGATCGACACCCCCGAAGGACACCCGTTCACCGAAGAAGACGGAACCAGCGCCACACCCATTCCGGCGGCCACGAGCGCAAGCGTGCTCTGCTCGGTATTGGCTTCCTGAACAATGTTGGGAGTCGCGCCCGCTCGATCGAATGCGGCGATCAGGCGTCATGGAGCTTCGGCTGGTAGTGCCTAGGGTAAAAGATCATGTCCTCGCCGTCCAGTTCCGCCAGATCGACGCGCTCCCTCCCCGCCAGAGCGTGGTCGCGAGGAACGGCAAGAGCGTATGCTTCGCGCTGAAAAAGGCGAGTTTTCATGCCGTGGGTGTCATGCCCGTAAAGGCGGGAAAAACCGGCATCCAGACGGCCCTTCGCAAGCAGGCCGAGCTGGTGGAAAGTGGACATGGCCCGGATGGTCAGCCGGATATTCGGGTACCGGCGCCGGAACTCGCGCACCACAGCCGGAAGCGATCCGCACGCGGCAGGCCCGACGAAACCGACCTTGAGCGAACCTTCCTCGCCCTTGGCCACGCTGCGGACGGTCTGCCCGGCCTCGTCAAGCAGGGCCATGGCCTTGCCCACCTCGGCCATGTAGTACCGCCCGGCCTCTGTCAGCTCCACCTTCCGGCTGCTGCGCTCGAAAAGCTCCACGTCCAGTTCCTCTTCGAGCTGGCGTATCTGCCTGCTCAGCGGCGGCTGGGACACGTGAAGCCGCCTCGCTGCCCTGCCGAAGTGAAGCTCCTCGGCGACAGCCATGAAGTACCGCAAGTGACGCAATTCCATTCATACCTCCAGAGCATCAATCGCTACACAAAAGCATATTGGACATATCGATGCCCTGTTTCTAGGGTTGGGTCAAGCGCAAGGAGGAAACCATGCGAGTCCTGATACTTTTTGTTCTGACGCTGACAATGCTCATCTGCAACGGGAATGGCTGCCCCCCCAGACGGTGCGCGGGCCCTTGAGGCCGATGCGCGCGGCAATCTGTACCTTGCCAGAGGTGCAGGCATATTTCAGGTGACGCCGGACGGCGAAGAAATCAGTCTGGTAAATTTTGAACGGCAGGTCATATCGCTGGCCAGCGGGCCACGCGGCAGGCTGTACGCACTGGATGAAGCCGGGACGGTCTACCGGGTTCATGCCGACGGAACGGCAGAAATCGTGACAAAGGGACTGAAGGATGCCTCGGCCATAGCCGTGGACAGGGACGGGACCGTGATGGTCACGAATATTTCTGGATCGGTGGGACCGGCTGTCCCCTAGAAGTCGAGCTTGATGGCCTTGCCGCCACCGCCGCCGGAACCGCCGGGTTTGGGCTTGCCCCCGGAATGGCCATAAATCTTCGGCTCGGTCTTCTTGACGATCTTCTCGGCTTCCATGTTCAGGGGATTCTTGTCCATGACCGAGGAGGCGTACTTGTGGGCTTCGCCCCACTCACGGCGGCCGAGGTGCAGCTTGGCAAGCTTCATCTCAAGAGACTCGTTGATGCCGAGCCGCCGCATGGCTTCCTTGACCGCGTCGATGGCCTTGCTCGCCTCGCCGAGACCCTCGTAGCACATGATGAGCGAACCGTGGGCGCGGTTGTCCGAGCCGTTCTGCTCGATGGCGCGCTTGAGGTATTCGGCCGCCTCCTGAAAGAGACCGCCCATCATCAGGCGGGTGCCGATGTCGGAGTTGATGCCGGGTATGTCGGAAAAGGTGTCGGACGCCTTGCGGAAGAGCTTGCGGGCTTCGAGGTGCTCCTGCTTCTCCAGATGCTTCTGGGCCTCCAGCAGCATGGTATCCAGTTCGGCGTAGCGCTCACGCTGCTTGGCGACCTTGGCCTTCTCCATGGCGTCCTTGAGCTTGGCGGCCAGCCGGACGAGCGTCTTGTAGAGCGCCGCCTCCTTGCCCCGCTGGTAGTTCAACCCCTTGGGGAAAAGACGCTGAATCATTGCCAGCTCATTGAAATCCTTGAACACTTCCTCAAGAAGCGCCTGTACCTCGAACTTCTCGCGGCCAAAGACCTGACTGGCGGCAACACCCTTCACGGCCCGTGCGAGAAACTCAAGCGTCCGAAGGTAGTCATTGCGGGCGATGTAGGATTTCGCTCTGGCGATGTCTTCACGAATGGTCTTGGCAGTGGCGCTCATCAGGACTCCAATATAACCGACTGTTTCCGAAATGAATAATATAGCCGGTAGCGTAAATCAAGCACTGTCCCCCGCTCAGAGCGAACCTGCAGCAATTTCGACCCCGGCGTTTTTCAGCCTGTTGATAAGATGCATATAATGGGTACCTTTCCAGAACAATCCGCCGCACTGAGGACAGTGCCTGAACTCGTTATAATACTTCTTTGTTTTTGGCTCCAAAAGATGAAGAACATCGCTTTTTTCCACATAGTGCGTCATGACGTTGCAACGCAGACAACGGCCCATAATTCCGTTTGTTTGCTGCAGACCGTAGGCCCGGACCACCTCGGCAAGCTGTCCGTCCGGCCGCTGGGACCTGAGCAGCCTGCCGTGCTGTACTTTACTGCGCATGAGCAGCCCGCGATCCCGTGTCAGCAACACCCGCTGCTCGTCCGAGGAAATGGCCGCCAGTTCCGCATCGTCCGTCCCGCGGTCCCAGCGGGTGTCGATGCCGAGGGCGCGCAGCAGCATGACCACGCCCGCAGCGTTGTCATCCACCAGAAAACGCAAGCGCGGATACGCCTCGCGAAACCCGTCTGACCGGGTAACATCCAGCGGCAGGTCATGACCAAGGACCCGCACCTGGCGTCCAGGGGCAGGTTGCAGGGAGAACCCCGCATCACGCCCGTTTGCCGTAATGCGCCCCACCTCGGTGTGCGGGATGCCAAGCGACTCGACCATGTCCTTGATTGACTGGCCCTCGCGCGGTCGATAGCGTACTGTGCTCCGGCCGGGGCTGCGCCTGAGCAGACCGGCCAGATCGTCATCGAACAGCAGGACAACCGATTCCGATTCCGGAGGCTCCATGAACATATACCTCGTCCTCATTCTGATTTCGCTCGCGGGCGCATGGCTGCTCGGCGCCATCTCCCGCCACCTCGACGCAAAGAACCTCTCGCGCGAGGTGCCGGAGGAATTCCGCGACACCGTGGACTCCGAGACCTATCGACGCTCGCAGGAATACACACTTGCAAAAATGCGCACCGAGTCGGTGGAGGAAACCGTTTCCACGGCTCTGGTCATCATCTTCCTGCTGGCAGGCGGCTTCGCATGGGCCGACAATCTGGTCCGCGCGGCGGGCTTCGGCCCCATCGCCACGGGCCTTTGCTACTTCGGGCTGATCGGCCTTCTGAGCGCGGCCCTCGGCCTGCCGTTTTCGGTCTACAATACCTTTGTGCTGGAAAAACGCTTCGGGTTCAACAAAACCACGCCCGGAACCTTCATCGTCGACCGCCTGAAGGGGCTTGTGCTCACGGTGCTCATCGGCGGCCCGATGCTGGCGGGCGTACTGCTCTTTTTCGGCTGGGCCGGTGCTGCGGCATGGCTCTGGTGCTGGGGTTTCACCACGCTGGTCAGCCTCGCCATCACCTACGTTGCGCCGCAGTGGATCCTGCCGCTCTTCAACAAGTTCTCGCCGCTGCCCGACGGCGAGCTAAGGACCATGCTGGAAGAGTACGCGCAACGGGAAGGGTTCGAGCTGACCGGGCTCTACCTGATGGACGGCTCCAAACGCAGCACAAAGGCAAATGCCTTCTTCACAGGCTTCGGCAAGAAGAAACGTATCGCGCTGTTCGACACGTTGGTGGAGCGGCACACGCCTGAGGAGATCACGGCAGTGCTCGCGCACGAGATCGGCCACTCCAAGCTCGGCCACGTCCGCAAGATGCTCGTGGCCTCAATCCTCAAGACAGGGCTGCTCTTCTGGCTGATGTCGCTCTTTCTGGATTCAAAGGGACTCTTCGCGGCCTTCGGTGTGCAGGAAACCAGCATCTACGCAGGCCTTCTCTTCTTCGTGATTCTCTACACGCCCGTGTCGCTGCTGTTGGGCATCGCGGCAGGGGCGCTCTCGCGCAAGCACGAATTCGAGGCCGACGCCTTTGCGGCCAGCACCACCGGGAAGCCCGAAGACCTCGTCTCCGCGCTCAAACGGCTTTCGGTGGATACCCTTTCCAACCTGACGCCGCACCCGTTCACTGTTTGGCTGAGCTACTCGCACCCGCCGGTGGTCCGGCGCATCCGAGCCCTGCGGGAAGCCTAGGCGGCCTTCGGGAGCGCACGGGGCCCGACGTTTCGGACCGTCACCGAGTCCGGGCCACCGGTGCGGAAGAACTCCATGACCTGCAACATGCGCTCGGCCTGCGCCCGCAGCTCCTCGGCGGTGGAAGCCAGCTCCTCGGAGGCTGCGGCGTTGCCGTGCACCACGGTATCAAGGTTCGTCACCGCCTGATTGACCTGATCGATGCCCGCATTCTGCTCATGGCTGGCCATGGCCACGGCCCGGACAAGCTCGGCGTTCTTCTCGATATCCGCAACCAACGACTCCAACCGCTGCCCGGCGTCCTCGGCGATGCTCAAGCTTCGGCCGGAAAGCTCGGCAATCTGCCCGGCGGCGGTGGCGCTCTGCTCGGCCAGCTTGCGGACCTCGGCCGCCACCACGGCAAAGCCCTTTCCGGCTTCCCCGGCACGGGCCGCCTCAATGGCCGCGTTCAGGGCCAACAGATTGGTCTGCCGCGCAATCTCTTCGATAAGCCCGGTCTTTCCGGCGATCTCGCGCATGGCCTCAACCGTCCTTTCTACGGCGGCCCCGCCTTCCTGCGCGTCTTCGGCCATGCGTTCGGCCTGCTGCTGCGCGGTCTCGGAAGATTCAAGATTGCTGCGGATATTGCCCGCAACCTGCTCCACGGATGCCGAAATCTCCTCCACGCTGGCGGCCTCCTCGGCGGAATCCTGCGAAAGCCGCTCGGAAAGGGCAGACACCTCCTGACATCCGCCCACGACCACGGACGCGCCGTCCTTGACCTCGCGCACCGTATCGGCCACGCGAACAACCATGTCGTTGAGCGAGGCCATCAGCCGCGCCATCTCGTTGCGGCCCTCGATGTCGGCGGTGGAGGTCAGATCGCCCTCGGCCATGGCCCGGGCAAACTCCATCCCCTCGCGGACCGGGTGCCCCACGGTCCTGCGCAGAAGAACGAATATGAACAGACCGGAGACAAGCGCCACGGCAGCGCCTATGCCGAAAAGGACGTTGCGCTGAGTTAAAGCGCCGGAAATAAGGTCCGACTCGTAGGCAGACATGCAGACCAGCCAGTTCAGGCCGGGAACACGGCGATAGACCATGATCTTTTCACGGCCCTGCCACTCATAGGAAAGCCCGCCGTCGCCTTCGGCCAATGCCTGACGCATGAACTCGTTCACGCCAAGGTCCTCAAACATCAGGTCCGGATTTCCCGCGTGCGCCATCAATTTGCCGGTCTCGTCGACGATAAAACCGTAGCCTTCCTCACCAATGGTCACCGGATAAAGAAATCGCTCCGCAAAGCGATCCCAAAGAGGAAACAGCGCCACGCCGCCCAGAAGTTCGCCGCTGGAGTTCCTCACGGCTGCAGAAACCGCAAGAATGTTCCTGCCCCCGCCAGACTTGGAGCGGATAACGCCGGGCATGACATAGGAATCCGCCCCGGCCAGAATGCGCTTCACATATTCACGCCCTGCCCGGTCCGCGCCTTCAAGGTCCTTGCCTTCGGCGTTGCGACCCACGACCACCTTGCCGTTGCGGTCGAACATGAGCACGGCCCAGAGACCCGGATAGTTCTCCAGAACACTTTCGGCAATGGAGTTTGCCTGCGTCCTGCCCCAGCCGTTCAAGGTGCGCGCGATGGCAGGCAGTCCTGCCACGGTCCCTGCATAGCCGGTCATGGCCTCGACATAGTCGGTCAGGGTCGAGGTCATGCCTTCGGCAATATTCGAAGCACCGTTTATCTCGCTCTGAAGTGCCATTTCGTATGAGCTTTTGGTTACATAATAGCCGATCGACCCAACACCTGCCAGAATGACCAAAATCACCGGAACAAGAATCATATATGTTATATTTTTTCGAAGTATGTGCATTTCATCCCTCCATGCTTTACTAAAAAGACATCTCTGCTGTCGCAGCAATACTCATTGAAGGCCCACAAACATCACGTTCCAAACACAAGTTTGTGACAAAGGCGACGCACGATTATTCACTTCCATAGGAGGCGGAAATGATGCGACAAAACGGACGGGCAAATCTTGTCCGCGCGGTCGGACCCTGTTAGACTCGCCCCACGATACGCACTAACCCGGAGGTTTCATGTCCCTTCATCCTCTTGCCGGGAAACCGGCCACCCGAGATATGCTGCAAAACATCCCGCGGCTCGTGACCGCGTACTATTCGCACAAGCCGGACCCCACCGATTCCGGCCAGATCGTCTCGTTCGGCACCTCCGGGCATCGCGGCTGCTCCCTGACCTCCACATTCAACGAGAGCCACGTCATGGCCGTGTGTCAGGCTGTGTGCGAGCACCGGCGCACACGCGGCATCGACGGGCCGCTTTTCCTCGGACGCGACACGCACGCCTTGTCCGAGCCCGCGTTCGCCACCGCGCTGGAGGTCTTCGCGGCCAACGGCGTTTCCGTGCGCTATCAGGAAGGATTCGGCGATACACCCACCCCCGTCATTTCCCACGCCATTCTCGGCTGGAACCGCGGCCGTGATCGCGGGCTTGCCGACGGCGTGGTCATCACCCCTTCGCACAACCCGCCACGCGACGGCGGCATCAAGTACAATCCACCGGATGGCGGCCCCGCGGACTTCCGCACCACGCAGCCATTCAGGACGGGGCCAACCAGATGCTCATCGACAAGCTGGTGAGCGTGAAGCGGGTGACGTACGACAGGGCTCTGGCCACTGACGGCGTGGAGGCATACGACTTCGTGGGCCCATATGTGAAGGACCTCGGCAGCATCCTGCGACTGGACGCCGTGGCCGCCGAAGGGCTCAAGATCGGCGCGGACCCCATGGGCGGCTCCGGCCTCGCCTACTGGGAACCCATCGCCGAGGAGTACGGGCTGGACATCACCGTGACCAACGACTCCCGCGACCCGACGTTCGCCTTCATGACCGTGGACAAGGACGGCAAGATCCGCATGGACTGCTCCTCGCCATACGCCATGGCGGGCCTCATCGCGCTGCGCGACCGCTTCGACATCGCCTTCGGCAACGACCCGGATTTCGACCGCCACGGCATCGTCACCAGCGCCTCGGGCCTGCTCAACCCCAACCACTACCTTTCGGTGGCCGTAGACTACCTTTTCCGGACCCGCGAGGAGTGGAAGGATGCCGCCGTGGGAAAAACCGTGGTGACAAGCTCCATGCTGGACCGCGTGGCCGAGGGACTGGACAAGCCGATTTTCGAGGTCCCCGTGGGCTTCAAGTGGTTCGTGAGCCCGCTGCTCAAGGGCACCTGCGCTTTCGGCGGCGAGGAATCCGCCGGGGCAAGCTTCGTGCGCCTCGACGGTTCACCGTGGACCACGGACAAGGACGGCATCATCATGAACCTGCTGGCCGCGGAGATCACCGCCGTCACCGGACGCGACCCCGGCGAACTGTACGCCGAGCTGGAAAAAAACCACGGCGCACCGGTGTACCGGCGCAGCGACGCCCCGGCCACCAACAAGCAGAAGGCGGCTTTCCGCAAGCTTACCCCGGACGCGGTGAACACGGAAACGCTGGCGGGAGACAGAATCACCGCGACCATGACCCATGCCCCGGGCAATGGCGAGCCCATCGGCGGGCTGAAAGTCTGCACCAAGAACGGCTGGTTCGCGGCGCGCCCTTCCGGCACCGAGGAAATCTACAAGATATATGCGGAGAGTTTCCGGGACGAAGCGCACCTTGCCACCATCGAGGAAGAAGCCAAGGCCATCGTGAACACCATCTTCGAGGACTAGGACGAAAAGGATGCGAAAGACGCTGGCCACGGCTCGTTTTCTCGCGGTACTGCTGACCGCATTGCTCGCATCGCAGGCTGCGGCGGCGGAACTGCTCGGCCCTGTCCGCGTCTGTGACGGCACGGCCGAGTGGCCTCCCTACATCTACTATCAGCGCGAAGGCGATAATGCCGGAAGGCTCGTTGGCTTTTCTCTGGATGTATTGAGAGAAGTCCTCAAACCGGAGCAACTGTCCATTGAGGTCTCGCTCCAGCCATGGCGTACCTGCCTCAACGAGACAGCCGACGGCAAACGGGACGTGATCCTGAACGCCACCAGCAACCCCGTGCTCAACGCCCGCTTTCTGCAGTCACGGGCGTACTACACCACCACGCCGAGCTACGTCTACTCAACCGTCAGGTTCCCGCAAGGAATGGGAATCGAATCAAAGGAAGGCCTGCGAGAGTACAAGGGGTGCGGGGTATCCGGCCGCGACTACACTCGCTACCATATCCCTGATGATACGCTGGACACGACCTCGCCCGACATCACGAGCGCGCTGCTCAAGCTTCTGGAGGGCCGCTGCGACTACGTGCCCATCAGCTATGAGCCGTTTTCAGCATACACACTGACAGGCGAACCGTATGCCACCGACCCTGCCCTCGCCCACGCTCCGGTTCCGGGCATGTCCAAGCTGGAGCATCACATGCTCTTCCCCATCACCCCCCGTGGCGAACAGCTCAGGAACCTTGTTGACGAAGGGCTGAAGCGGCTTATTGAAACAGGCCGTTTGCATGAGCTGCTGAATAAGTACGGACTGGAATAAGCCTACTCCGGTAGCCGCCCGGCTGCCTTTTCCGCCTCTTCATCCTTTCCCTGCACCCGAAGCGCACGGACCAGCGCCTCGCCGTACTCCTTTCGCTCGGGGCGGAGCGCCACACTCTGCCGGGCAAGCACCTCGGCAATCTGCGGATCTTCGCCACCTTCGAGATACAACAGGGCCAGCATATACATGGCATGCGCGTCGTTATGATCCGCGCTCAGTGCAAGATGCAGATACTCGCGGGCCTGCTCCATGCTGCCGCGCTTCCACGCGGTACGGGCCAACGGACGGTAGGCAAGGGACTCCCCGCCCTTGAGCGTCGAGGCCTTGAGGTACAGGGTCTCGGCCTGATCGTAGTCCTTTTCCCGCTCGGCAAGGTTGCCCAGCCGCACGAGGCTGAAGACATGCTCCGGCTCCAGATCAAGGCAGCGGCTGTACGCAGTCCGGGCCTCGTCCAGTTGCTCCTTGCGGTGCAGAACGCGGCCAAGGTTGTAAAGGGCCATGATGTCGTCCGGTTCCAGCTCCAGCACCGAGGAGAACTCATCGCGCGCCTCGTCGAGCTTGCCCAGATGGGCGAGGCAGATGGCCAGCGAGTTCCTCGCGGTGGTGTTGGAGGGGTCAAGCTCCAACGCCATGCGGTAACGATCCAGCGCACCGTAAATGTCTCCGTCCGCCCAGAGCCGGTCGCCCGTGAGATTCAGGGTTACGGAATCGAACACCGCGGCCCGGGGCGCGGGCAGGAGCAGCGCATGCTCCAGCGCGTCGCGCACGTTGTCCAGCGTGTCGCCGGGACGAAAATCGAGACAGGGATGCGCGGCCCCGGCTGCCGCAACTTCAACCGCCAGCTTGCGCTCGCCCAGAGCAACGAGAGCGTCGCAGTGGGAACGCAGCGCCGCTTCGTCGGCATCCGGCACAAGAAAGACCAGCCCGCCGAGACCGTAACGCCCGCCCACGGCATCAGGGCCGAGAACGTCGCGGGCCATGGTGGCGGCCTGCCGGGTCAGGGTCTCCATGTGCTTGCGGTAGCTCGCCACTGATTCCGGCGGTTCACTCAAAATTTTCAGGATGCACAGGCCGAACGGCCCTTCGGCGCGGCGCTCCTCGAACCGGCCCATGAAGGCCCGGAATTCGAGCAGACCGGAATCGTCCTCCTCGCCGCCCGTTCCGGCAGTGTCGAAAATGCTCTGCTGCTCGGTGACGAGCACGAGCTGGTCTCCGACCTCAACGGGCCATGCGGCGTCTGCAAGGTGCAGGACCTCGGCAAAGGCGATGTCCTCCTGCGCGTCCACGATGACGGCCTCCGCCTTGTACATGGCGGGATAGCGCCCCGAGATGCGCTCGTCCGCTGTGAGCGAGGCCCCGGCAGGTCTTCCTGACATGGCCGAACGGACAAGAAACCGCTGTCCGACTCGTGCGCCCACGGAGGTGCCGAGGCTCACGGCCATGCGATCCAGCGGCAGGGTTTCAGTGACGCGCCCGCCCTTTTCCAAAATGTCGCGGTAGCCGAAGACTCGGTTGCGCCCCATGTCCTTGGCCACAGCCACGGCCCGGCGGGCGTTCCGGAGCAGAATGCGGCCCTGCTCCTGCGCGGAAAGACCGTACTGCCGTCCTTCCATGGCCTGCGGATAGGCCGCGTAGCCGATGCTTGCACTCACGTGCACGCGGTCCTCGGTGACGGGGTCGTCGAACTGGAGCTTGGCGATGCTCTCGCGCAGCACTTCGGCAAGTTGGAAGCAGGTGCGGCGGTTGGCATCGGGAAGCAGCACCGCGAACTTGTCGTTGCCGTACCGCGAGGCCACGGCAAAACCGGGGCAGACCTCGGCCATGCAGCGCCCCACCTCGGCAACGATGTGATCCCCAAAAGGATACCCGTAACGGTCGTTGACGGTCTGAAACCGGTCGAGGTCGAGAAAAAGCACGCCGATGTTGCCGGAAAACGTCGGCATTTCCGTGTCCGTCTTTTCGCAGGCCGCCAGCCCGACCGTGCCGGGGATCAGGCACCCTTTGACGCGGTCCACGGCAGTGGAAAGCCTTTCAAGGAAATAGTCCCGGTTGAAAAGCCCGGTGAGCCCGTCCGTTACGCACTGCTTACGCAGGGCAATGACCTCAAGAACCGCGTTGGCGATCCCCTGAAGGTACTTCGGGGCAACCGTCGGCGCCTTGAGCGAAACATCACGCACATAAAAATTTGCGAGAAATCTGCCGCCCTGCGACAGCGGGATGATGAGCTCCCTGTCTTCCCGGCGATATTCGGCATCCGGAGGAGCATCCTCCGGACCGGTTGACCGAGGGAAGAACAAACTGTATGAGTATATATTGATATACGCAGACAGTGCATCTTTGACGTCATGCTCATGATCGATGACGTCCTGCCTGTCGAGTACCGGGGTCCCGTCGAAAATGCCGTGCTTTTTTCTCATAATTCGGGAGAATACAACGGCAGGACGCTTTGCACAAGCGCAGCAGGGCCCCGCCCCCGATATGCGGGTGGACAACATAGAGGAAATGACTTAGCAGAGCATCCTTTGCACGTGGAAGGACGCCCCCGGCGCACCTCCCTCGCGTTTCAAGAAAGCGAGAAGATCACGCATGAAGACCATACGAAATCCCGAAGAACTGCAGAGACAGTGCATGCAGTGGGAACGCGAAGGCCACAGGATCGGCCTTGTGCCCACCATGGGATACTTCCATGAAGGTCATCTCTCCCTCATGGATGCCTGCCGCGGCCAATGCGACAAGCTGGTTGTTTCCCTGTTCGTCAACCCGACCCAGTTCGGTCCCGGCGAAGACCTCGACAGCTACCCGCGCGACGAGGCTCGCGACGCACGCCTGGCCCATGAGCACGGAACCGATGTGCTTTTCTGCCCCGAGCCGGGCGGCATGTACCATGAGGACCACGGAACGTGGATAGAAGTCCCGGAAATGGCCCGGGGACTCTGCGGCGCATCGCGCCCCATCCACTTCCGGGGCGTTTGCACCGTGGTGAACAAGCTGTTCATGCTCGCCCGCCCCGCTGTGGCGGTGTTCGGGCAGAAAGACTGGCAGCAGCTCGCCATCATCCGGCGCATGGTCCGCGACCTGCACATTCCCGTGCAGATCGTGGGGCACCCCATCGTGCGGGAGGCCGACGGCCTTGCGCTGAGTTCCCGCAACGTCTACCTCACCGATGAAGAACGCGCCGTCGCGCCCAATATCCACAAGACGCTCGCCGAAGCTGCTGATCTGGTAGCCAGCGGTGAGCGGGATGCGGGCGCGGTCAAACGCTTCATCACAGACCGGCTGGCTGAGACCGTGCCCATGGGCCGCATCGACTATGCGGAACTCGTGGACCCGGACAATCTCGCCCCGCTCGAACGCATAAGCGGCCCCGCGCTGGCGGCCGTGGCGATGTTCATGAGCAAGGCGAGGCTCATCGACAATTATCTCATAGGGGTATAAGGCAGTGGCCCAAAGAAACTTCCTGAGCGCCAAGATTCACGGCGCAACCATAACCTGCGCGAAGCTGGAATACCACGGTAGCCTGTCCATCGACACAACACTGCTCGAGGCAGCGGGAATCTTGCCTTTCGAGCGCGTGGACATCTACAACTTGGACAACGGTGAACGGCTCTCCACCTACGCCATCCCCGGCGGCCCCGGCGAAATATGCATGAACGGGGCGGCCGCGCACAAAGGCCAGGTCGGCCAGCGGATCATCATCGCCACCTACCAGTGGCTCGACGAATCCGAAATGACCGGCGCAAAACCCAAGGTGGTCATCACCAACACCGATAACACGATCGCAGAGATCATAAATTACGAACTGAGCAACGTGCCCTAGGCACAAAACCGCCACGTTCTTTCAAGGAGGAACTGATGCTCTTTCCCAAAGGCAAGTACCTTTTCACTTCCGAATCCGTGACCGAAGGCCACCCGGACAAGGTCGCAGACCAGATTTCCGACGCCATCCTCGATGCCATCATGGCGCAGGACACCAACTGCCGCGTGGCCTGCGAAACGCTGGTCACCACCGGCATGGCGTTCATCGCCGGTGAGATTTCCACCACGGCCTACGCCGACTTCCCGGACATCGTCCGCTCAACCATCAAGGACATCGGCTACAACAGCTCAGATAAAATGGGCTTCGACTGGGAAACCTGCGCCGTCATCTCCTCCATCGACAAGCAGTCCCCGGACATCGCTCAGGGCGTTGACCGCACCAAGCCCGAAGAACAGGGCGCAGGCGACCAGGGCATGATGTTCGGTTTCGCCACCAAGGAAACCCCGACCCTGATGCCCACCCCCATCTACTACGCGCACAAGCTCTCCCGCCGCCTGACCTACGTGCGCAAGCAGGGCATCCTCGACTTCCTGCGTCCCGACGGCAAGACCCAGGTCTGCGTCGAGTTCGTGGACGGCAAGCCCCACCGCATCGACAACGTGGTCGTCTCCACCCAGCACGATGAAAGCGTGGCCTACGCCGACCTGCACGAAGCAATCATGAAGGAAGTGGTCGAAAAAACCCTTCCCGAAGAACTGATCGACGAAAATCTCAAATCCTACATCAACCCGACAGGCCGCTTCGTCATCGGCGGACCCGTGGGCGACGCAGGACTGACCGGCCGCAAGATCATCAACGACACCTACGGCGGTGCCGGTGCCCACGGCGGCGGTGCCTTCTCCGGCAAGGACCCGTCCAAGGTCGACCGCTCCGGCGCATACATGGCCCGTTACGTGGCCAAGAACGTTGTCGCCTCCGGTCTGGCCGAAGAGTGCGAAGTCCAGATCGCCTACGCCATCGGCGTGGCCGAACCGGTCTCCGTGGTCGTCACCTCCCGCGGCACTGGCGAAGTGCCCGATGAAGTGCTCACCAAAGCAGTCACCGAAGTCTTCGACCTGCGCCCCTACTTCATTCAGGAGCGCCTGAAGCTGCACCAGCCCATCTTCCGCAAGACCACCAACTACGGTCACTTCGGACGCGAACTCCCTGAGTTCCAGTGGGAAAAGACCGACGCAGTCGACGACCTGCGCACCGCCTGCAAAATCTAGACAGGCAACGACACCACCCAAAAAGGGCGGGAGCTTAAAAGCTCCCGCCCTTTTTCGTTCAACATGCCACTGGTGGCCTCCCGGACATTATGCCCGAAGACGGGTGGCGAGCCAGTCCAGTACGAGAGAGGGATTCACCGGCACCTGTGTGTTCAGGGCGTCCTGCGCCTCGCCAAGGGCGAGGTCGAGACGTCGCAGCCCGGCCGTGCGAGATGGGCGGCCATGTCAGCGGCAACCGTGCCGCCGGAACCGCTCATGGCATCACGCAGAACCCGCTGCATGCCGAGCAGGACCCTGAAGGCGAGGTCTGCGTCCACCGAGCCTTTGGTGGCAGTACGGGGAAACCATCCCCGGCCGGATTTCCAGAACCCGACCATAGCCGCGCACCACTCCTCGATGTCCGCGTCGTTTCCCTGTGCGTTGGGCCATGACAACGTGACCACGAAGCTGCGGGAGACGAGCGTCTCCAGAAGCCGCTCTCTCTGCGGCGTGCAGAGCACAAAAACATTGCCGGGTCGTGGCTCCTCAAGCGACTTGAGCAGGGCATTGGCCGATTCGGTCATGAGGCGCTGGGCCTCGGCGAGGATGGTCACGCGGTAGCCGTCGCCATGGGGCGGCTGGCCCCAGATGGGCCGGGCCTCTCGGATGGGCTCGACCTTGATGAGATCCTCGCGGCCGTCGAAGACCATCAGGTCGGAAAAGGCACGATCGCGGATCTGTCGGCAGGCCGGACAGGCGTCGCAGGGTTTCTGCTCGCTCTCGCAGTTGAGGCGCATTGCCCACCATAGCGCGGCCGCGAACCGTTCGTCCGCGTCGCCGCCTTCAAGGACAATGCTTTGGGGAGGATTCGCCGCCAGGGCGTCCAGCCGCATGATCGCGTGGTGCTGGCCCGAGAGGGCCGTGATCGGATCGAGAAGGCCGGACGCCATGACGGTAGTTCCTTAGAAGGTCTGTTCGCGGTCGGGACCGACGGACACGAAGCCCACGGTCACGCCGGTGAGTTCCTGAATGCGTTCGAGGTACTTGCGGGCGTTGAGCGGGAGGTCGTCCCAGCTCTTGGCGGCGGTGATGTCCTCGTCCCAGCCGGGCAGGGTCTCGTAGACGGGTTCCACGTAGGCCATGCCGTTCTGCTCCTGCGGCGGGTACTCAATGATCTGGTCCTGATACTTGTACCCGGTGCAAATCTTAAGTTCCTTGAGGCCCGAGAGGACGTCCAGCTTGGTGATGGCCAGCTCGGTGGGACCGTTGAGGCGCACGGATTCGCGCAGCACCACGAGGTCCAGCCAGCCGCAGCGGCGACGGCGGCCGGTGGTGGCGCCGAATTCTCCACCGTTTTCCTGCAGGTAGTTGCCCACTTCGTCAAAGAGTTCCGTGGGGAACGGACCGCCGCCCACGCGGGTGGTGTAGGCCTTGACGATGGCGATGATGCGGTCGAGGTCGCGCGGGGAACTGCCGGACCCGGTGGCCGCGTTGGCGGTCACGGTGTTGCTGGAGGTGACGAACGGGTAAGTGCCGTGGTCGATGTCCAGATGGGTTCCCTGAGCGCCTTCGAAGAGGACCATGCCGCCCTTGCGGTTGATCTTCTGAATCTCGGTAGAAACATCGCCCAGATACGGGACGAGCCGTTCGGCGTAAGGCAGGACTTCGTCGAACACTGCATCGGCGTCAAGCGGTTCCATGCCGTACAGGTGCTTCAGGAGCACGTTCTTTTCCTCAAGAGCCTTGCCGATCTTTTCGCGCAGCAGGTCCTTGTTCTGGAAGTCTGCGGCGCGGATGCCGCAGCGGTGCATCTTGTCCTCGTAGCAGGGACCGATGCCGCGACCGGTGGTGCCGATCTTCTTCTTGTCGGATTTGGTGGACTCGCGCGCACTGTCCATGACGCAGTGATAGGGCATGATGACCTGCGTCTTCTTGGAAATCATCATGCGGCCCGGGGAGACGTCCAGTCCGCGCTCGGCGAGCTTGTCTATCTCTTCGCAGAAAACCTTGGGGTCAAGGACCACGCCGTTGCCAATCAGGCACTTCTTGCCCGGATGCAGCACGCCGGAGGGGATGAGGTGCAGGATGCATTTTTCGCCGTCCACCACGAGGGTGTGTCCGGCGTTGTTGCCACCCTGAAAACGGACGATGGCGGAAGCCTTTTCCGCAAGCATGTCCACGATCTTGCCTTTGCCTTCATCACCCCACTGGGATCCGAAAACCACGATATTTGCCATTGTTCATTGCTCCTTGCCGAGGGCGGAGAGCGAGTCTCGACCCGTCATTTGCACACAAAACGGTAATCTTGCGTAATGAATCCGAAAAGGTGTGTCAACTGCGGCTATTCTTCGCGGGGTTTGAATCGAAGGACCTTGCCCTTGTGATCATCGTCCCCGGTGTCATCGTTTTGCCCGGTTGCAGGCGGCTCGGAAACGAAATCGCCCTTGATGCGGCCCGCAGGGGCGGTCAGCGCGGTGAGATCGACGCCGCCGCCTTCGGGTTCCGGCGCGCGCGATTCGCTCCAGCGGTGGTTGAAAAGCTGGTTCTTGAGGCGCATGGACTGCAGCAGGCAGAAGACGATGGCGTCTTCCTCCCAGCGTCGGGTGGGCTCGAACTGGCGGACTTTCTCCGCGTACTTTTCCCACAGGTTCATGAGCGACGCCTCGTCGTAGGCGTTCAACTGCCGGGCGAGCTTGCCCAAAGCCTTTTCCAGATATGAGTCAGCCATTGTGATTGAGATACTCCTTTGGCGTGGTCGCCGGGGCCACCAATACCAGATTCCGCCCCGCCAGCCAATGCGAAAAGCGGCACGCAAAAGGCCGCCTCCGCGAGCGGAGACGGCCGTTTATCGCGTTATATGGCTTGTTGTCAGAAGCGTTCAAACTCGTCGTCACCCATGTCCAGAGCAGGACCGCCGCCACTGTCATCCACCTTGGGCGGTGCCTTTGGCTTGGGCTGCTGACCGCCGGAAGGCAGGGCCTTGCTCTTGGTCTTCGCCTTCGCCTTTGCCTTCGGCTTCTGCGGTTCGGTGCGGCTGCGGGATTCTCCGCCAACACCGACCTTGAAGAAGTTCATTGCTTCCTGAAGCTGCTCGGCCTGACTGGAGAGCTCTTCAGCGGTGGAAGCCACTTCCTCGGAAGCCGAGGCGTTCTGCTGCACCACCTTGTTCAGCTCGTGGATGCCGGAGTTGACCTGTTCGGCCCCGGCGGTCTGTTCGTCACTGGCGGACGAGATTTCCTGAATCAGTTCGGAGGTCTTCTGGATGTCCGGCACGATCTTGGCGAGCAGTTCGCCCGCTTCTTCGGCCACGGCCACGCTGCTGGTGGACAGTTCGCTGATTTCGGCAGCCGCCTGACCGGAACGCTCGGCGAGCTTGCGGACTTCCGCAGCGACAACCGCGAAACCCTTGCCGTGTTCGCCCGCACGGGCCGCCTCGATGGCAGCGTTCAGGGCAAGCAGGTTGGTCTGCCGTGCGATCTCCTCGACGATGAGAATCTTCTCGGCGATCTGGTTCATGGCGTCCACGGTCTTGCTCACGGCCTGTCCGCCCTTTTCCGTGTCCTTGGCGGCCTTGACCGCGATGGAGTCGGTGGTCCGGGCGTTGTCCGCATTCTGGCTGATGCTCGAGGTCATCTGTTCCATGGAGGCCGAAACCTCTTCTACGGCCGAGGCCTGTGTACTCGCGCCCTGCGAAAGCTCCATGGATGCCGAAGCCAGCTCCTCGCTGCCTGCGGTCACGTTTTCGGAAGCCTCCTGAACCGAGCCGACCACGTTACGCAGTTCATCCAGCATATTGCGCATGGCGTTGGTGAGCTGTCCCGTCTCGTCCTGACAACCGCGCTTGATGCTCACGGTCAGGTCGCCCCTGGCGAGCCTGCGGGACGCGCTCACGGCCTCACGCAGCGGCCGCACCATGCCGCGCACCACAAAGAAAACGATGAGCATGATGACGCCGAGCAGCGCAACCGTGGGCACGATGATCTTGATGCGCATGGCGTCGATCTGGTCCTCGACATCATCAACGTAAATACCGCTGCCCACAACCCAGTTCCACGGCTTGTAGAGCTTGACGTAGGAAACCTTGGGGACCGGCTTGTCCTTGCCGGGCTTGGGCCAGAAGTAGTCCACGAATCCCCCGCCCTTGCTCTTGGCAACATCTGACATCTCACGGATAAAGGCCTTGCCGTTCTTGTCTTTCGTGTTGTTCATATCCTTGCCTTCGAGCTTGGGAGAGACAGGGTGCATGAGCATCACGCCTTTTACTGACTGTATCCAGAAATACTCGTTGCCGCGATAGCGCAGGTCCTTGACCGCCTTGCTGGCCTGCTCCTGCGCTTCCTTCACGGTCATTTCTCCGGATTCCGCCAGTCGGCCATATTCTTCAACAAGGCTGTGGGCCACATCCACAACACCCTGAGTGGCTATCCGCTTCTCGTCCATGAGCGCACGACCGGTCAGCGGGATGTAATAGCCCAGCATCCCGATGAGAACCGCTGCCGCAGTCAGCCCGAACAGCGCAAGAATCTTGGTTTGCATTCGCCAGTCACAAAATTTCTTCAACATGCCTTTCCCCCCGGTCGTGATGCAAAGGAGACCTATGAAACCTTTTGCCACAACTATTACACGCTGCCGGTGAAAAGGGCACCACCTTTATGCAAAATATAACGGCTCTATGCGGGAATTGCCCACCTCACGGACCTGTGCTATGAGGTCGCCACCGACAACCACGGAGGAGTCATGAGCGATCTCAAGAAAATGTACCGGACCCTGCAGCAGGACCCGTTCCCTGAAGAAATGACCATCGAGCTTGGAGGACAGAAAGTCCGCTTCAAGAAACGCACATGGGAAATAGACGGTGAAAGCAAAGGGTTGCGCTACGGCGAAAACCCCGACCAGCCCGCAGCCCTGTTCGAGCCGGTTGAAGGCGAACTGGAAATCGACGGTGTGAAATTTCGCGGTCCCGGACAGGGACTCGTCTGCGCCCTCACCGAGGAACACATGATTCAGGCCGGCAAGCACCCCGGCAAGATCAACCTCACCGACGTGGACAACGGCCTCAACATCCTGCAATACCTCGGCGAAAAGCCCGCCGCGGTCATCCTCAAACACAACAACCCCTGCGGCGCGGCATGGACCGAAGAAGGCCTGAGCGTCGCCCTTGAACGCGCCTTCATGGCCGACCGCATAGCCGCCTTCGGGGGAGCCATCGTACTCAACCGAACCGTGGACAAGGCCACAGCGGAGATCGTCAATACAGCCTACTTCGAGGTCATTGCCGCACCCGCCTACGACTCCGACGCCCTCGAAATCCTGAAAACCAAAAAGAACCTGCGCATTCTCCAGATCCCCGGCATCAAGGAACTGGAAACCATGGTCGCCCAGCCGTTCCTCGACATCAAATCACTCATGGACGGCGGCATGGTCCTGCAGTTCTCCTTCCGCAACCGCATTCTCTCCAAAGACGACTTCATCCCCGCCTCCGCAGAGAAAGACGGTAACGCCTACAACGCCCGCACCCCCGACGCCCGCGAAGCAGACGACCTGCTCTTCGCCTGGGCCGTCGAAGCAGGCGTCACCTCAAACTCCGTGCTCTTCGTCAAAGACGGCGCCACCGTTGCCGTCGGCACCGGAGAACAGGACCGCGTCGGCTGCGTACTCCTCGCCATCGGCAAGGCCTACACCAAATACTCCGATCTCATCGCTTTCGAAAAAGCCGGAAAAAGCATCTTCGAAGTGCGCCTCGACGCCAAAACAGACGAAAAAGCCGCAAAACTGCTGGCAGAAATCGAAAAGCAAACCGAAGAAGACCGGGGCGGACTGCCCGGCAGCGTCGCCGTCTCCGACGGCTTCTTCCCCTTCCGAGACGGCGTGGACCTCTGCATCGACCAAGGCGTGAGCGCCATCGCCCAGCCCGGCGGCTCCATCCGCGACCACGAAGTAATTCAAGCCGTAAACGAAGCATGCCCGCAAGTGGCCATGGTCTTCACCGGCCAACGCAGCTTCAAGCACTAGAGCCGGTCTACACGAATCAAAAAACGGGGCACTCCTCTAGGAGTGTCCCGTTTTTTATGCCTCCGGCGGCCCTCCGGGGGCTCAAAACCTTTCGGGAAAGGTTTTAAGAATTCCAAAGCTTTTTGGCTTGCCTGCGGCGGGATTGCCGGGCACGTGAGGACTTCGATTGCCTC
>NZ_BBCB01000025.1 GCF_001311825.1 Salidesulfovibrio brasiliensis JCM 12178 | reverse complement strand
GTCGGTCATGACCCTGCTGGCCGAACGCTGCGCCGCGGAGGCACCGTCATCGCGGTGCTGCACGACCTGAACCTCGCCGCCGCTTTTGCCGACACCGTCACCGTGCTGCACGGAGGCAAGGCTGTCGTCTCCGGCCCGGTGGAAGACGCGCTGGCCCCCGAGGTCATCGCCCGCGCCTTCGGCGTGGAGGCCCGCGTGGACGCGGACCCCTTCACCGGACGCCCGCGCATCGCCCTGAGGAGCCCGCAATGAAACGGCTAGCCATCGCATTGACCATGATCCTGCTCACCGGCTTTGCTGCCCGCGCCGCCACGGTGACGGACGCCCTCGGCAGGACCGTTACCTTTGACGTTCCGTTTTCGCGCATCGTCTCGCTCTACCCCGCGCACACCGAAAACCTGCTGACCATGGGCGCGGGCAAGCGCCTCATCGGAGTCTCCCGCTCCGATGCCGAATCAACGACTCAAGCTCGGGCCGTGCTCGGCTCACGCGACGGTGCGGAACGCTTTCTGGCCCTGTCACCGGACCTTGTTCTCATCCGGCCCATGCACGAGCGCGCCCATCCCGGCATCTGGGAAACGCTTCGCAGGCAGGGCGTGACCGTGCTGGCGCTCCAGCCCAACACGCCCGAGGAGATGTACGCCTACTGGCTGGCCCTCGGCCGCCTGAGCGGGCGGGAAGCCGAAGCCGAAACCATGGTCAACGACTTCCGCACCGGGCTGGCGGACCTGCAAAAACGGAACAAGGCCATCCCCCATACCGAGAAGCCCATGGTCTTTTTCGAGGCCATCCACCGCTACTACCGGACCTTCAGCCCCGGCTCCATGCCCATGCTGGTACTGGAAGCTGCGGGCGGCATCAACGCCGTTCCGGACGCGCCCTCCCGTCACGGCAGCAACATCGCGGACTGCGGCAAGGAACGGCTTCTGGCCGCAGGGCACCGCATCGACGCCTACGTGGCGCAAGTGGGCAGGATGAACGCAATCACCCGGGACGAAATCCTGAATGAGCCCGGCTTTGAAGCCATCCGGGCCGTACGGGAAGGCAGGGTCTTTCTTGTGGACGAAGCCCTTGTCTCGCGCCCGACCCCGAAACTGCTCGACGCCGCCAGAAAGCTGCGCGGCCTGTTGTACAATAATTGACCAACGCGTCGGGAACCGCCATTGTCCGGCTCCCGACCGATCTTCAAGGAAGCATAGATGAAACGAGGAACCCTCTACGGCGTGGGCGTCGGCCCCGGCGATCCGGAACTGATGACCATCAAGGCCGCGCGCGTTCTCGGCGACGCGGACGTGGTGCTGGCCGCGTCCTCCACCAAAAACGACTACTCCACCGCGCTGGACATCGCCCGCCCGCACATGCGCGAGGACACCCAAGTGGTGCGTCTCGGCTTTCCCATGACCCGCGACAGCGAAGTGCTTCAGGCCGCGTGGGACGAAAACGCCCGCCTGACCGACGAACTGCTGACAGCGGGCAAGAACGCCGTATTCCTGACCCTCGGGGACCCGCTGACCTACAGCACCTTCGGCTACCTGCTGCGTACCCTGCTCGACCGTGTCCCGGATACGCGCATCGAGGTCGTGCCGGGCATCACCTCCTATCAGGCCGCAGCCGCCAAGGTCGGCGCGCCCCTGTGCGAATCCGGCGAGAACCTCGTGGTCATCCCCGGCGTGTGCTCCCCGGACGAGCTGCGCGCCTCACTGGACGCGGCGGACAATGCCGTGATACTCAAGACCTACCGCAATTTCGACGCAATACGGGACACCCTCGAAGAACTGCGGCTGGCCGAGAACACCGTGCTGGTGTCCCGGCTGGGCATGGACGAGGAATCCATCCTCATGGACATCAAGGACGCTCCCGCCAAACCCCACTACTTTTCGCTCGCACTGGTAAAAAAAGAACCCATGAACAAAGCCATCGTCCTCGCCGCTTACGGCTCCCGTCACATCCGCGCCGCCGCCGCCATGGAGAACATGTGCAAACGCGTCCGCGAACTCTGGCCCGACATGCGCCTCGAAACCATCGTGGCCTCGCACCACATCCGCGTCCGGCTCGAAGAAGAAGGCGAGGACGTGGAGTCCATGGAAGAACTCTTCGATCGCCTCCGGACGGGGGGCGTCAGCCGCGTGGCCATCCAGTCGCTGCACGTCATCCCCGGCGGCGGGTTCGACACCCTTCGCCACCGCGCCCGGCAGGCCATGAAGCAGGGCTTCGAGCGCGTGGAAGTGGGCGACCCGCTCCTCGGCGCGGAGACCGACGACGAACTCGAACGTGTCGCGGACGCCATCCGCACCCAGTTCGCGCCCGAGGCCGACAATCACGCCCTGCTGCTCATGGGCCACGGCTCCCGGCATCACAGCCACAGCTACTATGAACGCCTCGACGGCTACCTGCGCGAGCACGTCCCCCACGCGCACATCGGAGCCATGAAGCTCGAACCGAGCCTCGACACCGTCATCGCCCGCTTCCGCACCCTCGGCATCACCTCCGTCACCCTCCAGCCGCTCATGTTCGCGGCCGGATACCACGTGGCCGAAGACATGTCCGGCAACAGCACGGACTCGTGGCAGACCCGCCTCGAAGCCGAAGGGTTCACCGTCACCAGCGTCAAACGCGGCCTCGGCCAGTACGACGCCTTCGCCAACATCTGGCTGGACCATCTCGCCGACGCCATCCGCTTTCTCGGCTAAAAACTCCCGGCTCGGGCGGCCCCCCGGAACTCCGGCGCGGCATCCTGCTGTTTTGCCGTGATTTTTCCGGCGCCCGCTTCGCAAAAAGACAAAAAACTGGACTTTTTTGCCCGTTCAGAGCAAGTAGACCTATTCAACGTTTCCTGAACGGAAACCGCGATTCGTCATGAGGGGGAGTTGCGCGCGCCGCTGCGCCGCGCACCTGTGAGGTACGGACCGTTGCCGCGCCGACCGGACGGCAACAGAGAAGCTAGCGAATCATCATGGACAATCTACAGAAAAAATACGGATTTTGGACCGCGACCGCCATGGTCATCGGAATCGTCATCGGCTCGGGGGTCTTCTTCAAGGCCGACGACGTGCTCAACGCCTCCGGCGGCGACCTGCCCACCGCGCTGCTGGCGTGGCTCATAGGCGGCACCATCATGGTCGTCACCGCCTACGTGTTCTCGAAAATCGCCACCCGCATCGAAAAGGTCAACGGCGTGGTCGACTACTTTGAACAGGCCTACGGCAGAAAAGCCGGCTACATGGTCGCGTGGTTCATGACCTTCGTCTACTACCCCACGCTCGTGGCCGTGCTCGCATGGGTCTCCGCCAACTACACCGTGGGCCTGCTCGGCATGGAGTCCGGCGTCTGGGCCATCTCCTTCGTCTACATGACAGTCTTTTTCCTGCTGAACTTCCTCTCGCCCATTCTGGCCGGAAAGTGGCAGGTCACTTCCACCGCCATCAAGCTGGTGCCGCTCTTTCTCGTGGCCATCGTCGGCGGCTTCCTCGGCCTGACCAACGGCCAGACCATGGAAAACTTCCGCCTCGCCGCGCAGACCGTCTCCGGCGGAGGCGGCGGCCTCGCCGTGGCAACCCTGTCCACCGCGTTCGCCTACGAAGGCTGGATCATCGCCACCGTCATCAACGCAGAACTGCGCGACGCCAAGCGCACCCTGCCCCGCGCTCTGGTCGTGGGAACCATCGCCGTGGCCACCATCTACATGCTCTACTACCTCGGCATCTCCGGCGTGCTCACCAACGATCAGGTGCTCGCCGAAGGCGACGCCGCCCCCGTGCGCGTCATGGGCCTCGTGTTCGGCCAGCTCGGCGGCACCGCACTGACCGTCTTCGTCGTCATCTCCTGCCTCGGCACCCTCAACGGCCTCATCATGGGCTCGGCGCGCGGCATGTTCTCCATCGCCTCCCGCAATATGGGCCCCAAGCCCGAATACTTCCGCCGCGTGCACCCCACCAACAACAGCACCAGCACCTCCTCACTGCTCGGCTTCATCCTCTCCAGCTTCTGGCTGGTGGTCTGGTACGGCAACTTCGAAGGCTGGTGGGGACAGTTCATGGACATCTCCGAACTGCCCATCGCGTTCCTCTACGTCATCTACATCTCCATCTACATCTGGGTCATGAAAACCTTCAAGGACCTCAGCCTCTTCAGCCGCTTCCTCTGCCCGCTGATGGCCGCCGCAGGATCCCTCTACATCATCTGGGGCGCCATCCAGAAAGACATGTTCATCACCTTCCTCGTGCTGACACTCATCATTCTCGGCGCAGGCGTCGCCCTCATGAACGACAAGAAATCCTGAGACACATAGCAAGTTACCAACAGAAAGCCCCCTCGTTCCTCGAACGAGGGGGTTTTCTATTGGCTTATATATGCCTCCGGCGGCTCAAGAACCTTTTTAGCAAAAAGGTTCTTGAGAATCTCCAAAAACTCTTGGCTTGCCTTCGGCGAAATTATCCGGCCGCGTGAGGCTTTCGCTCCCTGCCGACGCCTTCAAGTCAGGGAGTGCAGAGGGGATTATCCCCTTTGCCGGGTGCATGGCAGCGCCCTGCTCTCCGAAGGACCGCCGGAGGCACCGCACGGCAAAGAACCTATACAATTCGGTTCTCAGGCGTTAGGCTGACGCCTGATTGCAACCCACGCCATACCGGAGAGACCGTGATACTCATCCACACCCATGACGGGCGCACCATTGAGACAGCCGCCGCACCGGAGCAGCCGCTGGAGCACATCGTGTTCCTGACCGGGCTGTGGGCGGGCGTGCCGCTGTGTGCCGGGCTGGGCCGCTGCGGTTTGTGTCGTGTTCGCTTCATTTCTTCCGCGCCGAAGCCTGCTGCGGAGGAGATGAAAAAGCTCTCCGAGGCCGCGCTGGAATCCGGCTGGCGGCTGGCATGCCTGCATCCTGCCGAGCCTTGCGAAATCGAGTTGCCCGAACCGGTCCGTGCTTCCCGGAAGGCAACGCGGGACATTCCCCATACTGAACGCTTTTCGCTGGCTATTGACCTCGGCACCACCACTTTGCAATGGTCCGCACTCTCTGGTGCGGAAGTCATTGCGGAGGGCGGGGAGCTGAACCCGCAGAACGGACTGGGCGGCGAAGTCATGTCCCGGCTGGCTCACAGCCTGCGGCCCGGTGGGGCTGAGACGCTCAGGCGTCTGGTGTCCGAGCGCATCCGCTCGCTCACTCTTGACCTTGAAAGAGGCACGGGCGGCAGGTGCGAGGCGCTCTGTGTGTCCGGCAACTCGGTCATGACCTATCTGCTGCTGGGGCTGGACGGCTCCACGCTGGCTGCGGCTCCTTACAGGCTGAGCTATCAGGGCGGGGACGAGCGCACCATCGCCAAAGGCATCCCCAGAGCGTACATCCCGCCGCTGCTGGCCGTTCGTAGGGGCTGACCTGAGCGCCGGGCTGGTGGCCGTGGAGTGCGGGGAGGTGCCGCCGGAGTATCCGTTTCTGCTGGCCGACCTCGGCACCAACGGCGAGTTCGTGCTGGCGCTTTCACCGGACGAACGGCTGGTGGCGAGCGTGCCCATGGGACCGGCCATCGAGGGGGTCGGGCTTTCCTGCGGCCGCACCGCCGGACCCGGAGCCGTGACAGGGTTCGAGCTTTCACCAAGCGGCCTTGGGCCGGTTTCCCTGCCCGGCAAGGCCGGGCATCCGGGCATGACCGGGACCGCGTATTTCTCCCTTGCCGCCCTGCTGCTGAACCACGGCGTCCTTGACGAATCCGGTCGATTCGGTCATGGAACCACACCACTGGCCACGCGGTTGGCGACCCGGCTGAAAGATCGGCACGGCGAACCTTCCTTCGACTGCGGCGAGGGCCTGCACCTGCTGGCCTCGGACGTGGAGGAACTGCTCAAGGTCAAGGCGGCCTTCGATCTTGCGGTCAGCACCCTGCTGCGAACCGCCGGGCTGCGCCCTTCCGGGCTCAAGGCCATGCATCTGGCCGGGGCGCTGGGCGAGCATGCCGACATCGGCGATCTGGAGCGGCTCGGGTTCCTGCCCGCGGGCATCGGCAGCCGCGTTCTGCGGGCGGGAAACACGTCCCTTTCCGGAACCCAACGGCTCCTTGCCTCGCCGGAGGCCAGAGTGTGGGTTGAGCGGCTGCCGCAAGGCATCAGGCCGGTCGACCTCACAGACAATGAAAATTTCACTGACGACTTCGTCAAAAGGATGCGTTTTACCCATGTGGCTGATACACTTTTTCCGCCGCTGGAACCCGAAATCGCCGAGACTCTTGAAGCGGTCGGTCCCGCCCTGCGCGAGGCTTACCCGCTCAAGGGCAAGCACTTCCGCTTTCTGCCCGGCAACATCAAGGACATGTCCCGCAGCCTGACCACGGACCGGAGCGAAGCGCGAAAGATTTACATGAGCGAGGGCAAGTTCCTTTCCGCCTATCTCTACTATTTCCTGCCGTGGAACCTGTACCGCTTCACCCGGCTGTTCGGCGGCCTCGCCCCGGACCTTCAGGACGGCGCGACCATCGCGGACCTCGGCTCCGGGCCGCTCACCGCGCCGCTGGCCCTGTGGATCGCCCGGCCCGAGCTGCGCTACCGCAAGCTCAACTTCATCTGCATCGACAAGGCCCCGGCCTCCATGCAGGCGGGGATGGACATCTTCAAGGCCCTGACCAAGGCCGTGGCGGGCAAATGCCCGTGGCGGTTCAAGCTCATCAAGGGCGACATCACCAAGCCCATGCGCGAAAAGGCCGATCTGGTCATCGCGGCCAACGCCTTCAACGAGCTGAACTGGGCCGGGAAAAACGCGGACAGCCTCGGCGGCAAGATCGCCAAGACCCTGCTGGGCGGCGTGAAGCCCGAAGGCAACGTCCTGCTCATTGAGACTGGCGTGCGACTCACGGGCCGGATCATCAGCATCATGCGCGAACGGCTTATGGAAAACGGGCTGACCCCGCTGGCACCCTGCCCCCATTCCGGGGCATGCCCCATGCCGGGCACGAGCCACGGCCGATGGTGCCACTTCAATTTCGATGTCAAGGACGCGCCCCAGTGGCTGGAGGACATTACCCGCAAGGCCCGGCTGACCAAGAAGAGCGTCAGCCTGAACTTCCTGTACCTCTCCCGCGACAGCGAGCGGCGCGAAGGCATGGCCCGCGCGGTCTCCGAGCCTTTTGACGTGGAAGGCGGCAAGGCGCAGTACGGCTGCTCCGAGCGCGGCCTGACCCTGCTTCGCTACAAGACCGGGGCGCTGCCGCTCTTCCCCGGCCAGTCCGTCAAGGCCCACTGGCCGGAGACCGACACTGTGGACCAGAAGTCCGGTGCGCTGGAACTGCCCGTCACCTTCAAGAAAAAACCCGAACAGAAATGAACATCGTCGATCTCGGACTGATCTCGTACAAGGACGCCGAAGCGCTGCAACTGGAGACGCTTCAGGCGGTCATCGACGGCGAAAAGGATAACACCCTGTACCTGCTGGAGCACCCCAAGGTCATCACCTACGGCAGGCAGGGCGGCGGCGAGAACCTGCACGTCTCCGAGGCATTTCTTGCGAAACAGGGCATCGAGGCCGCCCAGACGACCCGCGGCGGCAACATCACCTGCCATTTCCCCGGCCAGCTCGTGGGCTACCCCATCTGGCGCGTTGCAAAGCGGCCCGGCGGCATGCGGACGTTCTTCCACGACATGGAGCAGGCGGTCATCGACACCTGCGCGCATTTCGGCATCGACTGCGTCCGTCGAAAGGGACATCCCGGCGTCTGGGTGGACGAGACCCGGAAAATATGCTCAATGGGCATCGGCGTCCGCAAATGGGTCACCTATCACGGGCTGGCCCTCAACGTCGGCTCGGATGTGAGCCTGTTCAACCTCATCACCCTTTGCGGCATTCAGGCGCCGCGCCCACCTCCATGAGCGCCGAGGCCGGAAGGGAAATCAGCGTCGAGGAAGTCAAAGATGTCTTCGCCCAAGAATTCAGAAAAGCCTTTGCGGATTCCGCCGTGGCTTAGAGTCAAGCTGCCGCAGAACAAGAACTTCACCTGCACCTCGGGCCTCATCAGGGACCTCGGGCTGAACACCGTCTGCCAGAGCGCGAAATGCCCCAACACGTGGGAATGCTTTGGCAAGAAGGTCGCGACATTTCTCATCATGGGCGGCATCTGCACGCGCAACTGCCGGTTCTGCAACATCATTTCCGGTGACCTCGAACCGCTTGACCCCACTGAGCCGAAGCGCGTTGCCGAGGCTGCCAAGCGGCTGGAACTGCGGCACGTGGTGGTCACGTCCGTCACGCGCGACGACCTGCCCGATGGCGGGGCGGGCCATTTCGCCACGACCATCCGGGCTATTCGCGAAGAACTGCCGAAGGCCACGGTGGAAGTGCTTATCCCCGATTTCCAGGGCGACGAGGCTGCGCTTCGCACCGTTCTTGACGAGCGCCCGGACATCATGAACCACAACGTGGAGACGGTGCCGCGCCTGTACGACGCCATCCGCCCGCAGGCCGACTACAGGCAAAGCCTTGAGCTGCTGAAACGCTCCAAGGCCATCGCGCCCGGGATTCCGACCAAGAGCGGCCTGATGGTCGGCCTCGGCGAACGCGATTCCGAAGTGATGGCGGTCCTTGACGACCTTGCGGCCGTGGAGTGCGACATCGTCACCGTGGGCCAGTACATGCAGCCCACAAAGGACCACCCGCTGGTTAAACGCTACGTGCCGCCCGCAGGCTTCGACGAATTCGGCGCTGCAGGCCGCGCCAAGGGCATCCCCCACATGTTCTCGGCCCCGCTTGTCCGATCCAGCTACAACGCCAGCAAGTTTGTCGGCGGCAAGGAAGATTGATTCAACTGCCAGAAATGGCAGTGCATCGACCACTGACACTCCCTTGAAACAGACCGCTCTGTCCCGCACAAAAAAAGGACGGCCCATTCGGGCCGCCCTCTGATTGCCGTATGGGTCGGTTGCCTAGAAGATGTCGGCCATGGCGTAGAGCTTGCCGGGCTTCTGGGCGGCGAGCCATTTGGCCGCGCGCAGGCGCCGGAGGCAAAGGTCTCGCGCGAGTGGGCGCGGTGCGTCACCTCGATGCGCTCGCCCGGGCCGAAGAAGTACATGGTGTGGTCGCCCACCACATCGCCGCCGCGCAGGGTCTGCACGCCAAGCTCGTTTTGCGGGCGTTCGCCGATGATGCCGTCACGGCAGTGGCACTTTACGTCATCGTAAATCCAGCCGCGGGCCTCGGCAAGGCACTGGGCCAGCTTCAGGGCCGTGCCGCTGGGCGCGTCCTTTTTCATCTTGTGATGAATCTCGGAAATCTCCATGTCGTAATCCGGGCCGAGCGCCTCCACCAGCATGGGCATCAGCTTGAGCAGCACGTTCACGCCCACGCTCATGTTCGGAGCCCAGAAGATGGGGGATTGCTTCGCCAGCCCTTCCAGCTCTGCCACCTGCTCCTTGTTCAGGCCGGTGGTGCCGATGACCAGCGGATTGCCGTGCCCGGCTGCGATCTTTGCCGTGGACACGCTCGCCTCGGGCGAGGTGAAGTCCACGATGGCCGCGCCCGGGCAGTCCGGCAGCAGCGCGTTCAGGTCGTCGCCGCACATGCAGCCGTAGGTTTCCAGCCCGTCGCAGTTGCCGGGCCGCTCGCACACGGCCTTGAGATTCAGGTCGTCGTCGGCGTTGGCGAGTCCGGCAAGGGTCGCGCCCATGCGTCCTTTCGCGCCGATGATGATAACGTCGGTAGCCATTGTCACTCTCCTTCCTTCTTGCTTTCCTCGATCAACGCGAGGAATTCGTCAAAATCGATTACCGTCAGGCCGAGCTTTTCGGCCTTGTCGAGCTTGCTTCCCGCCTTTTCCCCGGCAACAACGTAGTCCACTTTCTTGGAAATGGACTTGACCGATTTGCCGCCGAGTTCCTCCACCATGTCCTGCGCTTCGGTGCGCGACATGCCGGACAGGCTGCCCGTAAAGATGAACGTTTTGCCGTCCAACGGCAAGGCCCCGGCCTCTTCCGCCGCAGGCTTGGGCTCGGAGCGCGGCTCGAACCCGGCCTCGCGGAACTTCTCCAGCAGCCGCTTCGTCGGTTCGGCCTGAAAGAACGTGCGGATGCTTTCGGCCATGATGCCGCCCACGTCGGGCAGCGCCTCCAGCTCATCGCGCGTGGCCGAGGCTATCTCGTGCAGCGAGGAATAGGTGTCTGCCAGTAGCCTCGCGGTCTGCTCGCCAACGTGACGGATGCCCAGCCCGGCCACGGCCCGCCAGAGCGGCGCATTTTTGCGCGCGTGCTCCACGGCGTCCACGAACTTCTGCGCGGACTTGTCGCCCATGCCTCCGTACTTGAGCAGGGTGGTCTTGGGCAGCGTGAAGAGGTCGGCCGGGTCGTTCAGGTGCCCGTCCTCGGCAAGGCGCTGCACCCACTTTTTGCCGACGCCCTCCATGTCCATGCCCGCCTTGGACACGAAATGGATGAGCTGCTGCACGGTCTTGGCCGGACAGTGGGGGTTGCCGCAGCGCACAGCCTCGCCGTCCTCGCGGGTCTCGCTGCCGCACACCGGGCAGGTGGCGGGAAATTCGTACTCGCGCGAACCCTCGGCGTGCTCCACGGACTCAAGCACCTGCGGGATGACGTCCCCGGCACGCTGGATGAGCACGGTATCACCTTCGCGAAGGTCCTTTTCCGCAATGTACGCCTTGTTGTGCAGCGTGGCGCGGGAGACTTCCACCCCGGCCAGATGCACGGGCTCAAGCTCGGCCACCGGGGTCAGGACGCCGGTGCGCCCCACCTGCACGCGAATGCGGTTCAGCGTTGTTCTGGCCTGGTGCGCCGGGAACTTGAGGGCCATGGCCCAGCGCGCGCGCGGGAGGTGAACCCGAGGGCCTGCTGCTGCTCCAGCCCGTTGACCTTGGCGACCACCCCGTCGATCTCGATGGGCATGGATTCGCGGCCGGTCAGGATTTCCTTGAAATACTCGGCGACCTCGCCCCGTCCGGAACAAAGCCGTGCGCCCGGCGGGGTCTCGAATCCCAGCTCGGTCACGGCCGCCATGATCTCGGCCTGCGTGCTCTTCTCAAAGAGCGGCCCGCCCCAGTCCGCACGCCCGATGCCGTAGGCCATGAAACGCAGCGGACGCGCGGCAGCGACTTTCGGATCAAGCTGGCGGATGGAACCGGCTGCGGCGTTGCGGGGGTTGGCAAAGACCTTTTCGCCCCTGGCCCGCTGGTCGCTGTTTAGCCGCTCGAAATCCTCCACGCGCATGACAACCTCTCCGCGCACCTCCAAGAGCCGGGGCACGCCCGCGCCGCGCAGGGTCAGCGGCAGGTTCATCACAGTACGCATGTTGTGGGTCACGACCTCGCCCACATGCCCGTCGCCGCGCGTGGCGGCCATGACGAGGCGGCCGTTCTCGTAAACGCACTCAACCGCGAGGCCGTCCATCTTGGGGTCCACCCAGTATTTCGGCTCGGTGCCGTCAAGACCCTTTGCCACGCGGTCGCAGAAGGCGTCCCACTGCTCCAGCCCCATGGCGTTGTCGAGCGAGTACATGCGCATGGCGTGCTCGTACTGCTCGAAGCCCGAGGCGGGCCTGTCACCGATGCGGCGCGTGGGCGAGTTTTCGTCGGCCAGTTCCGGATGCTCGGCCTCAAGCGCCTGCAGCTCACGAAACAGCTCGTCGTACTCGATATCCTCTATCTCGGGATCGTCGAGCACATGGTAGCGGTGGTTGTGATAGTCGATGAGACCGCGAAGCTCTTCAATGCGCTTCGCGGCTTCCTTGTTGGACATGTATGGAGTTCCGTATGGTTAGAGGATTTCCTTGATGGCGTTCAGGTCGGTCTTCTTGCCCACGGCCAAGAGGGTGTCTCCCGAGTGGATGACTTCCTTGGGGCCGGGGTTGAAGACCATCTCGCCGTCGGCCTTCTTGATGCCGATGACGATGAGATTGTATTTGGGCCTGATGTCCGAGTTCATGAGGTCCTTGTCCACCAGCACAGAGGTCGGGGAGACTTCCAGCTCCTCCATCTGCAGGTCCAGCCCGCCGCGTACCGCGATCTCCACGAAGTTCGTGACCGTGGGGCGCAGAACGCTCTGGGCCATGCGGATGCCGCCGATGAAGTGCGGCAGGACAACGCGGTCGGCCCCGGCCAGCTCCAGCCGGGAGATGTGCGAACGGTCCCCGGCGCGGGCCACGATGTTGATGTCCGGATTGAGCTGCCGCGCGGTGAGGGTCACGTAGACGTTGGCCGCCTCGGACGTCAGGGCGCTGATGAGGGACTTGGCGTTCATGAGCCTGCCATGAGCAGAATCTCGTCGCTGGTGGCGTCGCCTTCGATGCACAAAACGCCTTCCTGTTCCATGATCTCAATCAGCTTGGGATCCTGCTCGATGACCACGGCCTCGTGGCCCTCGTTCTTGATCTCCTGCGAGACGATGCTTCCGATGCGGCCGTATCCGCAGACGATGAAATGATCCCTGAGCTTGCTGATCTGTCGTTGCATTCTCCGTTTCCCCCAGAGAACTTGCAGCCGTCCTTCCACCAGAACCTGGGCAAAGGCGGCCGCGATGTAGAGAAAGCTTCCCACCCCGCCGATAATCAGGAACGCCGCGAACATGCGCCCCTGGGCGGAGAGTTCGTGCACTTCGAGATACCCGACGGTGGAAAGGGTGATGACCACCATGTAGAAGGCGCTGACGAAATCCCATCCTTCGATGAGCATGAACCCCGCCACCCCGGTGGCGGCCACGATGAAGCTGAACAGCGCCCCGAGGAGCATGCTCCAGTAGGTTCCGAGATGGGCCTTGAGGGCCAGCAGCCTGCAGTGCAGATTTCGAAATGCCATAAATCTATCCGTATACGAGCAGTTGTTCCCGGATTTCGGCTATCCGGTCCCGAAGCTGCGCCGCCCGCTCGAACTCCAGTTCCTTGGCCGCCTCGCGCATTTCCTTTTCCAGTTGGCGCACGAGCTTTTGCGCCTGCTTGGGGTCGAGGCTCTCGGGAAGGTCGGGCAACCGCTTGCCGCGCTTCCCGGATTCGCCGCGTCCGGAGATCATCTCCAGCGGGTTTTCCACGGCCTTGATGATCGTCTCCGGCACGATGCCGTGCCGCTCGTTGTGCGCCTGCTGCTTCTCGCGCCTGCGCGCGGTCTCGTCCATGGCCTCGCGCATGGAGCGCGTCACCTTGTCGGCGTACAGGATGACCCTGCCCCCATCGTTGCGGGCCGCGCGGCCAAAGGTCTGGATGAGCGACCGCGCCGATCGGAGGAACCCCTCCTTGTCCGCATCGATGATGGATACCAATGAAACCTCGGGGATGTCCAATCCTTCGCGCAGCAGGTTGATGCCCACCAGCACGGAGAACTCCCCTTCGCGCAACGCACGGATGACCGCCATGCGCTCCACGGTGTCGATGTCCGAGTGCAGGTACTTGGCCTCCACGCCCATGGAGTTGAGGTAGTCCGTGAGGTCCTCGGCCATGCGCTTGGTGAGCGTTGTCACCAGCACGCGCTCGTTCTTCTTCTGGCGCTTGCGGCACTCGTTCATGAGGTCGTCGATCTGGCCGCTCACGGGCCGGACCTCCACCTGCGGGTCCAGCAGGCCGGTGGGCCGGATGACCTGCTCCACCACCAGCCCCTGCGCGCGCTCTATCTCCCACGGGCCGGGCGTGGCCGAAACGTACACGGCCTGCCCGATGCGCTCCTGAAATTCGTCGAACCCGAGGGGGCGGTTATCAAGCGCGGAAGGCAGCCGGAACCCGAAGTCCACCAGCGTGGTCTTGCGGGAGCGGTCGCCGTTATACATGCCGCCCACCTGCGGGATGGCGATGTGCGACTCGTCGGCAAAAAGGATGAAGTCCTTTGGAAAATAGTCCAACAGCGTCGCGGGCGGCTGGCCCGGCCTGCGGTTGTCCAGATGCAGGGAGTAGTTCTCGATGCCGTTGCAGTAGCCCAGCTCCTCGATGGTTTCGAGGTCGAACATGGTGCGCTGCTCCAGCCGCTGGGCCTCCACCAGCCGGTTCAACCCCTTGAGTTCGTTGAGCCGCACGCGCAGCTCGTCGCGGATGGCGTCCGTGGCGCGGTCGAGGTTCTCCTTGTCCGAGACGTAGTGCGAACCGGGGTAGATGACGGTCTTTCTGAGGCGCGCCTTGACCTCGCCTGTGATGGGGTCGGTCTCGGTGATGGAATCAATCTCGTCGCCAAAGAATTCGATGCGGATGGCCTGCTCACGCTTGTAGGCCGGGATGATCTCCACCACGTCGCCGCGAACGCGGAAGGTGCCTCGGTGAAAGTCGTAGTCATTTCGCTCGTAGTGGACCTCCACCAGCCGCGCCAGCAGGGACTCCATGGAGAGGGTGTCGCCCTCCTGCACTGGGATGATCATCTTTGCGTAATACTCGGGCGAGCCGAGGCCGTAGATGCAGGAGACCGAGGCCACGATGAGCACGTCGCGGCGGGTCAGCAGCGCATGCGTGGCAGCGTGGCGCAGCTTGTCGATGTCGTCGTTTATGGACGAGTCCTTCTCGATGTAGGTGTCGGAATGCGGCAGGTAGGCTTCCGGCTGGTAGTAGTCGTAATAGCTGACGAAATATTCGACGGCGTTGTTCGGGAAAAGCCCCTTGAACTCGCTGTAGAGCTGGGCGGCGAGCGTCTTGTTGGGCGCGAGCACCAGCGCGGGCCGGTTCAGTTCGGCCACCACGTTGGCCATGGTGAAGGTCTTGCCGGTGCCGGTGGCGCCAAGCAGCACCTGATCACGCACGCCCGTGCTGAGGTTTTCCACGAGCTGGCGGATGGCCTCGGGCTGGTCTCCCTTGGGCGAATACTTGGTGACGAGTTCGAAGTCAGGCATGCAATCCCGAGGATGGTCTTGTTGAGTTAGCGGAAAAACTGTATGGTTCAAGCATGGTTTCATAGCCGACGACACAAGGAGCCGTCACATGAAAATCACCGTCACTCCTCCGGAAAGCCCGCTGCTCATCGACAGGGCATGGACCATCCGCATGACCATCAAGAGCTTCAAGGGACGCCGCGACGTGGACGTCCATCTCTTCCGGCCGGACTGGGAGCCGGGGGAGGAGACCGCCTATGACTGGGAGAGCCTTTTCAACGGTCCCACCAATCCGGACGACGACTGTCGCAGGCTCGTGCTCGAGGCCTTTACGGCGGAGGAACGCGACACCATCATCGAATACCTCAAAGAGCGCTATTCCACAAGAATTACCACGGTCGCGTGCACCGCGCTGACCTTCCCGGTGCCCACCAATCTCTCTGCCCTGTGCGGCATGAACGAGACCAAGAACGTGGGCTTCATCCGCTTCGAGAAGATACCGGCCTATAACCTGCCCATCCCCCTGCGCGGCCTCTACAATCTCGACGAGCACCCGCCCATCGTGGATGAGCGGTCGTGATGCGGCTTTCATGCCGAAAAGGAAACGCCCCGCCGAAGCGGGGCGTTTTTTTACGCGACAAGCAGGCCGTTCTGCGGGAGCAGTTCCCGGAGCACGTATTGCCTGTGCAGGCTGGCCGCCTGATAGAAGTGGAAGATGTTGGAGCTGAGCATTTCCGCAGAGCTGCGGTTGTTCAGGGCGACATCCTTCTCCACCAGCCAGTCGGTTCCGACGTAGGGCGGGATGTCCTCCCGGAAGCCGAAGGACCCGTCTCGCATGGCCGTGCGCCACTGCTGTGCGCGCTCGTGTTTCGGCCCCTCATGGGCTAGCGCGGCCTTGACCACATCCTGCATCAGCCCGAACTCCTTGGCCGCGCCCGCATCCGCGAGGTCGGGCCGGGCCTCTGCAAAGCGGGTGAAGTAGCCGTGCACGGTGCGGCAGTACCGCTCGTAGGTCACGGTGTTGTCGCGCATGGGGTTCGGCGGGCGGCTTGGCAGCTCGTAATCGAAACGCCACTTGAGAAACGGCCTGTCCGGATAGGTGTGCATCCCGCCGTGGCCGAGGGCCGAGACGTCGGCAAGCTCACCCTGAAACGCCTCCCATTTGCCAGTCACGTAGTCCAGAATCGACGCGGAGTTCTCCCCGTACTCGAACGAATCCTGCCTCACGCGGTTGTAGTCGCTGCTGATGCCGGAGAAGCCGTAGTGGGCGAAGGTATCGGCATAGACGTGCGCGCCAACGCCCATGAGATGCAGGGCGTACGGTCGGTCGGCCATGGCAAGATGGTGGTCCATCATGGTCCGGGCGATGTCGCTGTCAGGCTCGCAGATCAGCCGCTCGGAATAGGTGTCGCCCGAGTTGCCCGGCAAAAGTGAAACGGAACCCAGACCTGCCGCTGGTCGTCACGGTCGAGGTTCTCGCCCTGCCACCAGTGGTGGCCGGTGGCTTCGCTGTTGAGCGTGGCTCCGTCAAAGAAGTCCAACTCGCCCTTGGCCCCGTTGTCGTCCACCAGTTGCGAGGCGCTGGCCAGAATCCGGCAGGCCTCAGGTTTCAGCCCGGCACACCGGGCCATCACATATGTTCCGAAATAGTGCATGTCGCTTTGCATATCGAGTCTCCTCTTTGGGAGAACTCTGCCATGCATCTATAGACATGTCTATATTATCAGAAGACAAATATGACCGAAAGAAAGCTCCGGGCAGGGACGATCAGGAGGACCAGACGCTCTGCACGACGCCACGGTGTTCTTCAAGGAAAGGCTCGACTTCGGGCGGAACAAGCAGGCGCAGGCTGCGGCCGTCCAGCCAGCGTTCGCGCAGCTCTCCGGCCTTGATGTCCAGCCGGGGTATCTCCACGGAGCGAATGGCGTTGCCGCCGGAGAGACGCCAGAGGTCGTCGGCCTCGCGGGTGGCGTCCGGCCATGTCTCGGCGATGAACTCTGCGGTGCGCCGGGACGCTTCCCAGCGGTTGACCACCACGAGGTTGGCAAGCTGCGGGATTTCCATGCCGCGATTCCAGTTAGGCACCTCAAGGAAGGTGGCCGCGCCCATGATGAAGTGCAGCTCGCTTTCCGGCTTGTCGTCGCGGTAGCAGGTCAGGGTGTCGCAGGTGAAGGACGGGCCGGAGCGCTCGCCTTCCAGCGGGTTGCCGTTCAGGCCGGGGATGTCCCGCACGGCGCGGTTGACCATGTCCATGCGAAGCTCGAAGGGCAGGATGTTTTCGCCGCTCTTGTGCGGCGGCACCGCGGCCGGGACCAGCTCGACCATGTCGAGCGAAAGCGCCTCGCGCACCTCGATTGCCATACGTACGTGGCCGATATGCAGGGGGTTGAACGTTCCGCCGAGTATGCCGAGCTTCATAGGAGCGGCTCCTTTTGTGGGTGATGCTGGAGGCGGTGTTAGTACTACGCGTTGCCGTGGTTTCGCAAGGCCGGGCCGCAAAAAAGGGCCGGAACGCTCCAGCGTCCCGGCCCCGTCCAAGTCAATTTGTCTCCAGTCTATTCGCGAATCTGCCAGTCGCCCAGCAGCACGAACTTGGTGGAGGTCAGCTCCTTGACGCCCATGGGGCCGTAGGCGTGAAGCTTGGAAGTGGAGATGCCGATCTCCGCGCCAAGGCCGAGCTGTGCGCCGTCGTTGAATCGGGTAGTGGCATTGGCGACCACCAGCGAGGCATCCACCTCGCGGATGAAACGCATGGCGCGGGACTGGCTTTCGGTCAGGATGGCCTCGGTGTGGTTGGAACCGTAACGGGCGATGTGCTCCATGGCTTCATCCATGTCGGCGACAACACGCACGGCCATGACCAGGTCCAAAAACTCGTATCCCCAATCCTCCGGAGCCGCGCCTTCGGCGTATCCACCCAGCAGCGGCAGGCTCTCGGGGCAGGCCTTGAAAGAAACACCCTTGGGGCCGAGCTGCGCCGCCACGCCGGGCAGGAACTCGCCGGCCACGGAGCGGTGCACCAGCAGGCACTCCAGCGCGTTGCAGCCGCTCGGGTACTGCATCTTGGCGTTTTCGATGACGGGCAGCGCCTTGGCAAGGTCGGCGGTCTCGTCCACGAACGTATGGCAGACGCCCTTGTAGTGCTTGAGCACCGGCATGCGGGCCTGCTCCGTGACGGCGCGTATGAGCTCGCCGCCTCGGGGGATGACCACGTCGATGTATTCTTCCAGCGAGAGCAGTTCGGCCACGGCTTCGCGGTCCGTGGTGGGCGGGGTCTGGACCGCCTCGCGCGGCAGCCCTGCGGATTCGAGGGCGCGGTGCATCAGCCCGGCAAGGCATTTATTGGAATGAAACGCCTCGGACCCGCCGCGCAGAATAACGGCGTTGCCCGCCTTGAGACAGAGGATGCCCGCGTCGATGGTGGCGTTGGGCCGGGACTCGTAGATCATGGCGATGACGCCGAGGGGCACGCGCATCTTGCCCACGAGCATACCGTTGGGCCGCTTGACCATGGACTCGATCTCGCCCACCGGGTCGGACATGGCGGCCACCTCGCGGCAGCCCTGAATCATGGAGCCGAGCACCTTGTCGCTGATGGTGAGGCGTTGCAGCCGGGCCTTGTCCAGCCCGCGCGCCTCGGCGGCCTTGAGGTCTTCGGCGTTGGCTTGGCGGATGGCCTCGGTCTCGGATTCGAGCAGGTCGGCCAGCGCGTTCAGGGCATCGGCCTTGGCCGTGCCGGACGCCGCCGAAAGGGCGCGGGATGCCTCCCGTGCCTTCTGGCCGATGGCGAGCATGTCGTCGCGGATACTCATGCGTATTCCTCCGGGTCTTATTGTGATCGTAGCATGCGGGGCACAGACGTTATGCACCAGCCAGCCGCATTGTCAAACCGTGGATTGTTATAAAAAAACTTGGACTTTTCGAACATCATACCCCATAACCGCCCTGCACCTCGACATCACACGCCACGTCCGCCCTGCAGGCGGAGCTTCTTCAGGACAGCTTCGCGGTTTGACATTCTTGGCCCGGCCCCTGTCCGACAGCGTAACGCTTCAAGATCTTGGCAAAGATGTAAAATCCCCCACATGATTGCATGGTCGAGATGACCACAAACAACGCTTTTCGCCAAGTTTGTCGCATTTACCCTTTGACTGTTTTTACAATTTTGGTTAGTTGCAGGGAGCGTCCGAAAGCATTGCTTTCGACGCGTTTTCACTTTGCGTATAATACCATATTGAATCGGAGGAAGAGGCTCCCATGAGCGAGAACGAAACCAGGAATTCCAACGACTTTTCCAATCTTGAAGAAAAGATCCCCGAGACCATGCACCCGGCCTTCGAAGCCGTGGTGAAGTACAAGAAGCAGATCGTCATGGGCATTGCCGCCATCTTCGTGATCGCGGCCGTATTCGGCCTCGTGCGCTGGCAGCGGGCCAATGCGGAAAGCGAAGCCCAGACCGCCCTCGGCGAGATCCTCATGAACCAGCAGGGCGCGGACCGCGTGAGCAAGCTGGAAGCGCTTCTTGAAGATGCTCCCTCCAGTGTCGAGCCCGCCATTCTGCTCGAGCTGAGCGAAGCCTGCATGCAGACCGAAAACTACGGCAAGGCCGCCGAGTATTACGAACGCCTCGCCCAGAACAGCGACGACACCGTCTCCATCGTGGCCGGCATGGGCCGGGCCAAGGCGCTGATCCTCGCCGGAAAGGCCGAAGAGTCCTACACGCTCCTGAAGGAACTGTCCGAGGACGCTCCGGAGTCTTTCGCCGCGACCATCTACCGCCAGATGGCCCTTTCCGCTGAAGCCGCAGGAAAGACCGACGCCGCGCTCAAGGCCTGGGAAGCCCTCCTGGAGACCCCGACCGCGGACAAGGAATTCGTCCAATACAAGTTGCAGCAACTGAAAAAGTAACCATCAACGGAGATTACGATGCCGCACCCACTGCTGGCCGACAACCCCGGCGAAACGCACCTGCTCCTCGGTAACGAGGCAATCGTCCGAGGTGCCGTCGAGGCCGGAATCCAGGTTGTGACATGTTACCCCGGCACGCCTTCTTCCGAAGCGCCGGACACCTTCTTCCGCCTTTCCCCGGAAGGGAAGTACTATTTCGAATACTCGGTCAACGAGAAAGTCGCCCTTGAAGTTGGCGGCGGGGCCACACTGGCCGGGGCGCTGACCCTGACCACCATGAAACACGTGGGCGTCAACGTCGCCGCCGACCCGCTCATGACCCTGTGCTACACCGGCGCTCCCGGCGGGTTCGTGCTGCTCTCGGCCGACGACCCGGGCTGCCACTCCAGCCAGAACGAACAGGACAACCGCATCTACGCCCGCCTCGGCGGCATGCCGGTTTTTGAACCGAGCACCGCGCAGGAAGCCAAGGACATGACCCGCGACGCGCTGGCCATGTCCAAAAAGCACGAAGCGCCGGTCATGCTGCGCACCACCACCCGCGTGAACCATCTGCGCGGCCCGGTGGAGTTCGGCAACGCCCCGGACCCCGGCAAAGCCAAGGGATTTACCAAGAACCCGTCCCGGTTCGTGCCCATCCCGGCCTTTTCCCGCCGGATGCATCTCGAACTGCTCGACCGTCTCGACGCGCTGCGCGAGGAAGCGGAAAAGAGCCCCTACAACACCGTCTCCGGCGCCGGAGAAATCGGCATCGCCGCATCCGGCATCAGCCGCGCATACCTTTGCGACGCGCTTGAAAACGCCGGGCTGAAAGGCAAGGTCAAGGTCTTCGACCTCGGCATGAGCTACCCGCTGCCCGAGACCATGGCGCTTGACTTCATGAAGGGCCTCAAGAAGCTGCTGGTGGTCGAGGAGCTGGAGCCGGTTCTGGAAAACGAACTGCGCGTGCTGGCCCAGAAGAACTCGCTGGACATCGAAATCTTCGGCAAGAACCTGCTGCCGCAGAACGGCGAATTCACCGTAACCATGGTGGAAAACGCCGTGCGCGAGGTGGCCGGGGAACAGGCCGTTACCGTGGACTGCTGCGAAGGCCGGGACAACCTGCCCATGCGGCCACCGAACCTCTGCGCGGGCTGCCCGCACCGAGGCGCGTTCTTCGCCACCCGCGAAGTCTTTGGCGACGACGCCATCTACTCTTCCGACATCGGCTGCTACACGCTGGGCCTGCTGCCCCCGCTCTCCTGCGCGGACTTCCTGCTCTGCATGGGCTCGTCCGTATCCGCAGGCGGCGGCGCGGCACTGGCCGCCGGGCAGACCGTGGTCGCCTTCATCGGCGACTCCACGTTCTTCCACTCCGGCCTGTCAGGACTGGCCAACGCGGTCTTCAACCAGCACGACCTGCTGCTGGTGATCCTCGACAACTACACCACGGCCATGACCGGGCACCAGCCGAACCCCGGCGTACACCACACCGTGCTCGGCGAGAACCCCTCGCGCGTTGATATCGCCAAATCCTGTGAAGGCGTGGGCGTGGAAGTCATCCGCAAGGTGAACCCGCTGAACCGCAAGAAAACCGTGGCCGCGCTGGAGGAACTCAAGGACATGAAGGGCGTGCGCGTCCTCATCGCCGAAGAGCCCTGCCCGCTGTATGCCCGCAGGATCACCCGCCAGAGCAAGCCGCAGGTGGCCTACGTGACCGAGAACTGCTCCGGCCGTTACGAATGTCTGGAAAAGCTCGCCTGTCCCGCCATCTACAAGGACGGTGACAAGGCAGCGGTCAATGAACTCCTGTGTTCCGGCTGCATGCTCTGCCTGCAGATCTGTCCCAACATCAAAGCGAAAAAGAGGGGCTAACCATGAGTGACGTCAAGCCCATCCGCATATTCATGACCGGTGTCGGCGGGCAGGGAACCCTGACCGCCACCACCCTGCTGACCCAGACCGTGCTGCACCTCGGACTGCCGGTGACCTCCGGCGAGATCCACGGCATGGCCCAGCGCGGCGGCGTGGTGGAATCCACCGTGCTCATCGGCTGCAAGTCCCCCAAGATCGGCCACGGCGAAGCAGACGTGCTGCTCGGCTTTGAGCCCATGGAGACGCTTCGCGCCCTGCCGTATCTCAAGCCGGGCGGTACCGTGTTCTCCAGCTCGGAGTACATGCTGCCCCTTTCCGTTGCCACCGGCCGCGAGACCTGCCCGTCCCTTGACGAGGTGGAAACCGCGGTCAAGGCCTGCACCGACGACTTCCGCTTCCTGCCCTGCCAGACGCTGGGCCTTGAGGCCGGAGCCGTCCAGGCGGGCAACATCGCCCTGCTCGGGGCGCTGGCCGCATCGGGCAAGACGCCCGTGACCGTCGAAGCGATGGCCGAGGCCATCCGCGCGAACATGAAGGCAAAAATCGTGGACGTTAACCTTAAGGCACTCGAACTCGGCGCCAAACAGGACGCCTAGCGAGGAACATATGGCTATTCACCATCAGGACGCCCCCGATGTGGCGTACCTGACCACTTTGCAGCAGATTCAGGACGTTCTCGGCAGCGAAGGACCGCTTGAGGAGAGCCTCAACGCCCTGCTCAAGACCCTTGCCGAGGACATGGGGTACATTCGGGCCTTTCTGGTCATCATGGACCCCAAGACCGAAAACCTGAAACTCTCGCTGACCTACAGCCCGGCCATGTCCGAAGAAGTGACCTATGCGCCGGGAAAAGGCATTGTCGGCCGCGTGTTCGAGACCGGGAAACCGGTCATCGTGCCGCGCATGTCCGACGATCCGGGCTTCCTCAACAAGGCCTTTGGCCGGAGCGAGGAAGAACTCAAGAAGCTCGGCTTCATCTGCGTGCCGGTCCTGAACCGCTCTCCCGAGGGCGAGCGCATGGACGTCATCGGCGCGCTGTCCGTGGACGTTCCGCTCATCCCCATGGATGACATGGAAGGCCACCGCCAGTTCCTGGAGGTGGTCGCGGGCTTCATCGCCTACCATGTGGCCCGGCTGCAGGAAGAGATGGCCATGCAAAACCATCTCCTGACGCAAGGCGTGACGTCCGGCGAAACCTCACCGCCAGCCAACTTCGTGGCAGCGAGCAAGGCCATGCGCATGGTGCTTCGCCAGGGTGCTCAAGTCGCGCCAAGCCGCGCCACCGTGCTGCTGCGCGGCGAGTCCGGCACAGGCAAGGAACTGCTGGCCGAGTTCATCCACGCCGCCAGCCCGCGCGCCGACAAACCGCTCATCAAGCTCAACTGCGCGGCCCTGCCTTCGGAGCTGATCGAATCCGAACTCTTCGGCCACCAGAAAGGCGCCTTCACCGGCGCGTTCCAGACCAAGCGCGGCCTCTTCGAGATCGCGGATCAGGGAACACTCTTTCTCGATGAAATCGGAGAGCTCTCCCTTGACGCACAGGCCAAGGTACTGCGCGCCATTCAGGAAAAGGAAATCCAGCGCGTCGGCAGCGAGCAGACCATCACGGTTGATGTGCGCCTCATCTGCGCCACGCACCAGCCGCTCGAAGAACTGCTGGAAAAGGGCCTGTTCCGCGAGGACCTGTATTACCGCATCAACGTGTTCCCGGTGTTCATCCCGCCGCTCAAGGAGCGCCGCGAGGACATCCTGCCGCTCTCCGAGCACTTCCTCGAAGACTTCACGCGCGAATACGGCAAGCAGGTCCGACGCATCTCCACCCCGGCCATCGAGCTGCTGACCATGTACCATTGGCCCGGCAACGTACGCGAGCTGCGAAACTGCATGGAGCGCGCCGTGCTTCTGTGCGAGGAGGAGGTCATCCGCACCTACCACCTGCCGCCCACGCTGCAGACCGCGGAAAGCTCGGCCACGGGCACCAACCTCAGCTTCGGCGAGGCCGTGGCCAAGTTCGAGCAGGAGCTGTTGGTGGATTCGCTGAAGAAGACCGGCGGAAACATGCTCCAGTCCGCGCGGGACCTGCGCGTCTCCTACCGGATAGTCAACTACAAGGTGAAAAAATACGGCATCGACGTAAAGCGTTTTTCGCAAAGCAAAAGCAAGCGCAAGAAAACCAAAACGTCACAATCATAAGATATAATGGCCCCGGATTCCGGGGCCTTTTTTTCAGCAAACCCAAAATGGTTGAGAACCCTTGACGGCAACCAGCATTTCAATACTATGCATTTGATGCGTGTCCGGCTCATACTCTTCACTCTTCTGCTGCTCCTTCCCATAGAGGCGTTGGCTTCGGAATACGTGATGGTTTTTGGCGGGCGCTATCCTCCATTCTACTGGATGGGCAAGGCCGACGGCACCGAGAAAAGCGGTCGCGGCATGTTCATCGACTTCCTCGACAGATTCGAGGCAAATAACCCTGACACCACCATTCAGAAGGTCTGTTTGCCACGAAAACGCATGGACGAATGGCTGGCCATGGGCAAGGCTGATGCATTCAGCCTGAACGCCGAGATTTCGTCACGAGCGAAAACAGGCGTCACATGGAGTTCACCACCCCCCTGTGGCGCAGTGGCGACCACCTGATGGTTCCGGCCAATTCGGTGATTCGTGACTCCTCGATCACGTCCATTCGCGGCAAACGCATCGGACTCATTCACGGAAACGCATACCCCAGCCTCGACGCAGCTGCGGAGAAAGGCACGATCAAGACCGCACGTGCCGTATCCATGCGAATGCTCATGGAGATGCTCGACCGGGGCCGACTGGACGCCGTCGTGGTCAACAGGCATACCGTTCACCACTATCTTTCGCTGCTGGAGTTCAAGGCAAGCGATTACAAGATTCTCGACCCGCCCCTCTACGAGTTCGACCTTTCCGTGGCCGTCCACAAGAATCAGCCAGAGCTTCTGAAAATGCTGAACAAGTTCATAGAACAGTCTCATAATGACGGCTTCCTCCAGCAGCTTGAGGCCCGCTGGTTCGATGCCGAGTATATTCAGGACGAACGACTCCCGGAGTTTGCAGAAAGCCCTTCCCCAACACAGTGAGCCCGCCATAAAAAACGCCCCCGCAGCGTTCGCTGCGAGGGCGTCTTCTGCCGTAACGAGAATATGACTAGGCGCTTCCAAGAGTGGAAACGGCGCTCTGAACAAGATTAGCGTCGGCGTTGTAGGTTGCGGTGGCCTGAGTCTTTACCAACTCACGAGCCATGGCCGGATCCTTGAGAACCTGTCGCTGCATGCGAAGCTTCGCAAGATTCTTCATCTGTTCGGCCATGGATGTACCCTGCCTGACGGTAGGAGTAGCGGCACTTTCCATGATGATCTCCTTGCTTTTTCCTTAGGTTCACTAATCTGTTCGGACATTTTCACCAAACCTTTACCCCCGCATTGACATTTTTCAGAAAAACCATACTTTAATCTGAGAACTATTACCACAAAGCGGGAGAATAGGCATGCGCACCATATGGAAAATTCTGTTTTCAGCGTCAGCGATGCTCTGTCTCATCGCGGGTATCGCGGTATCCAAACAAAGCCTCAAGGAGGCAGCAATGAGCGAACCGACAAACACCGCCGTAGCAACCCTTGCCGGTGGCTGCTTCTGGTGTGTTGAAGCAGACATGGAAAAGGTTCCGGGCGTCATAAAGGCCGTTTCCGGGTATACTGGCGGCGAGGTGGAAAACCCTTCCTACGAGCAGGTCAGCTCTGGCGGCACCAAGCACCGTGAGGCGGTTCAGGTCTATTACGACCCGGACCAAATCTCCTTCGCGACCATCCTCGAAGCATTCTGGAGGCACCACGACCCCACGGATGCCAGCGGTTCTTTTGGTGATCGCGGCTTTCAGTACACCTCCGCCATTTTCTACCACAACGAAGAGCAGAAGCGCATCGCCGAGGAATCCATCAAGCGGCTGAACGAATCGGGACGGTTCGAAAAGCCCGTTGCCACCAGCCTTGAACCGTTCACCAGCTTCTACGAAGCAGAAGAATACCATCAGGATTACTACAAGCATAACCCGGTGCGATACAAGACGTACCGCTTCTTCTCGGGCCGGGACCGGTTTACCGAGGAACACTGGGGCGACGCCAAGCTGCCAGTGACGAAGGGAAACACCTCCTCTTTTGAAAAGCCAGGCGCTCAGGAGCTGCGCAGCCGTCTGACCGAAATGCAGTACAAGGTCACGCAGGAGGACGGAACGGAACCGGCCTTCAACAATGAATACTGGGACAACCACGAGCCGGGCATCTATGTGGACGTGGTCTCGGGCGAGCCGCTCTTCAGCTCCAAGGACAAGTTCGACTCCGGCACGGGCTGGCCAAGCTTCACCCGCCCGCTCGAACCGGCAAGCGTCACAGAACATCAGGACCGCTCCCTGTTCATGACCCGCACGGAGGTGCGCTCTAGAAAGGCGGACTCGCACCTCGGCCACGTTTTCGAGGACGGCCCGCCACCCACCGGACTGCGCTATTGCATCAACTCCGCGGCGCTGCGATTCATCCACAAGGACAGGCTGGGAGAGGAAGGTTACGAAAAGTACGAAGCCCTCTTCGAATAGCCCGGCTGAAAACGATAAAGCCCCCCCGTCGCACCATGCGGCGGGGGGCTTCGTGTTTTGTTGGGCCGGTTAGCGCGGCAACGCCTTGATGGAGCCGGTGTCGTCCACCCGGAAGTAGCCGATGGCGTCGAGCAGGGCTTCGGAATTGGCGGCCAGCTCCTTGGATGCGGCAGCCACCTCCTCTGCCTCGGACGCTCCCTGCTGCACTGCGGAGTCAAGATCGCCGAGCGCATTGCTTATCTGCGACGCGCCGCTGTTCTGCTCCACGCTGGCGCGGGATATTTCCTTGATGCTCTCGGTGGTCTCCAGAATGTCCGGCACCATCTTGTCGAGCATGCGTCCGGCCTCGTTGGCAACACCCACGCTGTGGGACGAGAGTTCGCTGATCTCGGCAGCGGCATGGCCGGAACGCTCCGCCAACTTGCGGACCTCGGCAGCAACAACGGCGAAGCCCTTGCCGTGTTCGCCGGCACGGGCAGCCTCGATGGCAGCGTTCAAGGCCAGCAGATTGGTCTGCCGGGCGATCTCCTCGACAATGGTGATCTTTTCCGCGATCTGTTCCATGGCCGCGACGGTCTTGCGCACCGCTTCGCCGCCGACCTTGGCATCTTCGGCCGCCTTGTGGGCCACGCCTTCGGTCTTTGTAGCATTTTCCGTATTGTGCTGGATGCTGCTGTTGATCTGCTCCATGGAGGCGGATATCTCCTCCACGTTGGCAGCCTGATTGGATGCACTCTCGGAAAGGGACTGGGAGGTGGACGCCAGTTCCACGCTGCCTTGGGCCACACTCCCCGCGTTGCGGTTGACCACGTTGATAATCTCGTTCAACCGGCGGTTCATGGCCGAGAGCACGTACCCGAGTTCCAACAGCTCATCCCCGATCAGCCTGCCGCGCAGACCGGACCGCTCAACAGGTTCGGCCATGGGCAGCCGCTTTTCGGAAAGGTCGCCGCCGTTGATGCGGTTGAGCGTGTCCATGACCATGTTCAGTCGCCCGGTAATCCGCCCGGCAAAGAGGATGCCAGCAACTGCGCCGATGAGAATCATGAACAGCCCGATGCCCAAGGACCAGCTTTGGGAGCTGCCAAGGGCCTCGTTGGCTGCCCGGCGTCCCTCCATGAACTCTTCCACAAACGCGTTGCCGACGATGACCCAGTTCCACGGCTCGAAATACAGCGCCGAGAAGATAGTCTCCCTGGCTTCCGATTCTCCGGGCTGCGGCACGGAGTTCACAACGGTGACGGGTTCACCGGGTTGCTCCACAGCCTGCTCCAGCAGACGGTTCAGTACGGAGGCGGTCTCGCCCTCACCGCTCAGGATATTCCGGCCTTCAAGCTCCCCGTTTTTGTGCAGCTTGACCACGCCCTTGTCGCGGCCGCTGCCGCCAAGCACCGAAAGGAATCCTGTGTCGCCCAGCGTCACGGAGTTCAGACCGCTTCGCAGTTCGGCAACACCCTCCTGCAACACGCCGACATAAATACAGCCGATCACGCGACCGGATTCATCCAGCATGGGCTTGTACTGGGTCAGATACCACGCGTTGACCACGTAGGCGGTGCCCCGGTAGGTCTCACCGCTGCGGATGGTCTGGGCCACCGGGCTGGACGCAGGGATGTACGTCCCGATGGCACGGTTGCCGTCGTTCTTGAGGATGTTCGTGGCCACACGCAAAAGGTCGCCCTTCTCGTTCATGCGCTGAAAGATGGTACATGTCGCGCCGGTGAGCTCCTGCACGGTATCCACAAGCGGGGTCGCAACCGAGGCGTCGGCGTTCATGCCCAACCACCTGTCGCCCATGACAACCCGAGACAGGTCAACCGAGGAAGATTGTTTGGTTATCTGGTTCACCGCGGTCCACGTCTCGGTATCGCTTCCCAGCCCGAGACCGCCGTTTTCTGCCGCTATGTACTCAAGCACGTTCATTGCGCTTTCAAGCTGTTTCTGAAGCGTGGCGTGCTGGGTGGCTATCAGCTTTCCGGCATCGGAAACGGCCAACGCCACTTCCTCTTTCGCCTGCCTGTCGAACTGCTCGGTCAGGCGGCTGTCGATCCGGTCACTCTGCCAATAGATGACACCGAGAATCCCGGCGCTCGTTATTAGAAGGAGCGCGACGATCATCCCGGCAATCTTGAATCCTATCCGCATACTGTTCCTCCGGCCAAAGAATAGGTATCAATTTATATCATGCATCAGTGAATAATAAATGTCCACGTAGAAAGAATTGGAAAGGTTTTACACAATACAAAGCAATAGGTTCGACATGAAATGACATGCCGGATGGCGGACGCCCTACGGAAGGGCTAAAATGCGAGAAGACGTGGAAGGCTAGAGGGGAATCACGCGCGGCCCGGTCGGGGTGTCCTCGACGCGGTACCCGGCCTCGGCCAGCGCGTCGCGCAGTTGGTCGGACTCCGCGTAATCCTTGTTGGAACGCGCCTTCTGGCGGTCGGCCACCAGTCCGCGCACGTCTTCGGGCAGTTCGCCCAGCGGGACGGGCAGCGCGGCGCGGTCGAGCACGCGGAGGGTGTCGTCGATGGCAAGGAGCGCTTCAAGGCAGAGCCGGACTGCGGCCCCGTCCGTATTTCCGCCGGAGGCAAGCGCGTTGGCCTTTTTCACGAAGGTGAAGAGCGCGGGCCAGAAGTGGTGCAACGAAAGGTCGTCGTCCATGGCCTCACGGAAGGCGGCGTTGAGGTCGAAGACCGCCTGCTCGGCTTCCTCGGGCACGGCGTCGCCGGGCGCGTCCTGTCGGGCGGAGAGGGTCGCGGCGGTTTCCTGCACCCGCTTCCAGTTACGCGCCCACATGGTCAGGTTTTCCGCACCGGCTGCCAGCGGCTTGCGGTAATGGGACGAGAGCAGCCAGAGCCGGGCGGCATGTTCGCTGCCAAGGGCCTCGACAACCGCGTCAAGCCCGCCCTCGCCGTCTTCGGAAACGTGGTTGGTCACCATCCACGCCTGCACCTCGCGGCGCGCAGTGCTCCAGATGGCCCGCAGGTTCTCCAGATGCGGAAAACGGTGCGACTCGCTGCCGATGAACACGTCGGTGCGCGGCGCGGCGTCCGTGGCGGTGGCCGCATGCTGCAAGAACCAGCTCGGCCGCACGTTGCCCCACTCGGTCTCCAGAACGTCGCCGAGCTTGAGGTCCAGCAGAGTTGCTCGCTTGAGCAGCGTAAAATCAAAGGGATTGTCCTTCACGTAGGCGTCAAGGTCCACTGTCTTGCCAGCGGAAAGCCGCTCCACATCCTGAAGCCCGAAGGCCCCGTAACGCGGGTCGCGGAACACGTCGAAGTAGACGCTGCGGAGCTTCTCGTAGGCGAGCCCCTTGCCGAGCATCTTTCTGCACAGCTCCAGCGCCGTGGTCTCGGAGTCGCCCGAGAGCGGGAAAAGAATACGGTCCGTGACGCCCATGCGTTCGGCGGTCTCGCGCAGCTTCTCGCGGACCTCGCCCGCATACTGCTGCCGCGACACACTGGCCTCGCGCGCGGCTGCCAGAGTGCGGTCATCCATATCGGCCAGCCCGGCCACGGGGACGGCCTCCACGCCCCGGGCGGCCAGATGCCGGGAGAGCACGTCGGCCAGCACGACCCTGCGCCACGAATCAAGCCCGCCGGGATTGTCGAGGCTCGGCCCCATGGTATAGATGCCGGTGCCCTCGGCGGTCTGCACAAAGGTCTTTTCGGAACGCGCAACGTCGTAGACGCAGACGCCCTGCCGTGCCTTGGGCGCAAAGAGCGGCGTGCTCAGGTACCGCTCGCCGCCGTCCGGGAAGAGCACCACGATGGTGCCCTCCTCCAGTTCCTCGGCCAGCTTGATCGCGCCACCAAGGGCCGCGCCGGAGCTCATGCCCGCGAATATGCCCTCTTCGGCCGCCAGCCTGCGGCAGAGGTCGAAGGCGGTCTCGTCGTCCACGCGCAGCACGGCGTCGAGCCATTTCTTATTATAGATGCCGGGCGGGTAGGACTCGTGCATGTTCTTGAGCCCCTGAATCTTGTGGCCCTCGTAGGGTTCCACCGCAGCCACGAACACGTCGCCCATCTCGTGAAGGCGTTTGGCCATGCCCATGGCCGTGCCGGAGGTACCGAGCGTGGCCACGGCGTGCGTGACCGCGCCGCCGGTCTGCTCCCAGATTTCCAGCCCGGTGCCGTGATAGTGGGCGTCGATGCAGGCGGGGTTGTTGTACTGGTCGAGCAGCACGTACTTGTCCGGCTCCTCGCGGGCCATGCGGTAGGCCAGCTCAATGGCCCCGTCCGTGGCGAGGTGCCCCGGCGTCAGCTCGATCTCCGCCCCGTAGGCGCGCATGATCATCTTGCGCTCTTCGCTGGCGGTCTCGGGCATGATGAGCCGGATGGGGTAGCCCTTGACCGCGGCCACCATGGCGAGGCCGATGCCCGTATTGCCGCTGGTGGCCTCGATGAGAATCTTGCCGGGAGTGAGCTCGCCGCTTTCTTCCGCGTGGCGGATCATGGCATAGGCGACGCGGTCCTTGACCGACCCGCCCGGATTGGCCGTTTCCAGCTTGGCCAAAATCCTGACACGCGGGTTCGGATTGAGCCGCCGGATTTCCACCAGCGGAGTGTCGCCTATGAGGCCAAGAATGCCTTCTTCCATTTCATTCCCCCGGAATCCTGTGCTTTTTCCCCAATCAGGGCCCGCAAAGAATAGGGCAATTTTGCGTTGCGCGCAACTGGCATGCTATTTGAATTTATCATGGCCGAACCGCAACCAAAGGACGAAACCATGATCGGCTACCCGTTTTTGAAGGACAACATAGAGGCGCTCAAGGACTACTGCCCGCCCGTATACATGTGGCTCTCCTCGCAGGAGTACGACCCCGAGCGTCTGAACGAGCGGCTTTTCAAAAATCAGTGGGACATCCTCGACTGGCGGATCGACAACGAGGAAGGGCGCGGAATGTTTGACGCCATGCCGCCCAATCTTCTCTACAAGGAGTGGGCGCCCAAGGACAAGCCGCACACCAGCGCCACCGTCATCGTGGGCTGCAACGTGGGCTACGGCCTGAACCACGTGCTCGCCAACTCCCCGGACAGCCACAAGATCGTGGTGGTGGAACCCCGGCCCGAAATGCTGCTGGCCTGCCTCGGCCAGACAGATTACCGCCCGTTCTTCGCCAACAAGAAGCTGCACATCTGCCCGCCCAACGAAGACTACTTCATGCAGATCGTCAAAAACATGGACCTGCAGTTCATCTACGGCAACATCCACCTGCGCGGCGACACCGCCAGCCGCCAGCTCGGCCCGGAATACGCCAAGTGGACCCGGCTTTGTCAGGAACGGCTGGAGAACTTCTCGCTGGAACTGACCACCCTGCGCTTCCGCCAGGACGTCATGGTGGGCAACGAGCTCAAGAATTTCCAGCGCGCCCTGCACGGCGGCTCCATGAAGCCGCTGGAGGGACGCGCGGCAGGCGTGGGCGCGGTCATCCTCGGCGCAGGCCCCTCGCTGGCCGACTCCGCCAAAACCCTGGCAGAGAATCCCGGCTACGCCCTCTACACCACGGCGCTGCAGACCATGCCGGCTCTCCAGCCCCACGGCCTGAAGCCGCACCTGTGCATGGCGCTCGACTACGACGGCTCCATGCGCCGCATCTATGACAGGCTCGACCCCGAATTTGCCAAGGACGTGCCGCTCATCTACTCCACCAAGGTCGACCCGTGGGTCGTGGAACAATACCCCGGCCCCAAGATGCCCATGTGGACGGTCGGCGGCCTCGCCACCTACCTCATGCGCGAACACGAGCTGGTGCTCGACGCGGGCGGTAACGTCTCCCTGACGCTGGCCCGCCTGCTGCGCTGGCTCGGTGTTGGACACATCACGCTGGTGGGGCAGGACTTCGCATGGATCAACGAGCGTTCGCACTCGGACGGCCACCACGCCACCCGGAAGCAGTTCGAGTTTGATCCCAAGCGGCATCAGAAGCTCAAGAACATGGACGGCGAGGAGATCATCTCCACGCCCCAGTACCTCACCGCCAAGCGCGACCTTGAGGAAGACCTCAAGAAGGCCCCTTTCCCGATCTACAACGTCTACGGCGGGGGCGCGCCCATCAACGGAAGCCGTCGCGTCACGCTCGAGGAAGCGATCATGCAGGGCGCGTTCAGCTCGGCCCCCGGCTCGCTGGAGCGCTTCATGGCCGACTTCGAGGCCAGCCGCGACATCAGCAACCCCATCCACATCCGCCCGGCCAGCCATGAGTGGGCCTCCTCCCTGCGGCGCGTCGAGAAGCGGCTCACCAAGCTCTTCCGCAACTGCCGCAACAACCAGAAGGAGATCCATCAGGCCCTGACGCAGGTGGACATGTTCGTGAAGCAGAACCCGGTCTACCTGCCGTACCTCTACAACGAGACGCTCAACCTCGCCGGACTGACCCGGGCCAAGGCCACCTACGAGCCGCGCGACCTGAGCGAGTTCAAGCGCATCAGCAAGTCCATCCTGCAGAAGGTTCGCGAGGTGGATCGCCACGTCTGCCCCAAGCAGGCGGCATAAGATTTCGTCATGGTCCAAGGTTGCGGGGCCCCTGGCCGGAGCGGTTCCGGTCGGGGGCCTCACTCTTTGCATCTTGAATTCCCCGCGGTTTCGTGAAATGGTCCCCATCCATGGACAAGAGCAAACCCTATCTCGACGAAAACGGCGATCTGGTCATCCCGTTCCTGTGCGCCGAGCACGAATACAAGTACTGGAAAAAGGAAGGCCGCGAACTGCATGACATCCTGCAGGAGCTCGGTGCATCCCGCGAGGTATGGGAACGCTACACGTGGGAAGACTACCCGGAAAACGGACAGGACTCCAAGTAACCCTCTTTTTCGGAGACGCCATGACCCGCGCCCGCCCCATTCTGGACTGGCTCCTCAGCTCCGCGCCGCTGCTGCTCGTTCTCGCGGCCATCGCTTTTCTGTTCAACACCGAGCCGGAAGTGGTAAACTATTTCGCGGCACACCGGGAAGCAAACCCGGAACTGCTCCAGTTCTTCACTTTCGTGACAAACTTCGGCAACCCGTTCTTCTACGCCATTTTCCTCGGCATGCTCATCGTGGCATGGCGCACGGGCGACAGGCGCACCAAGCGGTTCGTCTTCGTCTACATCATCGTCCAGCTCGCCGTGGCGCTGGTGGCGGTCCGCTTCCTGAAAATGACCATCGGCAGACCGCGGCCCGGCGAGGGCATGTTCTTCCAGCCCATTGAAAACGGCGGCACCCATCACTCCCTGCCCTCCGGGCACACCACGGAGATCACGGGCGCGGCCGGGGCGCTGGCGCTTTTCTGCGGCCGCTGGTGGCTGAGCCTCGCCATGGGCGTGGCCATCGCCCTCGTGGGCTTTTCCAGAATCTATCTCGGCTGGCATCACCCCACCGACGTCTTCTTCGGATGGCTCCTCGGTTCGGTATCCATGGCGGCCATTTACACCTTTTCCCGGAAGTAACGTATGAGCGACATCGTTTCCCGCATCTGGCGCTTCTGTGAACGGCACCCCAGGCTGGTCATGACCCTGACGGTCCTGGCCCAGACCGCTCACTCCCTCAACAACCGCGCCCTCTGGTTTTCCGACGAGGTCCGCTACGCCGACGCCTACCGCAACCTCGCGCTCAAGGGCGACTGGCTGGTGCTGGCCCTGAACGGCCAACCCTACCCGGACAAGCCGCCGCTCTACTTCTGGTTCCTCTGGCTCATCGACAAACTGACCCCGGCGAACATGCCCACGGTCTTCTTCATCGGCGCGGCGCTCTCCGGCCTGCTGTTCGTCTACTCCGGCTACCTGCTGGCCCGCACGCTCAGGGCCGGACGCAGCGTCAGCCTCGGGGCCGCGCTCATCCTGCTCAGCTCCCTGTTCCTTTGCGCGCTCTTCCACTACTCGCGCATGGACCTCTTCTTCTGCGCCTTCATCATCGGCTCTCACGCCTGTTTCTTCCGCGCCTTCGAAGGGGATAAACCGGGCCAGTGGCCGGTATGGGGTTTCGTGCTGGCGGCCATCGCCACGCTCATCAAAGGACCGCTCGGGTTCATATTCCCGCTGCTGACCACCATCCTCTTCCTCGGCTGGCGCGGGGAACTGAAAAAGATATTCTGCCGCCCCATGCTCACCGGCCTCATCGCCATGCTGGCCCTGCTCGCCGCGTGGATCGGCGGCGTGGTGGCGGTCATGGGCGGCCCGGATTACCTGATGAATCAGGTACTCGGAAAACACGTCCTGCAACGGGCCACCAACACCTTCCATCACAAGGAACCGCTCCAGTACTACTTCATCGCCCTGCCGCTGGCGTGGCTGCCGTGGACTCTGGCCCTGCTGGGCGCGCGCTTCAAACGGCTCCTGACCGCCGATTTCTGGTCCATCGTGCTGCTGGACCGCGACAAGGCAGGGGCTGTGGCCTACTGCTGGATCATGGCTGCGGCCATTTTCACGCTGCTCTCGTCGCTCTCCGGCAAGGTGCTGATCTATATCCTGCCCATGTTCCCGCCGCTGGCCATCATCATCGCCGAGGCGTTCTCCGGATGGGAAACCCGACGCACAGCCCGCGTGTTCGGTGCCGTCGCCGTGCTGTTCGCCATTCTCGGCGGCGCGTTGCTCGTGGGCGGCGACCTCACCCCGGTTTCGTGCCGCTCAAGGCGACGGGCATCGCCGGGCTGGTGCTCATCGCCTGCGCCGGAATCCTCTGGATGCTCAAGGACCGCGATTATCGCGCCCCGCTTCTGTTCATGCCGCTGGCCGTGACGCTCTGGCTGCTGCCGGTCGGGACCCTCGTGGCCCCCTCGCTGGACAACGCCATGAGCCCCAAGCGGCAGGCGCTCATGCTCAAGGAATACGCCGAGGACGGATACCGCCCCATGGCATGGCGCATCTACTCCGGCATATTCTCCTATTATTCCGAGCAGGAGCTCTACGAGTCCAACCAATGGGAAGACATCGAGCAGGAACTGGCGAAGACGCCCAAGGCGGCGCTCATCGTGCGCGAACGGCACTGGAAATCTCTCAAGGACAAACCCGCGCTGCTGCAGGTCGACCGGCAGGTCATCTCCGGCGAACCGTACCTGCTGATGCTCAAGCAGTTCGATTGACCGCTGCGCCCGACATGATGTAGTGCCTTTCCAGACAATTACCGGAAAGCCGCAATGACAGTACCCGCCCGAATTATCGCCGCCGCCTCGGCCCTTCTTGCCGCAGCACTTCTGTGCGCCTGCGCGGCCGCGCCCGCGTTCGAGGCGGCAGGCATGGCCAAGACCGGCTATGACGTGGCCGTACTCATCGACGAGAGCGCGCCCAAGGACCGGGTGGACTTTCACGGCGACTACGGCTGCACCGACCAGGTGCTTGCCCGGCGCATCCGGGAGCGGCTGCTGATACGCGGCTACACGGGGCTGACCGCCAACGTCTACGACGGCCACGGCTACCTCTTCGGCCCGGCTCCCACCAAAAATGGGCAGACGGGGCCATCAAAATCGCAAGCTCCGTGCAGGGGCTTCGCGTCCTCACCTGCCGTTTCTTTCCCCCTTCGGACAACCCCATTCACGACCGTGACCGCACCCGCTTTCTCGCCGCGCGCATGGCCAAGGACAAAACCCTCGACCCTGCCCGCGTCGACGCTGTCGTGGTCGGCAATACGGCCGTGGTCATGGGCGTTGTCCCGGAGCAGGCTATTCAGGACCACGCCCTCGACATGGCCCGCGACGTGGACGGCGTAAACGAAGTGCTCGACTACGTGGTCATCGTCACCCGCGTTGATCCCGAAAAAAACGGGGAAGCCCCTGACGAGACCTCCCCGGACGATTCCGAATAGTCTTCGCCGTCAGGTTTCCTCGGCGAGTTCCTTCCTGACCAGTTCCTGCCCGTAGGCGGCGTTGATGGTGCTCTCGGTGAGCGACCCGATGAGCGTTCCGTCCGCACTGACCACCGGAAGCTGCGAGACCCCCTTGTTGGTGATGATGTCCAGCGCGGTCTGGAGCGTGTCCTCGGTCTGCACCGTGGCCGGGTTCTGGGTGGCGATGTCCTTGGCAATGAGCAGTTGCATCAGCCCTTCCTCCTGCAACACGGGCCTGATATCGCGGAAGGAGATGATGCCTGACAGCACGCCCTGACCGTTCACCACGTGCAGATACGGCGCGTTCTCGGTCTTGAATGTCCAGATGATGGATTCGAGGCTGGCCCCCTCGGGCACCGTGACAACCGCGTCGCTCATGTACTCCTTGACCAGCACGCGCTGCAGGACGTTGCGCTCCCGGCCGCCGGTGATGTCGATGCCCCGGCGCAGCAGCTTTATGGTGTAGATGCTCGCCTCGCTGATGGTGGAGTTGAGCACAACGGCGGTGATGCAGGTGAGCATGAGCGGCAGGATGATGGAATAGGTTCCGGTCATCTCGAAGATGATAAGGATCGCGGTGATGGGCGCATAGGTGGTGCCTGCCACCACGCCGCCCATGCCGACGAGGGCGTATGCCCCGGGCGAGGCCGTGATGCCCGGAAAGGCCATGTTCATCAGGCAGCCGAACGCCCCGCCGGTCATGGCCCCGATGAAGAGCGAGGGCGCGAAGATGCCGCCCGAACCGCCGGACCCAGTGTCAGCGACGAGGCCAGTATCTTGACCCAGATGAGCGTGAAAAGGACCGCGAACCCCATCTTGTTGGTCAGCGAAAGGTTCATGGCCCCGTATCCCACGCCGAAGGCTTCCGGGTAGAAGATGACCACGCAGCCGAGCATGGCTCCGCCGATGGCGGGCTTGATCCATTCCGGCATGAACCGCGCGGCCTCGAAGCCGTCCTCGAAAGCGTAGAGGATGCGGGTGAAGCTGAGCGCCACCAGCCCGCTGGCTATTCCGAGGGCGGGGTACATGAGGTACTCCCACGGCGAAACAACCGCGTAGTCCGGGATGACAAAAGCCGGGAAGTCCCCGAAATAGTATCGGGAGATGGCCGTTGCCGTGACCGAGGAGAGCACCACGGGCGAGAACGAAGTCATGCCCCAGTCGCCGATGATGATTTCAAGGGCGAAGAGCACGCCCGCGATGGGCGCGTTGAAGGTGGCGGCGATACCAGCCGCCGCGCCGCAGCCGATCATGGTCCGCATGTGCTTGCCGGGGACCTTGAAGACCTGCCCGATGCTGGAGCCGATGGACGCCCCGATCTGCACCATGGGCCTTCGCGCCCTACCGAGCCGCCCGAGCCGATGGTCACGGCCGAGGCGAAAATCTTGGCCGCGGCCACGCGCTTTCGGATCAGGCCGTCGCGCAGGGCGATGGCCTGCATGACCTCGGGAACGCCGTGCCCCTTGGCCTCGCTGGCAAAAAAATGCACTACGAGCCCGACCACGAGTCCGCCCGCCGCAGGCATGGAAATCTTGGCCCAGAGCGGAATCTCCGAGGCGTAGGCCAGAAAGTCCTCGCCGTGCTGGTAGAAGAGCCACTGCATGGACTTGAGCAGAAATTTGAAGAGGATGGCGCCGTATCCGGAAAGGACGCCGATGAGAATTGCCAGCATGAGTTGGGTGAGGTTCCGGCTCAGAAGCGGTTTCCTGACGCCGGGTGTCGCGGTCTCTGTCGCCATCTGCCCTCCGCTGCTGTTGCCGTTGTGCGTTCCGGACGATCGTTCGCCAGCCCATCTCTGCGGTTCTATTTCCCTTTTACATGCTCCTGCAGCCCATGGCAATGCAGGCCGCACAAAACTTGTGCCGCTGCGGCAAAAAAGGTACTCAGACTGCGGCCGACAATACGATCCCAAGGAGTCAGAACCGTGCCCAAATATGCAATCGAAGAAATCAAGGTCCAGCCGGAATTCGACATCTTCATGTATGCCGAACTCACCGGAGAGACCAGACTGGATCAGGACCTCATGGACGAATTCGCCCCGCGCTGGGACGACTGGGTCACCAAGCTGAGCGCGTTTCAGCTGACCAACACCGAAGGCGACAACGGCTACGTGCTGCTCTTTCTCGACAGCGACGTGGACGAGGAGATCGACCACATCTGGAACGACTCCCCGGCCTACGGGCTGGCCTTCCACAACCTCGCGGTCTGCATGGTCATGACCGCCGCGCGCAGCATCATCCCCGAAATGATGGAAGGGGCCTGCGCCCCGCTGCCCCGCGCACCGCAGGGCGTCAAGGACGCCACCGCCAAGCTCGGCATCGAGTGGAAGGAGGACAACACCATCAACCGCAAGTTCGCGGTCTTCACCCCCTTCCCCTATAACGGCGGCTGCCCGGTCTGCACCCTGAGCGAGACCTGTCCCAACTCCACCGCAAGGACACAGCAATGAGTTACACCGTCAAGGACCTCCTGCGCCTTGAAGTGGCCCCGGCGCTCGGCTGCACCGAGCCCGTCG
>NZ_BBCB01000024.1 GCF_001311825.1 Salidesulfovibrio brasiliensis JCM 12178 | reverse complement strand
CCCGTCGCGCTGGGTGCGGCGGCCATCCCCACCGCCATCATTGCGGCGGTCATCATGAAGACGACCCCGGAAACCACCCCGGTTCCGACCGACCTGCCGCTGGCCACCATCGGCGCGGCGCTGATGAACGAATACGTTCTGGCGTTCGAGCTCATCTCGGTGGTCCTGTTCGTGGCCATGGCCGGAGCCGTCATTCTCGGATTCGAAAAGAGGAGGCCCCGGTGAGCGCTCTGACCGCATATCATCTCGTGGCGCTGCTGCTGCTCGCGCTGGGAATCTACGGCTTTGTCCGCAGGAAAAGCCTCGTGGGCATGCTCATCAGCATGGAACTGATGCTCAACGGCGCAGGACTCTCCATCGCGGCCTCGGGTCAGCTGACAAGGGCCGACGCATCGCTGGCGCAGCTCTCCTCGCTGCTGGTCATGGGACTGGCCGCGGCGGAAGCCACGCTGGCTCTCGCCATCATCCTCGTGGTCGCCAAGCGCTTCGGCTCGGCGAGCGCACAAGACATCACGGAACTGAAGGGGTAAGGCCATGATGCAATTCATCGACACACCCCGCGTTCTCATCCCGCTGGCAATCACCCTTGTGGCCCCCGCGCTCGTGTGGCTCATGCGCGGCGACCAGAACAGGCGCGAAGCCGTCAGCTTCATTGCTGCGGCAGCGGCGTTCCTGTCCATGGTCTCCTTTGCACCGGGCGTGCTTGAGGGCACCATCTACACCTACACCCTGTTCACCCTGCTCCCCGGCGTGACCGTCAAGTTCGGCGTGGACGGGCTGGCAATGATCTTCGGGCTCATCGCCCCGTTCCTCTGGTTCCTGGTGACGAGCTACAACATCGGGTACATGCGCAGCCTCAACGAGCACGCGCAGACCCGCTACTACTTCTGCTTCGCCACGGCCATCTTCGGTGCCGTGGGCGTGGCCACCGCGGCAAACGTGTTCACGCTGTATCTCTTCTACGAGATCATCTCGCTGTTCACCTACCCGCTGGTCGCACACCACGAGGACGACGAAGCCTTTGCCGGGGCCCGCAAGTACTTCGTGTACCTGATGGGTACCTCCAAGCTGTTCTTCCTGCCCGCCATGGTCCTGACCTACGTGCTGGCCGGAACGCTGGACTTCCATCTGGGCGACCTCGTCAACGGCGTGTTCCCGGCAGACGCCGACCCGACGCTGGTGACGCTGACCTACGTGCTGTACGTGGGCGGGCTGGCCAAGGCGGCCATCATGCCGCTGCATAACTGGCTGCCCTCGGCAATGGTCGCGCCCACCCCGGTCTCAGCGCTGCTGCATGCGGTGGCGGTCGTCAAGGCGGGCGTGTTCTCCATGAGCCGCATCATGCTCTCGCTCTTCGGTGTGGAGGCCATGGACAAGCTCTTCCTCGGCATCCCCACTGCGTACCTCGCGGCCTTCACCATCGTGGCGGCCTCGATCATCGCCCTGACCAAGGACGACATCAAGGCGCGGCTGGCCTACTCCACGGTGAGCCAGCTCTCATACATCATCATCGGGGTGGCAATGCTCACCCCGGCGGCGGTGCAGGGCGGGCTGATGCACATCGCCCACCACGCCTTCAGCAAGATAACCCTCTTCATGGGCGCGGGCGCGATCTACGTGGCCACGCACATCAAGAAAATCAGCCTCATGAACGGCCTCGGCCGCCGCATGCCGTGGACCTTCGGCGCGTTCGCCGTGGCCAGCCTGAGCATGATCGGCGTGCCGCCGGTCTGCGGCTTCGTGAGCAAGTGGTACATGGCTCAGGGCGCAGTGACCATCCATCACTGGTGGCTGCTCGGTGCGCTGCTGGCCTCGACCATCCTCAACGCAGGCTACTTCGGTCCCATCATATTCCGGGCGTTCTTCCGCGAGCCCGCTCCCGGGGCCGCCATGGAACAGTATTCCGAAGCCCCGGCGGTCATGGTGGTGCCGCTGCTCATCACCGCCGCCATCTCGGTGCTTCTCGGGCTCCATCCCGAGACGTTCCTGAACTTCATCCACACCTTCAAGGGGTTCTAGCATGTTCAGGGAATCACTCGGCAACTGGCTCTACGCGCAGCGCAGCAAATCCGGCGGCTGGTTCTGGGCGCTCATCGCCTTCCTCGGCCTGCTGGTGCTCGCCAACGTCTTCGTTCATCCGCACCATCCGCACTTCGGACTGGACGCCTATCCCGGCTTCTGGGCCGTGTTCGGATTCGGCGGAGCCGTGATCATGGTCGCGGTACTCAAGAAAATCGTCGCCCCGCTGCTGGCGCGCCCGGAGGACTGCTATGACCGCGACCAATAGCCTCTTGGCCCATCCGGCCGTCTACTTTCTGCTGGCCTCGTTCGCGGTGCCGTTCATTCCGGGCCGCCTGCTCAAATGGCTGCTGCCGCTTCCGGCGATTCTGGCCGTACTTTCGGTCATCGGCCTCGACCACGGCACCTCCGGGGTGCTGGGCTGGGTGGACACCGAGCTCACCCTCTTCCGCGTGGACCAGCTCTCCATCGTCTTTGCCCATGTCTTCGCCATTCAGGGCGTCATCGCGCTGATCTTCGCCATGCACATCAAGGACAAGGGCCAGCACATGGCCTCGCTGGCCTATGTGGGCGGCGGCTTCGGCTGCCTCTTCGCGGGCGACTACCTGACGCTCTTCGTGTTCTGGGAAATCATGTCCGTGGCCTCCACCATGCTGGTGTGGCTGAACCGCTCCGACAGGTCGGTGCGGGCGGGCTTCCGCTACTTCATGTTCCACACCCTCGGCGGGCTGTTCATGCTCGGCGGGCTGCTGCTCCGCTGGGCCGACCTCGGCACGCTGGCCTTCACGCCCGTGGATCCGTCCGGGGCCATGTACTACGACTGGCTGATCATGATCGGCTTCTGCGTCAACGCCGCCGTAGTGCCCCTGCACGCATGGCTGCCCGACGCCTACCCCGAGGCCACCGTCACCGGCGCGGTCTTCATGAGCGCATACACCACCAAGACCGCCGTGTACGTGCTGGCGCGGGCCTTTGCCGGATTCGAGATTCTGGCCATCGCCGGAACTGTCATGTGCGTCTACGGTGTTTTCTACGCGACCATCGAGAACAATGCCCGGAGGATTCTCGGGTATCACATCGTCTCGCAGGTGGGATACATGGTGGCGGGCATCGGCATCGGCACGGCAATGACCGTGAACGGCGCCAGCGCCCACGCCTACGCCCACATCCTTTACAAGGGCCTGCTCTTCATGGGCGCGGGCTGCCTGCTCTACTCAGCGGGAACCGCCAAGCTCACCGAGCTGGGCGGCCTGGTGAAGCGGCTGCCGCTGGTCTTCATCTTCTACATGGTGGCCGCGGTCTCCATCTCCGGCATGCCCTTCTTCAACGGCTTCGTCTCCAAGACCATGACGATTACCGGCGCGGCCGAGGCGCACCGCACCTGGCTGGCGCTGGGCATGGAACTGGCGGCGGTGGGTACGTTCCTCTCGGTGGGCCTGAAGCTGCCGTACTTCGCGTTCTTCTCCAAGAACGACAACCCGGCGCGGGAACTCAAGCCCATCCCCATGAACATGTACGTGGCCATGGCCATCGGCTCGGCCCTGTGCTTCTTCACCGGCGTGTATCCCGAATTCCTGTATAAGCTGCTGCCCATTCAGGAAGGCGTATCCGTGTACTCGCCCTACATCGCGCACGTCACGGAAGCCATCGAGCACCCATACGTGCCCTACACCACCTGGCACGTGCTGCAGGCCTTCATGATCCTCGGCTTCACCGGCCTCGGGTTCTGGGCCATGCGTAAGGTCGTGGTTCCCCACGCCCAGCGCAACGTGGACTTCGAGTGGTTCTACATCCTCGGCGGCAAGGCGTTTCTGGCCATCTTCTCCCGCCCCTTCGCGTGGATCGACACGCGCTGGAGCGAGGTCTACCGCACGGTGGGCCTGCGGGGGCTGGTCGGCTCGGCCGACGGCTCCGCACGCTTTGACCGCGCGGCCATCGACGGGGTTGTGGACGGAACGGCCAAGGGCGTCTTCGGCATAGGCGGCGCGCTTGCCAAACTGCAGACCGGAAGGCTCCAGACCTACGCATCCGCGGCCCTGCTCGCGGCAATCGGCGTCGGCGTGCTGGCCTTCGTGCTGGTGAAATAAGGAAGGAGAGCGAAATGGTTGACTATCCCGTTCTGAGCGTTCTGATCTTCTTCCCGCTGGCTGCGGCGCTGGTGCTCATGGTGCTTCCGCTTCCGGAACTGACCATTCGCAGGTACACCCTGCTGGCCGGATTCGTGGAGTGCCTGCTGGCGCTGCCGCTCATTCGCGACTTCAAACTCGGCGACGCCGGATTCCAGTTCATCGAAAAGGCCGTGTGGGTTCCCCAGTGGGATCTGGCCTACTCGCTGGCCGTGGACGGCATCAGCCTGCTCATGGTCATCCTGAGCGTGGCCCTGCTGCCGCTGTGCGTTCTCTGCTCATGGACCTACGTGGGCAAGCGGCTCAAGGAATTCCACATCTGCCTGCTGCTCATGACCACCGCCTGTGTGGGCGTGTTCTCGGCCATGGACCTCGTGCTCTTCTACATCTTCTGGGAGGCCATGCTCATCCCCATGTACCTGCTCATCGCGGTCTGGGGCGGTCCTGAACGCCGGTACGCTTCCATCAAGTTCTTCCTGTACACGCTGGCCGGAAGCACGCTCCTGCTGGCCGCCATCGTGGGCCTGTTCCATCAGGGCGGCACCTTCAGCATCCCGGCGCTCATGCAGATGGACTTCCCCATGGGCTTCCAGACCTGGGTCTTCCTGTTCATGGCGCTTGCCTTCGCCATCAAGGTGCCCATGTTCCCGTTCCACACATGGCTCCCGGCGGCCCACGTTCAGGCTCCTTCCGCAGGCTCTGTGCTGCTGGCCTCGGTGCTGCTGAAGATGGGAACCTACGGCTTCCTGCGCTTCTGCCTGCCCATGTGCCCGGACGCGTCCATGTACTTCGCGCCCATGATGATCGCCCTGTCGCTGGCCTCCATCATCTACGGCGGCCTCGTGGCGCTGGGCCAGACCGACATCAAGAAACTGATCGCCTACTCCTCCGTGGCCCACATGGGCTTCGTGACGCTGGGCATCTTCATATTCAACCCGCGCGGCGCAGAAGGCGCGGTCATGGTCATGCTGAACCACGGCATCGTCACCGGCGCGCTCTTCATGATGATCGGTGCCATCTACGAACGCAGCCACAGCCGCGAGCTGGGCGACCATCTGGGCATGGGCAAGTACCTGCCCGCCTACATGGGCCTGTTCGGACTCTTCGCGGTCTCCTCGTTCGGCTTCCCCGGCCTGAACAGCTTCGTGGGCGAAGCCCTCGTGCTGATCGGCGCGTTTCAGGCCAAGACGAGCATCGGCCTGCTGGCCATCCCCGGCGCCATGCTCGCGGCAGCCTACATGCTGCGCCTCGGCCTGAAGATGGCGTGGGGCCGCCCGTCCTCGCCAAAGGACAAGGGCTGGCACGACCTCAACGCGCGCGAATGGGCCTACCTCATGCCGCTGGCGATCCTCGTGGTCTACATCGGCCTCGCGCCGGGGCTGGTCATGAAGGTCATCTCCCCGTCCACGGGCAAGATGATCGACGACTTCCACTCCCGGACGGCACACGTGGCCGACGCGCCGGAGCAAACGGTGCCCACGGTGCTCGCATCAACCGCCCTTCCCGGCGCAGGACAATAAAGGAGACCGTTCATGAACTTCGACATCATGCTCCTTCTGCCGGAACTTTCGCTGTTCGTCCTTGCGGCCGCGCTGTTCACCGTATCCGTCACCTCCCCTGGGGACGGCGCGGCCCGCAGGGCATACTGGCTGCCGTGGGCCTCGCTCGCAGTGCTGGCCGTGTGCCTCGGCTCGCTGAACGCGCGCGGCGTGATGTTCCACGGAACCTACATCGTTGACGGCCTCTCCCAGATATTCAAGGCCGCCATCGCCGCAGGCTTCCTCATCACTTCGCTCTTCACCCCCAACGCGCGCGGCGTGGACGACGACAAACGCGCAGACTACCTGATGTTCCTCGCGTTCTCGGCATGGGGGCTGATGCTGCTTTCCTCAGCCGCCGAGCTGATGACCCTGTACGTGGCCATGGAGATATCCTCCTACAGCCTGTACGCGGTCATCCCCCTGCGGGCGCAGAACAAGAACGCCGCCGAAGCGGGCGTCAAGTACATCATGTTCGGGGCCATGGCCACGGCGGTTGCGCTCTTCGGCTACTCGTACATCCTCGCCGGGCAGGGAACGGGCTTTGTTTCCGAACTGGCGGGCATGGACTGGAGCTTTGCCGGGAACCCGGCCGCCGCCATCGGCCTGATCCTGTTCCTGTGCGGCGTGCTCTTCAAGCTGGCGCTCTTTCCGTTCCACTTCTGGGCTCCGGACGTCTATCAGGGAACCGGAAACGAAACCGCCGCGTTTGCGGCGACACTGCCCAAGCTGGGCGCGGCCGCCGTTCTGGTCAGGCTCGCGGCCCTTCTGGCACCAAACCTTGAAATCACCTTCCTGCTGGCGCTTTTCGCGGCCGCGTCCATGACGCTCGGCAACCTCGCGGCGCTGGCACAGAAGGATTTGAAGCGCATGCTCGGCTACTCCGGCATCGCCCACTCCGGCTATCTCGTCATCGGGCTGGCCGCGGGCACTGCCGAGGGACTCGGTGCCATGAGCTTCTATGCGATTGTCTACCTGCTCATGAACATGGCCTGCTTCTGGGTGGTCTGCCACCTGCGTTGCGACGGCAAGAACCCGGTCTACGACGACCTGAACGGGCTGTCGAAGAACGCGCCGGGACTGGCGCTGGTGCTGGCGGTATCCGCCTTTGCGCTGGTCGGCCTGCCGCCCACGGCCGGATTCATGGGCAAGCTGTTCCTGCTCACGAGCGCGTGGAACCACGGGTATGCGTGGTTGGTCATCGTTGCGGTCATCAACACCGCGCTGGCCATCTTCTACTACCTGAGCCTGTTCCGCCACGCCTACACCGCCGAGACGGGAGGCGCCGTGAACCTGAGGGACAGAAACTGGATGGGAACCGTCGCCGGTACCGTCATGGCCGCCGCCATTCTCGTTCTCGGCGCGCTGCCCGGCGGTCTTTACCGGCTGGCTCTTGAGGCTGGAACCACCCTCTTGCCCTAACTACTGACCGGACCGGCACGGACCGGTCGGATTTCAGGAGGAAACCCGATGGCTGATTTCGTCATAACCTTCAACCAGGATCGCTGCATCAACTGCTATGCCTGCGAGACCCACTGCAAGGCCAAGAACCGCGTGCCCGAAGGCGCACGTCTCGGCCAGCTCATCTCCGTGGGCCCCGTGGACAAGGGCGGCAAGCCGCGCGTCCTCAACATGTACATGACCTGTTTCCACTGTGCGAAGCCGTGGTGTGTCGGCGCATGTCCCACCGGGGCCATGATGCGGCGCGAAGACGGCATCGTCTATGTGGATCAGGATCTGTGCGTCGGCTGCAAGGCCTGCATTCAGGCGTGTCCGTGGCGCATCCCCCAGTGGGACGCCGTGCACGGCAAGGCGATCAAGTGCGATTTCTGCCGGGATCGCATTGACCGCGGCGACAAGCCCGCCTGCGTGGAAGCCTGCTGCGGTCACGCGCTCGAGTTCAAGGAAGTCAATACCGCGTCCGCCGACAAACGGCGGGATTATGCGGAAAAGGCGCTGTTGAAAACCCAGGACCCGCATGCGGTATTCGCCGCTGTCCGTAAACCGTAATACCTTTGAGAGGAGGGATCTCATGTTCAAAAACCGTAACGTGCTCATTGTATTTGCAGCACTGGCCGCCGTGCTCCTGCTTCAGGAGAGCGCCATGGCGGACCGCCTGGCCGACGCCATCAATCAGGCCGTCGAAACCGGCGCAATGGACGCCAACGCCCAGAAGGGCTACCTCGCATCCCCGGCGCTCCCGAACTGACCTGGTGGTGGGGCCTCATCTGGGCGATCTGGGTAGGCTGGATTTTCTCCACCGTCGGCGCATTCGGCGGCATCATGGCCGGTGTCGGTCACATCACCATTTATGGACTCGGCGACTACGCCAAGAGCTTCGGCAAGTCCATGAAGATGAACAAGGTCGTCACCGACTCCATCCGCGTGTCCAACCAGTGGCTGGTCGGCTGCTCCGCAGGTCTGTCCACCTTCAACTACTGGAAGATGGGCCGTCTGGTGCTGCCGCTGGGTATCGCACTGGCGCTGGGCTCCGTGGCCGGTTCCTGGCTCGTGCCCGCACTGACCGCAGGCAAGATCAGCCTGAAGGCCTACATCGGCTACTTCGGCCTGTTCGTGCTCTTCCTGGGCTGCTACCTGTTCTACGAAACCACTCCGGCCGGTCAGGCAGGCAAGAAAGCCGCCAAGGAAGCCGCACAGAAGTTCCAGGCTTCCGTTGCCTCCGGTGAAACCTCTGCAGACATGGGCGTCAAGGTCCAGACCTTCACCCCGACCCGCTGCGTCTTCACCTTCTTCGGCGTTGAATTCTCCTTCAACCCGCTCATCCCGCTCGTCGGTGGCTTCATCATCGCGGCCCTGGCCTCCTTCCTCGGCGTCGGCGGCGGCTTCCTGCTGGTGCCGTTCCTGACCTCCGTGGCAGGCCTGCCCATGTACCTCGTTGCCGGCACTTCCGCCGCAGCAGTGTTCATCGGCATGATCAACTCCATCGCGTCCTACATGCTGCTTCGCGGCACCCCGGTCGAGTGGTCCCTCATCGGCGCCGAGCTTATCGGTATCGTGATCGGCTCCCTGATCGGCCCCCGCACCTCCAAGTACATCCCGGACGTGTGGCTGAAGCGCCTGTTCGTGGTGCTCGCCGTCTACGTCGGCATGCGCTACACCCTCAAGGGCTTCTTCGACATCGCCCTGTGGCCGTAGGCACAAACTGAACCAACAGGGGGACCGCCGCGTGCGGTCCCCCTTCCCAATACCGGAGTTACAATGGGTTTCTTCCATTCCCTCAACGTCTTTCTCGACCCCTTCCTGATCTGGTCGTTTCGCATGATCAGCCAGCCGGAGGTCGGCTTTGCCATGGGAATCGCCTTCCTGTGCCTGCTCACCACCGTCATCGGCGAGCTTTCCATGGCCGGCATCTATTTCATGAACAAGGAGCATTTCGCGGAACACAACCGCGAGATGGTGCGCCACAACAACATGTCGCTACGTTCGCTCCTGGTTAAGAACAAAGAGGGATTCAAAGCCCTGAACAAGCAGGCCAACGAAGAATTCGGCAAGAACTTCTTCTCGCGCATCGCGCTGTTCGGCGCATCGCTCTGGCCCGCGTTCTTCGTCATGGGCTGGCTGGACTTTCGTTTCGGCGCGGTGGATTTCTTTGTGCCGTGGGTCGGCAAGGTGGGACCGGGCTTCTTTTTCGTGCCCGCATACATCGTAATCCGTATCGTATTTGAAAAAAGCAAGAAGTGGCTGCCCGTGTTCCGCACCATCGCCCGCAAGGTCTCGGAAAACGAAGAGACCGAAGAAGAGCTTATGGGCTACACGGAACTGGAGAACGAAGCCAAGGCCATGAACAGCTCGCAGGAACCCGAACAGGAGCCCGCCCGCTAGACGCAGCCGGTCTGGCCCATCATGAGCGTGAAGAACCGCTCCACATATTTGCCGGAAATGACCTCCGAGAGCGGAAACTCCGGCTTCTCTTCAAGAAATTCCCCGGTAAGGGCGAACCAGATGTCAGCCGAGAGCTCGTCGAGCCTCGGCTGAATCTTTTCCCAGAGCCGCTCGCTGGCCTCGCCCTCAAGCCCGAACATACGACACAGGACCGGCCTGTGTTCATACAGGAGGCACGTCGTATCCCAAAGGGGACACTTCGCGCCCACATCGGCCATGCAGACCTCGGCCCCGCGCTGCCTGCGCTTTGCGGAACGCTCCTTGCGCGAGACATCCACGGCCCGGTCAATGAGTTCTATGCGCTTCTCGCTGCTCAGGGCAGTGTTGCGGGCCCGGCTGAGGGTCACGGCCTCCACAAAGCAGAGGTTGATGGGGATGTGCGAACAACTGTCGTGGTCCTTTCCGCAGCGGTCGATGCCAGCTTCGTCCACCACGTCCTCGATGGTGGCCACCAGCTCCAGATAATCGCCGATGAACGGCGTCAGGTCCACGGCACGGTTGAACTCGAGGGACGGCTCCCGGCAGGTGAGTTGCCCGGTCTCCTTGCCGTACTTCCTGACCGCACGCCACTGGGTAAAATTCGCAGGCCCGTCATGCAGCCCCTTGAGCCGCTTGCCCGCAAGCTTGTGACCGAGGCCGCGCCGGAGCAAATAGGAGTTGAGGATGGTCCCGGTGCGCCCAACGCCGTGACGGCAGTGCACGTAGACCTTCTTGCCGAGATACAGGGCCTCGTCGAGCCAAGCCAGCGCCTTTTCCAGTTCCTTGAGCGCCGGAGCCTCCTCGTCGGGCACCGGGAGATAGTAGACCTCGAAGCCGTACTTTTCCTCAATGCCCTTGAGGTCGGGGAACTCCCCGCACAGGTTGAGGATGCCGGTAATGCCCTGCTTCCTGAGCCAGTCCAGCGCAGTGCTTGACGCAGGCGCGGGACCGGCGGCGAGATAATCCGTGACCCAAACGACGGGTTCTTTTCTGCCGAACACGTCTAGTCCTCCGTTCCCGGCCGTTCGGTTTCCTCGATAAAGGTCGCGGCCAGCTCCGCAGGGTCGCTGTTTTCGTCAAGCCGCACATCCATGAGACGGCTGTGGGCCAGCAGGCGGCCCACCAGAACCAGCCGTTTGCGGGTGTCGTTTTCCTCCAGCCGAGAGCAGCGTGCGTCGAGCATGTCGCCCTTGATGGAGACCTCGAAATCCCTCGACTCCAGCACGGTCCTGATGAAATCAAGCCTGCGGATGCGCTGCTCCCAGTGTCCGCCGCCGCCCTTGAAACGCAGGTTGATGTGGTTCTGGGGCGCGTCCGGCCCGCAGACAGAGTCCACTACCGCGAAATGATAGCCGAAACGGAACATGAAGTGGGCGTAGTCGGCCGCCACCACCGCGTAGCTGGCCAGCGCACGGGAGCTGTTGGTGATGATGCCCGCGCTGATGCGGTCCAGCTCCTGCCAGTCCACCATGGGCATCTGCTTGTCCCAGTCGATGCCGCTTCTGGAAAAACCCCACCAGAGCGCCCACATGGGCGTGCTGGTCACGTCTTCGGGCGAAACGGTGGTCTCCTCCCGTGCGTGAGAAAACAGGCCGCCGCCGAGGTCGAGCAGATACAGGGCCATGGGGATGCGTGTCTTCAGTTGCTTGACCCGGCCCATTCCCTTGCCGCCACGGCCCACAAGCGAGAACATCTCGCGCACGGCGGTCTCATGGGTGAAGCGGATGACATCGTGGATGGAGCGGCACCCTTCCGGGGCAAAACCCTCGTCCTCGGGATCGGTGAGATTCAGGGTGGAAAGATGCTGCATGACCGAATCCAGACGCTCGGCCACCACGTTTCGCTCGATGTGCCGCCGCTTTTCAAGCCCCGGAATGCGCCCGGCATAGACGCTGCCGCGCTCGGCGTCCACGGTTACCAGTCGCCCTTCGATAAGCTCCGAAGCATAGGGCGAGACCAGCACGGGAAGACCGAACTCGCGGGCCACCGAGGCAAAATGTCCTGCCCGGCTGCCGGTTACGGAAATGACTGCGGAAAGGCGATCCATGATGCCCACCAGCTCGGGAATCAGCGAGCGCGTCACCAGCACCGCCCCTTCGGGCACGGTGTCCGGCATTCCGATGGAATGCACCACCCGGCCTGCGCCGACACCTGCGGAGATCCGCACGCCCCCGGAAATGAGCACCTCCATGTCCTGCGGCTCTTCAGGACGAACAGCGGCCGCCTCCTCGCTCTGCATGGGGCGGGATTGAAGAATATGCAGGGCTCCGTGGGAGTCCGCAACCCACTCCACGTCCTGCGGGCCGCCAAACAGTCGCTCAAGCCGATAGCCGGTCTTGGCGAGCTGGAGCAACAGGCCCGCGCCGGGCTTTTCGTGGTGTGCGGGCTTTTGCAGGATTACCGGCTCATCCTCACGGGTCAGGCAGTAGACGTTGGGTTCGCGACGCCCGCTGACCACGCCCCCGGCGTGTCCTTCCACGGCGTACACCGCGGTGACGCCGCCCACGCACTGGGTTGCGTCCGCGTCCTTGGTGTACATGACTCCGGCAACCGACGAGGTTATCATGGGCTGGATGAGCACGGCCATGTGCGTCTCGGTGTCGGAAAGGCCCTTGAGCATCCGATACGTCACCGCCTTGGGCGAGTATTTCCCGGCCAGAACCTCCCGGTACGCCTCGGGAAGATCCTCGCGCTTCACGTCCATAAAAGAATCATACTGCCCGGCAAAAGAGAAACGACCGTCTTCGGCCACCGCGCTGGACCGGACCGCGTACGGCCCGCTTCCGATGTCCACGGTGCTTTCGAGCATCGGATGCACGATCTCGTCGGGCACTGGCGAGTCGAGGATCAACTGCCGCATGGCCCGGCATCCTTCCTCGATGCCCTTGGGGTCGCCAAGACGCAGTTCGCGCAGGATCGCGTCCAGCGAATCGCGCAGATTGTTTGCTTCAATGAAATAATGAAAGGCGCTGGCCGTGACGACCACGCCGTCGGGCACGTTCAGGTCGGTCTCATTGACCACACGGCTCAGGCAGGCCGCCTTGCCCCCCGCGATCTCCGGGTCGTCTGCCTGCGAAAGGCGAAGCGCATAGGGCGGCTCCAGCGCGGGCAGGCCGGTATCGAGCCCCATTCGCACGTAGAAAGCGGCCTTGGAAAAGAACTCCCGAAGACCCATGGCGGCCGTGGGCGACATCTCGTCAAGGCAGTCCACCATTTGCGAGACCTCGCCCTCAAGATCCTTTTCCACCTCCAGCACGCGGCTGTAATCCACCACCTCGACCCCGGCGTGCATCTCTTCCATGTCCGCCAGCAGCTCCAGCGCCCGGACATCATGCTCCAGCAGCTTTCGGAACGCCCCGTACCGCTTCCGCAGAAGCGCGCCGGGGGCAAAGACGCCGTAGGTCCAGCGGCGCAGCAGTTCAGTAATCAACATACACTCTCCCGGATCACTCACCGGTCGAAAGAACGTCCTCCACCTTGGCTTCCAGTTCGTCCTTGTCGATGGGTTTCACGCAGTATTCCGCGGCACCGAGCCGCACCGACTCCCGCGCCGTTTCAAGCGTCGGATAGCCGGTCAGCATGATCACTCTGGTCTCTGGGCTGAGTTTGCGCATTTCCTCAAGCACCTGAACGCCGGTCATCTTCTTGAGCTTTATGTCAAGAATCGCCAGATGCGGCTTATACTTGCCTACGTATTCGATGGCCTCCTCCTCTTCGGTGAAGGGGGTGACCACATGTCCCTTGCGCGTCAGAATGCGTTTTATGAGCAGTCCGGAATCGTAGACGTCGTCGAGAACGATGATGTTCGCCATGTTGCTGCACTCCATTTTCCTGCGCCCGCGCTACGACGTGTCGAGCGGCAGATCCACTGTGAAAAGCGCTCCCGGTCCCGCCGGGGCGCCGTCTTCGGTTTCTGGCCGATGCTCGTCGGGCACCGGGCTGGTGACGGTGATGTCGCCCTCGTGGTCTTCCACAATGCCGAAGGACACGGACAGTCCCAGTCCGGTCCCCTGCCCCACCGCCTTGGTACTGAAAAACGGATCGAACACCTTCTTGAGGTGCTCAGGCTCAATGCCCGGCCCGGTGTCCGAGAAAAACGCCGTGACCGTCCGCCGCCCGATATTCAGGCTCGTGGCCACCCGGATGGTCCCCCCTTCGGGCATTGCGTCGCGGGCGTTGTTCAAGAGGTTGATCCAGACCTGCTTGAGCTTTTCGGGGTCACCGTAAATGATGGGCATGCGTTCGTCGAGTACCGTGACGATGCTGACCCGCTCCATCTCGAAGGTATGCCGCACCAGCGTGACGGCCTCCATGACCGAGTTGTTGAAGCACATCTCCTGCTTCTCGCTCACGGACTGACGGGAGAATCCGAGCAGGTCGGCCACGATCTTGCGGCAGACCTTGGTCTGCTTCTCCACGATGCCAAGGTCCTCTCGCATGGCCTCGTCCTGCGCATCCTCCTTCAGGAGCTGTGCGTAGCCGAGGATGATGCCGAGCGGCGTATTGATCTCATGGGCCACCCCGCCCGCCAGCTTGCCGAGGGATTCCATCTTCTGGGCCTGAATGAGCTGCGCCTGATAATTCTTGATCTCGGTAACGTCGCGTGCGCTCTTGAGGACGGCGTTGACCCTGCCGTCATGCCCGCGCACCGGAACCCGGATGACATGCATCCACATGGTCCGGCCATCGCGCTTGCGCCGTATTTCCTCTCTGGTGCCCTGCCCCGTGGCGAAGACCCGAGCCAGCTTTTCCTCACTAATGTGAACCTCTTCGGGGTCCAGGAACTCGGTCTCCTTGCGGCCCACCACGGACTCGGGGCTCAGGCCGAGGGAATCCGCGTAGGCACGGTTCACGGCAAGGAAGGATCCGTCTTTATCCTGAAGCGTGACCCAGTCCGGGGTGGAGTCCAGCACGGTTCTGAGAAGCTGTTGCTGCCGGGCCATGGTCCGTTCGGCCTCATGCAACTCGCCCAGATGAATCTGCAGCGTATGCACCAAATAGTCGAAGGTTTCCGCGAGGTCCTGAATCTCGTCCCCGACGTTCTCGCGGTAAACCTCGCAGTCCTGACACCCGGCTCCGCCCTTGTCGCTGTCGAGGTTCCCGGCAAGATACCAGCACCGCCGCTCCGAGTCGCCGTAGGCGGACAGGCGGTCATGGTGCAGTTCCGCACCTCCCAGCAGTTACGGGTCAGCTTCGGGCCGGAGCTGCCGCTCAGCTTGCCGGTGACAAGGGCCTCGGCGTGCCGCCGGAGCTCGTTGATGCGGCTCGTAACCTTGTTTGCGAAAAGCGAACCGAGGAAAACCGCCACCAACAGGGTGCCCAGCGAAACGCCCATGACCGGATGCAGCAGCTCGTTGATGACGCCCTGAATCTTGGAGCGAGACAGGCCGACGCGCACCGTCCCGAGCCGCTTCTCGGCAACCTCCACCGGCACGGCAAAGTCGTAGACGTAGCTGCGCCCTGTGTCGATGAGCACGGTGGCGCTCTCCTCAACCGGAGGGAGTTCGTTGGCCTTCACCAGCCCCACGGGCATCCCGCGGCTGAAGGTGTGCGCCAGCACGTTACCGTCCCGGTCGAGGATGAAAGCGTAATCCACGTTCTCATCCACGTCGCGCACGCCGTCCACCAAGTCCTTGAGGAGCAGGAAGTCGGCGGAGAACATGGGGTCAAGGGCGCGCAGGGCGAGGTTCTCGGCCAGCACCAGCCGTGCTTCTTGTTTTCATTGATGAGCACGCGGGTGGACAGGGTGCTGAAGGTCAGCGCCAGCAGCACGGCCGCGAGCAGCACGATCATACTCGTGCCAAGGCCGATTTTGGTACTGAACCGCAGCCTGTCGAGCGCCTTCACTGTGCGCCTCCCTTGTCACCCAGCACGGACCCAAGCGAACGCACCAGCCGTCTGACGGGTGCATAATCCGCGTCGGAAGCCGGGATGATGCCGCGAATCCCTGCGGCGTTGAGAATGACCGCGTCGTCCGGGCGGTTCAGGTCAAGGGCATACATGGCGCTGGCGATGCTGGCCACCTGCTCATGGGGCATTCCACTGCGTGCGGCGTAGACCCACCCGGGATACAGCGGGGTGCGCTTGAGGACCCGAATCTGGGAAAGGTCTATCCTGTCCTTGAGGATGTCGAGGGTTCCCTCGCGGATGGAGCCGATATCGTAGGCCCCGGCGTAAACGCCCAGCACGACCTTCTCCTGCTTGCCGCCCGGTCCGGGGGCAAAATCGATCCGCCTGAAGTCTTCCGGATAGATGCCGTTCTCCACAAACAGGCCGAGGGCAAAGAGGTAGCCGCCTGCCGAAGAATGGTCCACGGCGATCCAGCGGCTGCCGCGGCAGTCGTCCAGCGATTTGATGGCGTCATTGTCCGCGCGGCAGATGATCTCGCCCCGGAAACTCGGCCTGCCGGACGGCTCGATGACTCTGGCAAAGGCCCACGCTCCGCTTTTGGCGAGCCGCAGATAGATCATGGGGTTGGAAAAGGAGATATCGATTTCACCGCGCTCCACCATCTTCACGTGCTCGTCGAAGGTGTCCGGGAAAACCTGCCTGAAGGCCAGCCCGGTGGACTGGCTCAGGTATTCGATGAGCAGATGATGCCGTCCGTAAGAGACCGCATGGGAGTATTGCGGCAGATAGGCGTAGGTCACCGCGTCCTTCTGGACGGGCAGCAGGACTTCTTCGCGCTTGGTGAAGTCCACGTACACCGCGTCCTCCTCCCCGATGCACCCGGAGAGGAGCACCAGCGACAGGGTGAAGAGCGCCCATACGAGCAGTTTGCAGGAAAATCGCATCGGCATGAGCGTAGCACACCGGAAGAACGGAGAAAAGCGGGTATTGCCCCCTTTCCCTTCCGCATCTCGACAAAAAAACCGGGCCGTCCTTTGGAAAGGACCGGCCCGGGGCTTATAGTCAGTAGCGCTCCGTTACTATTCGGAGTTCTTCTTCATGGCCAGACGGATGCAGAGCGCGGCTCCGCCCCAGGTCAGACCGAGGCCGAAGATCATCATGATGATGGACGTGGTTTCCATGGTCTAGCTCCTCTGACGGAAGGTGTTGTTCTTTGCCACATGATCGGCGAATGCGCACTCGCGGCAGGGGAAGATCATGGAGAGCACGATGCACCCGAAGAGAACCAGCCAGCCGAACAGGACCACCGCGGTGGTGGAGTAGCCGCCGTAGTTGGCGGTGAGGTCGGTGTACAGGTTCATGAGCACCAGCGCGCCGAGCATGAGCGGCGTGACGATGCGCAGGCAAATGGTCCAGATGCCGCCCACGGCGAACTCGGAGACCTTGTTCACGTAGCGGCGCATGCCTTCGAGGTCGCAGAACCAGGCAACAAAGGCGATCTCGGCGAAGCCGCCGATGAGAATGCCGAAGTTGTTCACGAAGTGGTCGACGATGTCCAGCAGGTACAGGCCGCCGCCGGTGGTGAACAGGCTGCTGACCATGAAGCCGACACCGCAAACGAGGCTTGCGGCCTTCCTGCGGCTCATGCCGAGCTTGTCGATGAGCGCGGAGACCACGGCCTCGGTGATGGAGATCATGGAGGACAGGCCCGCCACGGTCAGGGCGAGGAAGAACAGCACGCCGAAGAACACCGGCATGGGCATCAGGTTGATGGCCGTGGGCAGGGTCACGAAGGCAAGGCCCACGCCCGCCCCGGCAACTTCACTGACCGGAACGCCCTGCTGTCCTGCCATGTAACCGAGCACGCTGAAGATCATCAGGCCGGAGAGCATGCTGAACCCGCAGTTGATGAACACGGTCATGCAGGCGTTGTTATTGATGTCGGAGTCATCCTTCAGATAGCTCGAGTAGGCCAGCATAATGGCGAACCCGACGGAAAGGCTGAAGAATATCTGCCCGAAGGCGTCCGCCCAGACCTGCGCCTTCATGATGGCGGAGAAGTCGGGCTTGAAGAGCCAGTTCAGGCCGTCCATGGCACCCGGCAGCATCAGGCCGCGGCCGATGAACACCAGGACCAGAATGAACAGCAGGGGCATGAAGATCTTGTTCAGCCGCTCCACGCCGCCGCGGATGCCGGTAAACACCGCGCCGAAGGCGATGACCCACGCCGCAGTGGCGGCCCCGAAGATGTTCCACTGGATGTCGCCGAGGTTCATGGGCGAATCCGTAAGCCCGAGGAACTCGCCGAAGAAGAAGTCCTTGGGTGCCTCGGTCCAGCCGAGGGAGAAGGACATCAGGAAATAATCAATGGCCCATGCGATGACCACCACGTAGTACGTGGCGATGATGAACGCGACCAACACCTGCCACCAGCCGAGCCACTCGGCCCGTTTGGAGATGGAGGCGAAGATTCTGGGCGCGGACCCCTTGAAGCGATGGCCGAGGCCGTACTCAAGGATCATGAACGGGATACCCGCCAGCAGCATGGCAACGAAATACGGGATCAGGAACGCCCCGCCGCCGTTTTCATATACCATGTAGGGGAAACGCCAGATGTTGCCGAGGCCGATGGCCGACCCCACGGCAGCCATGATGAACCCGGCACGCGAACCCCATGTTTCTCTCTGTTGCATTGTGAAAAAACTCCTTTCCTTTCCGAAAACGGTCATCCGAAGACAACCGCACACGCTATATATTAAAATTCGCGCACAATACTGCGCAAAATGAATTGCGGAAAATGCCATTAGAACACATTTCGCCGTTTGTCCATGCCGAGCTTTTTCCCTTGAAAGTAGACTTTTCGTGCTCAAATTCGTAATATGATGGAAATGAAGAAGTATTTTGGCCACGCACTCTTCTGCGCAATCCTTGTGCTGTTGCCGCACGTCTCGTCGGCAGACACGAGTCCGCAAGGGGACACCCCCCTTTCCGTTCGCGTGGTCACACTTTACGGATACGCCCCATACTGCTTCACGACTCCCCCCGAAACGCACATCCTCTCGGAGAGACTCGCTCCGAGCGAGGATTCACGCATGTTCAGGGGGTACAGTTGGGATGTCATGCGCGAGGCCCTGCATGGAGCCGGATACACCATCCACCTGACTGTCGTGCCGTGGAAACGCGCCTATTCCGGCATCCTGCACGGCGAGCACGACATACTCTTTCCCGCCACGCCCAGCACAAAACGCAAACGCTTTTTTTCCTTTGGAAACGTTCCCGTTAACGACTCGCGAGCCCTGCTTTATGTGAGGCACGGCAACCGCATCGAGTGGACCGGACTCGACGGCCTCGACAACATGGACATCGCCGTGGAGCGTGGCTTCAGCTATGGCGACGACTGGGATGAACTCGACCCGGACAAGGTTCGCAAGATCCCCGTAAACAGCATCGAACAAGGATTCGCCATGCTGCTCAAGGGTCGGGTGGACGCCTTTGCAGGATACGAGGCCAACTGGGATTTCGTGGCCCGCCGCCTCGGCATCGGCGACAAGCTCAGCAAACTCCCAGTCTTCAATGAGGGCAGAGAGTACGCAGTGGCCCTGAAAGACAACGCCGACGCAATCCGTGTCTTGAGAATTCTCGATGCCCGGCTCAAGGCCATGCAGCAACAAGGACGCATCGACGCGCTCCGCCGGAAGTGGCAGCTTACCCCCCTCACCCCGCCCGCCCCCTAAGCCTTATCCCATAACCGTCCGATAGGACGTGTGAACCGGCAACAGGGAGCGTTGCCCATGCACACGAACCAAGTGGACGACCGCACGGTGTTCGATTCATATTTCCGGATGGACCCGGAAAAGGACGCCGAGGACAGGCTGGCGCTCAAGCGCGAGGCGCTCAAGGATTACGCGGAGTTTTCCGAAAGCGCTGTCAGCCTCTGGAACAACGAGGAAAAGGCCCCCCTATGGGACGGGTCGTTTTCACTCGACCGGCTGGAAAGCCGCATCCGAACGGTGCGCGGGGAAATCTCGGCCATCTGGAACTCGGCCCTGCCCGACATGGAGAAGGCACGGCAGATCGGTGCGCGAAAAAATGAAATTGCGCTGCTTCAGGCAGGACAGTTCACTTTTTCTCGCGCTATGACCACACGACGAGTCTAAATCGATCTTTCCTGTTGTCTCATAATAAAGTATAGAATCGGGGATGCAGAACGCCGCCCTGACCCACACGCGCGCCATTTGGTGCGCTTTCGTTGCCATCGTCCTGCTGGCACTGTCATGCTTCGCCGCCCCAGCCTCCGGGCAGGATATCCGGGCGGCAGGGGCCGCATGGCCGCCTTGGATCATGCGTGCCGGTTCCGAGCAAGCCGGAATCGCAATCGACGTGCTTCTTGAGGCGGCGCGACGCAGCGGCCTGACCGCCAGCTTCGACATCATGCCCCGCAAGCGGGTGGAGTTGCTCTTTCAGGCAGGAGAACTCAACGCCGAGCCTGCCATCCACAAACCATGGCGCAGCTTCGACCCCAACTCGGACTTCACCGAACCCTTCGCCCTGACCAGAAACGTCCTCATGGCGAGAGCCGGACAGTACGCGCCTGTGAACAACCCGCGAGAACTCCCGCACCTGACAATAGGCACCAACAGGGGCTTTCATTACACCGACGGGTTCGAGACCCTCTTTGCGCAGGACAGACTGGAGCGCGACGACTGGGATTCAAGCAAAAGCCTCGTGAACAAGCTTGTCTCCGGACGAGTGGACGCCTGCATCATCGACCTTCAGGAGTTTGCATACTGGACGCAGCGGCAATCGCTCTCCATGAACGACTTTCAGACCATCTATAACTTTCAGGAACCGAGCAGGCTGCGCATCCGCATCCACAAGGACGCCTCCCACACCATCCCGCTTCTGAACCGGGCGCTTCTTGAAATGAAGCAGGACGGCACCATCTACGGCATTCTCTGCAAGTACCTGCCATCTCAGACAGCTCCGCAAAGCTGCTGTCCTACGGGCAAGGGCTGCGACGTCGAGAGCCCCTAGACCACCCGGCGGGGCATTGCTGGCCCCAATAGGCAGCCCCGTTCCAGACGATTGAACAATTCCTGACTTTTGCGCTTTACAAACGAAATCCACCCCGATAGAGAATACTTTGGTTGTTGTAACCTGATTATCACTATTTTAAGATCGTCTTATTCATCCTGTTCTTTGTCAGGAGTTCACTGTCATGCGCGTATACGCCACTCTCTTTTTCCTCTGTTTATTCACCGTCCTGTTCTCTGCAACGGCACTGGCAGGCGAAGCTTCGTCGCCTCCTTCTGTAGATTGGAGCAAACCATACGTTGGCATTGCCATCGGAGCGGCATACGGTGAAGCCGACCACGGCCTCAGGCTTGGCGGAACGTATTTCAACAAGCAGGACAGCAACCAAATCGACCCCTTGGGGTCGAGAGACCAATCTGAAGTCATGCCCGCCGTGTCAGTGTTTGCGGGCTTCAACCACCAGTGGGACAATCTGGTTCTCGGTCTTGAAGGCGAGTTCACCTATGCGCCTTTTGAAAAGAAGTATGATACCGGCAGAACCGAGTATGAATCCTTGCCGGCCAATTATTTCAACATGCGCTCCCGCGTTACATCCGACTGGATGGCAAGCCTCAAGCCCCGCCTTGGCTATGCGTTCGACAACTCCCTTGCATACATCACCGCCGGTCCCGCGTTGTCTGAGATCAAGTACCATTTCCACTTTGACGACGACAACCTTGGCGGAAACTCCGCAACGGTCGATAAGGAAAAGCTCTGTCTGGGCTGGATTGCCGGGATCGGGTACGACCACATGCTGGAAAACGGCTGGGGAATCAGGGCAAGTTACCAGCACTATGAATTCCCCGACATCGCCGACTCAGCGCCTTCCTTCACCAATGGCGCTTTTCAGGGCGATTTCAGCAACTCTCTCGACTATAAATCTGACGTGTTTCTTCTCGGCATCTTCAAGACGTTCTAGGCACTTGCCCGAAGCCCATACCGTGTTCTGCGCCAGTTCGACTTCGACGGCACGGACAAGAGGCGGAACGTCTCGGAGAGAAGAATGGGATGGTTAATGATCAGGGCGTACCCCGATTGGGGTACGCCCTTTGTTGTTTCGACATGCGCCTGCCTGCTTACAATCGCGAAACCCACTCCCGCCGTGCGACCGGGACGACTATCAAGCCGGACAAAGTGAAGGAGACAGTCCAAGCAAAGCGGGTCATCTTCACTATGGTGCCCCCATCGCGATTCGAACACGCGGCACCATAAGGAGGATTCGGGAGTGGCACTGTTGAGACATTCGCTGGACGAGGTCATGTCGATGTCACAGTAACCAATATCGGCGAGAGTCAGCTCTTTGTTAAAACCAACCATGCAGACGCAGATCAATCCCAAATCCCGGGAACAGGGAATAGCATATCGTTTGATTCTAACGTATTCACCGATGCAATGCTGAAATGGTCGGTCATGCTTGAAATCAAGGGAGCTGCTCATGCTGTGTTGGAATACGTCATTGAATATGAGCAATAAACAACGCGTGGCGATCTTCATGGTCGCCACGTTTGTCCTGTTAACCCCATCCGTTGGCAACTGTGGAACAAACTGCGAGTTCGAATTGTCATGTCAAAACGTTGAGTCGATAGCCATCTCTTACGGGCCCTCGCCTCTAAAAGTCGATGCTGAGGGGAAATGGCTGAATTCGTATCGATGTGCCATCTTTTTAAAAGACACAAAATTTGAAAACTTCATAAGACACTGCACAACCTCTCACTATAGAGTAGTTGCGAAGGGTACGACTATTGCCAAAGAGTCAACGTCGTCGGTCCCAATCGGAGAGTGGTTCATCTTTTACGATGAGTCTTTAAACGGCATACTGTCCAAAGCAAATCAGATATGCGCTGACAAGGTGATTGTTGAACCGTCAGCAGATGAAGCCGGAAAATAACTCTGCACCTCCAACAGCCCCTACATCACGATAAAGCCGGTAAGCCGGCTTTTCAGTTTTAATTGCTCCTCAAAGAGAAAACCCGCCTTCCAAGGAAAGCGGGTTTGTTTGTTACATGGTGCCCCCAGCGCGATTCGAACACGCGGCACCAGGATTAGGAATCCTGTGCTCTATCCAACTGAGCTATGGGGGCACATATTGAGACGCCTTGATATACATGGTTCATTCAAGGGTCAAGGGTTTTCCCGGACAGCAGCCGCGCTGCACAATGGCGAGATTCCCGGTTGACTGACGGGGCAGGGAAGCATACAAGTTGCTCTTGCAACGAAAAGCCGTCCCACGGCACATCGCCCCCGAATGGCCGGACCTCCGGCCTCCTGAAACTATCGACACCCGGTACTGCATGAACCATTTTGTCCTGATACTGCTGCTCGTGGCGTTCCCCGCCCTGTCCACGGACATGTACCTGCCCGCGATCCCCTCATTGTGCACCATGTGGGGCATCACGATGACGCACGCCAACCTCTCGCTGGTGGCCTTCTTCCTGACCTTCAGCGCCTTCCTGCTCGTGCACGGCCCGCTCTCGGACACCAAGGGCCGCCGTCCCGTGCTGATCTGGGGCATATCGCTCTACGTTGTGGGGAGCCTGCTTTGCGCCCTGTCGCCGGGCATCACCGTGCTGATAATCGCCCGCTCGGTGCAGGCCGTGGGTGCAGCCGGCGCGTCCGCAGTGGGACTGGCGCTGGTCAAGGACCTGTACGAAGGCGAAGCCCGAAAGAAGCTCTTGGCATACGTCGGCGTCATCGTGCCGCTCTGCCCGATGATAGCCCCGTCCCTCGGCGCGTTCATGCTGCAGGCGTTCTCATGGCGCGGCATATTCCTCTCTCAGGCGATACTCGCCCTGCCCGCGCTGTACGGCTCGTTCAGGCTGCAGGAACCGCTTATGAACCCCGAACCGGGCGGTGTACGCGACGCCATGCGGCGTTATGCAAGGCTCTCCCGCAACATGTCCTTCATGTTCTATTGCATCGCGTTCGCCGTGGCCGCGTTCGCCTTCTTCTGCTTCATCGGCGGCTCGGCGGATATCTACATCAACGGCTTCGGACTCTCCGAGCAGACCTACGGACTGTACTTCGCCCTGAACGCCTTCGGGCTGATGCTGGGCTCGTTCCTGTGCTCGCGCCTGTGCGTGCATGTCGAATCGCACCACCTGCTGATCCTGTCCTTTGCGGGCATGTTCGCCTCGGCTGCGGGCATCCACTTCTTCGCAGGCCCTTCGCCACTGAGCTTTGCCCTGCCCATGTTCTTCTTCACCATGTTCCTCGGCCTGAGCCGCCCCATCAGCAACCATGTCATATTGGAACAGGTCACGCGTGACACAGGCACCGCCGCCTCGGTCATTACCTTTTCTTTCTTCCTTGTGGGCGCGGTGGCCATGGAGGTCATCACCCTCGGCTGGGATTCGAAGCCGCTGTTTGTGGCGCAGAGCGGCATGGCCGGCGCGCTGGTGCCGCTCTTCCTGCTGCTGTTCATCCCCAAGCGGCACCGGGGGTAAGGGCAAAGAGGGCCCTATTTCATCTCGGCTATTTACAAAAACGAATCACCTCTTATACTCTAGGAATCGGGCCTTTGCCCGCACTACCGTTTTCAAGTCGTCAGGAGGACTCAATGATTCGCAAACTTCAACCACTCGCCCTCGCCCTGGTGATCGTGGCAACGCTTCCGGCCCTTGCAATGGCCAAATCGCAGCTGCCCGTATTCACCGATCTGGCGGAGCACGCCGGAAAGGCGGTGGTGAACATCAGTACGGAATCGAAAAATCAGGCCGTACAGCCCCAACAGTTCTTTGGTCAGGACCAACTGCCCGAGGGACATCCCTTCCGTGAATTCTTCGAGCGTTTCTTCGGCGGGCAGATGCCCAACCAGCCCCGCAAGCAGAACTCGCTCGGTTCCGGATTCATCATCTCCGAGGACGGCTACGTCGTCACCAACAACCACGTCGTTCAGGACGCGGACAAGGTGAGCGTGCTGCTTCAGGATGAAGAAAAGGAATACGAAGCCAAGGTCGTCGGGCTGGACCCGGAAACCGACCTCGCGCTCCTGAAAATCGAGGCAGGCCAAAAGCTGCCGGTGCTTCGCTTCGGCAACTCCGAGACCGCCCGCGTGGGTGAATGGGTGCTGGCCATCGGCAACCCGTTCGGCCTCGGCCACACCGTCACGCAGGGGATCATCAGCGCCAAGGGCCGCATCCTCGGCGCAGGTCCGTTCGACGACTTCATCCAGACCGACGCGAGCATCAACCCCGGCAACTCCGGCGGTCCGCTCATCGATCTGGACGGAAGGGTCATCGGCATCAACACCGCCATTATCCCCTCCGGCGAGGGGTTGGGCTTTGCCATCCCCAGCAACATGGCCGCCAAGATCATCCAGCAGCTCAAGAGCGGCAAAACGATCAAGCGCGGCTGGCTCGGCGTGAGCATCCGCGGCCTCTCCGACACCGACGCAAGGCGCTCGGCCTCGACAAGCCCACCGGCGCGCTCGTGGCGCAGGTCTTCCCCGAAGACCCGGCAGGCAAGGCGGGCGTGAAGCAGGGCGACGTCATTCTGAGCGTCAACGGCAAAACGGTCGATGACAACAACGACCTCTTGCGCAAGATCGCGGGGTTGCGTCCCGGCGACAAGGCCCATCTGGTGCTCTGGCGCAACGGCGAGAAGGTCAAGGCCACCGTCACGCTCGGCGACCGTTCCAAGAACGCGCGCCAGCAGCAGCCCGGCAAAAAGCCCGCACCGCAAAAGGACCAGTCCGCACAGGAACTGGGCATCACCCTGCGTCCGGTAGCGGACGAGAATGAAGCCAAGGCCCTCGGCCTCGAAAAACCCGAAGGGCTGGTCATTACCGGCGTGAAGGCCAACTCCCCGGCCATGCGCGAAGGACTGCGGCAGGGCGACGTGATCGTTCAGGCCAACCAGCAGGACGTGAACAGCGTGGAGCAACTCCGCAAGGTGCTTGATGCAGCCGGAGAACGCGGCGCGATAATGCTGCTGGTCAAGCGGCAGGGACGGTCCGTGTTCATCGCCATCCCGATCGACAAAAAGTAACCGACACCGGGAGGGCCGACAGGCCCTCCCTTTTTCATGCCATGACTATTTCCGCAGCCACCCTCACCGCCCCGTGCAAGATCAACCTGAACCTCTCCATCGTGGACGTGAGGCAGGACGGCTTTCATGAATTGGACACCCTTTTTCTTCCGGTGCCCGACCCGGCCGACATTCTGGAAGTGGAACCCGGCGACGGGTTTTCCCTGCGCTGCCCCGGCCATGAATCCATTGAAGGCCCGGACAACCTTGTTGCCAAGGCATGGCGGGCGTACCGCGAGGCCACGGGGTTTGCACCCGGCATCCGGGTTACGCTGCACAAGCACATCCCCATGGGAGCGGGACTTGGTGGCGGCAGCACCGACGCGGCCGCCCTCCTGCGCTGGCTGAACGAGGCTGCCGGGGAAGCCGCGCTCTCAGCCGATGCGCTCAACGAACTTGCCGCGAGGCTCGGCGCGGACGTGCCGTTCTTTTTAAAGGGCGTTCCGGCCCGTGCCGCAGGCATCGGCGAGCGGCTCCAGCCCTGCGATGTTTCCCTCAAAGGGCTCAACCTGCTCATCATCACCCCGGAAATACACGTGAATACCGCATGGGCCTACCGCGAGTGGGACCGCGTCTGCCTTCCGAAAAGAAGGAAAACCACGGAGCCCTTGACAAGCGGTAACGTCGATAATAAGAACTCGGTTCCCGCACGACGGCTGCATGTGCACAACGACTTTGAGGACGCGATTTTCCCGGAGTTTCCAACCATCCGGAAGGAAAAGGAAAATCTCTACCGACACGGAGCATGCGCGGCAGCCATGAGCGGTTCCGGAGCAAGCGTTTTCGCTTTTTTTCGATCCGGCGTGGGCATGTCCCGCGCTGCGGAAGACGCCCGGAGGCGCGGACTGCGCGTGTGGGAAAACGGCTTCTGATGCCAGATGCTGGGGTGTAGCCAAGCTGGTAAGGCAACGGGTTTTGGTCCCGTCATTCGTGGGTTCAAGTCCTACCACCCCAGCCAATTTTTCCTTGGAGAAGGGAGAGGTCCATGCACGGCGAACTCAAGATCATCAGCGGCTCGGCAAACACCAAGCTTGCCGAAGCAATCTGCGAACATCTCGGATGCAAACTGTCCCCCGCGTTGAGGGAAACCTTCAGCGACGGGGAAATCCGCATCGAAATCGGTGAAAATGTCCGCGGCGACGACGTCTTCGTGGTGCAGCCGACCTGTTCGCCGGTCAACTACCATCTCATGGAACTCTGCCTGATGCTCGACGCGCTCAAGCGCGCCAGCGCATCCCGCGTCACCGCCGTGGTCCCCTACTACGCTACGCCCGTCAGGACCGCAAGGTCGTTCCCCGCGCGCCCATCAGCGCCAAGCTGGTGGCAGACGTGCTCTCCACCGCCGGAATGCAGCGCCTTGTCACCGTGGACCTGCACGCCGGCCAGATTCAGGCTTCTTCAACTGCCCGGTGGACAACCTGTACGCCGCGCCCGTGCTTCTCGAGCACCTGAAGCAGAAGGAAGAAGACTACGTCATCATTTCCCCGGACGCGGGCGGCGTGGAGCGCGCCCGTGCCTACGCAAAGCGCCTCGGCGCCTCGCTGGCCATCGTGGACAAGCGCCGCGACGCGCCCAATCAGGCGCAGGCCATGCACATCATCGGTGACGTCAAGGACAAGGTCGCGGTCGTCATCGACGACATGATCGACACCGCAGGCACCATGTGCGCCGCCGCCAACGTCCTCATGGACAACGGCGCCAAGGACGTCATGGCCTGCGTGACCCACCCGATCCTGTCCGGCCCGGCCATCCAGCGCCTCGAAGAGTCCGTCTTCTCCCAGATCGTGGTCACCGACACCATCCCGCTGGACGAAGAAAGGAAGAAATGCTCCAAGATCAAGCAGCTCTCGGTGGCCAGCCTGCTTGCCAAGGCGATCAACAACGTACACACCGAATCCTCGGTGAGCGTTCTTTTCGTATAACCACGGCCGAAAGGGCCGCGCACGTCCGTCCATAGGGGGCGGCCAGGGCGTACTGAAGGAGAAACCGAAATGTCCGAAAAAATCACTCTCAAAGCTTACGAGCGCAAGGAAACCGGGAAGGGCCCCAACCGCCGTCTTCGTGCCCAGGGCATGATCCCCGCAGTTTTCTACAATCAGGAAGGCGTGAACATTCCCGTCAAAGTTGAGCGCGTTGCCCTGCAGAAGGCATACGGCACCCTGCGCAACACCCAGCTTCTCAACCTTGAGCTGGAACGCGACGGCAAGACCGAAACCATCCCCTCCCTGATCTGGCGCATCAAATACAATCCGGTGAAGCCGCTTGCCATCCATGCCGACCTCTTCGGCGTGGACATGAACAAGCCCCTCAAGGTCGTCGTGCCGTTCAGCGTCAAGGGCACCGCAAAGGGCGTCAAGAAGGGCGGCATGCTCGAGCAGTACCGCGAACAGTGCGAAATCATGGCCCTGCCGGGCAACATCCCGCCGGCCATTGAAATCGACGTCACCAACCTCGAAGTCAACGACCGCATCCACATTGAAGACGTGGTCATGCCCGAGGGCGTCACCCCCATCTCCGACGACAACTTCGCCGTGCTGACCATCCTCTCCAAGGGTGCCGTTGCAGCCATGGTTGAAGCCGCCGAAGCCGACATCGCAGAAAGCGAAGCCGGTGGCGAGGAAGGTGAAGCCGAAGGCGGAGAATCCGCCGAAGGCGAAGAGGCCGCCGAATAAGGCCTGCCTGCCGAAAGAACAGACCCCGGCCCGCACTGGTGCGGACCGGGGTCTTTTTTGATACAAGAACGCCATGGAATCCAACACCCTCATCGTCGGCCTCGGCAATCCGGGTCCGCAGTACGCCGGTACGCGCCACAACTTCGGCTTCATGGTCGTGGACGCGCTGCTCGCCCTCGGCGAAAAACGCAAGAGCATGCGGCTCGAGACCATTGACGAGTCCGGCGACTACGACCTCTGGAAAGCTCAGTACGGCGGCGGCCCCCGCTTTTTCTGCAAACCGATGACGTACATGAACCTCTCGGGCAAGGCCGTGGCGAAAATATGCGGCCGACGCGGCATCGAACCCGACAACGTGGTGGTGCTGCATGACGAGCTGGACCTCCCGCTGGGGCGCATCAAGCTGAAGAAGGGCGGCGGCAACAACGGCCATAACGGGCTTGAGGACATCCAGCAGCGGCTCGGCACCCCGAACTTCTGGCGGCTGCGCCTTGGCATCGGCAGGCCGCCAGCGGATCGCCCCGACGTGAGCGGCTGGGTGCTGGCCCCCTTCCCCGACAGCGACCTTGCCGATGTCGCGGAAGTCACCAAGGCAACCGTCAAGGGACTGGATTTGCTGCTTAGACGCGGAAGCGGCGTAGCACAACAGTTTCTCCATCCTTTTCGGACAACTACGGAATCCGATCAAGAGGCCATGGACTCCGCATGACAAATAAGGTAGTATGAGCGTTGCCGCTCAAGGCAGAGAGTAACCAAGGAGTCCCCTTCCCGTGTTCAAGTTAAACGACCTGGTCGTCTACCCATCCCAAGGGGTTGGGAAAGTCGAACGTATTGAGACGCAGGAAATCGGCGGTGCATCCGCCGAATTCTACATTGTGCGCATCCTGAGCAACAACGTAACGCTCATGGTGCCCGTGCTCAATGCCAAGAACGTCGGCCTCCGTCCCGTCTGCTCCCTGCGGATCGGGCAGGACATTTTCGAATCCCTCAAGGACCGCACGGACTTTACCGGCTATACCGGCCAGAACTGGAACCGCCGCTACCGCGAGTACTCGGAAAAACTCAAAAGCGGCGACCTTGCCGATGTCGCATACGTGCTCAAGGAGCTCTTTCTCATCGGCAGAGACAAGGAACTCTCTTTCGGCGAGCGACGACTTCTGGAGCAGGCCATGGGGCTTGTGGCCATGGAGCTTGCCTACGCACTGGACAGGGATCAGGAAGTCATCAGGGAAGAAATCCACGAGATGTTCGCCGATGTGATCCGCACAGATGACGAAAACAAAGAAGATGGGGCGTAAACGCCTTGTCATCCGACCCGGATTGGTGTAACGCCTGTTTAGGTCTTCCGCTACAAACCACGGCATTGGCCGCGGGGTATGCGGGCAAAACAATTCCCTGCTGAAATAAAACTGGAGATACGTCCTTCCGACCCGGTTTCCTTCCGATTCCAATCGGTCGGCACCATTCCGGCCTCTCCGTATTGTTCTACACCTTTGCGGTCAGTCCCTGCTGCAGGGATGCGATATACCAGTACAGCGCTATTCGTGCATATATTGCGAATAACGCAACATTCCCACATGTAACGTTTTTCACCACATGACAGTCAAACGAAAAAAATTCTCCCAAAAAAGACAAGGGCCCCGTCGAGAAGCTCAATCTCACGGAACTGAAACAGCATTCCATGCCGGAGCTCATGGACCTCGCCGTTCAGTACAACGTGGAAAATCCCAGCGGCATGCGCAAGCAGGAGCTCATCTTCGCCCTGCTGCAACAGTGCGCCTCCCGCGACGGGCAGATCTTCGGCGAAGGAGTTCTCGAAGTGCTTCCCGACGGATTCGGCTTCCTGCGCTCCCCCATGTACAGTTACATGCCGGGACCGGACGACATCTACGTCTCGCCGTCGCAGATCCGCCGCTTCGGGCTACGCAAGGGCGATGTTGTCGCCGGGCAGATTCGCCCGCCCAAGGAGGGAGAACGCTACTTCGCCCTATTACGGGTCAGCGAAATCGGCTTTGAAAACCCCGCCCAGTCCAAGAACCTCGTTCTTTTCGACAATCTGACCCCCCTCTTCCCCGAAGAAATGCTCCGCATGGAAAACGGGGACAAAAACTACACCTCCCGCATCATCGACCTGCTCGCCCCCATAGGCAAGGGCCAGCGAGGCCTGCTCGTCGCCCCGCCGCGCACGGGTAAGACCATGATGCTTCAGTCCATCGCCAACTCCATCAACGCCAACCACCCCGAAGTGGACCTCATCGTGCTGCTCATCGACGAGCGCCCCGAGGAAGTGACCGACATGCAGCGCACCGTGCGCGCGGAAGTGGTCAGCTCCACCTTCGACGAGCCGCCGAGCCGTCACGTTCAGGTTGCCGAGATGGTCATGGCCAAGGCCAAGCGGCTGGTTGAAAGAAAGCGCGACGTGGTCGTGCTGCTCGACTCCATCACCCGTCTGGGCCGCGCCTACAACGCCGTCACGCCTTCGTCCGGCCGCGTCCTCTCCGGCGGTATCGACGCCAACGCCCTGCAGCGCCCCAAGCGCTTCTTCGGCGCGGCGCGCAACATCGAGGAGGGCGGCTCCCTGACCATCATCGCCACCGCACTCATCGACACCGGCTCGCGCATGGACGACGTTATTTTTGAAGAGTTCAAGGGCACCGGCAACATGGAAATCTATCTGGACCGCCATCTGGCCCAGAAGCGCGTGTTCCCGGCCATCGACATCAGCCGCTCCGGCACCCGCAAGGAAGAGCTGCTGCTCACGCAGGAAGTGCTCAACCGCGTCTGGATTCTCAGAAAACTCATGTCGCCCATGAACAGCATAGACGCCATGGAATTCCTCATCGACAAGATGAAAGGCTCCAAGAGCAACAAGGAATTCATGGACATGATGAACCGATAGGCACGGTCGCGAATCAGACTCACAAGGATGCGGAGAGATTCTTCGCATCCTTTTTTCTTTCACGCCTTGCCCGGCCGGGCCACGATGTTTACATTGTGACTCAAACATCCCGGAGATTTCATGAAACGCATTGCATGGATTCTGGTGCTCCTGGCCCTCGTATTCCGGCCGGGCCCCGCAGCCGCATTTCTCGATACGCCCACGCTTACGGTCTCCAAGGAAAAGGAGATCGGCGCGGAATTCGACCAGAAGATCCACAACCAGATGGCCGTCCTCGACGACCCCGTGGTTGTCTCCTTTGTGCGCAAGATGGTCGACCGCATCGTGGAGGCGAAGGACCCCATGCCCTTCAACATCAAGAGCAGGGTGGTGCTGAACCCGGCGCTCAACGCCTTCGCCATTCCCGGCGGGTACATATACATCTTCACGGGCCTGATCGAGAGTGTTGCCACCGAGTCGGAACTGGCCGGGGTCGTGTCGCACGAACTGGCGCACGTTTCCCAGCGGCACATAGCCAACCGTCTGGAAAAAGCCAGCAAGGTCAACACGTTGACCATGGCAGGCATGCTCGCCGGAGCGTTTCTGGGCGTGGCGGGCGGCGGCAGCCAGAGCGGCAAGCTGGCACAGGGTCTCATGGTCGGCTCCCAAGCCGCAGGCACCGCAGCCATGCTGACCTATTCCCAGCAGGATGAGCGTGACGCGGACCATGTGGGCCTCAATTCGCTCGTCAAGGCCGGGTACAACCCCGAGGGAATGCCCGCGACCTTCCAGACCATGCTCAAGAAGCAGTGGTACGCCGCACCGGGCGAGAACGGCATCCCCGCCTATCTTTCCACTCACCCCGGCCTCTCGGAACGCATCGGCTACCTTGAGGATCGCATCCGCAGGCTCCCCCCGGACTTCACGAAACGCAAGGACGACAACGAAGGCCTCTTCCGGGTGCAGGCCCTGCTCCGCGGGCGCTACGACCCGCCGACCATCGCGCTGGGGTACTATGAAAACCGACCGGAAAACGAATATTCCGCGCTGGACTGGATGGGCTACGCGCTCGCGCTGGAACGCGCCCGCAAGTCCGAGCAGTCCTCCGAGGCCATGAACAAGGCCGTTGCCATGGACGGCAGCGACCCGCTCGTGCTGCGCGAAGCAGGAGCCTGTTTACCCGTCTCGGCGATTTCGGGCGGGCTGCGGGCCTGTTGCAGAAGGCCGCCTTCGTTGCTCCGGACGACCCCATTATACTGCTTCGCCTCGGCGAGTTGCAGCTCAAGCGCAAAAAGTACAAGGAAGCCGAAGCGTACCTGAATCAGGCCGTTTCGCATCTGCGCAGAAATCCGGCAGTCTACATGGCGCTGGGGCGAACCCTCGGCGAATCAGGCGACCTGTTCGGCGGGCACCTGAATCTCGGCTGGGGGTATGTCTACTCCAAGGACTACCGCAAGGCGCGTCTGCATGCGGACAAGGCGGCCCAGCTCGCAAAGACCGAAGAACAAAAGAAAAAGGCCAAAGAGTTGAGGAACTCGTTCTAGCCACCGGGACGCCCGGCCACTCCGACCTTGAAGCGCGTACGGAATTGCGGTAGCTATACCCCCCTACATCGACCCCGGACAGGACAATGATAGTCGCACGGACAATAGACGAAATACGAGACGCCGTTCAGGGCGCGGCAGTGACCATCGGCAACTTCGACGGCGTTCATAAAGGACACCAGAAGCTGCTCGGCCTGACCTGCGACAAGGCACAGGCGAATGACCTCACCAGCGTGGTCGTGACCTTCGACCCGCACCCGCTGCGTGTGCTCACCGGCCGCAAGACCCCGCCGTTCATCACCCTCATCGAGCAAAAGCTGGAGCTCATCTCCCAGTACGGCCCGCAGGTGGCGCTGGTTCTCGAGTTCACCAAGGACATCGCAGCGCTCTCCCCAGAGGAGTTCGTGCGCCAGTACCTTGTGGAAGGGCTGGGCATGAAGGAACTGATCATCGGCCACGACTACCACATGGGCAAGGGCCGCTCCGGCAACTACGACACCCTCATGGAGCTGGGAGCAGCCATGGGCTTCAACGTCGAGCGGCTCGAACCCGTCACCGTGGAGGGCGCCATCGTCAGCTCCACTCGCATCCGCGACCTCGTGCAGGCCGGGGAAGTGTGGGACGCGCTGCCGCTTCTTGGCCGCTTCTATCAGGTGGCAGGCGAGGTGGTGCACGGCATGAACCGCGGCGGCAGGCTGCTCGGCTTCCCCACCGCGAACCTCAAGCTGGTGGACGAACTTTTCCCCAAACCCGGCGTCTACGCCATCTGGGTCGAGGTGGACGGCGAGCCGCACAAAGGCGTTGCCAACATCGGCAAGAACCCGACCTTCGGCAATGACGCCCTCTCGGTGGAAGCACACCTGCTGGACTTCTCCGGCGACCTCTACGGCCGCGACATCCGTGTTCACTTCGTCCAGCGAATCCGCGACGAGCGCAAATTCAACGGCATCGACGAGCTCAAGGAGCGCATCGGCAAGGACATCGCCATCGGCAGGCAGATCCTCTCCGAACCGGAGGCCGCCATCCGCATGACCCGTTCCCGCATCGAAACGCAGGCCGGGTAACCATGAAAGCGCTTGCCTACCTGTTTGAATACGGGCGTGATTTCGTCAAGGCCTACCGCCACATCGCCTCTTTCCGCTGGCTGGTGGTGGGTTCCCTCGTGGGCGTTTTCGCCGGTCTGGTGGCCGTAGCCTTCTTCGGTGCCATCGAACTTGGCAAGTACCTCATTCAGCCAAACTGGCAGGGGTCATCTCCCCGCATCCGGCGGGCGAACAGCTTTTCCACGCGCATGAGACCGAGCTGCGCGGCTGGGTCATCCCCATTGCCACCACCGCCACCGGCCTGCTGACGGGCTGGCTTATCAGCAAATTCATCCCGGATACCATTACCGGCGGCACGGACGGCACCGACTCCACCATCAACGCCTTCCACAACAAGGGCGGGTACATCCGCCCGCTGGTGCCCATCATCAAGGGCTTCACCTCGGTGCTGACCATCTCCAGCGGCGGCAGCGCGGGCCGAGAAGGACCCATCACCCAGATCGGGGCGGGCATCGGCTGCTGGATTTCCGAACGCTTTCACTTCTCCGCCAAGGAACGCAGGCTGCTCCTGCTTGCAGCGCGGCCGGGGGGCTCGGCGCGGTCTTTCGCGCACCGCTGGGCGGCGCGCTCACGGCCATCGAGGTCATCTACCGCGAGGACTTCGAGGCCGAGGCCATCCTGCCTTCGGTCATGAGCTCGGTGGTGGCCTACTCCATCTTCACCTTCTTCTACGGCTCGGAACCGATCTTCGGCATCCCGCGGTTCATGTTCAACGATCCGCGCGAGCTGATCTTCTACATCATCCTCGCGTTCGTGTGCGCAGGGTCCGGCTGGCTCTACGTGAAGACCTTCTACACCATCAAGTACAAGATTTTCTTCCCGCTCAAGGACAAGGTCGGCCTGATGTGGGCCACGGGCCTCGGCGGACTCTCCATGGGACTGCTCGGCTGGGCCTACCCGCAGGTGCTTTCCGGCGGCTACGGCTGGCTGGAGCTGGCCATCCTCGGCCAGATGCCGCTCATGGCCATGTGCGGCATCATCATCGGCAAGACCGTGGCCACCTCGCTGACCATCGGTTCCGGCATGTCCGGCGGCATGTTCGCGCCCGCGCTCTTTGTGGGGGGCATGTCCGGCGGATTGGTGGGCAAGATCGGCAACCAGCTCTTCCCGAGCATCGTCACCCAGCCCGGCGCGTACATCCTCGTGGGCATGGCGGCCTTCTTCGCGGGCGTGGCGAACGCGCCCATCGGCCCGCTCATCATGGTCACGGAGCTGACGCAGGGCTACGGCCTGCTCGCGCCGCTCATGCTCGCCTCGGCCCTGTGCATCGTGCTCGGCCGCAAGTACTCGCTCTACGAGCATCAGGTGGAGAACAAGTTCGACTCGCCCGCGCACCTTGAGGACACCACCATCAACGTGCTCGAACAGCTCAAGGTGAATGACTTCTTCCGCCCCGAGCGCGTGACCATCCTCGACGAACGCATCACCCTGAAGGCGCTCACGGACATCATCGCCAACACCAACCAGCTCTACTTCCCGGTGCGCGACAGCGAGGGCAACTTCTCCGGCATTCTCTCCATCCACAGTGTCCGCAACTGGATGTTCGAGGAAAACCTGTTCGACCTCGTCGTGGTGCGCGACCTTGCCACCAAGCCCGCCTATGTGCGGCCGGACTACGACCTGTATCAGGCCCTGCTCCGCTTCGTGGACACCGACTACGGCCAGATTCCGGTACTCAAGGAAGACTCCTCGGACGAGATCATCGGCCTCATCAACCGTGAAGACGTGTTCAACGCCTACGCCAAGGCCATCAAGGAACTGCGTCCCGAAGAAGACTAGCCCGCGCTGCCCGTGGAGGTTCATGCCCGTGACACGAGCGTTCGCCATACTCTTCGCCCTGCTTTTCGCCTTCTGCGCCCTGCCTGCCGGGGCGCAGGAGTTCGACATTACGGCAGACCCGGACCTCACCCTCGACCCGCTCACAGACAGTAACGAACGCGAACTGGCTTTTCACACCGGCTTCGCCATCGTGCCCGCCTCGAACATTCACGGCAGCGACGGCTCCGTGACCGTTACCCAGCTTCAGCTCGGCGCACAGTACTCCATCTTCAGCATCGACTACGCCTACAACTCCTTCGAGTGGTCTTCCGGCGCCCTTCTTGACAACCACTCGGACAAGCACGCCCCATGGAGCGGCCTGCACGACATTTCATTTCAGGCCCGGCTGCTCAAGGGCTCGTTCCTTGAACGCTGGCACTACTGGCTGAACGCCGAGGCGACCTCGGCCTTTGAGGAAGGCTTCCCCGGCGCGGTGGGCGCGGGTCTCAACGGTGAGCTGGCTTTCGACTTCTGGGAAGGCTGGATGATCGGCGGGCTGGTGCGCGTCACGGCGCTCAACGCACTGAACAGCGACCTATTTGCGGACGGCGAAATCGGCTTTGCGGTGCATGTCTCCCAGAAGCACTTCCGGCAGGTCCTCGAAGCCCTTGGCGTCAACCTCGACGAAGACTCGCCACGGGAATACTCGTTCCGCATCGGATACTCCGCACAGGACAAGACCTACCGTCTGTCGCCACACAGCAAGTTCATCAAGAACGGCTACGTCGCATTCGCCGCTCCAGGATCGGGGCCTACCTCGACCTCAAACTGAGCGAACACTTCATCATGAGCGTGGGGCCGGAATACCATTTCAACCGTCAGTACAAGACCTACAACAGCTCCGGAACGCAGCTTTCCACCACAGGCGTCGATGCCAGCGGCGGCGGCTTCATCGGCCTGAACTGGACATACTGACTCTTCCCCCCTTGCCAAGCGGCGCAAAGGTCTTACCTATTCGCCATCATGACCCGCTGGACGTTCGGCAATACCACCCTGCACATTCTTCAGGGCGACCTGACCACCATGCAGACCGACGCCGTCGTGAACGCGGCCAACTCCCGGCTTGCCGGAGGCGGCGGCGTGGACGGCGCCATCCATCGCGCCGCCGGTCATATGCGCCTTCAGCAGGTGTGTCAGGAGATCATCCGCGAGATCGGTTCCCTGCCGCCGGGGCAGGCGGTCATCACTCCCGGTTTCGACCTGCACGCCGAGCATATCATCCACACCGTCGGCCCCATCTGGCGCGGCGGCTCCGAAGGCGAGCCGGAACAGCTGGAAAACGCCTACGCCAACAGCCTGCGCCTCGCGCGGGACCATGACATTTCTAGCATCGCCTTCCCGGCCATCTCCTGCGGCGTATACGGCTACCCGGTCGAACAGGCCGCAAGAATCGCGCTTGGCACGCTCATGGACAGCCTCAAGGAAGGGCTGGTGCAGGAGGCAGCCATGGTGCTGCATGGAAAGGACGCTTACGATGCGTGGCTCGACACCGCGCAAACCATACTGCCACGACACTAACGAGCGAGGACTCAATGGAACTCAAGGGAACCACCATCATAGCGGTCAAGGACGCCAACGGCACCGCCGTTGCCGGAGACGGACAAGTCACCTTCGGACAGGCCATCTGCATGAAACACGGCGCGCGCAAGGTCCGAAAACTCTACAAGGACAGGGTCAGCGTCGGCTTTGCCGGGGCCACGGCGGACGCCTTCACCCTCTGCGAGCGCTTCGAACAGAAGCTGGAGTCCTTTTCCGGCAACCTGACCCGCGCGGCCGTTGAGCTTGCCAAGGACTGGCGCACGGACAAATACCTGCGCAAGCTCGAAGCCATGCTGCTGGCCGCAGACGCCGAAACCATTCTCATCATCTCCGGTACCGGCGACGTCATCGAGCCGGACCACGACATCGCGGCCATCGGCTCGGGCGGCTCCTACGCTCTGGCAGCAGGGCGCGCCCTCAAGGACAACACCGACCTCTCCGCCGCCGAGGTGGCCCGCAAGGCCATGGAGATCGCCGCGAGCATCTGCGTTTACACCAACGACAACATCAGCATCGAGACACAGGATAAATAAATGAGCACCCTCACACCGCGCGAAATCGTCACCGAACTGGACAAGTACATCATCGGGCAGGAAGAGGCCAAGAAGATGGTCGCCGTGGCCATGCGAAACCGCTGGCGCAGGCAGCAGCTCGACCCGGAACTGCGCGACGAGATCGCTCCCAAGAACATCATCATGATGGGCCCCACGGGCGTGGGCAAGACCGAGATCGCCCGCAGGCTGGCCCGGCTGGCAAACTGCCCCTTCCTGAAGGTCGAGGCCACCAAGTTCACCGAGGTGGGCTACGTGGGCCGCGACGTGGAATCCATGATTCGCGACCTCATGGAGATCGCCGTGAACATGGTCCGCAAGGAAGAAACCGAGCGCGTGCGCGATCGTGCCGAGAAAAATGCCGAAGAGCGCATCCTCGACCTGCTGCTGCCCGGCTCGGTGCCCAAGTCCGCCAACAATTTCTTCACCCTCAACGCGCCCGATCAGGAACCGCCCAAACCGCGCGACACGGAAACGCGCGAGAAATTCCGCGACATGTTCCGCCGCGGCGTGCTGGACGAACGGGAAATCGAGATCGAAGTGACCAGTCAGGGCCCGCAGGTGGGCATCATGGGCATGCCCGGCATGGAAGACGTGGGCATGCAGATGCAGGACATGATGGGCAAGATGTTCCCCGGCCAGAAGAAGCCCCGCAAGATGCGCGTGCGCGACGCCTACGAGACGCTCGTCGACGAAGAAGCCGACAAGCTCATCGACATGGACAAGGTGGCCGATCAGGCCCGCGAACGTGTGGAACAGGGCGGCATCATCTTCGTGGACGAAGTGGACAAGATCGCGGCGCGTCAGGACCGACAGGGCGGCGCGGACGTCTCCCGCGAAGGGGTGCAGCGCGACCTGCTGCCCATCGTCGAAGGCTGCGTGGTCAACACCAAGCACGGCATGGTCAAGACCGACCACATCCTGTTCATCGGCGCCGGAGCGTTCCACTACTCCAAGCCCTCGGACCTCATTCCCGAGCTGCAGGGCCGCTTTCCGCTACGCGAGGAGCTGCACGCCCTCGGCAAGGACGAGTTCTACCGCATCCTCACCGAGCCCAAGAACGCCCTGACCGTGCAATACAAGGCCCTTCTGGAAACCGAGGGCATCGCCATCGACTACACCAAGGAAGCCCTTGAGGAAATCTCCGCCATGGCCCAGCAGGTCAACGAGGAGACCGAAAACATCGGGGCGCGCCGCCTGTACACGCTCATGGAGAAGATCCTCGCAGACCTCTCCTTTGACGCGCCGGAGCGCATGGGACAGTCCGTGTCCATCGACCGGGAGTACGTGCGCGAACGCCTCGGCGACGTGGTCGAAGATCGCGACCTCTCGCGCTTCATCCTCTAGCCCGCACCCCACCCGGAAAGACTTGCCCGGCAACCCTTATAAGGGTTGCCGGGCTTTGCTTTTCCAGCTCGTCGAAATCACTGGTTTATATTTTTTCTAGAGTTTTCTTTCACGACAAACGGCGTTTCTGGAACACGGTCTGCATTGCCGGAGGTGACGGACAAGCAATGCCGAAACCAGCAAGGAGGACCATGATGTCGAAACGCTGCTGTGTCTGCGGGGACAGAATTCCCGGCCACGACTTCGCCATGAAAACGGAAAAGGGACTGGCCTGCAGCGACTGCCTCGTCTACGGACGGCGGGTGATGCCCGCCTACGGTTCCGCGACGCGCCGCAAATCCGGTCGCCCCTCCTCCGGCTCGCGG
>NZ_BBCB01000023.1 GCF_001311825.1 Salidesulfovibrio brasiliensis JCM 12178 | reverse complement strand
CCCGGAGCTGCCCGGCGACCCGCCAGCCAGCGAAGACCCGACCCCGCAGGAGGTGGACGCCGAAGGCCGCCCCATCATCCGTGTCGGATCGGTGGACGGCCTCGCCCACCGCGGGCATGAAGGCCGCTTCGGGCGTTCCCTGCTGGCGGATTTCTATTCCTATTCGCCAGACGAGTTCGCGGGCCAGTTCGTTACCCACGGCGGGCGCACGGTCAGCATCATCGACGCCCGAAAGACCGAGTACGGCCGCTTCCTCATTTATGATTCCAAGGACGGCTCCCTGCGGCGGCTCAAGAAGTTCAACAAATACATCTACACCATCGGCCCGTCGCTCAGCGAAGACGAACCGATTACAGGCTCGGTGACCTTTCTGGCAAAGAACGACCAGATAGAGCGGTTCATCTACATGCCAAACGATGACACCAAGGCGCTCTTTCCCGGCAAGATTCATTTCACCGAGCGCACCATGAGCGTGCCCACCTGCGGGGTTCGCATCAAGAGCACCCTGACCCTACCCAAGGCGCGCCCGGCACCGGCGGCCATCTTCGTACACGACAGCGGTTGCCTGCCGCTGGAGACCATGCAGGGCGCCAGCCGCGCGCTGGTGGCTCACGACGTGGCTGCGGCCGCGTTTGTTCCGAGAGGTTGCACCAGTTGCGACGAGCCTGTGGAAGGCGGCCTTGTCGAAGACGCGTACCGTACGCTACGCCTGCTCCGGCGACAGGACGGGGTGAACCCGGATCGGATCGGCTACCTGGCCTTGAACGGAGGCATACCAACCGCGCTTGAAGCAGCCTCCCGCAAGGGCGCTGCATTTTTCGTGGCGGTCTACACACGCCAGCAAGCCCCGGATGCAATGCCCACACCGCAGGCCATTCGGGCACTCGAGATTCCCTCGCTCTGGCTCTTTCCGAACTGGGGTAATGGCTACACAAATACATGGAATACTCTTCTGAAAGAAAAGAAGATTTCACAAACGATAACCCTTCGAAAATCTACCCGTGACGACCGCACGCCCCTTGGCGGAGCAGATGGACACGGCAACTGGTCCTGCGCTTTGCGGCCACGGATGCCGCAGTTGTTGCCGAGTGGGTTCACGCCCTGCCGAAGCCCTGACAGAATCAGGGGCTTCCGGCCCGACCGGGTTTGCGATATACGGTGCTCTGGAGATCGGAAGAATGCCGAACAGCGACACCCTCACAGAGCCAGCGAACAACGCGATCCATCGCCTTGCCATGGAGTGCATAGGCACGCCCATGGCCGTGAACACCCTCTCGCTGGACCCGGTATTCACCAACGCCGCCTACATCGAGACACTCGGCATCGCCGAGCACGAAGTCGGGACCCCGCGTCACCGCGAGGTTTTTCCGGAAGGCACCTACCGCCGCTACCACTCCCACATCCGGCCCGCGCTGGAGCGCGGCGAGAGCTGGGAAGGAGAATACGGGCTGCGGCTCCCCAACGGAGGTGAACGCCAGGTTGCCGCACGCTTCGACCCCGTCCGTGACGACTCAGGAACAGTCACACACGTCTGCATCACCCTGCGCGACATCTCGGAACACGCCCGCCTGCGCGACAGTCTGGAGCGAAGCGAACGATACCTGCGATTCCTTGCGGAAAGCGACACCGACCTCATTTTCAGAGTGACCATTCCCGAGGGGCAATACGAATACATCAGCTCTGCCGTGGGCAACATCACCGGCTACCCGGCAGAAGCCTTCTACATGCAGCCCTCGCTCTTTTTTCAAATACTCCCGCGGGAACACCTCCGCGAAATGCGGCGACGCTGGCTGTCCATCTGCCGGGGCAATCACGCCGGGCGCTACCAGTTTCCGGTCCTGCACAAGGACGGGAGCACCCGCTGGCTTGAGACGCGCCTGAACCTTGTGCGCGACCAGAACGGAAACCCCGTCGCCATCGAAGGCATTGCCACGGACATTACCGAGCGCCGCCAGACGAGACACGCCGCCGCCGAGGCCAACGCACGATTCCGGTTCCTCGCCGACAACATGGCCGACAGCCTCTGGAGCGCAGACGACACAAGTCGACTGACCTACCTGAGCCCCTCGGCCAAACAGGTCCTCGGCCTTGATTCATCGTCACTTGTCGGCAGGCGACTGGAAAGTCTTTTCCGCAATGATTACAAGTTTGCAATCCGGCAGTGGATAAACGAATGCAGCAATGCCGGAGAGCAGTCGAGCACGGTTGAATTGCCGTACGACCACCCGGAACTGGGCAAGCGATGGATCGCCATGACCGGTACCGAGGCCAGAATCGGCGACGGCGGCACGCAACTGCTCGGCTTCTTCCGGGACGTCACCCGTCGCCGCAGGGCGCTGGAGCGCCTGCACCGCAGCGAGGGCCGCTACCGAACCCTTTTCGAGGACAGCCCCATCTCACTCTGGGAAGAGGACCTCTCGGAACTGCGCGTCTATCTCGACCAGCTCATTGCCGAGGGCGTCACCGATTTCAAAAGCTATTTCTCCGACAACCCCGAGGCGCTGGCCGTCTGCTGCCGCCGGGTCAGGGTGCTGGACGTCAACCGCGCCACGGTGGAGATGATGGGGGCCCCGGACAAGCGCCCTCTGCTCGGCACGCTTGCGAACGTCATTCCCGAAGAGTCGTACCCCACCATGGCCGAGCTTTTCGCCCACATTGCCGAGGGCGGGACCAACTATCAGGGCGAGGTCATCAACCGCACCCCGAACGGAGACATCCGGTGGGTCATGGTCCACTTCTCGGTCCCGCGCGAATACCGCAAGACCCTTGAACGCGTGCTGGTCTCCCTCATCGACCTGACACCGCGAAAAAAGACCGAACAGGCTCTCAGGGAAAGCGAACGCCGCTACAAGGCGCTGGTGGACAACTCCGGCGAAGGCGTGCTCGTTGTACAAAAAGACGCCGTGGTCTTTGCCAACAACGCCCTGCACCGCATCCTCGGCATCAGGGTCACGCCCGGCAACACGGACACGGTCCTGAACTACGTGCACCCCCTTGACCGGGCCGAGCTGCGAAGCTGGCTTGAAGACGACTCCGCCGGGGAGCACTTCCCGTCGGTGCTGCGCATTTTCACCGGCTCGGGAGAACTCCACTGGCTGACACTCAGCCGCAGAGGCATGGAATGGCAGACCCGCCCGGCCACCATGTTCATCGTGGCCGACGTGACCACCCACAAGCTGCTCGAGCGGGAGCTGCTGCTGGCCCACGCCGAAATGGAAGAGCGTGTCACCGCCCGCACGGCCGAGTTGAACCGCGTCAACCGCCAGCTCACCGCCGAAGTGCAGGATCACATCGCCACACAGGAGCTGCTGGACGAAAGCCGCCTCTCCTTCAAGGCCCTGCTCGACGCCTCGCCCGACTTCATCTGCCTGCTGGACCTCGACCTCAATGTGCTCGCCGCCAACACCATTTCACTGAACCGCTTCGGTCTCGACCCGCTGGAACTCCAATCCAGACACCTGCCGGAACTGCTCGCCAAGAAAGGCGGAGCCATGTTCGTTCGCACCGCAAAGGGCGTTTTGCAGACCGCGGAGGCGGCCCGCTACACCGAAGTGCACCTCGGCCGGACCTACGACCAGAGCATCTACCCCGTCCTTTCGGACAAGGGCGAGCTGCAGCGGCTGGCCTATTATTCCCGCGACGTCACCGAGCAGATCAGGGCCGAGGAGCGCATCCGCTCACTGACCAGCCGCGTCTTCTCCGCGCAGGAGACCGAGCGACAGCGCATCGCCCGCGACCTGCACGACAACGTGGCGCAGGATCTTTCAAGCGCGCTTGTGGCAATCGAAGCTCTGGAGGCCAGCAAGGCCGCCGAGATCCCCATGCTCGGGGGCATGCAGATTTCACAAGTGCTTCGGCGCAGCGTGGCGGCGGTTCGTGACATCGCCTACGGGCTGCACCCGCCCGGGCTGGAGCAGCTCGGCCTCGGAACGGCCGTCAAGCGGCTGTGCGACGATTTTGAAAACGGACAGGACATAACCCTCGACTTCTCTTCCACGGGACTGGACGCCTTGCAGTTCGACTTTGATGCGGCAACGAACATCTACCGCATCATTCAGGAGGCGCTCAACAACGCTGCCAAGCACGCAGGGGCGGGACGGATGTCCGTGCGGCTCGTGGCAGCGCACCCGGACATCATCATCCGCGTGGAGGACGACGGAAAGGGGTTCGACGTGCCCCGGCGCATGCTGGAAGCGGCGGACAACAAACGCATGGGTCTCAGGAGCATCGAGGAACGCAGCCGCCTGCTTGGCGGCGAGGCCACCATTCACTCCGTGCCCGGTTCCGGGACCAAGATCACGGTGAAACTGCCCACAGCGGCATGTACGAGGTAACGACATGAAACTCTTGATCGTGGACGACCATCCCCTCTTTCGCGAGGGCCTGAAGACCATCATCGCAAAATCCCCCAGCTACGACGTGGTTGCCGAGGCCGGTAGCGGCAGGGAGGGAATCGAAATGGTCCGGCGGCACCAGCCGGACATCGCGCTGGTGGACATCTCCATGCCCAACATGAACGGCATTCAGTTCATACGCGAAGCCATCAAGCAGGGCGGCGGCATGCATTTCATCATCATCAGCATGCACTCCGAGGCCGATTACATCGTGGAAGCGTTTCATGCGGGCGCGTCCGGCTACATGGTCAAGGAATCTGCCGCATCACAGCTTCTGGAGTGTCTGGACATGGTGAGCAAGGGCGAGATTTTTCTGGACAGCAGCCTCTCGCGCGAGGTGGTCTTCCGGCTGCTCAACAACAAGGACAGCAGCCACGCCAAGCGCGACCCATACTCCTCGCTGACCTCCCGCGAGCAAGAGGTACTGCGCCTGCTGGCCGAGGGATTCAACACCCGCGACATCGCCCAGCAGCTTTACATCAGCCCCAAGACCGTGGAGAACCACCGCGCCAACCTGATGAAAAAGCTCAAGCTCAACAGCCCGGTGGAACTCATCCGCTACGCGGCCCGTATCGGCCTTATCGATCTGGACACCTGGGCCACATAAGGCCCGGGGCGGGTCCGGCTAGGCCTCGGCGTCCTGCCTGTCCAGCACTTCCACGAAAGCGCGCACGCGCGCCTCGATGGCGTCGCGGATGTCACGAAGCTGGGCCAACATCTCTTCATCCGTGCCCTTGAGGCCTTCGGGGTCGGGGAACGGCCAGTGCTCGCGAAACGCCACGCCCGGAAAGACCGGACACTGGGCCTCGTCGCCTTCGTCGCAGACAGTGACCACCGCCGAATAGAGGCGTCCATCCTTGTAGAAATCGAATACGCTGTCGGTCCCGTTGCCGGAAATGTCGATACCCTTCTCGGCCATGACCGTCACCACCGCGGGGTTGATCGTGGTGGGTTCGAACCCGGCGCTCTCCGCAACGTGCCGACCCTGCCCGTAATGATTGAGGAACGCCTCGGCCATCTGGCTGCGGGCGCTGTTGTGAACGCAGATGAAAAGAACCTTGCTCATTATTGAAACTCCGTAGTTTTTCCCGACTATATACACCCTTTGTTACGTGCGCGTCACGCCGGAAAAAAACAACCCCGCTCCGAAGAGCGGGGTGTTCATGGAGGTGATGTGGGAGGCCTGTATCCTAGCCTTGGGTAATCTCGATCCGTTTCGGCTCGTGCGCGGCAGCCCGTGGCAGCGTGATTTCCAGAACGCCGTCCTGAACCTTGGCCGCGATGCGCTCGCGGTCAACGATGTCTGACAACGAGATGGTCTGGCGGTATTCGCACCCTCCGAACTGCTGCTCGGCAAGCTGCTCTCCCGCGGCCGCCTGTGCCGTGGTGCCGGAGACGGTCAGCTCGTTCTCTTCCAGATCGATGACCAGATTCTCCTTGGGCACTCCCGGCATGTCCATGTATACGGAAAAACCCTTTTCCTCTTCCATGATGTCCGTGGCGGGACGGTACACCGGAAGCTTGGCGTTTTCTTTCTTCCTGATATCGCTCATGACTGACCTCCTTACTCGGCTCCGATCCGGATTCTCTTGGGACGGGACGCTTCCGACTTCGGAAGTGTGACGGTGAGGATGCCGTCCTTCATGGAAGCGGCGACCTTGTCCCTGTCCACCGGCACGTTGAGACCGATGACCCTGTGGAAAACTCCGGTGGGCCGCTCCTGACGAAGAAACTTGCCCGCGAGCTTTTTGCGCTCACCCTTGATGACCAGCGTTTTGTCGGTGAGGGTCAGCTCGATCTCGTCCAGACTCACGCCCGGAATCTCGGCCCTGACATAGACGTTTTCCTCGTCATTGCTCAGGTTCAGGGGTGGATAGCCCATGGCTTTTCCGCTCCCGTATCCGGGACGCATGAACTCTTCGAACATCTTTTCCAACTGTGGAAGGGGATGGAACGTATTGAAATCAAGAACCATGTCGATACCTCCTGATTCGTTTCATGAGCAGAAAATAGGCATCGCGAAGAGACTGTCAACAGGACAAAACGCATTTTGTGTGGAAAAGAAAACCCCCGGCGAGGTGCCGGGGGTTCAGGTAATCGGATGGCGGACCCGAGCCTATGCCCGTCCCTGCCAGTCCTTTTCCGGGATGGACTGGTCGGGCAGCATGATCGGGATGTCGTCTTTTACCGGATAGACGACGTCGCACTTGGGACACTTGAGACCGGAGTCATCGTCAACCGGCTCCACCGCGCCCTTGCAGACGGGGCAGGCCAGCACGTCGAGAAGATCCTTGTTCAGAGCCATGCTTTTCCTCCTCAGGCAATGTGCGGACTTCATACACGCTACAGCACTTTGGAGCAACACTTATGCGACGGCTTCCGCTCTCTCCTTGATAAGCTTGATGGCAAGCGAGGCCATCTGGTCCATGTCCGGCTTGGAGATTTGCGCATCGGCGCGGACCGAGTCCCCCTTGTGCCGAAGCTCGTCCGTGATGATGGACGAGTAGAGGATCACCGGCAGTCTGCCCAGCACGTCATCCTCCTTGACATTCTTGGTCAGGGTGAAGCCGTCCATGCGCGGCATTTCAATGTCGGAAATAATGATGTCCACATAGTCGGTGACGGGTTTTCCCTCCTGCGAGGCCTGCTCCCGGATGGCACGGAGCGCGTCGAGCGCCTCTTCCCCGGTATTGACCACACGGGTAACGAAATTGGCGGCCTCAAGGTTGTTCTTGAGCATGGCCCGGATGGTGGCGGAGTCGTCGGCGATGAGCGCTTTGGGCGCCCCTTCGGCGTGTACGTCCAGGGTCCACGCCTCGATGGCATCCGACGGTTCGAGGTCGGAGAGAATGTGCTCGAGGTCGAGAAGCTGGATGAAGTGGTCCTCGATGTCCACCAGACCGATGATGGTGTCGGCGTCCAGACTGCCGAGAAGGCCTTGCGGCGGGATGACCTCGGGCCAGCCAACGCGATGAATCTGGGTCACGCCTGAGACAAGAAAGCCGGTCACGCTCTGGCTGAACTCGGTGACGATGACCACGTCGTCCTCGCCGGGCTCCCGGTTCATCCCCAGCCAGATGGCAAGGTCGACAACCGGCAGGATGTGCCCCCGCAGCGGTATGGTTCCGAGATAACACTCGTGCGGCGCAGACTCCGGCGGCTCGAGGTCGGGGCTCTCAATGACCTGCATGACCTTGGCGACATTCACGCCGAAGTAGCTGCGCACCGGCTTGCCGTCAACGGTTTCGTCAATGCAGAATTCCAGAATTTCCAACTCGTTGGTTCCGGTTTCCAGCAGGATTTCCTTCTTGCTCTGTTCCGTCATGGAGCCTCCAGTGTTCGACTTGTGTTTTCCCTGTATCAGTTTTTAAACCTTTTGATCAATTATTCTCGCAAAGCATCGCCTTTCTCACCGAGGGGATACATGCTACCAAGAACCATGAGCATTGATCTTCATACACACACGACTGCCTCGGACGGAACCTTCACCCCGACGGAGCTGGTGGAACTGGCGGCCGAGAAGGGCCTTGAGGCCGTGGCCGTCACCGACCACGACACCGTGGACGGCACCGCCGAAGCCATGCGGGCCGGAGAGCGCGTGGGGGTGGAAGTCATCCCCGGTTGCGAATTGAGCGCGTCATCGCCGCGTGGTGCCGGTTGGCTGCATATCGTGGGGCTGTTCATCCAGCCCGACCCGACCGCCCTGCTCGAGGCCTTTGCATGGCTGCAGGAAGGTCGCCGCCAGCGCAACCATGAGATTGCGGAAAAGCTCCAGCGGCTCGGAATCAACACCAGCTATGAGCGCGTGGCGGCACGTGCCACCGGGACCGTGGGCCGCCCGCACTTCGCGCAGGAACTGCTCGACCTCGGCGTGGTCAACAGCCTCGATCAGGCGTTCTCCCAATGGCTTGGCGACCGGGGCAAGGCATACGTCCCCAAACGCAAACTCTCGCCGGAGCGTGCCCTTGAGGTCCTGAAAAGCGTCGGGGCCACCACCGTGCTCGCGCACCCGTACATCCTCTCGCTCGGACGCAACACGCTCGAGACCCTCGTCAAGCACCTCAAGGACCACGGTCTTGACGCCATCGAAGTAGACTACACCGAGCACAACTCGGAGCAAAGAGGCTATTATCGAAAACTTGCCGAAAAGTACGATCTCCTTGAAAGCGGGGGGTCTGACTTCCACGGAAACGTCAAGCCGCTGGTCCGGCTCGGCACGGGAAAGGGTGACGTGCATGTTCCCTATTCCGTACTTGAGGCCATGAAAAAGGCCCGCGAGGAGCAAGGGCTATGGGTAACGAAACGACCGTAGGAAACCCTGCCTGCGTCTGCATTGACTACATCGACGACGCCACAAGCGTTCCCGAGGCCCTTGAACGCTCCGGAGCCACCGAGGTTCTTGTCGGCCACGACGCCATCCTGCTCAAGCCCAACCTCGTGAACGACACCCCGTTCCCGGTCACCACCCGGCCGGAATTCTGCGCCGAGGTGGTGCACTGGCTCAGGAAAATCACGGACGCCGAGGTCATCATCGCCGAGGGCTGCGGCTCCTGCACCATGGAAACGCCGGAGATTTTCCGAAACCTCGGATACGAGCGAATGGCCGCCGAACTGGGCGTCGAACTCGTCGACCTCAACACCGTCAAAACCGTTGAGCGCTCCATCCCCGACTGCCCGGTCTTTCCGACCATGCATCTGCCCGAGGCGGCATTCACCCACGCCATCATCTCCCTGCCGGTGCTCAAGGCCCACTCGCTGGCCGGCATCACCGGCAGCCTGAAGAACATGATGGGCTTCCCGCCCCCGCAGCACTATTCCGGCTCCAGCGGATCGTGGAAGAAGGCGGTCTTTCACCAACGCATGCACCAGTCAGTGCGGGACCTCTGCCGCTACGTCAGCCCGACCTTCACCCTCATGGACGCAAGCGTGGGGCTTGCCGACTTCCACCTCGGCGGCGCCACGCTTTCCCCGCCCGCGGGCAAACTGATCGCAGGATGCAACGCCCTTGAGTGCGACCGCACCGCCGCGACCCTGCTCGGCCGCAACTGGCGCGACATCGGCCATCTCCGCGATTAAACGCAAAACGCCCCGCAAGCCGGTCTGCGCCGAACCTGCGGGGCGTGCTTCCCACGGGGAACAACTACTAGAACCGTTCGAAATCGTCCTCATCCATCTCATCCTCCGGCTCGGAAGCCGCAGGGAGCGCACGCGGTTTTGCCTGCGCGCTCACTGCCCCGGAACGGGGACTGCCGCCGCTGACGCGGAACCATTCCATGGTGGCCTGCAACTGCTCGCTCTGGGCAGCCAGTTCCTCACTGGTGGACGCAAGCTCTTCGGATGCAGAAGCATTGCCCTGGATGGCGGCCTCCAGCTGCTGTACGGCCCGGTTGACCTGCTCGGCTCCGGCCTCCTGCTCCACACCCGAAGTCACGATGTCCTGCACCAGATCCGCAGTTTCCTGAATGCGTGGCACAAGCTTGTCGATCATCTCGCCCGCTCGCGTGGCGACCTCCATGCTGCTGCCGGAAAGCTCGGCAATCTCTCCGGCTGCCGTGCCGGAGTTTTCAGCCAACTTGCGCACCTCTGCGGCAACCACGGCAAAGCCCTTTCCGGCCTCGCCCGCACGCGCCGCCTCGATGGCCGCGTTCAAGGCCAACAGGTTGGTCTGCCGGGCGATCTCTTCGATGACCGAAATCTTTTCCGCGATCTGCTTCATGGCTTCCACGGTCTCGCCCACGATCCTGCCGCTCTGCTCGGCATCCGCGGCCGCGGACTTGGCAATGCTTCCGGTCTTCTTGGCACCTTCCGTGCTTCGCTGAATATTGCCCAGCACCTGCTCCATGCTCGCGGCAACCTCTTCCACGGACGCGGCCTGTTCGGTCACGCCCTGTGAAACCGTCTGCGACGATGCGGAAAGCTCCTGACTTCCGCTGGACACGTTTTCCGCGCCGGAACGTACGCCGGACACGACGCTCCTGAGTCCGTCCACCATCTTGGCAAGGCTGGCGTTCATGCGGCCCACCTCGTCGTCGCGGTCCACCTCGACATCTACAGTGAGGTCGCCCTCGGCAATGCGGGCCACGTAACCCATGCCCCGCCGCAGCGGACCGATAATGCCGCGCGCGATGACAACTGCAAGCAGTATGGCCAGCGGGACGGCAATGGTCACGCCGATGATCACGTTCATCCGTGTGGCCGATGCCTCCTTGAGCATGACTTCGTCGGTCATGATGTTGTCGTTGACCACGTCCTTGATCTTACCCAGCGTGTTGCGGACCGTCTCCAGCGCGGGCAGAGTCTCCTGTGCGTAGACCTGACGGGCCTTGTCCTGCTGGGCAAGCTTCTCGTCATGCCAGCCGATCACGCCGTCGATTGCCGCAAGTGTCTCGACCGCCAGCGGACGGGTCATGTCGTTGTAGACTCTGAGGGCATCGGCGCGATCGCCCATGGCAAGCGCATTGTTGATATCGGTCACGGTGGCGTGCAGGGCTTCATGCGGATCATATACCTGAGCAACCGCCGCGTCGAAGCCGGGATCTTTTTTTCCTGAGCTCCATGACGCTTTCGGAATAGAGCCACTTGCCGAATCCGCACTTGTGGCAGTCGGCTTCGGCATCGATCCGGACGGTGGCGGGGTTGAGCAGCTCAACGTTGATGGTATTCAGCCAGTCGAGATGGTCGACCTTCTTTTCACGCAGGTACGCACCCATCTCGCGGTCAACGGGGACGAACATATCCTTGATGGTCACGGCGGATTGGTGAAGCCTGTCATGCGGCTCCTCAATGGACTTGAGCAGCGGTGCAATGGCCGGGACGAACTCCTCGGCATGCTTGCGGGCGTCGCTGTAGTACCATTTCCCGAAACCGCACTTCTTCGGGTCGGTCTGAACATTCAGCTCGGTGACGCTTTCGTCGTTCAGGAACTCATTGACCGTGTTTCCCCAGTTCAGGTGGTCGATGACCTTCTGAAGAAATTCGCCCTTGAGCTTGTTGCCTTCGATGACTTCCTCGGCATTGCCTACTATGCCGCCGATACCGCTGACAGAGCGCCAGCCGATGACCGTAAGCATGAGCACGAGGAGTCCGAACCCCACCGCAAACTTCCACTTCAGTGAAACGTCTTTCCAGCTCATGACATCCCCCGCTACGATTGAATGCGTCCTTGTTCTCCCGCCAAAAACCTTTCATGCCATACAGAAAACCTAGACCACGGCCAAAGCATCATCCCATTATTATAACAAAACTCACTCCTTAGGATGACGACACCTGACTGCTGGCGTCCACCGCCACTTTGCGCTATTCAAGGTTCGAACGAACTCGATCCGGAGAAAACACGAATGAAACCGCCGCTGAAACACGTGCCTGAGCTACTGGCCCCGGCCGGAAACATGGAAAAGCTCGAAACCGCTGTCCGCTACGGTGCGGACGCCGTCTATCTCGGCGGCGGCAGCCTGAACCTGCGCGCCGGAGCGCACGGGTTCTCTTTCGAGGAGCTGCCCGACGCGCTGGCGATCTGTCGCGAGGCAAAGGTGAAGGCATACTTCACCCTCAACGCCATGCCGCGCGAAGACATGCTCCCGGCAGTCAACGACTATCTGGACAAACTCGACGAACTCAGGCCGGACGGCATCATCGCCTCGGACCCCGGCGTCATCGCCATGATCCGCAGGAAACTGCCGTGGGCCGCCATCCACGTGAGCACGCAGGCCAACACCTGCAACTCGGAGTCGGTCAGGTTCTGGAAGGAGTTCGGGGCGGCGCGGGTGAACGTGGCCCGCGAGGTCCGCTCGCAGGAGCTTTTGCAGATGCTCGCCGTCTGCCGTCGCGAGATGCGTGACATGCAGCTTGAAGTCTTTGTTCACGGCGCCCAGTGCATGGCCATCTCGGGACGCTGCTACATGAGCGCCTACCTCAACGACCGGCCCGGCAACCTCGGCCAGTGCTCCCACCCCTGCCGCTACGAATACCGGCCCATGACCATCAGCGTGGAGGAGGCCACCCGCCCGGGCGAGGACTGCTGGGTCGTGCAGGAGTACAAGTACTCGGACGAAGGCGACACCTTCACCTTTGACGAAGACGACGCGGACGACTTCACCTTCCACACCGAGCCGGACGGCCCTGCGGCCGAGCCGCCGCTGACCATCGGCGCGGCAACCGGCGGGCACACCACCTTCTTTGCCGCGCAGGACCTCTGCCTGCTGCATTATCTGGAATGGTTCTCCCGCATGGGCGTTGCCTCGGTAAAACTGGAAGGGCGCGGCAAAAGCTCGGCCTACCTCGCGCAGGTGGTGGACGCCTACCGCACCGCGCTGGATCACATCCGCAGCGGCGAGTTCCGACCGGAGCAGTATCTGGGCGATCTGGTCAACGCGGCCAGCAGACCGCTCACCACCGGATTCTTCGACCCGGACCGCTACGCGCCCATCGCAGTGCCGCCGGACAAGGACGAAAAACGCCCCGTGCTGGCGCGCGTGCTACACGTCAACGCCAACGGCAGCTGGACCATTGAGGTCAAGTCGCGCTGGGAAAGCTCCCGCGAGGTGGAGATAATGGTTCCCGGCCTGATCCGGCCGAGGATTGGTCCCGAAGATTACGGATTGGAAAACGAGATGGGCGTGGGACTCGACGTGGCGCACCCCGGAATGCGCTGCCGCCTGTATTGCGAGCACCCGGAGATAGGAAAGAACCTCTTCATCAGGGCCGCCTGGGGGCTGGACGTCGAATAAAAAGATACGTGCGCTATTGCCGGATGTCTCGGCTGCTCCTGCCGTCCTGCGGCTCCGGAGCGTTCAGCGCACGTTTTTCGTGGTCGTCGGCACCTCGTGCCGGTGTATGGTTTTATGGCCTTTTATCGAGCTACCCTCCGTTTGCGGTTCATCGTATCTCAATGGGCCCTTGCACTATTGAAGTAATCATTCTGTTCCGGCTGTCCAGACCCTCACAGCCACTTTTTCCGAAAGAAAAGCACAAAAAATGTGCGCCCGGCCGGGTTATCCCGGCAAGTCCCCTTCCGTCGGCCCGGCCGACCCTGGGAACCTTATTCGTGGCGCACTGCGCTTTGTTCATTTAGGGGCGACTCAATTCGCCGATATGGAAACCAGAAGTCTGTCTCGATTATTTCCTCCTATCCTCCGTATCGGGTTCATGGTGCCCGGTCTCCCGGGGGCCTCTGCCTTTGATTTCAATATAAGGTCGCGCAGGCACCGTGTCCAGAGAAAATCGACCATTTCGCACAAAAAAAGCCCACAATTTCAACAGATTGCGAGCCATCAACAAACGATGTTACCGCTTCGTAAAACGAAAGGCAACCCCTGAAAAACGGGTTTGTCCACAACGCGCCGCAATGCCGGGAAAAGCTTCGGCAACTTTTTTTCCCGCCCGAAAAAGCCGCTCCCCAAAACACTGTCAACCGTAAATCACATGCCGTTTTTGTCTTTTGAACGGTGTTTTTCGTCCTGAGTTCGAAGCCGGGGGTATACTGGTCCGGATTGCCGGAACCGGGTCCGGCAGCGAAACCCGAAGGATGAAGAATGGATACCAAGGATTGGATTCAGTATGAAGACGGCTCCTTCGAGCCGGTGCGGGCAGGTGAACCGCTTGAGAGCAATAGGCGCGGCCCGGGCATGCCGGACTGGTGGGTCGTGCGCAAGCCTGCCTCATGGCAGCCGGAAACGGCGTGCGCTATCGCCTGCATCACGATCAGGTCGGCTCGCTCATAGCTGTTGCGAATGCAAGAGGGAAAATGATAAAGCGCATTGAATACGATGCCTTCGGCAACCTGCTCGACGACAGCAACCCGTATTTGCGAATCCCCCTCGGCTTTGCCGGCGGCTTGAGCGACCCGCACACCGGCCTCGTCCGCTTCGGTTGGCGCGACTACGACCCGGACACCGGCCGCTGGACCGCCAAAGATCCCATGGGCGCGTCAGGCGGCGACTCCGACTGGTACGGCTATTGTCTGGATGATCCCGTGAACGGGGTGGACCCGTCGGGCTTGTTTGATTTCAGACAACGTCCGCTCAACTTTGGCGATAACGACGTTGCGGACTTTCTTGAAAACAAACTTGCACAGCAGGGCGGCCTGATCTCACTCGGCATAAAAACCATCAACCCTGTTGCAGGTACTCTTTTAAAGAAACAACAGAACAAATTGGATGATGCCTAAAACACAGAGTTTGTGCACGAACACGGCTTTTACGAGGACGGAACCGGAGACAACATTGGTTTTGGCAACAAAAGAATGATTTTTGAAGAAAAAAGTCAGACTATCCAAGCAAAGGAGAAGTAAAATATGATGACAAACGCATGCGGCGATCCCAGCAGTCGCTCCCCGCTCTTAACAAAAATGACTACAACGTTTTGACGGAGAACTGTCAAGATTACTCAGATCGGTTGAGGGATCGATACAAAATACTGATGCGTGGAGATAGACAAAGGTAACTCATTCTTTAAAGGGGGAGTTCCCTCCCCCTCAATAAAGGCTTAATTATGAAGAAAATGCTTTTTATTATCGCCACTACAACTACCTTGTTGTTTTTATCACAACACGCTGTAGTAATGGTTTTTATTGACAATGCAATGCTCAATAAACCTGTCGCGGAAGGACATATCACCATTTCATATGGGGATGAAAAAGTGATTCCTTTTGCGCCCGAATATTTTGGGCCATATGGGTTTTACTTGGTTTCGAAAAAGAGGAGCTTTACCGAAACACTGCACGACGTTGCAGGAGATTTTGATCTCATTCTCAGGATTGATGGACAGCGACACGCGATAAAAAACATTTCCGAGGCAATGAAAAGCGGCCCTACATTTGGGAGCAACGGATATTACTACCATGAAATCTTTGCCTTTGATTACGGGGTAACGGACTTTTTTTCGGACTACGAACTCACAGTTGTCCCACGCACAAACGGAACAAACGATGTCATCTCAATGGACTACGAAATAAGCTCTGCGTTTGTGCTCTAAATACCATTGCACAGGACCTTCTGAAGGCGAGAGGCGATGAGATACAACGGACACTGGAGTCAGGGAATAATTGAAGAGTGTGGGCGGAACGATTGTACAGCCTCGGATATTCCTAAGGGCCTCAAAGAGTCACTCTTCCCTTGGCCTGATTAACAACCTGTTTTTTGATGGGGGATACTCCCCCAAAAACTCGGAGCTCTCATGACCTTTCTTTTGAGGTATATCCCACTCATTACACTTTTCAATCATTTCTGGATCTTGGTCTACAGCCTACAAGATGGGCCGCGGGAGCAACACCAACTATTTTTTACAGTAATCAGCTTTGGGTTCCTTTATTTCGGTTTGATGATCTCGCGCTACAGGGCTCTTCCATTTAAAACAATCTCTGTATTAATATTTATGGCGGTCACACTCGCTCCTGCACACGCACTCACTTTACCTTCAACATATGGCAGCCCTGCCAAAGCGACGTTAGTCATCGCACAGCTTCTTTTTTGCATCACTTCAATATATGCAATTGTCAAAAATGAAGGCCTCGCACTTCCACGCCTCATGTTTTCAAAGCTAAATCTTATTTTGTTCACAGTTGCCTCAACATACGTGTCAGGATTTGTTCTGGCATTCATGGCAAAAGAGTTAAACATATACACCATCATTCTGACGGTCGCTCTTTTTAGCAGCATGCCACTTGTAAAGGCGATATCGGAAAGAAAATCTTGGGCTATGGTGTCACAGTTCCTTATTAGTATCGTGCTGTTGGTTCCGTTCATAACGTACATGTATGTAAACCCCTTGTTCTTCAAAGAGCCGGTTGCAATTCCCATCTTTCTTCTGTTCACATCTGCGCATTGGCCTTGTCCAGCCTTGTGCGCCCTGAAAGATCAAAATGAGACAGGCTTGTCTGCCTCGGCTGAACAACAAAGCAACTGCTGTCACAACTACACGGACAAACTACGTGACCGATATCAACTTCTGAAAAGAGGTCATCGCCAACGATAGCGCCCAAGAAGCTAGGGATGCATTGGCCTCCCTATTCGAGGACATAATGAGAAAAACAATATGGGTATTCATTCTCTTATCTGCTGCTTTGATCTTGTACTCTCAGAACGCACTGCTAATGACAATCGTAGACAATGCAAAACAGATATCTCCAGTCGTTGCAGGAAAGATCAATCTTTGCAACGAAAAGAAATTCACGACATCTTTTGAGCCTGTTTATTTTGGAAACTACGCTTTTGTACTTGCCTCTAAAGAGCATCAACTTGATGATGCCCTTCAGTCGATTGGTGTCGCTTTCTCTGTTTCCATCTATAAAAATGACAGGTTGATTGTAAACAGACGCATTACTGGAGATGACCACGCTTATAGCCGCTACAAAAGTGGCAAACTCACCTATCATCATCTTGTGGAATTTGAGTATTCCATGCTTGATCTGTTTGCAGACTATCGGCTGGAAATAGACACCACCACACCGTGTTCCGGCAATGATGAGGCAATAATCATTTATGAAGTCCGGTCGGCCTATACTCTCTAGGGATACCGCCTAGCGCTGAACACAGACTCTGCAACACAAAGGCTATGCTTCGTACACCATTTAAGCCTCCCGGTTACCGGCCGCTGGACCGCCAAAGATCCCATGGGCGCGTCAGGCGGCGACTCCGACTGGTACGGCTATTGTCTGGATGATCCCGTGAACGGGGTGGACTCGCCGGGGTTGTTTGATTTCAGATAACGTCCGCCTAACATGGCGATATCGACGTTGCAGTCTTTCTTGAAAACAAGCCTGCATAGCAGGGACGAGTTACCGGTACGTTCTTCCCAAACTCCGGACGAGCCGGAATCCTGATCCATGAGCTTCGTCGCAAGCTTTCAGGGGAAGCCTTGGTCCTTCAAAGTGAGCGTGTCGACCGGTTCGAGTCTGTAAAGGGCCAAAACAAAAGATCTACAGCCTGCATGAGCCTGAAGGCCTTTGTTCCTCCATGGGCAAGACACATAAACAGCACGAATTCGGGTGCAAGGCGTCCGTCGCGGTCACAAGAACCACTGGCACCAGAATCGGCACGTTGAGCTTTAATGAAAACCTCTACGACGGTCACACCTTGCCGCAAACACTCGAACAGTACTGGACGATCACGGAACCATGCCCATCCTTTGTGATCTGCGACCATGGGCAACTGGGGCGAGAATTGGTCGGAGACACTCAAACCCTCCCCCCGAAGCCGCAGAAAAGAATGGACTCGCAAGACCAGCCCTGAAAACCAACAATGCTTTCGCTGCCGAGCGGCCATCGAGCCGATGATCGGCCATCTCTAGCATGACCACCATATGGCCCGGAGTTTTCTCAAGGCGCTAATTGGCGACGCCATCAATCTGCTCACGGCGTGCTCGGCGTTCAACACAGGAAAGTTGTCGCGAAAGCTGGGAGTTATAGGCTCTTGGCGTTTCTGCTCTTTTGGTGGGATTCAAAACCACGACTGACACCCATGGTTGAACAAACGCCGATACGGCTTTTTCATGCTCTAATTATAATGGACTGCCACATGCTTTTAATTACGCTACATGTGAAGGTCAGAACTATGAAGTTGATGCAGATAGCAATCTCCATATTATTCATACTTTTTTATGTATGCCCCTGTTCTCATGCTGCAGAAAAGTTGACTGCGGCTACTGAAATTTGGGAGCCCTACTATGGTCCTAACCTCAAAGACGAAGGAATGCTGGTCGAATTGGCAGGCGAGGTATTGAAAAGGGCTGGGTATGCCTTGGATGTTCAGTACATGTCCTGGAATCGGGCCGTCGGCATTGTAAAAAAGGGGAAGCCGATCTTTTACTTGGTGCTTATTATTCAAAAGACAGGGCAAAAACTCTTGCCTATACAGATAGCCTTATAACCGTTGAAGATGTTCTTTTTTCCATGAAGCATAATAATATTCGATTCAAGACATTACATGATTTGAAACAATACAGAATCGGAGTCCTGAAAGGAGCGGTGCACGGAAAAGAATTTGATGAGGCCGACTATCTGAATAAGAACGATGTTCTGAACCGAGAGTTGAACATTCGCAAGTTACAGGCCGGGCGTATTGACCTCATGGCCGGACCCAAGGATGTGGTATTCCATGAGCTGCAAAGGGACTACCCTGAACTCGTGGATGAGATCAGGGTGCTGTCACCGCCCATCGGGAAGAACGATGTCTATATATGTGTGTCCAAAAAACGAAAGGGTTATAAACAACTGATTGAAAGCTTCAACTCGAAGTTGTCCGAAGTAAAGGCTGATGGGACATATGAACGAATCATGCGTAAGCATGGTTTGGTCAATGTTCAAAATGATTCATAGTACAAGGAGATTATGATGAAGAGATATATGCTTTGTTTGTTGTTTTGCGCCTGTTTATTGTGCTCGGGCTTAGGTGCGGCCAGTGCAACGCCCTTGAAGGCTGTCACGGAAAGCTGGGCTCCCTATTTTGGGCCTGAATTAGAGAATAAAGGTGTTGTCGTCGAACTGGCAAACGAAATATTCAAACGGGCCGGATATGAAATAAATGTCGAATTCATTCCTTGGACCCGTGCTGTGGAGCTGGTGAAGCGCGGAGATGCCGACCTGCTTGTGGGAGCATACTATACGGACAAGCGAGCCAAGGCCATGGCATACCCCGAAAACGTGCTTGTTACATCCAATGTGCTTTTCGCTAAAAAAGACAAAGGCATCTCCTTCAGCACAATGGAAGATTTGAAGAACTACACCATAGGGGTGCAGAAGGGTGCTGCCTATGGCGATGAATTCGACAAAGCCACATTCCTGAAAAAGGATGCAGCTACGGACAGGCTCGCCGGCATCAAAAAGCTCATGGCAGATCGCGTTGACCTCATGGCCGGTCCCAAGGATGTGGTACTATATGAAATGAAGAAGCAGTTTCCTGGAAAGGCCGACCAAGTCGAGGCATTGAGTCCGCCCCTGAGTGAAAACAAGGTCTATATTTGTGTATCCAAAAAGCACCCGAATTACCAAACGGTTGTCGACCAATTCAATGCCAAACTGGCGGAGATAAAGGCGGACGGCACCTATGACGCCATTATGAAAAAGCATGGCTTCAGCGCCAACTAGGGGCGCTCAAACACTGTCTTTGATGGCTCACAAAATGCCCCGGTCATTTGGCCGGGGCTTTTGTTTAAGATGTATGCGTTAGGGGCACAGACAATTCACTGCGTCCAGCTAAAACCGTTTGCCTGAGAGTGGTAATGGGATGGACCAGCCCCTTACGAATCTGGAGACACAAATAGCGCTTTGCAACTCGGCCTGCGCTCAGGGCTGCCATTGCGAAAGCGGTCCGCTCGTAAGTGAGCACCATAGAAGCCAAACAGCAAAAGACCGGCCACAGGAAACTGCGGTCGGTCTTCTTGCGCCGTGCAAACGAGGGCGTTCATCTGCCATCAAGCGGAGACCTCCGCGCGATCAAACAGACACGCCCCGTATTACGCGGGCGGAAAATGAATACGTTCCCCTGAGGGAACTACTCCATCGGGAAGGGATCCTCGATGAGTGCGGCAACTCGGTCCGCGTCCAGCGCGTGGGCGGACCCGATGGCCATGCCCAGCTCCATGGACTCGGCCTCGGCTGCCTTGCGGCGGGCCTCGATCTTGGCCTCCACGATGCGGGATGCGCGGTCCAGCTTGGCCTCTATGGAGTCGCCTTCGGTCTGGCGGGCTTCGGGCCGCCGGACAGGGGTCGGGATGCTGACGCTACGTTCTATACCGTTCATGTCAAAACCTCCTTGAGATTGCGCGGGGTTCTTTTCAATCTCCATGCCGCAGCAAGGAACTTCAACAATTCCAGATGTATTTTAGAGCACCCGGCAAATGATACCGGCCCGATCCATACCCTTTGCCCCCAGGTATCGATCATTTTTTTCCGGGCAGAACCGACTCGAAAAAGCCGCGAAGACCGTCGGTGTAGACCGCACCGGAATCAAGGTAGCCCGAATTGTGCGACCCTTTTATCTCAAGGAACTCCTTGTGCCCCGCATAGGCGGCAAAGAGCTTTCGGCCAAGGTCGAACGGCACGATCTCGTCCGTGCGGCTGTGGATCATCAGCGCAGGCGCGTCGAGCGTTGCGGCCTTTCGTGCCGATTCGTAGCGGTAGCGGGAGAGCAGCCGGACCGGCAACCATGGGTAATGATGCGCTCCGGCATCGACCATGGATGAAAACGTCGACTCTAGGATCAGCCCGGCCGGATGCACCCCTTCGGCAGCCAGCTCATGCGCCAGCGACACGGCCACACCGCCGCCGATGGACCGCCCGTGCAGCACGATTCGCTCAGGCTCAACCCTCTGCGCCAGCCAGTCCCATGCGGCGCGGGCGTCCGCTTCGGTTGCGGGTTCCGAGGCTTTCCCGCGCTGTTGCCATATCCAGAGTAGTCGAAAAAGAACGCGGAGACGCCGAGCTCGTTCAGAATCCGGGCCGTCTCCAGCCTATGCGAAATATTGCCTGCGTTGCCGTGGCAGAACAGCACGCTCAGTTCAGCCTGCGGATGCGGAATGAACCAGCCGTGAATGCGCGTTCCCTGCCTCGTCTCAAGATAGACCTCTTCATAGGGAAGGTCCGCGTCCGAAGGCGTGGCACCGAGCTCGCGCGAGGGCATGTAGACCATGCCGCGCTGCGAGAAAAAAACAAACAGCACCATCGCCAGATACGTCCCGCCCGCGACCAGAAGCAACATTTTCAGTACGGCAATCATCCCTCTCTCCACGGATTTCCTCATTATTATCAAGAAAAGCCTTTCGTCAACACTAGCCAACAACGCCGATAATTCCTATAAGGAAAGGAGAAAAGACGCACGGTAGACCATAGACCGATCCACCCCCCGGAACCCAGGAGGTTACAGAATGCTCGTCAAGTACTGGATGTCCACGGACGTCGTCACCCTTACGCCGGACCGCTCCATGATGAAAGCGTCCAAGCTGATGAAGGACAAGAACATTAGCCGTCTGCCCATCGTGGACGAAAGCGGAACCTCGTGGGGATCGTCTCGGACCGGGACATCAAGGACGCGTCGCCCTCCAAGGCCACCACGCTCGACATGCATGAGCTCTACTACCTGCTGTCCGACATCAAGCTCAAGGACATCATGACCAAAAACCCCATGACCATCTCTGCGGAAGACACCGTGGAGAAGGCTGCGGTCATCATGCTGGAGAACGATTTCGGCGGCCTGCCGGTGGTGGACGAGAACAAAAAGCTCGTCGGCATCATCACCGACACCGACGTGTTCCGGGTCATGACCGAGATAACCGGCGTCTATCACGGCGGCATCCAAGTCTGCCTGCGTATTCCCACCGCCTCGGGCAGCCTGCTCCCCGTACTGGAGGCGCTTCGCGACAACGATGCCCGCGTCATGAGCATTCTGACGCAGAACGTGGACGAAAACACGCCGGAGAAGGCCATCTTCATCCGCCTGCGCGACATGGAAAAGCCCCACTACAAGCGCGTCAAAGCCGCGCTGGAAAAAGACTTCAACGTCCAGTACTGGGTCACCGACTCGGTACATCCGGTCGTCTAGCCGAAAAGGAATCAAGCGGGCCGTCTCAGGACGGTCCGTTTTTTTGGATCATCCGGCTAAAGCGCACTTTCGGGAAAAGCCCCACCCTCTGTCATAAACGCTCGCAAGCTCAACGAAGCAGGCGAGGCAGAAGATTTAGGCGTGTTCAGTTTTCTTGATATTGAGCTTGCTCAACAAGAGATCAATGTTGGCTTGCGGGCCAATGGTGATCAACGTGTCCCCGACGTTGATCGGTTCCAGCGAGGAGGGGTTGAACACCGGGGTGCCGTCCTTGCGCTTGATGGCCACGACGATCAAATCGAACTCATTGCGAATGCTTGAATCCATGAGCGCCTTGCCCGCAAACGGGGCGCTCTCCGGCACGAGGATTTCTTCCATTTCCAGGCTGAGTTCTTTCTTGTCGTCGATTGCGGAACCCAGAAAGTCCGATACGGTCGGTCGCAGCATGTTCTGTATGATCCGGACCGCAGCACTTGCGTAGGGAGACACCACGTGGTTCGCGCCCGCGTGGTAAAGCTTCTTCTCAACACCTTGTGAGTTGGCGCGAGCGCTGATGAATATGTCCTGATTGAGAGCCCGTGCCGTCACCACGATAAATACGTTGTCTGCGTCGCGGTTCACCAAGGAAATCAAACTGTGCGCGCGTTCGATTCCGGCACTCATCAGTGTTGATTCTTCTGTGGCGTCTTCCGTCAGGTAGGTAATCCCCTCCTCCCGGCAACGCGAAGCAGAGTGTTCGTCGCGCTCCAGAACCACGATATCCTTTCCATGGGAATGTAATTTCGCGGCAACGATCTGCCCAATCTGGCCATGTCCGCATATGATGTAATGACCGGACATCTTGTCGATCTTCTTTTGCACTTTACGCCTCCGGTATAAGGCCAGTCCGTTCACATCCATGAAAATGTTTCCAATGAATGCCGCCGTGGCGGCAATGAGGCCAAACCCGACCATAATGAGGATCATGGCAAACAGCCGCCCCTCGTCGTGCAGATCGAAAGGAGCCACTGTAGTCAGTGTTCCTATCGTCAGATACATCGCTTCAATGACCGAGACCTCTTCCAGAATCGTGAAACCGATGATGCCGACAAGGAAGAGCAGCACTAATGCCAACAACAGTATCTTGGCGTAGCGTTTCTTGCGAGTTAGGCTGGGGGCTTCCATTGTCGGCAACCATGCCCCGGAGGAAGATTCCCTGTCAACGCAAAGCGAAAAAGAAGAGGAGCGAACTCTCGTCCACTCCTACACAATAGTGGGCATACACCGCACTCATCCAGAGTGGCGCTTAACAACTAGGCTCTTGAGCAGGTGTTTCTCGCCTCTTTTTCTTTAAAACGCTTATACCCGGATGAACCTTTTTTGCCGCAGCAATGCCGCCATCCAGATATCCTCTGCTGGATACGTGAAAATAATTGCTCTTCCTCACACATTGAGACACGCTTCATGCTCAACAGCGAGAAACGCCTATGAAACGCATTACGGAACTCGTCGAATCAGCCGCTGCCCTTCCCCGTCCTGCCGCCGCTCCTGCTGGAAGCCCGGAATCACTGGCAGATGCGCTAACTGCCAGAATGCTTGCGGAGCCAGCCATTGACCGCCTTGTCCCAAAGGACAAGCGCGAGATGATGCAGACCAATCATGTCAATCACTTCCGCTACATGGACTCGCTGGCAGGAATCTATTCGCCCGATTCCTTTGTCCAGACCGTGGTCTGGGCCATGAGCGCCTACCGCGCGCACGGCTTTGCCATAGGATACTGGGACAGGATGCTGCGGCATTGCCTTGACGTCCTCAAGGAGAACTCGCCCGCAGCGCATGACGGCATTGCCGCCCAGTACCGGTGGATTCTTGAGCACCTTGGCGATCTGGAGCCGCTCACCGCTCCGGAATCCGAAAAGGAGAACGCGGTTTGACAGAAGACAGACACGCAGACACCGCCCAGATGGCCGAGCAGTATCAGCACCTTCTGCTGGAGGGCAATCGCGACGCCGCGACCCGTCTGGTCATGGAGGCCCTTGACGGCGGCCTCTCCATCTCCCGGCTGTACCTGGAAGTCTTCCAGCACACCCAGCACCGCATCGGCGACCTCTGGCAGGCCAACCGCATCAGCGTGGCCATGGAGCACTACTGCACCGCTGCCACGCAACTCATCATGGCCAGCATATTTCCTCGCATCATGGGCGACGGCTCTGCAAACCGCACCGTGGTCGGCTGCTGCGCCAACACAGAAATCCACGAACTCGGCATCCGCATGGTCTGCGACTTCTTCGAAATGGAGAACTGGACCACACAGTTTCTTGGCTCCGGGATGCCGAACGACGACGTGGTCTCTTTTCTGGACAGACACAATGCAGACGTTCTTTGCATCTCATGCACCACAACGTACAACACCCGCCGGGTCAAGGAGCTGATCGACGCGGTCAGAAGCACCTTCGGGCACAAGGCCCCGCCTGTCATGGTCGGCGGCAGGCCGTTCACCATGGCGCCGGACCTTGTGAGTGCGGTCGGTGCAGACGCATGGGCCCCCGATGCGCTTCAGGCCGTCAAGGTCGGCAAAGACCTCACCCAATAGGATAATGAAACAGTTTACTTCCCCCACACAAGGCACCGCCCTGTCGTGCTCCCCGGACGGGAGCATCCTGAACGTCGTCTCGGACGGGCTGGGTGTTTTCTCTCATTCCTCCCCTGTCCGCGACCTTAACGAGCTTGTGGACGAAGGCTCGCATGAAAAGCTATCGCTCTTCCTCCGCCATGTGCACGAAGAAAGCATGGCCATGGGCTGGGAGATTGCGGTCCGGACCCGGAGCACCATCAGCACGCTCTTTTTTTTCGGCGTGATGCAAAGCGACCATGTTTTCATCGTCATCTCCCAACCGCCCGAGACCATCATCAGCCTCTACGAACAGATGCTCTCCATCGTCAACGAACAGGGCGTGATGCTCAGGCAATGCCAACAGGCACTCAACGCACCGCACAAATCCTGCGCCGACGAGGAAGACCTCGACAGCTTCATGCGGCTCAACAACGAGCTCATCAACGCCCAGCGTGAACTGACACTGCGAAACCGCATGCTCACCGAAGAGCAGGAGCGGACCCGTCAACTCTTCGAGCTCAACCCGGATGCGCTGCTTGTCCTCTCGGAGGGCGGCGAGGTTATCACCTTCAACACGGCCGCTCGCAAGCTTTTCGGAAACGAAATCACCCAGACCCCAGAGAGCATGCGTTTCAAGGTTCCGGAGGCCGGAGAATCGAGCATAGAGCTCTGCATCCCCTGCGAGTCCGGCAAGCGCGTGGTGGAGTGTCGCTCCATGGAAATGGAGTGGGAGCGCAAAAAGGCCCTGCTCGTCTCCCTGCGCGACATCACCGAGCGCAAGGAGCTCGACCAGCTCAAGGAGGATGTTGACCGCATTGCACGGCACGACCTCAAGAGCCCTGTTGGCGGGATACTCAGCCTCTCGCGCTACCTCGCAGACCAGACCGAAGGGGATGTTTCGGAGTGCGCGAGCCTGATCGCCCAGACCTCGGGCACGATCATGGACATGATCGATGACTCGCTCTCCCTTTACAGCATGGAATGCGGCACATACGAGCTGAAGCCGGAGCCTGTTGCAATGAAGAAGGTCGTGGACCAGATCCTCGTTGACAATCAGGTGGTTTCTTCAGCCAAGAACCTCGACATGGCGGTGCACCTTGACGGGGAAGACCTGACCTTCCCCGGGGAATCGACCCTGTATCGGAGCATGCTCTCCAACATCGTCAAAAACGCTGTGGAGGCGGCTCCCGAACAGAGCACGGTAACCATCCGCGCACAGGCCAGCGACCAAGACATGGTGCTGACGGTGCACAACTACGGGGCCGTTCCCGAGCCGATCCGGCAGACGTTCTTCGAGAAGTACGCAACGCACGGCAAACGCCACGGCAACGGCCTCGGCACCTACTCTGCCCGGCTCATCGCCACCACGCTCGGCGGCTCGCTCTCAATGCAGACGAGTGAGGAGCACGGGACCACCCTCTCCTTCAGCCTCGCCCCACCGTCGGAATAATCGAAAAAAAAGGCCCCGCAAAGCGGGGCCTTCTGATGAGGAGCAAGGTCGGTTCCCGATACTACAGGACCGGGAGGTAGCGCTCGATTTCGAACTCGGTGACCTGGGTGCGGTAGGCGTCCCATTCGGCCATCTTGTTTTCCACGAGGGCGTTGTGCAGGTGGTCGCCCAGCACTTCCTTCATGAACTTGGACTTCTTGAGAGCCATGGCGGCTTCGTACAGGGAGCCGGGGAGCGCCTTGATCTTGTTGCGCTTGAGCTGACGCTCATTCATTTCGAAGATGTCCTCTTCCACCGGAGCGGCGAGGTTGTAGCTCTCTTCGATGCCCTTCAGGCCGGCGGCGAGCTGAACGGCCCATGCCAGGTACGGGTTGGCTGCCGGGTCCGGACAACGCAGTTCCATACGGGTGGCCATTTCCTTGCCCGGCTTGTACATGGGCACGCGGACAAGGGCGGAGCGGTTGCGGCGCGCCCAGGCGATGTAGACCGGCGCTTCGTAGCCCGGGACCAGACGCTTGTAGGAGTTCACCCACTGGTTGGTCACGCAGACGAATTCAGGAGCATGCTTGAGGATACCTGCGATGTAGGATTTCCCTTCAGCGGACAGGTTGTACTCGTCGGCTCCATCGTAGAAGACGTTCTTGCCGTTCTTGAACAGGGACTGGTGAACGTGCATGCCGGAGCCGTTTTCACCGAAGATCGGCTTGGGCATGAAGGTTGCGTAGCAGCCGTGCTTGCGGGCGGTTTCCTTGACCACCACGCGGTAGGTCATGGCGATGTCGGCCATTTTCAGGGCTTCGTCGTAGCGAAGGTCGATCTCGTGCTGGGACGGAGCGACTTCGTGGTGGGAGTATTCGACGTTGATGCCCATGGCTTCCAGCGCGAAAATGATGTCGCGGCGGATGTTGTTGCCGAGGTCGAGCGGCGGAGCGTCGAAGTATCCGCCGTGATCCAGAATCTCGGTGCTCTGGTCATCGGAGAAAAGGAAGAATTCGAGTTCCGGGCCGACGTAGGAGGTGAAGCCCTTTTCGGCGGCCTGTGCAAGAACGCGCTTCAGCACGCCGCGGGAGTCTGCGGCGAACGGGGAGCCGTCCGGGTTGACCACGTCGCAGAACATGCGTGCGACCGGGCGCTCGGAAGGACGCCAGGAGCAGATCTGGAACGTGGTCGGATCGGGCATGGCGACCATGTCGGACTCGTCGATGCGGCAGAAGCCGAGGATCGAGGAGCCGTCAAAGCCCATACCTTCCTCAAAGGAAGCTTCCAGCTCCTTCGGGGTGATCTGGAACGACTTCAGGGTGCCGAGGATGTCGACGAACCAGTACTGAATGAAGCTGACGTCGTAGTCTTTGACAGCCTTCATTACATCGTCGGCGTTCTTACAATTGAAAACGGGAATTTCCATATTTTCCTCCAGAGTTTTGCTGGTTGGTTTCAGGCAAACGTTCCATGTCGAACGGGGTGCTTTATATCAAGTCGCGTACCAAGTGCCAAAAAAACATTCTTTTCGGACCCTTATGAACTTGACCCTCTATAACCACCTCCCGGACAGACCGTAAAATTACGTTTTTTGTTAAAACTAGCCTCTGTTTTGCCGCGCCGATTGTTCAAAATTGTAAAGAGCAATTCGAGCCCGCACACCCCCTATATTTCATTCTGGACAAAAGTGTCAATACCACTATGTGCATCGTCGTTCAAAAGCTTCTCTGCCCTCAAACCTGTGGAGCCCTGCCTCCCGCATGGCCTCAAAGGCGGCACACAACTCACTCTCCGAGACCATCCGCGAAGTCTCCGGATGCCCGTGCGCGTCAAGACATGGATGATACTGCCCCATGACGTTCACCCATGTCCGCATCGAGAGTCTTGCCAGCCACTGCGCCCACTGCGCGCTGCCCGCGGCCCCCAGCGGCATGACCAGATGGCGCACCAAAAGTCCCCGCCGGGCCCTGCCGTTCTCGACAACAAGGTCACCCGTCTGCCGGTGCATTTCCGCAACCGCATTCCGGGCGCACTCCGGGTAGTCCGCCGCCTGCAGCAACCGTTTCGACAACGCCTCGTCCCACATCTTCACGTCCGGCATGTAGATATCCACCACGCCATCCAGCAGCTTGAGCGTCTCCACTGCATCGTACGCGCTCGAATTGAACACCAACGGCAACGAGAGGCCATGGTCCACGGCCACGGGCAACGCTTCAAGAATCTGCGGGACAACGTGCGAAGGAGTGACGAAATTGATATTTCCGCACCCCTGCCGCTGCAAATCGAGCATCACGCCCGCCAAATCCTCGGATGACGCCTCCGGGCCCGCCTCCGGGTCCCGGCTGATGCCCGCGTTCTGACAGAAGATGCACCCGAGGTTGCAGCCAGAGAAAAAGATCGCCCCGGAGCCGCCGCGCCCCACGAGCACGGACTCCTCGCCGTAATGCGGTCCAAAGCTTGCGACATGCGCGTGCCGCCCCGCGCCACACCAGCCTGTTTCGCCCTCAAGGCGATTCACCCCGCAACGGCGCGGACACAGTTCGCACTCCTCCAACATGGCCAGAGCCCTGTCTACGCGCCGCCCAAGCTCACCTGCGTCATGCAATTCAGTGTAATTCGGACTTTTCGTCACCCGCTCTTCCTTTTCATTCATCATGGCAACGGGACACGCCTGAACCTCTTTCCCCTTCCCATCGTGGAGAATTATGCGCTACAGTCACGGACAAAAACAGGATTTCCTCATGAAAATACTTCTTCTCATATGTTGCCTCGCGCTTGCCGCATGCGGTGACATTGCCCCGGAAAACGGCAAGGCCGAACGCAGCGACTTCACTCCGGAAGCCACTGCCCTGTCTACGCTTGAGAGCGTCCCCCGCACCAGCGAGGCCGTCGGAACCGTGCAGGCCCGCACCGATATCCGCGTGGAGGCGCAGGTCACGGGCCGCGTGCTTGAAGTCCGCGTAAACCCCGGCGACAGCGTCAAAAAGGGCGATGCGCTTGTAGTGCTCGACAGCCGCCAGTCCGAATCCCGGCTGGAGCAGGCCAGACAGGGCCTTGAGTCCGCCCGCAGCGGCATGGAGCAGGCAAGAAAGAGCGTGGCCGCAGCCAAGGCGGCCTACGACAAGGCTAAATCCACCTATGAAAGAATGAAGCAGTTGCGCGCCCAGCAGGTGATTACCGAAGAGGAAACCGAAAAGGCCGAAACCGCCTACCTTCAGGCACAGGCCGAACTCAGCCGCGCCCGCGCCGGACTGCGCGGAACCGAATCCAACGTGGAACAGGCCAGAAAGGCCGTACAGGAATCAGAAATCAGCCTCGACTACACCACCATCACCGCGCAGGAAGACGGTGAAGTGGCCAAGCGATTCGCCGATCCCGGCGACCTCGCCTTTCCCGGCAAGGAGTTGCTGACCCTGCAGACCGGCGGCAGCCTGCGCCTTGAAGCACAGGTCCGAGAAGGGCTTATCAGCAGGCTGCGCATCGGCCAGAGCGTGCCCGTGGTTATCGCGGCCCTCGGCCCCAACGCCGAACAGACCGGCGTCATCCGCGAAATCGAACCGCTGGCCGACCCGGCCACCCGTTCCTTCGTGGTCAAGGCCGAGCTCCCTGACCTGCCCGGCCTCTTTCCCGGCATGTTCGGACGCCTCCTCGTCCCGCTGGATTCAGGAGAAGCCGTGCTTGTGCCTAAAAACGCCGTGCGCCGCGTGGGGCAGCTTGAAACCGTGCTGGTCAAGACCGGCGACGACTGGCAGCGCATCCACGTTCGCACCGGACGCACCATAGACGGCAAGGTGGAAATCCTCTCCGGCCTGACCGGAGGCGAGACCGTGGCCGTGGGAGGCGCAGTCCGATGAGTGAACAGCGCGGCATCATCGCGTCCATAGTCCAGTATTTCCTGACCTCGCAGATGTCGGTGGTCCTCATCGTCGCCGCCCTTGCCATGGGCGCGGCAGCCATCATGGTGACTCCTCGCGAGGAGGAGCCGCAGATCGTGGTTCCCATGGCCGACGTGGTTGTACAGGTGCCCGGCGCATCCGCAGAGGAAGTGGAACGCCTCGTGACCGCCCCGCTGGAACGGCTGCTCTGGCAGATCGACGGCGTGGAGTACGTCTACTCCACCTCGCGACGCGACTCCGCCGCCGTAACGGTCCGCTATTTCGTGGGCGAGAACCGCGAGGACTCGCTCATCAAGCTGCACAACGCCATCACCAAGAACCTCGACATGGTGCCCGGAGTGGTCTCGGGCTGGGCCATCAAGCCCATCGAGATCGACGACGTGCCCATCGTGAACCTGACCCTGCACGCCGAGGACGGCTTCGAGGACCGATACTCCGGCCACGACCTGCGGCGCATGGCCGAGGAGCTCTTTCACAGGCTGGCCGAGACCGAAGACGTCTCCCGCCTGAGCCTGCACGGCGGCCAGCCTTCCGAGGTCCGCGTTGAGCTCTCCCCGGAACGCATGGCCGGGTACGGCATTTCTCCACTGCAGGCTGCCGAAGCCTTGCGGGGGGCCAACCGCTCCCTGCCCGCCGGGGCCTTCGTGCATGCCGACGAACGCACCGAGCTTGTCAGCCGCTCGTTCCTGATGACCCCGGGCGAAGTGGCCTCGCTGGTGGTTGGCGTGTCCGAGGGTCGCCCGGTCTACCTGCGCGACATCGCCACCGTGGTGGACGGACCTGCCGAGCCGCAAGCATACTCCCGCATCGGGTTCTCGGACCGCTTTCTCAAGGAAAACGGACGCGACGGGGATCGCTCCCGGCCCGCAGTGACGCTGGCGCTGGCCAAGAAACAGGGCACCAACGCCGTGGACGTTGCCGAGGACATCGTGCGCCGGGCCGAGGAGCTTCGGCAGAACGTGCTGCCGGACGGCGTGGCCGTGGAGGTCACGCGCGACTACGGCAAGACCGCGCAATCCAAGGTCAACGACCTGCTGGAATCGCTCCTGTTCGCCATCGTCACCGTGGTGGCCCTGCTGGCCGTGGCCCTTGGCCGCCGGGAGGCCCTCGTGGTGGCCGTGGCCGTTCCCGTGAGCTTTTCGCTGGCGCTTTTCTGCAACTGGCTCATCGGCTACACCATCAACCGCGTCACCCTCTTTGCGCTGATCCTGTCCCTCGGGCTGGTGGTGGACGACCCCATCACCAACGTGGATAACATTCAGCGCCACATCCTGATGGGCCGCAAAAAGCCGCTCGGGGCAACGCTGGACGCGGTGCAGGAGGTGCTGCCCCCGGTCATCATGTCCACGCTGGCCATCATCGTCTGCTTCCTGCCGCTCTTTTTCATCACCGGCATGATGGGCCCGTACATGGCGCCCATGGCCGCCAACGTGCCCCTGACCGTCACCTTCTCCACACTGGCCGCCCTGACCGTGGTGCCGTGGATGGCCTACATGCTGCTTCGCAACCACGGCCCGGCCAAAGGTGAAGCACCCAAGACCGACGACAGCGACTCGGTGAACCCGAAGCTGCTGGCCTTCTACACTCGCGTCCTCTCCCCGCTGCTGGACAGCTCCCGCAAACGCCGCGTGCTCCTTGTCGCCATCATCGCGGGCCTCGGCCTGTGCGGGGCGCTTGTGCTTTTCCGCATGGTCCCCCTCAAGATGCTGCCCTATGACAACAAAAACGAGCTGCAACTGGTGGTGGACATGCCCGAGGGCACCACGCTGGAACGCACCGACCGCGTACTGGCCGACTTCGAGCAGTACCTCGCGGGAGTGCCCGAGGTGGACAACTGGGTCACGTTCGCAGGCTCGCCCTCGCCCATGGACTTCAACGGCATGGTCCGCCACTACTACTGGCGGGAAAAGCCCGAGCTGGGCGACATCCGCATCAACTTCGCGGACAAGTCCCGGCGGCAGGCCCAGTCCCACGCCATCGGCCTGCGCCTGCGCGACGACCTGACCGACATAGCCGACAGCCACGGCGCAACGCTCAAGATCGTGGAATCCCCGCCCGGCCCGCCGGTCATCGCCACGCTCACCGGCGAGATATACGGACGCCCCGGCCAGCCCTACGAAGACCTTGTGGCCGGAGCCCGGCATGTAGAGGGTTTGCTGAAACAGGCCCCCGGCGCAGTGGACACGGACACGTCTTCGGAAACCGACCGGCAAATTATCGACTTTATTATCGACAAGGAAAAAGCGGCATTGCATGGCGTGAGCACACAGGACATCGTCCATACCATGGGCATGGCCCTTGGCGGTGAGAACGTCTCCTCGGTGCACGTTCCGGGTGAGCGCCAGCCGCTCCCGGTACGGATGGTGCTGCCGCCGTTTCTGCGAACCGGACCACAGAAGCTCGGCGAGGTTCGCATGAAGACCGCCTCCGGCAAGATGGTCCCGCTGGCCGAGCTGGGCACGTTCCGAACCGTCCCGGCGGAACAGCCCATCTGGCACAAGAACCTGCGCCGCGTGGCGTACGTCTTTGCCGAGACCGCTGGCACCCCGCCCGGAGAGGCGGTCATCGACATGGGCGGCTCGCTTGAAAAGAACCCGCTCGGCCCCGGCCTGAGCGTGGACTGGACCGGCGAAGGGGAATGGAAGATCACCATCGACGTGTTCCGTGACCTCGGCATCGCCTTTGCCGCCGCCCTGCTGGGCATCTACGTGCTGCTCATCGCCGAGACCGGCTCCTTTGTCATGCCCCTGCTGATAATGTCGGCCATCCCCCTGACCATGCTCGGCATCCTGCCGGGCTTCTGGCTGCTCAACATCGTGGCCGGTGACGTGGTCGGCGGCTACGGCGATCCGGTGTTCTTCACCGCCACCAGCATGATCGGCATGATCGCCCTCGGCGGCATCGTCATCCGGAACTCGGTGGTGCTCATCGACTTCATCCACAAGGCCAAGGCGCAGGGCCGCGACCTGCGCGACAGCATCATCATGTCCGGCGCTGTCAGGCTACGGCCCATCGTGCTCACGGCGCTGACCACGGCGCTCGGCGCATGGCCCATCACGCTGGACCCGATCTTTTCCGGTCTTGCCTGGGCTCTGATCTTCGGACTGTTTGCCTCCACGCTCTTCACGCTGGTGGTCATCCCCACCGGCTATTTTGCTCTGTATGGAAACAAAACCGCGTAATCGTCACCAAAACGCAAACCATATTACGAAATTATCATTCACAAGACGTTGTTATTCGTATTTACAGACGTCACACCTCGCGACTACTGTACCCCGAAATACCGGGACAGCGTGAAACGTGCATTCTAAGGGGGAGAACTCATGAAACGATTCAAGGACTGGAGCCTACGGCTCAAAATACTTGTTCCTACTTTTTCCATCGTGCTGGCGATCATGGCGGTCAGCACCTACATAATGACATCAAAAGCCCAGACCATGGCCATCACCATGGCCAAGGAGCAGGCGCAGGACAAGGCCAAGGGCTACGGCAACGACATGGCCAAGACATTGAACCTCGCCATGACCGTCACCAGAACCCTCGCGGCAACCTTTGAAAAAGCGACCCAGCACACAAACGTCCCGGACAGGGAAATGCTTGACTCGGTCATGAAGGACACGCTCAACCGCCACCCCGGACTTGCAGGAGCATGGATCGCGTTCTTGCCCGACACGTATGACGACCGGGAAGACGAATACAGGGACAAATACAAGGGCACCTACCGCAGCTGGCATTACAGGGAAGGGGCCGAAATCGTGGTCGTCTACGAAGGGACTGAGAACATGGTCGGGCACGAGTGGTTCGACAACCCCCTTGCATCAGACCGTGAAAGCCTCAGCAATCCTTACGAATGGGAAATCGAAGGCACGAAATTCCTGCTGTCGTCCACGGGCCTCTCCATTGAAAAGAATGGTCGCAACGTCGGTGTCATCGGCGTGGACTTCTATCTGGACGATCTTCAGGAAAAGGTTCTCGAAATCAAGCCCTTTGAAACAGGGTACGCCTTCCTCGTCACCAACGACGGCGTCACCGTGGCCCACCCGAATGACGACAAGCTGAACAAGCCCTTCGGCGAATACATAGACCCCGAGCATCGCAGGCAGGCCATGCAGGCGGTGGAAAACGGCCGGGACTACAGTTTCACCATGATCTCTCCGGAGAGCGGGCAGGAAGAGTACGTCACCATCGAACCCATCACCGTGGGCAAGACCGGCGTGCCGTGGGGCCTCGCCGTGGTCATCCCCATGGACAAGGTCCTTGAGCAGGCCAACTCCTTCGCAGTGGTCGGCAGCATCATCGCAATCGGCGCGATCATTATCCTTTTCATCGTCCTCTACATCATCGCCAACGTTATTACAGCACCCGTGACCAAGGGCATCGGGCTGGCCCAGAGCCTTGCGGATGGCGACCTCACGCAGGACATCGACGTGCATCAGGCCGACGAAGTCGGCGTGCTGGCCGACGCGCTCCGGCGCATGAGCCGCCAGCTCCAGACCGTCCTCGGCGACGTGCAGTCCGCCACGGATCAGGTGGCCTCGGGCAGCGAGGAGCTGGCCTCCTCGTCGCAGGCCCTTTCGCAGGGTGCCACCCAGCAGGCCGCCAACGTCGAAGAGGTGGCCTCCTCCATGGAAGAGATGGCCTCGAACATCCAGTCCAACGCCCAGAGCGCCACCGAGACCGAAAAGATCGCCCACGCCGCGGCCCGAAACGCCGAAAAGAGCGGCCAGTCAGTGCGTCAGGCCATGACCGCCATGACCGACATCGCGGAAAAAATCTCCGTGGTTGAAGAAATCGCGCGGCAGACCAACCTGCTGGCGCTCAACGCGGCCATCGAAGCGGCCCGCGCAGGGGAACACGGCAAGGGGTTCGCGGTGGTGGCCGCCGAAGTCCGCAAGCTGGCGGAGCGAAGCGGCAACGCGGCAGCCGAAATCAGCGAGCTTTCCGGCTCCACCATGAAAGTGGCCGAAGAGGCCGGAGACATGCTCGACCAGCTCGTCCCGGACATCAAGAAGACCGCCGAGATGACCGAAGGCATCGCCGCCGCCAGCAACGAGCAGAACGACGCCGTGGACCAGATCAACAAGGCCATCCAACAGCTCGACTCGGTCATCCAGCAGAACGCCTCTGCTTCGGAACAGGTCTCTTCCACGTCGGAAGCCCTGTCCGCCGAAGCCCAGCAACTGCAACAGACCGTAAGCTTCTTCAAGCTGGATTCCGGCCACAATCAGCCCCGGCCAACAGTCAGGAATGTCAGGAAGAAAAACCCTGTGGCCACCACGCAGACCACAAGACGTCCCAAGCCCATCACAAGCGCCACCAACACCGGCAGCGTGGAACTGGACATGGGCCCCGAACCGGACGACTCCGACTTCGAACGCTTCTAGCCAACACTTCGGGCGGGGAACAAATCAGTTCCCCGCCCTTTTTCCTGCCTGATTCCATCGACAAAATGAATGTGAATGTCGCCTGTGCGACAGTTCCATGGTAGACTCCCTGCTATACGATGGATTCATACCATTGCCGGAGTACATGCGTTTTTCCGACCTCGATATTGTGGACGAACTTGCCCGGCCTGAAAACGAGGCCCTGCGCAGCTCGTTCCATTCGCGCAGCTTTGCCGCCGGAAGCAGCATCTTCACTCCCGGGGCTGACGAAGACCTGGTGTTCGTCGTCAAGTCCGGCAGGGTGCGCATTTACCTCGCCTACGAAGACAAGGAATTTACCGTCGCCATCCTTGAACGCGGCGACATCTACGCATCGCACACCCGCGCCTACGCACAGGCCATGACCCACGCGGAGATTCTCGTCACCGGAACCGGAGAGTTTCGCAAACGCATGGCAGCCCTGCCCGGCTTCTCCTCCACCATGGTCCGCGTGCTCGGCGTACTGCTCAAGAACGCCTTCTCCATCATCGACGGCCTCGTCTTTCAGGACAGCAGCCAGCGACTCGCCTCACTGCTCATGCATGAAGCAGACGAAAGCCTTGCCAAAACCGGCGAAGCCGTCGCCCGCCTGAACCTCACCGTGGAAGAACTCGCCAAAATGCTCGGCGCCACCCGCCAGACCGTCTCCACCCTGCTCAACGACATGATCCGCACCGGCATCCTCGAAAAACAGGGGCGCGGCATCTACAAGGTGCTGCAAATGGACCGATTGCGCGAAATAGCCAACCGTTAAGGCCATTTCACACGTTTTCGGTCCAATTTGTCGGCTATCCGACAGACGCAACCTTCCTTCGGGACTATCCTGCATGTCAGGACTAGAAATTATACACAAGGGAGACGTGTATGGGAAAGGAACCAAGGCCCGTTGAAGAACTGTCCATTTGGGAAGATGCCCAAAGGATGCTGGAAAAGGCCCGGCGTGACGGCGTGGAGACCGCGCACGACCGCCTGCAGGAACAGACCCCGCACTGTAAATTCTGCGAACTGGGAACCACCTGCCGCAACTGCGTCATGGGTCCCTGCCGCATCAGCCCGAAAAAGAACGGCAAAATGCAACGGGGCGTCTGCGGCGCGGATGCCGACGTCATCGTGGCCCGCAACTTCGGCCGCTTTGTGGCGGGCGGCTCCGCCGGACACTCCGACCACGGCCGCGACCTCATCGAGGTGCTCGAGGCCATCGTCGAAGGCCACACCAAGGACTATGAAATCCGCGACGAAGCAAAGCTGCTGCGCCTTGCCGGGGAGCTCGGCATCGAAACCGACGGCCGCCCGGTCATGGACGTGGCCTCGGACATGGTGGACGCCTGCTACAGCGACTTCGGCAGCCGCCGCAAGTCCGTGGGCTTTTTGACCCGCGCCCCGGAACAGCGCCGCGAACTCTGGGAAAATCTCGGCATCACCCCGCGCGGCGTGGACCGCGAAATCGCCGAAATGATGCACCGCACGCACATGGGCTGCGACAACGACGCGCCCAACACCATGCTGCACGCCGCACGCACCGCCCTGTCCGACGGCTGGGCCGGCTCCATGATTGGCACCGAACTCTCCGACGTCATCTTCGGCACCCCCACGCCCAAGCGCTCCAGCGCAAACCTCGGCGTGCTCAAGGAAGATCAGGTCAACATCCTCGTCCACGGCCACAACCCCGTGGTTTCGGAAATGATCCTCGCCGCGGCCCGCAACCCCGAGATGATCGAGCGCGCCAAAAAGCTCGGGCAACCGGCATCAACGTAGGCGGCCTGTGCTGCACCGGCAACGAGCTGCTCATGCGCCAGGGCATCCCCATGGCGGGCAACCACCTGATGACCGAACTGGCCATCGTCACCGGCGCGGTGGAAGCGTGGTCGTCGACTACCAGTGCATCATGCCCAGCCTCGTGCAGATCTCCGGCTGCTACCACACCCGCTTCATCACCACCGCAGGCAAGGCCAAGTTCACCGGCGCGACCCACTTCGACATCCACCCCGAAAACGCCATGCAAAAGGCGCTCGAAATCGTTGCCATGGCCGTGGACGCCTACGCCGAGCGCGACCCCGCCCGCGTGGAAATCCCCGTGGAGCCCGTTGAAATCATGACCGGCTTCTCCAACGAAGCCGTGCTCGAAGCCCTCGGCGGCACCCTCACCCCCCTGCTCGACGCGGTCAAAAGCGGCGCGATCCGCGGCTTCGTGGGCATCGTGGGCTGCAACAACCCCAAGATCAAGCAGGACAGCGCCAACGTGGGGCTGGCCAAGGAACTCATCAAGCGCGACATCATGGTCCTTGCCACCGGCTGCGTGACCACAGCCGCAGGCAAGGCCGGGCTGCTGGTGCCCGAAGCCGCATCCATGGCGGGCGACGGCCTCAAAGGCGTCTGCGAAGCCCTCGGCGTCCCGCCCGTGCTGCATCTGGGAAGCTGCGTGGACAACTCCCGCATCCTGCACCTGTGCGGTCTGATCGCCAAGGAACTCGGCGTGGACATCAGCGACCTGCCCGTGGGCGCTTCCTCCCCCGAATGGTACTCGGAAAAGGCGGCCGCCATCGGCCTCTACGCCGTTGCCTCGGGTATCCAGACCCATCTCGGCCTGCCGCCGAACATCCTCGGCAGCGAGACCGTGACCGATCTGGCCCTCAACGGCCTGCAGGACATCGTGGGCGCGGCCTTCCATGTGGAACCCGACCCGATCAAGGCTGCCGACCTGCTCGACGCCCGCATCAAGGACAGAAGAACCAGGCTCGGCCTGTCGGAATAACAAGGGAGAAGGGCCATGAAACTCGCATTCGCCGGAAAAGGCGGCGTAGGCAAGACCACGCTGACCGCATGGGTAGCCGACTACCTCGCCGCCCAAGGAGAGGACGTCTGGCTCGTGGACGCGGATACGGCCCTCTCGCTCGGGCAGGCCTCGGGACTCTCCCGCGAGGCCCTGCCCGACCCCCTCATCAGGCGCGACGACCTCATCCGCGAGCGCATCGGCTCCGGAATGCTGCACCTCAACCCCGACGTCAGCGACCTCCCGGAATCCATCGCCGTGGACCTGCCCCTCGGCCGCCCGCCCCGCCAAGACATCACCCCGGGCAAAAAACGCCTGCTCGTGATGGGCTCGGTAAGCGGTGCCGGAGGCGGCTGCGCCTGCGAAGCAAACGCACTGCTCAAAGCCATGCTTGCCAACCTGATCATAGAACGAAACGAATGGGTCCTCGTAGACCTAGAAGCAGGCGTGGAACACCTCGGACGAGGCACTGTCGCCTCCGCCGACGGACTCGTGGTGGTATCCGAGCCGAGCCGACGCGGACTCGATACCGCCGCAGACGTCGCCAAACTGGGCCGCGAACTGGGACTAGCCAATCAGGCGCTGGTCCTGAACCGCGCGGAACCGACAGACATCCCCCGCATCAACGGCCTGCCGGAACGCACACTATTCATGCCCGAACTGCCGGAGCTCAAAGCCAGACAACTCAGCGACCCAGCCGTAGTCGGCCTCGCCGATCACACCCAACCAGACGAAATAGCAAACAAACTCCTCAACGCTCTTGGCAGGCAAGTGTAAACCACAACACAACTGCCACGACCGCTTCCTCACCGAAAACGCCCCGTCCTCCTGCGGGGCGTTTTCATTTGCACCGCCATCAGGCGTCCGCAACACCCCAACAATACTGCCGCAACCGGCATGGTGCCTCCGGCGGCCCTCCGGGGGCTTAAAACCTTTCGGGAAAGGTTTTAAGAATTCCAAAGCTTTTTGGCGCGCCTTCGGCGGAGTTGTCCGGTCGCGTGAGATATTCGACTCTTGCCGATGCCTTCAAGTCTGGGGGGTGCAGAGGGGATTATCCACTTTGCCGGGTGCGGGGCAGCGCCTCCTCGCCGAAGACATAGAGAACACCTGCCTCCGGCGGCCCTCCGGGGGCTTAAAACCTTTCGGGAAAGGTTTTAAGAATTCCAAAGCTTTTTAGCGCGCCTTCGGCGGAGTTGTCCGGCCGCGTGAGATATTCGATTCTTGCCGACGCATTTAAGTCAGGGAGTGCAGAGGGGATTATCCCCTCTGCCGGGTGCAGGGCAGCGCCCTGCCCCCCGGAGGGCCGCCGGAGGCCCAGACACGACAAAGGGCCGGTTCCAAACGGAACCGGCCCTTTAATATATAATCAACCCTCTGAGAGGACTTAGGCTTTTGCCAGAGCTTCTTCGGGGGTGACGGAGTCGAGGTTGAAGGCTTCACCGACTGCCGGGCAGGTCAGGGTGCCGCCCATGGTGTTCAGGCCGAGTGCGAGTGCGGGGTCGGCCTTGAGGGCGTTGATGCCGTCTTTTGCCAGACGCATGGCGTAGGGCAGGGTCTGGTTCACGAGGGCGAAGGTGGAGGTCCGGGGCACTGCGCCGGGCATGTTGGCAACGCCGTAGTGAACCACGCCGTCGACCACGTAGGTCGGGTTGTCGTGGGTGGTTGCCTTGATGGTTTCCACGCAGCCGCCCTGATCGACTGCGACGTCGACGATGACGGAGCCGGGCTTCATGGTGGAGAGCATGTCGCGGGTGACGAGCTTCGGAGCTTGGCGCCCGGGACGAGGACCGCACCGATGACGAGATCGGCCTGCTGCACGGCGGCGCGGATGTTCGGCTCGGTGGAGCTGACGGTCATGAGGCGACCGTCGAAGATGTCGTCGAGGAACTGCAGGCGCTTGTGGGAGAGGTCGAGCACGCGGACCTGTGCGCCCATGCCCATGGCGATGCGGGCTGCGTTGGTGCCGACGATACCGCCGCCGAG
>NZ_BBCB01000022.1 GCF_001311825.1 Salidesulfovibrio brasiliensis JCM 12178 | reverse complement strand
CGCTCATCGCGGCCACCGGGCTGGCGTGGCTGGCCGTACACTGGCCGGGCGCGGTCTTCTGGCAGAATCAGGAAGCCTTCGGCTCGGTGATCGGCAGCACGCCGCGCATCGTGGCGGCATCGCTCTGCGCGTACTTCGTGAGCCAGCACAGCGACGTACGGCTCTTTCACTTCATCCGCAGGCTGACGAACGGGCGCCATCTCTGGCTGCGAAACAATCTCTCGACCATGGTGTCGCAGCTCGCGGACTCGACAATATTCGTGACCATCGCCTTCTGGGGCGTGCTCCCGGTGGGCGAGATCATCATCGGCCAGTGGCTGGCCAAGATGCTCATCGCGGCCGTGGATACGCCGGTTGTCTACCTCGTGACCGGCCTGCTCGGAAGAGGGTCGACCCCGGCCGCTTCCAAGGCCTGATGCCTGAATAAACCGGGGCGTTTTCAAGAAAAACGCCCCGGGAAGACAGTGACGGGAGCGTGCCTATTGACAGACATTTCAGCTTGATACACATTTCACAACCAGTGGGAACCCACGGCCTCACTAGGTTTTTGTAAAATTTTCATTTTGGCTATTGACATTGATTGATCGATCAATATATCACGAAGACAGATTGATTGACGAATCAATCAAGTTGTCCGGACTCAAGACAAAGGCTCGTACGATGACAAAGAAGGAAGCCATACTGATAGCGGCCCAAGAGGCCTTCGGCCAACTGGGGTATACTGCGACGACAATGAAGGACGTCTCCACACGTGCCAACGTGTCGTTCGGTTTGGTTTCCCACTACTTCGGGAACAAGCAGGACCTGTTTCTCGCGGCGGGCTCGGCCATGGTCGACAGCTTGATCGAGCACCTGCGGCAGGCAACCGGCAAGGCGAAGAACGGACTGGACGCGATCAACAACTACATGACCGCGTATTTCGACTTCACCAACGCACACAGGAACACGTTCCCGGTCCTGTTGCGCTGCTCCCCCTTCTCCCACATCGAGCCGGGAGTGGATGCGAGCAGGGTTGCCGAGAAGTTTCAGGTCATCATCGACACCATACGGGAATGCGTGTCGATGGGCATTAGCGACGGTAGCATCAGGGAGCTCCCTGTCGAAGAGACTTCCCTGATCATCTACGGCAATATTGTCGGTGCCGTAAGGACCAAGCTCCTCACCCCTTACGGCACCGACAACATTTTCGCCGAAAGCACGAAGCATACGCTTCGCAGCCTCCGGCCCGTGCCCGCCGATTGCGGATAGGGCGTTTGAAAATTTCGGACACTACGTCAACCGAATTGCCTGGGGATCCGAGAGGATCAGTATGCGATTCCCGCAGTATCGCATGAACACCCAAGCGACATAGCCATAATCGGACACACCTCCGAACGGAAACAGAACCGGACCGCAACCCTATTCTGTCCCCCAAAAACAGTCCGATTTGGCATTTACCGGGTATCCTCCCGGTTCACGCGGGACGGCCCATCCAGCCGTCCCGCTTTTTTTTTGCACATGGACGCGACAGCGCGACACTTTGCAACGCTATGCGACACAATGCGCAACACATGCAACACTGTGTCACCTGACTGTTACGTTTTGCCTAATATCTAGACTTTCTATAATACGCCACAATCGCTTATAATAACGTCTTCTTCCGTCAACACAGGTCGTTTTGGCACGCAGGTTGCTCATATTTGCGCATCCGCAACGCGGAATTTGTGCAAACGCAACCCGTTCAGGAGGGGCCATGTTCAACAAGAACGTTACCAAGGTGGTTCAGGACTGCATTCTCGACAGCGGCATTCAGGCCAAGGATATTGCCGAAAGGATCGGCAAGCCCTATTCGACCCTGATGCGGGAGATCAACCCCTTCGACACCAGTGCGAAGCTGGGTGCCGAGACACTGCTCGACATCATGCGCGTCACCAAGGACCTGCGCCCCCTGCAGTTCATGGCCGACGAAATGGGCTTCTCCCTGACCGTCGCGCAACATGAAGAAGGATACGCTCGCCCTGCAGACACGTACGAGCGCGCTGAAGCCAACTAGCATTCGGCTGGTAGCGACTTTTTTCTTGGCGAACGCCTTTAAAGGCGTTCGCCATCACTTTTTCCCACACTCCTCCCGATGGAGCCCTCCTGCCGACGCCGTAATATAAAGAGCACTGGACCCCGAGCCGGGAAATCCGTTACTATCCGGCGGGGGTACATATTTGAAAAAAACAACCGCCACCATGCGAAAGCCGTTCGCCATCCTTCTGATCGTCCTCGCGCTGCTCTTCGGCGCGGCGGTAATCGTGACCGCGACGGTTGTTTCCGACACACTTGAGAATCAGCGGGAAGGGCTGCTTGAACAGGCACGACGCACCGGGCTCAGCCTCGAGCAGCAGCAGATCCGGTTTGCCGACGAAATGCAAAGCCTCGTCAAGCTTGGCCTGTTCGACGGTTTCCTGGACAGGGAAACGCCCGACGCGAGGCCACCGACAAGATCAAGCGGTTCTACCTGCGCCACCAGCACGCCATCCGCAGGATGATGGTTCAGGGGTCAAACGGACGATGGGCGAGCATTCTGAGAACCGACGAAGGCCACTACCTCATCTCCCGCGACAGCAATCCCGGCCCCCTCGTCTCGGATGCGGCATCCCCACACGTCATGCGGGACGGCGGCGAGGCGCAGTTCCTTGTCCCCTCCTTCGATGACTACGGCTACATCAACTACCGGGTCATCGTCACCGTGGACCTCGCAGCCCTCTTCGAAACACAGATCCGCCGCGTCCACGTCGGCCCCGACCGTTGGGTCTGGGTGCTGGACGCCGAGGGCAGGACCATCTTCGGCTCCACCGGGGCAATCGGCGCCCAAGACGTGCGCTTCCCGGACTCCGAAGAGGCGGACACCATAGCCAGAGCCATCCGCAACGGTTACAAGGGCTACATCGAACACACCCTCGACACCAAACACCGCCCGGACGTCATTTCCGCCTACTATCCAGTAACGCTTTCCGGACAACACTTCGGCGTGGTGTACTCGGCACGCGAGCGAGCCCTTTACGGGAACATCATCGACGCCGCCACCGCACTGGGCATCATCTTCTGTCTGGCCCTTGTCATATCGCTTTTCACTTTCCACGCGCTCCTCAGCCAGCGAGAGCAGGCCGCACGCGAAGCCCGCGAGGCCAACGACGCCAAGAGCAGCTTTCTGGCAAACGTCAGCCACGAAATCCGCACGCCCATGAACGCATTTCCGGCATGGCGCAACTGCTGGCCCGGTCCCCGGACCTCTCCGACGAGCAGCGGGAAAACGTGAACATGATCCTTGCCGCGGCCGACAACCTTGTGGAAATAATCAACGACATTCTCGACATATCGCGCATTGAGGCCGGGCGCATGGAAATGAACACCGCGACCATGGACCTCAGGGCCATGGCTCGTGAGCTGGTCGCCATGCACGCAGTCAGCGCGGAAAAAAAGGGAATAACCGTCAAGCTCAACCTCGAGGACGCGCCCCAGTGGGTAATCGCCGACCCGGTACGCCTGCGACAGGTGCTGGTCAACCTGCTCGGCAACGCCGTGAAATTCACGGAAAAGGGGGCCGTAACGCTCACCGTTGCCGACCGCGGACACGGGTGGTCCATCGGTACGCGACATGTTGAGTTCATTGTTGAAGACACTGGCCCCGGCATTGAGGAAGAGGACAGGGAGCGCATCTTTTTCCCCTTTACACAAGGTCGCCCGGACGCCCACTCCCCGACCGGCTCCGGGCTTGGGCTGGCAATCGCCAACCGCCTGCTCGCGCTCATGGGCAGCAAGATCGAAATGCAAAGCACTCCGGGCCGTGGCAGCCGTTTCCACTTCACCCTGGACCTGCACGTCACCGAACCGAAAAACGACGGAGAGAAGACCATGACGGCCACCACCCCGCCCAAAAGGGACCTCCGCATCCTCATTGCAGAAGACATGCACATGAACCGTCTGCTGCTGCAGAAAAGCCTTGCGGCCATGGGCATCACCGCAGTGGACTGTGCGGCGAACGGCAAGGAAGCACTGGAAAAGGTTGCGGAAAAAGAGTACGATTATATATTAATGGACATACGAATGCCCGTCATGGACGGCCTGACCGCAACGCGCGAGATGCGCGAGGCCGGGGTTACCACGCCAATCATCGCCCTTACCGCCCAAGCCATGGAGGAAGACAAGGAACAGTGCGCTGCCGCAGGGATGAACGCCTACCTCGCCAAGCCCTATCGTCTGAACGATCTCAAACGGTTGCTGGACGAAGATCACACCGAATTCAATTAAAGAATATCATATCGGCTCATCGCTTGAGCATGTAGTCTTTCACGCAAACCATGCACCACCCGGAGCAAAGATGCTTAGAGACAAGACGCAGCATTACTACGAAAGGGAATTTCAGCTCGGCCCGGAAGACGTGGAGGAGCTGGTGGCCGCGGCCGAGGCGACGCTCGACGACAGCCTGACCGACCTGACAGCCGCATTCACGGAAGGCGCTGACCCCGCCCGGATCAAGGACGCCGCGCACGCGCTCAAGGGCAACCTCATGAACATGGGGCTGCCCGACCATGCCGGACAGGCTCTGCGCATCGAGCAAACCATCGACTCCGAACCGGACAAGGCCCGGGCAGTGTACGAGGCGCTGCTGTCGGAACTCATGACATTCTAGGGAGATGCAGCGATGAACCAGCGCCCGAACGTCCTGCTTGTGGACGACCAAAAGCTCACGCACGCGGTCATTGAAAAGGCCCTGCGCGAAATGGATCTCAACCTCATCAGCGCCTTTTCCGGCGACGAGGCGCTGCGGGTCGTCCGCAGCCGCGAAGTCTCCCTCGTGCTCATGGACCTCATGATGCCGGGCATGAACGGCATCGAGGCGGCTACCCGCATCCGCGAGGAGCTCGCCCCGACACTCGTCCCCGTGATCTTCATCACCGCCGCGTCGCAGGACGAGGAAGCAGTGCGCCAAGCCTACGAAATGGGCGCGGTGGACTTTCTCTACAAGCCCATATCCCCTACCATCCTCAAGGCCAAGGTCGGCGTTTTCGCGGAGTTGCACCGCCAGCGCATGGCGCTGGAGCAGCGCAAGGAAGAATACCGCGACATCATTGAAGCGGTGGCAACCGGCATCATCACGCTGGACATGGACTGGCGGGTGGTGGAAGCAAACGACTCGGCCTGCGTGCAATTCCTGCAGGACCGCGACTCCCTGCTCGGCAAAGGGCTTTCCTCGATCCTCGGCAGGGACGGAGAGGACCTGAGCGCCGAGATCGCCAGCCACCTTGACAGCAGCGTGGGCTTCTCCGTGCAAAGCATCGGGCACCGCAGCGATGGCACCACCTTCCGGGCGGCGTCCGGGGCACCACCATCATGCTGCAGGGGGCACCCTGCGTCCTCATGTGTGTCACCGATGTCACGGCCTACTGGAACATCACCATCGCCGAGGAGGAGCAGCGCGGCACCCTCGATCCGGACGACAGCCGCAGACTCGACAACCTGCGCGAAGCCCTCTGCGGACACCAGCCGTTTGCACCTGCGGAAGACACCGGCTGCCCTGAGGCGGCGCCCTTCTCGGCTGTCACCGAAAGCCTTCTGGAAGATTTTCCCTGTCCGGTATACGTCAAGGACGCCCACGGCGTTTTCCTTGGCTGCAACAGCGCCCTGACCGATCTTTTCGGCATCACGCAAGAGGATATCATCGGCAAGACCGTCCACGCCCTGATGCCCGAGCAGACCGCACACTCCTTCGAAGCCAGCGATCAGGCCCTTCTTACCGGGAGGCGACGGACCCAGTCTTTTGCCAAGGGCATGCCGACCAGTTCCGGCAAAATGGTTCACCTCGCCTTCCACAAGGCGGTCTTCGGCCCCCGGTCCGACATGCCGAAGGGCATCGTGGGCATTATCGTGGACCAGACCGAGTCCGAGACCCGCCGCCGCTCGCTGCAGGAGGACCTCAACCTCGTGCGCGAAATGCTTGTGGGTCTTGAGGCGGCCTATGTCGTGGTGGACATGGAGAACGACGTCATCGTGGACCTCAACCCGGTGGCGGAAGCTCTTCTGGAAGAGAGCGCGAACACGCTGGTGGGCGCGACCCTTACCGAGATGGTCTGTCCGAGAATGGCGTGCTCGGAGTGCCGCCGCTGTCGGGAGGAACCCATCCGTGAATGGCATGAGACCGAAGTTCGCCTGACCCGAAAGGACGGGCTGGTCATCCCGGTGCGCAAGAACGCCTTCATCACCATGCGGCACGGCCGCCAGTGCATGGTCATGGTCCTCAACGACATCTCAAGGCGCAAGGTTCTCGAGCAGCAGCTCTCCATCGCCCAACGGCTCGAATCCCTCGGGCAGCTTGCCTCGGGCGTGGCTCACGAGATCAACACGCCCATCCAGTACGTTGGAGACAACATCCGCTTTCTCAAGGGGGCGGCCAACGATCTCTTCGCAATGGTCGATGCCGTGGCCGAGAGCCTCGACAAGCTCCCCGAGCCGCTGCACAAGGTCCGGGAGACCATTGAGGACCGCGACTACCCCTTCCTGACGCAGGAGATTCCCCAAGCCATCGAGCAGTCGCTGGAAGGGGTCGACCGGGTGGCGGAGATCGTCCGCAGCATGAAACAGTTCTCGCACCCCGGCAACGAGGAGATGATCCCCTACGACATCAACTCCGCCGTGAAAAACACCGTCATCGTTGCAAGAAACGAGTGGAAGTATTCGGCCGAGGTCCACACGGACCTCGCCCCGGACCTTCCGCAGGTGGTCTGTGACCCATCCGACATGAACCTGATAATCCTGAACCTGCTGATCAACGCGGCACACGCGGTCACGGACGTCTTCGGTTCGGAGAACCCGGAAAAGGGCACCATCACCATCAGCACGAAGAAGCTGAACGGGTTTGTCGAACTGGCCGTGTCGGACAACGGTTCCGGCATCGCCGCCGAGAATCTGGAGAAAGTCTTCAACCCGTTCTTCACCACCAAGGAAGTGGGCCGCGGGACCGGTCAGGGACTGGCCCTCGTGCACAGCGCCGTGGTGGACCGCCATTCAGGCAGCATCGACATCGAGACCGAAGTCGGCAAGGGAACGACCTTCCGCATAACCCTGCCCGTATCGCAGGCTGGCGGGGAGGTGAGCGCATGAAGCGGGTTCTTTTCGTCGACGATGAAAAAAACGTTCTGAACGGCCTGCGCCGCATGCTCAGGAGTATTCGGGACGAATGGGAGATGGACTTTGCCCCCGGCGGGGCCGAAGCTCTCGAACTGGTCGGGAAAAAGGAATACGATCTGGTTGTCAGCGACATGCGGATGCCCGGCATGGACGGCGCGGAACTTCTGACCAAGGTTCAGGAGCTCAGTCCGGAAACGGTGCGCATCGTTCTTTCCGGCCACTCAGAACAGAACATGGTCATGAAGTCGGTCAAACCCGCTCACCAGTTTCTGAGCAAGCCCTGTTCCTCGGAGCAGCTTCTCCAGACCCTCAAGGAGGCCTACAGGCTGCGCAGGCTGCTCAACAACCCGCGCATCAAGCTGCGGTATCAAGTGTCGAGACGCTCCCAAGCATGCCTGACCTCTATAACCGGATAGTCAACGAAATAGACGCGCCCGGCTCATCCCTTGAGGCCGTGGGCGACATCATCGCCGAAGACGTGGGCATGACCGCCATGATCCTCAAGATGATAAACTCGTCCTTTTTCGGCTTTTTCCGCAAGATCAATACGCCCGCACAGGCGGTCAGCCTGCTTGGCGTCGAAGTGGTCAAGGGGCTGGTGCTCAGCGGCCACCTGTTTTCATCCTATTCGCCCGAAAACGCCGCCCCGAGCTTCGACATGGAGGGCTTCATGCGCCACAGCCTCATGGTCTCCAAGCTATGCGAAGCCATTGCCGAAGCAGAAGGCGCATCCCAGCAGGCAAAGGACCAGTGCTCCATTGCCGGGATGCTGCACGACATGGGCAAACTGATCATGAGCACGCAGGTCCCCAAACAGTATGAGGAGATTCTGCGCGCGGCCAAGGCTGGCGGAATACAGGTACACGACGTTGAGGAGCGGCTGCTGGACGCGACGCACGGCGAAGTGGGCGCCTATCTGCTCGGCCTTTGGGGAGTGGATCGGTGCGTCATCGAGGCCATCGCCTTTCACAACCACCCGGAAGCGTACAAGCAGGACGGCTTTCCCATGCTCGCCGCAGTTCACGCAGCAGACTGTTTCGAGTACAAGCTCCTGAACATACAAAACGCTGCGGAACGACCACTTGATCTCTCTTTTCTCAAGGCCTGCGGCTATGCCGACAGGATTGGCGACTGGGAAGCGGTCTGCAAGGACGTAATCAACGAGGTAAAGAAGCATGAGCAGTAACTCCATCCTGTTTGTCGACGACGAACCGAACATTCTGGCCAGCTTTCGCCGGAGCTCGGCAGGCGCTTCAACCTCAACCTCGCCAACGGCCCGCGCGAGGCGCTCTCCATGATAACCAAGGAAGGCCCTTTTGCGTGGTGGTAAGCGACCTCAAGATGCCGGAGATCGACGGCATCAACCTCTTGTCCATGGTCAAGAAACACTCGCCGGACACCGTGCGCATCATCCTGACCGGCCACGCCGATCTGGATTCCGCCATCTCGGCCGTGAACGAAGGGAGCGTCTTCCGCTTCCTGACCAAACCATGCGACACCGAAACGCTCATCAAGACTGTCGATGCAGGGCTCAAGCAGTACCGACTCGTCACGGCCGAAAAGGAACTGCTGCGCGGCACCCTGCGCGGCAGCGTCAAACTGCTCACCGACATCCTCGCGCTCATCAACCCCGAAGCCTTCGGCCGGGCCGAGCGCATCAAGCATCTGGTCATCAAGACCGCCAAGCAGGCCGGACTGGAAAACCCGTGGCGTTTCGAGCTTGCCTCCATGCTCTCCATGGTCGGCTACGTCTCGGTAGACCCGGACATACTGACAAAGAAATTCACCAACCAGCCCCTCTCGCCGGAAGAGGAGCAAATGCTGGCCATGCACTCCGCCATCGCCAGCGGACTGCTTTCCAACATCCCGCGCATGAACGATATCATCGCCATCGTCTCGGCGCAGGACGACCGGCTGGACGAAAACCCGGAGCAACCTCCCGGTGCCCGGCTGTTGCGGCTGGCAAACGATTACGACGCACTGGAACGAAGCGGCCTCGGCAAGGAAGACAGCATCGAGAAGCTTCGTAAGGACGAGGGCTGCTACGACCCTCACCTGCTCGACGCACTGGAACATGTCATCTTTATTGAAGAAGGGTTCCTTCCCAGAAGTCTGCCCTTCAATGACCTCAGGCCGGGCATGTTCCTTGCCATGGACGTGACCACCCCGGACGGCGTACTGCTTATGGCAAAAGGACAGGAATTCAACGAGGTCAGCCTGTTACGGCTCAGAAACTTCGCACGCAACAACAGCATCAAGGAACCCATTCACGTTCGCATCCCGCTGGACAGGGATGAAAAGGAATAGTCGGACGCTCAATCCTTCCGGTACGCCTTTGCCACCGGATCGCCACGGCAGCACCACACCATGACGAACCTACTGCGAAAACTCATCGACGCCCTGCCGCCCAACCGCAAGAAGCGCCCTGAAGCCGGGGAGCTGAGCAAGCGCTTCTACAAGGTGCAGACGCTCAGCGTCAGCGTCATCCTTCTGCTCTTTTCCCTGACCTACGTCGCGGTCAACGTCATCCGGCTGCAGGAACAGCTCGAGGCACGCATCGAAGGTCTGAGCAGGCTTGCCAAGACCAGCCTGACCACCTCGGTCTGGCAGGTGGACTACGACTCGATCCGCGACTTCGTGGACGCGCTTTTCCTCGATGACAGCGTGGTCTATGTCAGCGTCATCACCGATGAGCGAAACATCATCGAGCGAACCAGCCCGCAGCACAAGGGCATGAGCTTCCACGACTTCACCAGAGACTCCGGGTTTCTGACCCGCAGTGTGGAGATCAGCAAGTTTTCCGAATGGATCGGCACCTTCCGCATCGCGGTGACGCTGGAAAGCATACGGCACGAGATCATCGTCAACTCGCTCATATCCCTTGTGCTGGCGCTCTTCATTCTGGCGGCAATCCTGTTCACCAGCTTCCTCTTCACCAGACGCAACATCTTCCTGCGCCTGACCTCGCTGGCGACCACGGCGCGCGCCATTGCGGACGGGAACACCAACACCCCCATCAAGTCCAGCGGCACGGACGAAATCGACGAACTGGCTCAGGCGCTGGAGGACATGCGCCTCTCGCTCATCTCGCTCATCGAGAGCCTGCGGGAAGCCAACGTGAAGCTGCGCAACCAGTCCGCCACGCTTGAGGCGGAGGTCAAAGAGCGCACACTTGAGCTGGAAAACAAGAACGAGTCCCTCAACAACGCCCTGCTCGACGCCAGTGAGGCCCGCCTTCAGGCCGAGACGGCCAACAAGGCCAAAAGCGAATTCCTCGCCGGGATGAGCCACGAGATACGAACGCCCATGAACGCCATCATCGGCATGGCCGAAGGGCTCTCCGACACCGGGCTCGACGACACCCAGCAGCAGTACATCCAGATCCTGCGCAACGCGGGCGAGTCGCTTCTGACAATCATCGACGACATCCTCGACCTCTCGCGGGTGGAGTCTGGACGCATGGAGCTGGAACGCATCGACTTCTCGCTCAGAAGCATCTTTGAGCAGGCCGTGGCGCAGGCCAACAACAAGGCCCTGAAAAAAGGCATCGGCATCAGTTCCCACATCTCACCCAAACTGCCTCCGGTCATCAGCGGCGACCCGGTCCGTCTGGGGCAGGTGCTCACCAACCTGCTGGACAACGCCATCAAGTTCACCCACAAGGGCTCCGTGGAAATCGCGGCCGAACCCGTGGACCGCAACGCCAGCACCATGCTCGTGTCCATCAGCGACACCGGCATAGGCATCCCCGCGCAGAAGCTCGAAACCATCTTCGAATCTTTCACGCAGGCGGACGGCTCCACTACCCGCCAGTACGGCGGCACGGGCCTCGGCCTCTCCATCTGCCGCAAGATCGTTGAACTCATGGGCGGGAAAATCTGGGCGGAAAGCAGCCAGGACAAAGGCACCACCTTCTTCTTCACCATACCGCTGGAGGCCAGCACGGTAGAACTCGAAGCGGTCGGCCCTGTGGACATAGAAATGGACATGCCAGCCTGCCGAATCCTGCTGGTGGAAGACTCCGAGTACAACACCTTCGTTGTGGAGACCTATCTCAAGGACACCCCCTGCACGCTGACCAAGACCGTCAACGGGCAAGAGGGCCTCGACGCATACATGGAGAAGGAATTCGACATGGTCATCATGGACGTGCAGATGCCGGTCATGGACGGCTTCACGGCCATGCGCCGGATCAGGGCCTTCGAGCGGGAAAACGATCGAGAGAGAACGCCGATTCTCGCCATGACCGCGCACGCGCTGGCCAAGGAAGCCCGCCGCTGCATCGACAGCGGGGCCGACATGCATCTGGCCAAACCCGTCCTCAAGACCCAGCTCCTCGACGCGATCCGAAGCATGTGCGTTCGCCGGGAAGAGGACACGGCCACAGCGCCGCCCAAGGCGGAAATCCCGCCGGAGATCGCGGCCATAGCCCCGCAATTCATCGCGAGCATGCGCCGCCAGCTGGCCGAATGCAAACCGGACGCTCTCGAGGGCAGGATGGACTGTCTGCGAAACTATCTTCACAAGCTGCGCGGCGAGGCGACCGCCTTCGGCTTTTCCGGCCTCGACACCTCCACGGCCGAGCTGCACGAGGCTGCCCGCAAAGACGACTTTGACGCCGTGAAGCGTCTGCTCCCCGAACTGGAAAAAGCACTGGATGAGCTCGCCGAGTAACCCGTACAACCGACGAGGAGACTGACATGAAACGACTCGTGATCTGGTCACACGGAAAGGACGCAACCCCTTGGGGCACCAAGAGCCGGATGCTTGCCGAAACCGCCAAGGCCCGGGGATACGAATTCGAAGTGCTCGACTACACCGACACGGTGGACCCGGACGAACGAGCGGAGCGGCTGAAAACCCTGCTCGCCGACCGCAGGCCCTCGGTGCTGGCAGGGTCCAGCATGGGCGGGTACGCGAGCCTCGTCGCCTCCATGGGCGCGGACGTGGCCGGACTCTTTCTGGTGGCACCGGCGCTCTATCTGCCCGGATACGGGACCCACATGTTCGACCGCCTGCCCGCCGCCGTTCAGGTGGTCCACGGCTGGAAGGACGACGTCGTGCCCATTGACAACTCCATCCGTTTCGCGCGGCTGCACGGCGCGTCCCTGATGGCCATTGAAGGAGACCATCGCCTTGCCGGAAAGGCCGGGACGGTGGCATCGGTCTTCGACATGTTCCTCGCCAGCCTGAGCTGATTGTGGACAAGAGCTATTGAGACGTGTAGTGATTGCACTAAGTTGAGAGGGGTGTTTTCGCCATGCGTTTCTTCGCGCCACTTATGCGGACAAAGGCCGTTTTCGCGGCCATGCTGCTCTTCATTCTCGCTGCGCCGGGCATTGTCACGGCGCAGGACGACTTTCCCCTGCGCCCCTTTTTCCCGCACGTTCCCTTCATCGAAACAGAGGATCTCGCGAGGCAATACCGAGAGGCCATCATCGTGGACGTGCGCACACGGTTCGAAAACGAGGTGGCGAGCATCAACAAGGCCGTGCTGCTGCCGTGGGGAGACGACTTCCTTTCCCGCCTCGGCAGACTGCGCGCCCCGGACGGCACGGCTCCGCTGGTCATCTACTGCAACGACCCCACCTGCATCCGGGCCTATCAGGCCGCACAGGCGGCCATCAACGAAGGATACGGCAACGTCTTTGTCTACGATGCCGGCGTCTTCGCGTGGATGCGGGCCCATCCCGATCGGGCCACGCTGACGGGGACCACTCCCGCCCATCCGGACATGGCCCTCGGCGCGGAGGTCTACGCAGAGCACAGGCTGCCCTATTCACGGTTTGCGTCCCTCACGTACGAGCCGACCACGCTGACCATCGACGTGCGCGACATCTACCACCGCGAGCTGGTGCCGGTCATGCACGGTCTGCGCAACATCCCGGTGGAGGCGTTCCTTCAGGCCGTCACCAACCGCGTGTGGACCGAATACACCCTGCTGATTCTCGATAACGACGAAAGCCAGACCCGATGGCTGCAATACTTTCTGGAAGCGAACGGCTATCTGGATTACTACTTCCTCGCCGAGGGCGTGAACGGTCTGCCCAAGCTGCGGGGCGTGCTTCGCCCCCCGCGCGACAGGCTGGCCGAGGTCACCATCCGGCAGGACCGGCTGGGAGGGCTGACCACCACCCCGGACATCGACGCGAATGACAGGGAACTCTTCCTCTACCTCGCATCCCGTGTTCGTTTCGAGAACGTGGCCCTCGTGTCCACGGAATTCAGCGGGGAAGAACTCCGCAGGGAAGCGGCCATGCTGCTTCGTTCCGCAAAGCGCCTCCAGCAGGCGGGCTATCTGCTCTTCAGCACCGTTTCCGACACGCTCATAGCGCAGCTCGACCCCCAGCTTGTCTGGAAGGGCGAGATGGAAGGCGCCATCTGGGAAAAGCGGTGTCGCGAATTTTCCGAGACCGGGCTGGCGAGGCGTCAGGCTGCCGCCAAGTCGCCTGACGGGGAGGTGCGACAGTGAAACGCCTGCTTCTCGTCCTGACATTCCTGCTTGCCGCCGCGACCGCTCACGCACAGACCGCGACCGTGGTGCTGCAGTGGCTCCCGCAGGCCCAGTTCGCCGGGTTCTACGTGGCCAAGGAGAAAGGCTTCTATGCCGAACGCGACGTGGACCTGACCCTCATCTCAGGCGGCCCGGACGTCATCACCTCGGAGCTGCTTGAGTCCCGAAGGGCCACCTTTGCGACCATGTTCCTGTCCACGGGCATCCAGCGCCGGGCAGCGGGCATTCCCATCGTCAACATCGCCCAGTTGGCCCAGCACTCGGGCATGATGCTGCTGGCAAAAAATCTTCCGGGATCAACGGCATCTTCGATCTTTACAACCGCAAGGTCGGCCTGTGGGCCAACGAGTTCCAACTCCAGCCACGCGCCCTGTTCCGGCGCAGCCACATCGACGTCAAGGTCGTGCCCACCGGCTCGTCGCTGGACCTCTTCCTCCTCGGCGGCGTGGACGCCACATCAGCCATGACCTACAACGAATACCATCGGCTCTACACCTACGGCATCGACTTCAAGGACCTGACCGTCTTCCACTTTGCTGACATAGGCCTCGATTTTCCCGAGGACGGGCTGTACGCCCTTGAGGAAACCGCACGGCGACAGCCCGAGCTATGCCGCAAGGTGGTCGAGGCCACCATGGAGGGCTGGGCATACGCTTTTAAACACAAGGATGAAGCGCTCCAATACGTCCAAAAAGAAATGGAGAGCGCACACATCCCCTTCGCCCTGTCGCACCAACGCTGGATGCTCGATGAAATCGAAAAACTCTTCGAGTTCCGGGACGGCTCGTTGAGCATCGAACTGCGCGAGGCCGACTACGACTTCACTGTCCGTGCCCTGCGCGAAAACGGGTTCATCCGCACCAGCCCGGCCTACGCCGACTTCCGCAAGGAGGTGCTGCAATGAAACGCGGCATAGCCTTCAAGATTTCCGCGCTGGCCCTTGCGAGCACCTTCATCATTTTCGCCGCTGTGCTGGTCTACAATTACGACGTTTCCCGAAAGATCATCGGCGAAGCCGCGGAAACCAACGCCCGCAACGTGGGCAAACGTGCCGCCAACCGGGTGGCCTCGGTGGTGTTGCCCATCCAGAAGGCCGTGGACAACCTCGCGCTGGCTCTTGAAGACGCCTCGCTGACCACGGACGAAATCGTGACCCTTTCGCGCAGGATGGTCGAGAGCAACAAGGACATCTACGGCGTGGCCATCGCGTTCGAACCCTACCGCCACGATCAGGAGGAACTCTTCTTCTCGCCGTACCATTACCGGGGCAAGGACGGGATCGAGTTTACCATGCTGGGCGGCACCAGCTACCGCTATTTCTACATGGACTGGTACCAGTTGCCCAAGGTGCTGGGCCGGGCCGTCTGGACCGAGCCATATTTCGATGAAGGCGGCGGCGACGCGCTCATGGCGACCTACTCCGTGCCCTTCTACCGCAGCGAAAACGGCAAACGCGTGCTGGCTGGTGTCTGCACCGCGGACATCACGCTCGACTGGCTGCGCGATGTGATGGACGAAATCCGGCTTTCCAAATCGGCCTACTCGGTGATCCTTTCCAGAAACGGCACCTACATCCACCACCCCATCTCCGAGCTGGTCCTGAACCAGACCATTTTCTCCCTCGCCGAAGACCGCGAGGAACCGGCCATCAGGGAAATCGGACAAGACATGATCGCCGGAAAAACCGGCTTCATGTTCAGAAAGTCGATACGGGGCAATGTGGATAGCTTCCTTTACTACACAGCACTGCCGGTTGGCGGCTGGTCGCTTGCGATCCTGTTCCCCAAGGACGAGGTGCTGGCAGGCGTGAACACCCTGCTTCGCGACATCATCGTCATCGGCGCGCTGGGTTTCCTGCTGCTGACCGGGGCCATGCTCTGGATTGCCAGAAGCATCTCGCGCCCGGTGCGCCAGCTATCGGACTCGGCCATGGAGATCGCCGGAGGCAACCTCGACGCGGAAATCCCGACCATTGAAACCGAAGACGAAGTGGGCGATCTGGCGGACTCTTTCAACCACATGCGCACCTCGCTCAAAACGTATATCAAAGACCTCACCGAAACCACGGCCAGCAAGGAGCGCATCGAATCCGAGCTTCGCATTGCGCGCGAGATACAGATGGGCATTCTGCCCAAGCTGTTCCCGGCCTTCCCGGACCGGCCGGAGTTCGACATTTACGCATCCATCGAACCGGCCAAGGAAGTGGGCGGGGACCTGTACGACTTCTTCTTCGTGGATGACGACCATTTCTGCTTCCTCATCGGCGACGTTTCGGGCAAGGGCGTTCCCGCGGCCTTCTTCATGGCCGTGACCAAGACCCTGCTGAAGGTCATCTGCGAACGCGGGCTCGACCCCGGCGCCGCGCTGGAAAAGGTCAACAACGATCTGGCCGAGGAAAACGAGTCCTGCATGTTCGTCACGCTCTTCCTCTGCGTGATGAACATCCATACCGGCGAGGTCAGATACGGCAGCGCCGGGCACAACCCGCCCATCCTCATCCGCAGCGGCGAGGCCGAATGGATTCCGCCGCTCAAGGAACCGGTGGCTGGCCCCATTGAAGGCATGAGTTACTCCACGAAAACGCTGCAGCTCTCGCCGGGCGACACCATTTTCCTCTACACGGACGGTGTCACCGAGGCCATGGACAACGAGCGCACGCTCTACGGGGAAGACAGGCTCATGGAGCACATGAAACGGTACGCCCGAAAGAACGCCGCGGAGATAGTGACGTCGGTGGACGCCTCCATCAAGGAGTTCACGGGCGGGGCCGAGCAATCCGACGACATCACCATGCTGGCCATGCGCTTCAACGGCGACGGGCCTCAGGAACCATAAGGAGACAACCAAATGGATTTCAAGAACGAGAAACAGGGAGCGTTCATGGTCGTTGTACCGGCCGGGCGCATGGACGCCGTTACCGCTCCCGAATTCGAGCAGGAATGCGAACGCCTCATCCAGTCGGGAGAACTGAAAATGGTGGCTGACATGAGCGCGCTCGAATACATCAGCTCCGCCGGACTCAGGAGCATTCTGGCGACCGCCAAGAAGCTCAAGGGGCAGCAGGGCGAAATCCGCTTCTGCGGCCTTGAGGGCATGGTGGAAGAGGTCTTCTCCATCTCGGGATTCTCCTCCATGTTCCCGGTCTTCGACACGCGGGACGACGCGATCAAGGACTGATGCGTGGACCAAACATCCACATTCCGCGTCAGCGCTTCCCGAGACAATCTCAGCAAGATTCAACACTTCGTGCTCGAACGGGCCGAGGCCCTCGGAGTGCCTGACTCCCTGCGTTCAAAGCTTGAGCTTGTGGTCGAGGAAGTCTTCATCAACATAGCATCCTATGCCTACTCCGAAGGCGGCGGCACCGTGGAGGCGGACTGCGCCCTTGACGGCAGGCGCTTCCGGCTGCGGTTCGTGGATCACGGCATCCCCTTTGACCCGACCGGGCAAGGGCCGCCGGACACGCATGAAGACGTGGACCACCGCACCATTGGCGGCCTCGGCGTCTTTCTGATCCAGAAGATGGCCGACGAAATACGCTATGAACGGCAGGAAGACGTAAATGTCCTCACCATGCATTTCACTCTGCCGCAGGAAGCCTCGGCCGCACAGGAATATGATGACGAAGAAAAGAAACTGGTTTAATCAAAAGACAAGGGAAAACACCTGACAGCCGAGGAGGAACCGAAGGCAATGCGCCTGTTCAGGGGATTCAGATCAATAGCGTCGCAGTTGACATACGGCTTCATCGCACTGGCCGTTGTCGCCGCGTTCGCATCCGGCGCCCTGCTCATGACCATTGCCGACGACTACTCCACCCGAGACAGGCAACGCATCCTCAACCTTGAGGCCCGCCTCGCCGCCGAGCGCATCAACGGCTACTCGGAAAGCCTATTCAACCGCCTCAACTACCTTGCCAGCATCCCGGGCCTCATCAACATGCACCGGGACTCCATGCACAGCCTCCTTGAAGGCCTCTCCCGACTGAATCAGGCATACCATGCAGCGGGCATCGCCGACCTCAACGGCAAACTGCTCGCCAAGGTCGGCGACTGGGACCGTGTCCCGGACATGCTGCACCGAAACCCGGTGTTCCGGCTTGCGGCCAAGTCCCGGTTCAACGCCATCGGCCCGCTCACCGTTCTGCCCGGCACCGAAACCCCCGCCATTGAAATAGCCGTCCCGGTGCGCGACAAAAGCGGCAAGGCCGCAGGCGTCCTCTGGGCACAGGTCAGCCTCAAGTACCTCATGCTGGTGCTCGGCGACCTGCCCATCGGCAAAACCGGCTACGGATACATCGTGGATGACAAGGATTTCCTCATCGCGCTTGACGCCGAGGGCGATCCGAGACTGGAGCCGCTCGAGGCGCCGGAACTGCAGAAAACGATCGCCCGCTCGCTCGGCTATGGCGCACGCCCCGATCCCTATGTCGGTCTGTACGGGGAAAAAGTCCTCGGCACGGTCTCCCCGGTGACGAGCCTCGGGCTCAGGCTTGTGGTCGAGATGCCGCAGGCCGAAGTCTACGCCCCTCGCACGGCCATGATAAAGGCCACCTGCATCGCCCTGCTCATTCTGGCCACCGCGGCGGCACTTCTGGCGTATCTCTACTCCCGGCGTTTCGTCAGGCCGCTTCGCACCTTCACGAGCGCGGCCCGCAAGGTTGCGGAAGGCGACCTCGACGTTCACATCGCCTATGCCGAAGAAAACGAACTCGGTACGCTTGCGCGAACCTTCAACGACATGACCTCCCGGCTGAAGGACGGCCTCAAGTCCCTTAACGAGGAGATCACGGAACGCAAGCTCGCCGAGCAGGCGCTGCGCATAGCCGAGCAGCAGTACCGCAGCATTTTCGAACGGGCGCAGGAAGGCATCATTCAAACCTCCACGGACGGACGCATTCTCATAGCCAACCCGGCAGCGGCCTCCATCTTCGGCTACGACTCCTTTGAAGAACTGCTGCGCGAGACGGACGCCAACATTCGCAAGGTCTATGCCCACCCTGAAGAGCGCGAGGAATTTCTCGGCAAGCTGCACCAAGGCGCTCGCATCAGCGGCCGGATGATGGAGATGGTCCGCAAGGACGGGGAACGCATCTGGATCATGCTGCACGCACAGGTAAGCATGGACCAGAACGGAGAGTACACGCTCATCGACTCCACCTTCCAGGACGTGACCGAACGGCTGCGGGCGGAGAAGGCCTTGGCCGATCTGAACGCCACGCTGGAAAAGACCGTGGAGGAACGCACCCACGACCTGTTCATCAAGGCCCGTGAGCTGGAAGAGGCCAACCACCGCCTGCGCCAGCTCGACAGGATGAAGTCCTCGTTCCTGTCATCGGTCTCCCACGAACTGCGCACACCGCTGACCTCCATCCTCGCTTCGCCAAGCTCATCCGCAAGGAGTTCCAGCGTTCGTTTGCCGGAACCTGCAAGGACGACCCGAAGCTCGAACGAAAGGCCTACCGCATCGTCAAGAACCTGCAGGTGGTGGAAAAGGAAGGCGACCGCCTGACGCGGCTGGTCAACGACGTGCTCGATCTGAACAAGATCGAGTCCGGCAAGGTGGACTGGCAGTACCGCGAAGTGGACGTGGAAGAGCTCATCAACAACTCGGTCAGCCTCGTCATGGGCCAGTTCACCAGCAAGCCGGATGTGGACCTCAAGGTGGAGATCGACTCCGGCCTGCCGCTGCTGCACGCGGACTCTGACCGCATGACGCAGGTGCTCATCAACCTGCTGAGCAACGCCGGGAAGTTCACGGAGAAAGGCTTGGTCAGGGTCAGAGCATACGCCACGCGCGACGGGCTGATCCGCATCGAGGTCATCGACACGGGCCGCGGCATCCCCCGTGAGGAGTTGCACTCCATTTTCGACAAGTTCCAGCAGGTTCGCCAGGGCGACACGCTGCGGTCCACCCTTCAGGGGACCGGCCTCGGGCTGGCCATCAGCCGCAACATCATAGAGCACCACGGCGGCCACATCTGGGCCGAGTCCGAACTGAACAAGGGAACGGCAGTCATCATCGAATTGCCGCTGCTGTTCATCCCCAGCGACAAGGTGCTGCATCCGGAAAGCGAAGACGAGGCCGCACCGCTTGTGCTCATCGTGGACGACGACTCGGGCCAGCGGCACTACCTCTCCAACCTGCTGCGCCGTGCGGGCTACCGCACCATCACGGCGTCCGACGGCGGTTCCGCGCTGCGCATGGCCCGCCAACACACCCCGGACCTCATTACCATGGACATCGTCATGCCCGGCATGGACGGCCGGGAAACCCTTGAGTGGCTTCGCAAGGATGAAACACTGCGGGAAACCCCGGTCATAATCCTCAGCGTACTCTCCGAAGACGAAAACCAGCCCCCCGCCGACGCAATCATCAGCAAGCCCGTTACGCCGCAAAAACTCCTCAATACTGTCAAATCACTGCTCAAAAAGTGATTCTTTTGGCCCCGTCCATCCTCGCGACCTGTTATATTCTGCCCCCTGCCGCTGTTTTTTTCTCTACCCGGTTTGACGATTTTTCTCGGACTGTGCTACCTCTGAAATAAGCCTCTTTTTTTCAAAAGCACTGGAGGGTGGAGACAATGTTTGAAAAGAATCTGACCAAGAAAATGCAGGACGCGGTTCTGGACGGAAGAATTGCTGCCAAGGACGTGTGTCGGAGAATCAACAAGCCCTACTCAACGCTTCTGCGCGAACTCAACCCCTTCGACACACATGCGAAGCTCGGCGCAGAGACCATGTTCGACATCATAAAGGTGACACAGAATGTTGCCGCGTTGGAGTTCATGGCCCGCGAGCTCGGGTACACCCTGCAACCCAACCCCGAGCAGCGCAAGGCGGAAAAGACCGACGGCGCAGCCATAATGATGTAGCCTGCACGACACATGCGTGCTCATGAAATCCCGGGATGCTCTTTGACTTTTCCCGGGGTTTCGTATTTAGTTGGGCCTTTGTACGCCAATCATTACTTTTGAGGAGGATATAGGGCATGTCCCAGAATAAATTCGAACAGGCACTGGCGGTCGGTCGTCCGCCGAACGTCAGGGAACTCTTCCCGAATTCCAGGGCGCTGATCGTCAGCGGCAAGGCCATTGACCGCGCCTGCCGCAAAAAGGGCAAGTGCATGACCATCGCCGCCAACGGCAGGAACATCTTCGTCATCGAAGGTGCCCTGAAGGCGGCCCAGCGCGCCAATGCCGCCATCATCCTCGAAATCGCACGCAGCGAGTCCACGTACTGCCCCACCACCATGTGGAACCTGGCCCGCCGCGTGGACGCCCTGTGCAACCAATACGGCATCACCATCCCGGTGGCCATCCACGCCGACCACTACGTCATCAAGAAGTGGGACGACGTGGCCGTTGCCAAGCGCGAAATCCCCACACTTTTCGACGCAGGCATTACCTCCATCGCCGTGGATGCTTCCCACATTCCCGACGACCAGAACCTGCTGGCGAACATCGAGCTCAACCCGGTCATCCCCGGCTGGGCCGGGTACGAAACCGAAGTGGGCGAGATCAAGGGCAAGCACGGCCTGTCCACCCCGGTGGAAGCCAAATTCCTCATCGAAGGCCTCAACGCCCACGGCATCTGCCCGGACTGGATCGCCCTGAACAACGGCACCACCCACGGCATCGAAGCCACGGGCGGCGGCATTCAGGTGGACCTGACCGCCGACATCCACGAAGCCCTGAAGCCCTTCGGCACCTCCGGCGCGCAGCACGGCACCTCGGGCAACGACTCCGAGCGCCTGCGCGAAATCGCCGCACAGACCCAGACCACCAAAGCCAACGTGGCCACCGCGCTGCAGATGATCGGCTTCGGCGTCAAGGTCAACGACTACGGCAACGCCATCATGACCGACGGCCGCTTCGAAAAGGTCGAAGGCAAGGGCATGAGCGAAGAGCTGTGGCAGGAAATTCTTGAGTACGCCGATGCAAACGGCCTCAAGGGCGGCGACTACAAGAAGCTGAACCAGCCCTTCGAGCGTCGTCTGCAGGGCGAGCCGCGCGAAATCCGCGAGCGCATGGCCAAGGCTATCGAAGACTTCATCTACGACATGCTGGTCAACGTCTTCAATGCAGAAGGCACCGCAGACATCGCCTGCGACCTGCTCATCGAGGCCGGATCCCACGACCTCGGCCCCAAGGTCGAGCAGTTCACCGATCCCGCAGAGTGGACCGAAGACAAGATCCGTGCCCGCGCCAAGGAAATCGACACGGACAAGGGCCCGGAAGGCGACTGGGACGACTAGTACCCACCACTCTGAATACTTGCATCAAAAGCCCTCCCGTCCTGATGGACGGGAGGGCTTTTCCGTTGGTTTGCGCTCCGCACATACAATCGACACGAAATGGACACATTATTTTCCGCATCTTTCATTATTCCAACTCTGTACCGGACACACGAAGTTATGTTACGTTTCCGTGTCCTGTATTGATATCCTGTTCACACAGGTGCTATCAAACCAGTTCCCCTCACCACAATGGAGGTACAAATGGGCAAGGAAATCAAAATCGAAAAGTATATTGAGAAGAAGGACCTGATCACCTTCTTCCGCGAGATCGCCGATGCCATCGAAGGCAGCAGCAGTGAAGAGCTGGCCTGTTTCGAGGACTTCAAGAAAGTCAAAATCAGCATCAAGAACGAGTTCGGCCAGATGGCCGTGAAGGCCAAGATCAAGCAGGAGCGCGAATGCGACGCGACCGGCGAGGAAGCGGAAACCGCCCCGGCCGGGGAAGGCGTCGCAGCCAAGCCCAAATACAAGGATCTGAAGAAGCGCATGAAACGCAGCTTCAAGATGATCGTCAAGATGACGCACGACGAGACGCTCCCGCCCAAGGAGGCGGTGGACTCCTTCCTGGAGGACTCCGAGCTGATGGTCGCCTATCCCGGATACGGCGATGAATACTACGAGGACTACACCAAGGCGTGCGCCGAGTTCGCCGAGGCCTACAAGGCCGAAGACATGGAGCGGCTCAAGGCCGCTGTGGACGAGTTGGCAAACCAGAAAGGCCGCTGCCACGCCAAATACGACTGAAATACAAGACCCAGAGTGAGACCCATGAAGTTGATCAAGAAGGACGACAATACAGTGGAATGCAGACAGTTCCCTGCTGAAGCGAGTGAAGAGATTACCGAGGACGACCGCAGCCGGTTCTTCCGGGTGGTCTCCGTGGACCTCGAGCCGTGGCAGGTGGAACAGGTGCTGACGCCAGCCAAGGTGCACGTCCGGCAGGAAGCCCTGCTGGCCGTGCATTGGCACCCGGAGTTCGTGCCCATGGAGCACATCCGCAAGCGCATCGACGCCACCTTTCCCAATCGGGACGAGGAGCTGCTCATTCCCACCCAGCACAACGTGCTGATGAGCTACGACGGCCATTCCGGCGTCGAGGTGGACTGCTACGCCAGCGGATTCCACCGCAAGGTCCAGCTGCTGCTGCACTTCACCAACGACAAGGTGAAGGAGGCGGGCGTGCTGAAATCCATGCTGGCTCACACCTTCAAGTATCGCTCGTCCCAGCTTTTCGACTTCATGCACACCATCACCTCGCCGCACGAGGAGCGCATCAACAAGGCCGCCCGTTCCACCGGCGCGGATCAGGAACTGATCGAGTTCGTGCGCATCAACGTCAGCAAAATCCAGCAGCTCCTTGACGACGAATGGACCAACGTGCCCCGCCTGTCCGTCAAGAACAAGCTGCTGCGCAACTGGTTCGACAGCATGCGCCCCGAGCTGGGCGACAACGCCGTGGACAGGGTGCAGGCGTATCTCAAGGCGGTCAAGAAGCTGGTCAAGCAGGGCTTCAACCTGAAGTTCTTTTACCGCGCCAGCGAGATCATCGAAGAGGTTCGCGGACTCGGCGGGTGCGTGGTCATCCCCCACCCCGAGCAGTTCTGGCCCATCCTTCTTCGCAACTACGACGTGGACGGCATCGAAGTCTGGAACCCGCAGTCGCAGGAGTACACCGAGTTCCTCATCTCGGTGGTCAACGAGCAGAACTCCCGGCGCAGAAACCACGAGCGCGACATGCTCATCTTCATGGGCGACGACTGCCACATGGGTGAAAAGACCAAGCCGCTCGACCAGCAGGACACTGCCAAGGCCGCGCGCGAGATCGGCGTGCAGCCCGCCTGGGACGACCTGAGCATCCGCAAGAAGCTCATCGTCAACGGCATCAGCAGGCGCTCCGTCATCAGAGAATACAAAGAACGTTTAGCAGGATAGAGGTATCATCATGTCAGAAGAAAAGTTCCTTTTCGATTCCCTTCAGGATTGCGAATCCATCGGCGATTTCCTCGGCTCCCTCACGGAAGGCTTCCGCAAGGGCGACATTGCTCTCGCCACCAACGGCGACGAGATCGTGCTGCGTCCCGAGGGCCTGCTCAACTTCACGGTCAAGGCCAAGAAGAAAGGAAACGAGAACAAGCTCTCGATCAAGATCAACTGGAAGCAGACCACCGGCCCCAAGGAAGGCGAGCCGGGAGCGTTGAAGGTCCGGTAGGCCATGATCACATTTGAAGGACTGGACGAGAACTTCAAGTTTCTCGTGCTCGAGGTCGACAATCAGGCCCGCGCGACCCAGCGGTTCATGGAAACCCCTTCCCGGAAGGGGTTTACCAAGATCACGTCGAGGGACGATTACATCGACAACCTCAAGACGATCATCGAGAACAAGTGCTTCTCGCGCATCCACTCGGACAAGAATCTGGACAAAAACCAGCTCAACAAGATCCGGGCGGTGCAGGTCATCTGCGTCAACCTCGAAAAGATTGCGGACTATTTCGTCAACATCGTCAAGCAGATGCGATATCTGGACGACCAGTCGTTCATTGCCCGCTACAGTTTCGAGGAAATCTTCGAGATCACGTTCGAGAGCCTTGCGGCCATCCGGCCGGCCTTCCATGAGGAAGACATGTCCAAGCGCTCAACATCTGCAAGGCCGAGCCGGAACTGGACGCCATCTACAAGACCAACTTCGACAGAATCCTGAATGAAATGGGTATGGGCCGTGACGCGCAAAGCCTGATCACGGTCCTGTTCATCTTCCGCTACTTCGAGCGCGTGGGGGATGCGCTGCTGAACATCGGTGAGGCCATCATTTTCTCCCTGCTCGGCGAGCGCATCAAAATCGAACAGTTCGACGCCCTGCAGCAGACGCTCAGCAAGTCCGGGTTCAGCGACTCCTTCGCGGACATCGACTTCCGGGCCATCTGGGGCACCCGTTCGGGCTGTCGCATCGGCAAGGTCGAGCAGCGCGACGGTTCCCCTTCGCCACGCCCGCAGGGCAGCATCTACAAGGAAGGGAATCTGGAAAAAATCCGCAAGGAGCGGGCCAGCATCAACCGCTGGAAATCACTCTTTCCGGGTCTGGTGGCCGACGTGTACGGCTTCCACGAGGAGTCGGACAAGGGTTCCATGCTCGTGGAGTTCCTCAACGGCTGCACGCTCGACGAGGTGGTGCTCTCCGGCGATGACGAGTTCCTCAGGAACGCCCTCTTCATCTTCGAGAGCACGGTGCTCGACACATGGACCACCACGCTGGAAAACCTCCCGGTGAAGACCAACTACATCTGGCAGATCCAGTCGCGGCTGGAAAGCGTGCTGCAGATGCACCCGGAGTTCTGGAGGATGCCCAAGTCACTCGGGTCCTCCGAAGTGCGCTCCACCGAAGAGCTGCTCAGCCACTGTGCGGACATCGAGGACGAGCTGGAAGCGCCCTTCTCGGTATTCATCCACGGCGACTTCAACATCAACAACGTGGTCTACAATCACGAGGCCCAGCAGGTGCACTACATCGACCTGTACCGCTCCCGCGATTTCGACTACGTTCAGGACGCCTCGGTGTTCCTCATCTCCAACTTCCGCATGCCGGTCTTCGAGGACAACCACCGGGCGCGAATCAACAGCGTGATCCGGCAATTCTACACCTTTACCAAAGGGTTTGCCGACCAGCACGGGGACACGACCTTCGAGGCCCGCATGGCCTTTGCGCTGGCCCGCTCGTTCTACACCTCCACCCGTTTCGAGCTGAACTTCAAGTTCGCCAAGGAGATGTACAACAGGGCCATGTTCCTGCTGGAGAAAATCTACCACTACCGTGACGGCAAATGGGAAAACTTCTCCCTGCCCACGGACATCCTCTACTATTAGACCAAGACGAGGAGCATTCTTGTGAAAATCGGAGTGATCGGAACCAAGGGCGGCTGGTCGTCGGAGAAGCTGGCCGATACCGTGGCGGAAAAGACCGGAGAGCGCGTGCTCATCGGCATGGATCAGGTGCGCCTCGATCTGCCTCGGGCGATGCGTACTACAACGGGCACAACCTCAAGGACTTCGACGCGCTGATCATCAAGAAGATCGGCTCGCGCTACTCCCCGGACCTGCTCGACAGGCTGGAGGTGCTGCGCTACCTCGCCGAGCGCGGGCTGCCCATATTCAGCTCCCCGCTGTCCATTCTGCGGGTGCTGGACCGCCTGAGCTGCACCATCACCCTGCAGCTTGAAGACATCCCCATGCCGCCTACCACCATCACCGAGAGCGTGGATCAGGCCCTGCACGCCGTGGCCGAATACGGCGAGGCCGTTTTCAAGCCGCTCTACACCTCCAAGGCCCGCGGCATGTTCATCCTCAAGGACGGACCGGACGCCCGCAAGGCCATTGAGGAATACAGGGCCGAAAACCCGATCATGTACATCCAGAAGACCATCGAGCTGGGCGATCTGGACCTCGGCATCGCCTTCCTCGGCGGCGAATACCTGACCACCTACGCCCGCTGCAAGACCAACGGCGCGTGGAACACCACCACCGAGTCCGGCGGCAAGTACCGCGCGTATGAACCGCCTGCGGAAGTGATCGAACTGGCCCGCCGGGCGCAGGCGCGCTTCAACCTCGATTTCACCTGCGTGGACGTGGCCATGACCGACGACGGTCCCTTCGTCTTCGAGGTCTCTGCTTTCGGCGGATTCAGGGGCATTCAGGAAACCAGCGGCATCGACGCCGCCGAACGGTACGTCGAGTACGTCATGAAGAAGGTGGCGAAATGAAACTGACCGGAACCACGAGAAGCGAACTGGCCGCACAGGTAAAGGACGCGGTGCCCGCGCAGAAGGAGCTGCTGCTCGACTTCGGCGGCTGCATCATCGCCGCAAAGAGCAGCACCGATGCGCTGCATGAGGCGCTGGCCGACTATTTCAAGGAGTTCGTCACCACGTCCGGCACGCCCGAGATCACGGTCACGGCCCATGAAGCCGCAACCCCGGACATGGACTTCGAGTTCACGGTCAAGCAGCCTGATCCCGGCAAGACCAAGATCAAGGAAGAGTGGGTGGACCTGCCGGGCGGACGCATCGTTAAGAAACGCCTCACCGGCATGATCTTCATCTTCGGCGAGGGCGAAAACGTGGCTGTCGGCCCGTGTCTGGAAAACAGCAATCAGGTCATCAATTTCATCAACAACCGCTTCATCGAGTGGAAGCTCAACCGTGGCGGTTTCCTCGGCCACGCCGCGGGCGTCATCCACAACGGACGCGGCATCTCCCTGGCCGGGTTCTCGGGCGCGGGCAAGTCCACGCTGGCCCTGCACCTCATGAGCCGGGGAACCACCTTCCTGAGTAACGACCGGGTCATGGTGGAACGCGACGGCTCCGGGCTGACCATGTACGGCGTGGCCAAGCAGCCGCGCATCAACCCCGGCACGGCCCTGAACAACCCGGACCTCTGCAACATCGTGGAAAAAGACCTGCGCGAGGAATTTCTCTCCATGCCCAAGGAGGAACTCTGGCAGCTCGAGCACAAGTACGACGCGCTCATCGACGAGTGCTACGGCCCCGGCAAATTCGAACTGCGAAGCGGCATGGACGGCCTTGTGATCCTGAACTGGGAGCGCGAGGCAGGCCCCATGAAGGTAGCCAAGGTGGACCCGCATGAACGAAAAGACCTCCTCCCGGCGTTCATGAAAGCCACCGGCCTGTTCTACCTCCCGGACGATCCCGCGCGCAGGGACGACCCGGATGCCGACGCCTACGCGGAGCTCCTCGCCCACGCCGACCTCATCGAGATTTCCGGCGGGGTGGATTTCGACCGGGCTTCCGAGGTGTGTCTCAAGTACATGGAAACGGGCGAAGTGAGTGAACAGTAACGGAGAGGCCATGCGCATCAGCATCACCCGCGAGGCGGCGATTCCGGACCGCCTGAAGATCGAACGCTACAGACGAGCGCCGGAACTCGGCCCGCGCATTCTCTTTTTCAGCGGCGGGACCGCGCTTCGCGGCGTATCGCGCGCGCTGATCCGTTATACGCACAACTCCATCCACTTCATCACGCCCTTTGACTCCGGCGGCAGCTCCGCCGTGCTGCGAAAAGCCTTCGGCATGCTCGCGGTGGGCGACATCCGCAACCGGCTCATGTCGCTTGCGGACCAGTCGGTTAAGGGCAACCCGGAAATCTTCGACCTCTTCGTGCACCGCCTTTCCAAGAAGGCCACGCAGGACGAACTCTGCGAGGAGCTTCAATCCATGGCCAGCGGCAAGCACGAGCTGGTGCGCAGGATTCCGGACCCCATGCGCAAGATCATCCGCAACAACTTCCACCAGTTTCTGGAATCCATGCCCGGGGACTTTGACCTCAAGGGTGCCAGCGTGGGCAACATCGTGCTGACCGCGGGCTACCTGAGCAACCGGCGGCAGATGGACCCGGTGATCTTCATCTTCTCCAAACTGGTGCAGGTCTGCGGCGTGGTGCGGCCCATCGTGAACAAGAACATGCACCTTGCCGCGCGCCTGCAGGACGGCAGCGTCATCGTGGGCCAGCACCGCATGACCGGAAAGGAAGTGGCCCCGCTGGCATCGCCCATCGAGGAAGTCTGGCTCACGGACACCCTCGACGACGAGACGCCCAAGCAGGCATACATCCGTAGCAAGGTGCGCGACCGCATCGCCGAAGCGGACCTCATCTGCTATCCCATCGGGAGCTTCTATTCCAGCGTGGTGGCGAACCTGCTGCCGCAGGGCGTGGGCAAGGCGGTGGCGGAAAACACCTGCCCCAAGGTCTTTGTCCCCAACACGGGCTACGATCCGGAGGCCTTCGGCCTCGGCGTGGCCGATCAGGTGGAACAGCTCAAACGCTACCTGCAAAAGAGCGGAGCACCTGAAGGCGCGGATGTGCTGGGATACGTCATCGTGGACACCGAGCATGGCGAGTACCCCGGGGGGATCGACATCGACGCAATCGAGCGGCTCGGCGTGAAGGTGGTCGACAGTACGCTCGTCACCGAAGAGAGCGCGCCGTACATTGACGGCGACACGCTCGCCGCCGTGCTGCTTTCGCTGACATAATCGCATTTTAACAAGAGCGAGGAGGCTTGGACATGGAAAAACAGAAACTCGACGTCAAGATCACGCTGCCCTATCAGGAGGCGATCGACTACCTTGAGGATATGCTCAAAAGCCTCAAGGACGGAAAGGTCGTTGTCCAGAAAGGCACGGAGTACGTGTCCATGACGCCCGGCGAGACGGTGACCATGGAACTGGGAGCCAAAACCAAGAAGAACAAGCAGAAGTTCAGCTTCGAGATTTCCTGGACCGATGACGGCGAGGGGGACCTCGTCATCAGCGGCAAGGAACCTGTTTTTGCGGCGCAGGAAACCTCGGGCGAAAGCGTGAAGGATGCCCCGGCAGAGGACTCTGCGAAAGCCAAGCCTGAAGCGGCCACCCCCGAAGAAGGCAAGGAAGACAAGAAGCAGTCCTCCCCCGCGGCTCCGGCAAAGGCGGCCCCAAAGGCTGTCGCCAACAAAGAGCCGGCCAAGAGTGCGCCCAAGAAGACCGCCGCGAAAAAGACCACAGCGACCAAGAGCAAGACCTCGGCCAAAAGCGGCGGTGCCGCCAAGGCCAAGTCCGCAAAGACTGCGGCAAAGAAATCATGATTCAGCGGCACAGGCCGCAAGGAGGCGTATCATGAACGAAAACGAAACACCTTGCTGGTTTGACTGGAACGAAATCGTGGATGTTTTTTCCATTCCGGAAGAAGATGCGCTGGATGAGAAAAACGTGAAGAATTCCTGCAACGCATAAACAGCATCGCTGACGAGTACGGACGGGAGTACGTTCTCAGGAAGATCGCCCTCATCTGCTAGCAACGGCCATGCGGAGCCCCTGCCGCCCTGCCTCCTGCGGGGCGGCGGCGGACCGCATGGACATGAATTCCATTATGATTTCAGGCACAGAGAGTGTGCCCTTGGTGAAGTCTATCCTTCCTTCAGGCAGGTGGACTCATGGTGGAAACGGTAGCCGTTCTTGCCCGAGGCCTTGACCTCGTACATGGCTGATCGGCCTTATCCACCAGCTCCTGAACCGAAGAGGCGTTTGCCGGGAAGCAGGCGCCCCCCACGCTTGCGCCTATCGTCACTTCGCGCCCCGCCACAACGTATGTCTCCCCGACACGCCGCACGATGTCGCTGGCAATGTCTTCTGCATGGGTCTTGCCGTTGCAGCGGTTGAGCAGGACGATGAACTCGTCTCCGCCCATGCGATACACCGATCCCTCTTCTGCGACACAGGCCAGCAGCCGCTCGGCCACGCGGGCCAGCAGCGTGTCTCCGGCCTTGTGGCCGAGGGTGTCGTTGACTTCCTTGAACCCGTCAAGGTCGATGAAATAGATGAGCACGCAGCCCCCGCGGTCGCGGGCCCGGTCCACCACCATGGGCAGGTCGCGCTCCAGCGCGAGACGGTTGCGCACCCCGGTGAGACCGTCACGAAATGCCAGAACTTCCATATTGGCAGCATCCCCGACCTCGTTGGCCACGCAAAAATAGGCGTTGTGGTCCGGGGAATAGATGGCTTCCCAGTTGAGCAGCTTGTGGCCGCCCGAAGTGTCGAGGAACCGGAAGGAGAAGGACGTGGAGCCGATGTCCGAGGTGATGAGCCGCTGCATGGTACCGAGCGCCTTTTCGCGGTCCTCGAAATGGATGTATTCGAGAAGGTAGGAGTCGCGCAGGGTCTCCGGCTCGTGCCCGGTCACGCGCTCCCAGGAGGGATTGACGTCCTCGATTTCGCCGTCGATGCTGATGACGGCGGCAAGCCCCTGAGCAAGCGCCAGCCAAGCATAACGCTCAACCTGAAAAAGTCGTTCGAGCATGTGCGGGTCGCCGCACTCCTCTAAAAACCTGTCGAAATCCATAAGTGAGGGCTATACCTTAGCAGCGTCCATTTTCCAATAGGGGAATCTCCTTGTTCCTCAATTTCTTCATATCGCAAGGACATTCAGCCGATTTTGACGAATTGCGCATAGTCACCCGAAAAGAAAACCGACTTTCCAGAACTGTTGAAAACACTGTTGACAGGAGAGTCAGAGAACCCGACGCGTGCCAACGTAGTGTTCACGCCAGAAATCATTATCGAGCGAAGATTCCATGACCCTGCTGCCGGAGCGGGGCGAATGGATGAAGGTGCCCCTTTCCGTCACGATGCCCACATGCAGGCTCTTGCCCGTGGTTATCCGGAAAAAGATGAGGTCTCCGGGACGAATGTCGTTCTTGTCGACAAAGATTCCCGCTGAGTACTGCTGCCATGAGACCCGGGGAACCGAAACGCCGTGCTGCCGGTAGACCCACCAGATAAGGCCGGAGCAGTCGTATCCTGCCGACGGAGACTCACCGCCCCAGCGGTAGGGCTTGCCGATCTGGGTGCGTGCGGTCTTGATGACCGCCGAGGCCTTGACTCCGGCTCTGCCCTTGGTCCGGATCGGTTCGCTGTCGCCGAAGTCCGGGATGTAGGGCTCAACGTAGGCGCACCCGGCCAGAAAAAAAACGAGGGACATCCCGCAGAGCAAGGTGCGCAGTGCGGCAATGTCCCTTTTCTTCATGAACGGCCCCGAGGACTATTTGACCTTGAGGTAGGACTTGACGCCCTTGAGGCCCTTGACGCTTCGGACGTGGGCCAGCGCCTTGTCACGCTCGGCAGCGGATCCGACGATGCCGAGGATGACCGCCTTGCATTGGACCATGTAGACGTCCACGTTGGTGGACCAGATGTCCTCGTCCTTGATGAGCTTCTGCTTGATGGAGGCCATCAACTCAAGGTTGTCGGTGGTGCCGCAGTCCGCAAGCTCGCGCTTGGGAAGAAGATAGCTCGTCACCCGCCGTACGCCCTTGACGCCCTTGGCGAGCGAAACGGCCCTGTCTGCCTGCTTCTTGGAAGTGTACTCGCCCACGACGTACACATGGCCTTCATAGGAGGCCACATCGTAGTCCATGTACTTGACACTGTCGTCCTCAAGAAAGGCCTGCTTTACCTGAAAGGTAATCTTTTCGTCATTGTAGATGGTGCCGAGATCGCGTTCATCCACGGCGGCCTTGTAGGGAGCGGCGCAGCCGGAGAGCAGCACGGCAGAACAAATGAACAGAAGGCAAAGGACGGGTAAAACGCGTTTCACGGTTTCCTCCGGGTGGTGGTTTTACATGACAATACCTTTACCGGCGTCCCGAGGCAAGTGGCGCAACAACTCGCGGGCGGCTTCCATTTCCGCCGCCCCTACCGCGTCGCCGCCTTCCCAGTCCGGTGCCGCCTGAATCGTCAGCTCACCGCCCTCCCCGTCTGGGAGTTTCAGGCCAAAACAGTGGAGTTGAAGAGCGCCTTTTGCGCAGTCGCCATATTTCCCGTCGCCAAGGACGGCGTGCCCTCGCGAGGCAAGCTGGACCCGGATCTGGTGCGTCCGTCCTGTGAGCAGCCGCACTGCCAGCAGGCTTGAACGCTCGTCCGCTTTCAGCAGCGTCACATCCGCTGCCGCCGCTTTCCCTTCACCCGTCCGGACCCGCTCACTGCCGGGCTTACCCCGCTTCTCCATGCGGTCCTCCACCCGGACCGTGCCATCGTGCGGCCACCGTCCCGCAACCCGCGCAAGGTAGAGCTTGCCGACCTCTCCATTGGCAAAAGCGTCGTTCAATCGGCGCAGGCTTTCGTAACTCTTCCCCGCGACGAGCAGCCCCGTGGTGTCCCGGTCCAGACGATGTGCCAGCCCGGGCATGAACGGCGCGTCTGCGTACATGGCGCGCAGTCGCCCGGCCACGGAATCCTCTATTCCGTCACCGCCGTGCACCGCCAGCCCGGCAGGCTTGTGCAGCACGACAATGCGCTCGTCCTCATGCACGATCGACAGGGTCCGGACCGGCTCCCGAGACTCGCTTTCCGCAACATGATGCGGCGGGATGCGAACGGTCTGCCCCTCGCGGACACGATCGAACGGCTTTTTCCGTCCCTTGTCCACCCGGACCTCGCCCTTGCGAATCCACTTCATGACCGCCGACTTGGGCACATCCCTGCCCACGCGGCGCTGTAAAAACTGCAAGAGCTTCTGTCCGGCCTCGGCCTTGGTGACGGTTATGTTCTGCACTCCGGGCATGGGTCGGTCATACAGGGCTTTCGCTGCGAGGTAAACGGGACCAATTTCCCTTTCGTCCAAGGAACTAATGGCAAAATACCGAGAATGGGCTATTGTTGTCTTCTGCACCAACACCTACGTCGAACCCGAGGGGACAATGCAACAGGACCGCAGCGGAACACATCAATACGACGCCAACGCGATCAAATCCGTAATGGCGCTCATGGACTCCGCACAGAAGGGCGCCGTTCTCATCCGCGACGGCGAAATAGTCATGGCAAACGAAATGGCCTCCGCCATTTCAGGTTGTGACCTGCCGCTTGAGGGTTCTGCGCCCGACGACCTGTTTCATGACAATACCGGCCCTGCGCTCGCCAAAGCCATCGCCGAGGCAACAACGGGGACTGCAACCGCTTCCCGCCTGAATCTTCGGACGGCAAAGGCGGACCGGGACTGTCGCGCCTATGTGGACATCATTCCAGTCAGCCTCGACGGAGCCCCATGCGCCATGCTGCTCATCGATTCGCCCAGCTGCGAAGGCAGCGACGAACCGGAAATGGACCGCGACCACTGCAAGCTGCTCTCTGAAGCGTCCTATGAAGCCATCTTTCTCTCCGAGGCCGGACGCTGCGTGGGCCAGAACCGGGCGGCGCAGGAAATGTTCGGCTACAGCGACGAGGAAGCAATAGGACGAATGGGAACCGACTGGATACACCCCGATGACCGGGAGACCGTCATCAGGCACATTCGGGAAGGTTACGAAAAGCCATACGAAGTGACCGCCCTTCGCAAGGACGGCAGCACCTTCCCTTGTGAAATTCAGGGGAAAATGACCATTCATGACGGCGTTCCCCTGCGGGTCACGGCGCTTCGCGACCTCTCGGACCACAAGGAAGCCACCCGCGAACTCAGCGAAAGCGAACAACGCATGCGTGCCATCTTCGAGCATTCTCCGCTCGGCGTGGTGCTCTTTTCACCCGAAGGGACCATCGTGGACTGCAACCATTGCTTTGTGGAAATGATGGGCTCCAGCCGGGAGAAGCTCATCGGCTTCAACACCGTACGACAGAGCACCGTGGAGATGAGTCATGCGCTCCTGACCGCCATTAACGGTCGGGCTTCAAGGTATGAAGACCAATACACCTCCGTCACAGGTGGAAAGACTCTGCACATCCGGGTCAACTTCAACCCCATCCATCCCGGCAAATCCCCCACCGAGGTCATCGCCACGCTGGAGGATGTCAGCGAACGCGTGCAGTCGCAAAAGGCGTTACAGGAAAGCGAGGAGCGTTTCCGTGCCATGTTCGAGCACATGGGCAGCGGCGTTGCCGTTTACGAAGGGGTCCAGGAAGGACAGGATTTTCGCTTCAAGGACCTCAACCCCCGGGCTGAAATCATAACTCGAATCAAGCGCGAGGACGTGGTGGGCCACACCCTTCTGGAATGCTTTCCGAACATGGAAGGGACCGGGCTTCTGAATGCACTCAGATATGTATGGAAGACCGGCGAATCCCAGCACCTGCCACCATTTCACTATAAAGACATGCAGCGTCACGGCTGGCGCGAAAACCGCATCTACCGCCTCCCTTCCGGCGAAGTGGTCGCCATCTTCGACGACGTGACCGACCGCATGGAAGCGCTGGAGGCGCTGAAGGAAAGCGAAGAACGGATGAGCCTTGCCATGCGCTCGGCCAATGACGGCCTGTGGGACTGGCACATCGACACCAACGAGGTCCATTACAGCCCGCGCTGGTACACCATGCTCGGCTATGAACCGAACGAACTGCCCCAGACACGTGAGCTTTTCGATCATCTGGTGCACCCCGAAGACCTCGGCCCCCTCAGGGCCTTGCTCAGTCGTCACCTGAAGACCGGAGAACCGTTCGAGACGGAATTCCGCATGAAGACCAGAAGCGGGAAGTGGCGCTGGATACTCAGCCGGGGCCAGAACGCTGAGCAAAACGCTCCCGGCGCCCCGAAGCGCATGGTGGGCACGCATACGGACATAACCGAACGCAAGCGCATGGAAGAAGAACTGCGCAAGGCAAGGGACGCAGCAGAGGAGGCGAGCCGGGCCAAGTCCGAATTCCTCGCCAACATGAGCCATGAGATCCGGACGCCGCTCAATGGCATCATGGGCATGCTCCAACTCATGCAGACCACGAGCATGAGCAGGGAACAGCGGGACTACGCGGAGACCGCGGTGCAATCCTGCATGCGACTCACCCGGTTGCTGGGCGACATTCTGGACCTCTCAAAGGTGGAGGCCGGACGCATGGACATCAACGAGGAGCCCTTCGATTTTGCAGATGCCATGAAGAGCGTCATCGATCTCTTCGGGCCGCCCGCCGAGCAGAAAAAAGTCCGGTTGAGCCTTGAAATCGACCCGACAATCCCGGAACACCTGCTGGGCGATGAACCGCGCCTCCTGCAGGTGCTCAACAACCTCGTCGGCAACGCCATCAAGTTCACGGAACACGGCAGTATTACCGTCCACGCCAGCGCCGCTCTTGCACGGCACGATCTGACCCGCGTGCTGATCGTGGTCAGGGATACCGGCATCGGCATCACCGACCGGATGGTGAACATTATGTTCAACCCCTTCCAGCAGGGTGACGGCAGCCTGAACCGCAAGTATCAGGGAGCGGGACTGGGGCTTTCCATCACTTCGCGCCTCGTCAACCTGATGGGCGGCAACATGAGCGTGGTCAACGACGAGGGAAGGGGCACCACCTTCTACGTGAGCATCCCGTTCCGTCACGCCGAAACGGCGCAGGAAGAAACACAACCGGCCGTTACGCAAGAACAGGAAGGAGTGATAGACGGGATGCGCATCCTCCTGGCAGAGGATGAGAGGGTCAATGCGCACGCCATGACCCGGCTGCTGGAAAAAAACGGCTGCGCCGTAACCGCGGTTCAGGACGGCAGGGCCGCAGTGGACACGTTGGCGAAAGAACCGTTCGACGTCGTCCTCATGGACGTGCAGATGCCGGTCATGGACGGGATCAAGGCCACGGAAGCCATCCGGGACGGCAAGGCAGGCGAGGACAAACGGGACATCCCGATCATCGCACTGACCGCTTTCGCCATGGCTGGGGACCGTAAGCGTTTTCTCGAGTCCGGCATGGACGGCTATCTGGCCAAGCCGGTGGACATGGGCGCACTATTGCAGGCCATGAAGCGCGTGACCCGATCGGACAGTTGATCCGGAAGCGAACGCCCCGGCGCTATCGGTTGCTGGCCGCCACGGCCGCGCCCGCGCCAACGAACGATGCCCCCACGCCCCTGCCGAACCACCGGGCAACCCGTGGCCTGCGCAAGAGAAGAGCCAGACGGCCGCCGCCGAGTGCATAGACCATCATGCAGACAAAGGCCACGACTCCAAGCACCCCGACCATGGCCGCCGCGCCGGTCAGTCCCGCGCTCTCGGCGGTCATGAACTGCGGAAAGAGTGCCGTGAAAAAGATGACAGCCTTGGGATTGCCTGCCGCCACGAAGAATCCCTGCATAAACATGGAGCCACAGGAAAGGCCATCGCCTGCGCAAACTTCTTCAGCGCGGAAGCACTCGGGGTTCCTGAGAATCCCAACACCCAGCCAGACCAGATAGACCGCCCCCGCAAGTTTGACGAACAGGAACAGGGACGATGAGGCCAGAAGCAGCATGCCAAGCCCTGCCAGTGCGGCAACGGCCTGAAGCATGGAGGCGACGGTGTTGCCGAGGCCAGTGAATATCGTCCTGCGCGCCCCGTACCGCACGCCATGGGCAAGCGCCAGCAACATGCTCGGCCCCGGAATGATGGACGCCACGAAAATGGTGGCCACGTAAGCGGCCCAGAACTCCATGGACATGATGATTCTCCGAAAAAAGGCCCCACCGAAGTGGGGCCTTGTCATTATTCTTCTTTCTTCGCCTTTTTCTTCGGCTTCGGCGGTTCGCCGTGCATGACGATCATCTGGCGCTCCGTGGCCGGAGAGCGATGGACGTCATGGAAGTGCAGGCACTTGGTCGGACAGGTATCCGCGCAGATGCCGCAGTAGACGCACAGGAACGGATCGCACTGCCAGAGGCCGGTCTTCTTGTCGACGGTGATGCACTGGGCCGGGCACTTGCGCGAGCAGGTGCCGCAGAAGATGCACTCGTCTATGTCGTTGTAGAGCTCGCCCCTGAAACCCGGGAAGGGATCACGCTTCTCAAAGGGATACTTGCGCGTGGCCTTCTTGGTCACCAGGTTGCGGAGGACGTTGGGTGTCATGTTCAGCATGATGGCCTCCTAGCGTTCCGTGCAGCTGATGCACGGGTCGATGGACAGGACGATGACCGGCACGTCGGCCAGCTCGCACTCCGGCATCATGGCCAGAAGCGGCGGAACGTTGGCGAACGTGGGCGTGCGGATGCGCAGCCTCTCCAGGTTCTTGGTGCCGTTGGCCTTGATGTAGTAGGTGCATTCGCCGCGCGGCTGCTCGACGCGAACATAGGCTTCGCCCTCGGGCTTGCCCTTGACCTTGGCGGCCAGCTCGCCTTCCGGCAGCTTCACGATGGCCTGACGGACCAGATCGATGGACTGGTAAACCTCATGGAAGCGCACGTAGGAGCGCGACCAGGAGTCGCCGTCAGGGCCGACGACCGGCTTGAAGTCCAGATCGGCGTAGGCGCCGTATCCGGTCATGCGGGCGTCGATGGCGTGATTGGAGCCGCGCAGGGTCGGACCCACTGCGCCGAGCTCGTAGGCCTGCTCGGGAGTCATGACGCCGATGCCTTGGTGCGGGCACATACGGTGTAGTCTTCCAGCAGAACCTTTTCGAGGCGCTTGACTTCGCTTTCCACGACCTCCAGTTCGGAGAGGATCCAGCGCAGCTGCTCTTCGGAAAGGTCGGCGCGCACGCCGCCGATGACGTTGACCGAGACGATGACGCGGTTGCCCGCGGTGGCCTCGTTGATGTCCATGATGCGCTCGCGCACCTTCCAGAACTGCATGAACAGGGACTCGAACCCGAAGGCGTCGGCAAAGAGGCCGAGCCAGAGCAGGTGCGAGTGGATGCGGTGCAGTTCCGACCAGATGATGCGCAGGAAACGGGCACGGTCCGGCACCTCGACTTCCATGATCTCCTCGATGCCCTGACTGTAGCAGACGGCGTGGATCATGGAGCAGATGCCGCAGACGCGTTCGCAGACCTGAATCATCTGGTTGTAGTCGCGGATTTCACAGAGCCTTTCCAGTCCGCGGTGAACGTAGCCCAGCGCGGGGACGGCTTCCTTGACGATTTCATCTTCCACCACAAGCTTGAGGTGGAGCGGTTCCGGCAGCACCGGGTGCTGCGGCCCGAAGGGAATGACGGTTCTTGCCATTACTTGGAACCTCCTTCTTCCTTCAGGTCGATCTTGACGTTGTTGACCATGGGCACGGTAACGGCGGACACTTCCTTGTCGAGGAGCAGGGTCCGGTTGAAGTCGAGCGCCAGACCTTCGAAGGTGAGGTCGTACTGGTCACGCATTTCGTTTTCACCGATGATTGCGGCAAAGTAGACGCCGGAGATGCTCGGCACCGGGTCGGCGGTTTTCACGCCGGACATCCGCAGGTGCGCGAACTCCATGTCCTTGTCGAAGTGATAGAGTATCTCCGCTTCGCCCTCGCCGGTCTGGCGGCAGGTCATGCTCACGAGGCGGTAGCCGTCGTTTTTCATATGCATGACCTCGCTGACCAGATTGTCGATGGTAACGGGGGATTCTTTTCCTTTCACGATACAGTCTCCCTGCCGAAGCGCCTAACCGGCGGCCTCGGCCTTTTCGGCGAACTTGTTGAGGGCCTCGACCACGCCGTCGATGATCGCTTCGGGCTTGGCCGGGCAACCCGGGACGTACACGTCCACCGGGATGACCTTGTCCACGCCGCCGACCACGTTGTAGGCGTCCTTGAAAACCCCGCCGGAGAGGCCGCACGCGCCGATGGCGATGACGGCCTTGGGGTCGGGCATCTGGTCGTAGATGTTCTGAAGCACTTTCTTGTTGCGGTGGTTCACCGTTCCGGTGACCAGCAGCACGTCGGCGTGCTTGGGGTTGCCCACGTTGACGATGCCGAAGCGCTCAACGTCGTAGAGCGGCGTCAGGCAGGCCAGTGTCTCAATATCGCATCCGTTACAGGAGCCGCAGTCGAAATGAACGATCCACGGCGACTTTATCCGGGATTTGTTGATGAATTTTTTCAGCATGTACTACCCCGCATGCAGCCAGATGAGGTTGACGACGGCCATGAGCAGGCCGATGCTCCAGACGTACTTGAGCATCCAGCGCCACGTCATGCGGGCCGTTGCGTTATCCAGAAGGATCTCGGCAAAGTAGGTGCCGACCAGCAGCAGCGCGCACCAGAACACGTTGGTGGCCCAGAACATGCTGGCCACGCCGAGAACCAGAATGGTCTCGTACCAGTGCGCCACTTCCACGAGGCCGAAGAACGGACCGGAGTATTCCGTGGTCACGCCCTTCACCAGTTCCTGATGGCCGTGATGGGAAGTGGAGAAGTCGAACGGCGACTTCCTGAGCTTGATGGTCAGCGCGTACGTCAGCACGATGAACAGCAGCGGCAGCTTGGCAATCAGCGGCTCCGGATGGGCGAAGATGGTGCCCACGTTGAAGCTGCCCGTTGCCATGAACATACCCGCGAAGACGAGAATCAGCAACGGCTCGTAGGTCAGGATCTGAATGAGTTCGCGCTGTGCGCCCACCTGACTGTAGGGGGACTTTGCGGCCAGCGCGCCCATGACCATGAACACGGCACCGGCGGCCTGCACGAAGAATATCAGCAGCAGGTCGGCCTGTGCGAAGAACAGGGCTACGGACAGGGCCGAGGCCAGCAGGTAGGTCCACGCGCAGAAAATCTGCCAGCGGTTGACCACCATGGGTTCCTTGCCGAAGAGCTTGGCCACGTCATAGAAGGCCTGCATGATCGGCGGTCCCTGCCTTGACTGCATCCATGCGGTCACCCGGCGGTCGATGCCAGCCAGGAGACCGCCGAGCAGCGGTGCGACGACAAGTCCGATGAGAGCGAGAATGACGGCTTCCATTAGAGAGCACCTCCCATCATGAGAACGATCAGGGCGCCAGCGGCGGCGTTGACCCAGAAGGTCAGCCGGTGCTCGCCGAAGAATTCGCCCAGATAGTAGTTACCGGCAGCATAGGAGACCGCCGTATCCATGGGACCGTTGAAGTCGGTCTCGTTCAGGTTGCCGCCGCCCATGTAGGGGCGCGAAACCTTGACGCCGGGCGACTTGATTGCCTTGCGGAAGGCATACAGCGTGGCCACGCCCACCAGAATGAACAGCGGGTAGACCATGAAGCCGCCCATGGCGGAATCGAGAATGCCGAAGCTCACGGTGAACGGTGCCATCGCGAACATGGGTGCGATCCAGCCGGTGTAGATGACCGGGGCAAGGAAGCTGAACGCCACCGCCATCAGGCAGAGCAGGGCCAGCGGGGCGCTGACGAGGGTCGCCTGCCGCTCCGCG
>NZ_BBCB01000021.1 GCF_001311825.1 Salidesulfovibrio brasiliensis JCM 12178 | reverse complement strand
CCGCCGTGCGCGACGCGGTGCTGCGGGCGCACCCGTGGAACTGCGCCATGGCTCAGGCAGAGCTCGCGGCCGGAACCGAGGCACCCCTGTGGCGCTGGGAATATGTGTACTCGCTGCCCTCCGACGTCATCCGCGTGGTGCGGGTGGTGGCCTCGGACGGGACCGATGTGGGGCAGTGGGAGATCCAGGGCGGGCTCATTCTCTGCAACGAGCAGGCACCCCTTTTCATTTCCTATGTGCGCCGCGAAAGCGACCCGGCCCGGTACGACGCAATGCTCTCCGAGGCCATGTCCGCCCGGCTGGGGGCAATGCTGGCCTATCCGCTGTCCGGTTCTACCAGCCTTGCGGATGCCTGCTGGCAGGCCTACCGGGACAAGCTCTGTGAGGCGCGCGGCGTTGATGCGCGCGAGGGCGTGCCGGAAACCACCATGCCCATGAGCTGGCTGGGGGCCAAGCTGGCCTAGCCTGTCCGGGGTATCCGCTCTTTGCGGGTGCCCCGTTTCGGCTATTTCGTCAGGCGGATGATGTCGGCTTCGGCCTCGGGATACTGGCGAAGCAGTTCGGCGCGGTCCGCGTGTTCGTAGTCCACGAACTCGAATCCGGGAGCCACGGTGCAGCCCATGAGGCCGTATGTCCCGCCCGGCAGCAGACGCATCCCCTGCCAGACGCCCTTGGGAACCAGCACCTGCGGGTGTTGGCCCGCGAGGATGTCGTGGCCGAGCACCACGGTCTCGGCCCGACCGTCAGGATGCAGTTGCAGCATCTCGCACGGGTCGCCCATGTAGAAGTGGAACACCTCGTCCGAGTTCAGGCGGTGCAGGTGCGAGAATGTCTCGGGAGTCAGCAGGTAGTAGATGGCCGTGCTGTGGTGGCGGTGGCCGTCGTAAACGTCGGGCAGAGCCGTATGGGTGATGGTCTCTTCGGCGCGGTAGGTTTCGCGAAAGAAGCCTCCTTCCTCGGGGTGCGGCACCAGTCCAAGTTCCCTGATGATGGTTTCAGCGGTGTACTGCATGAAGCTAGCGGCCTCCTCCGTAATGCGGTGGCGGCGGCTCCGGGCCTTCGGGATCGTCATCGGTCTGCATGTCCCTGAGCCGCTGGCCGAGGAGCATGAGCTTCCGTTCCAGTTCGTCGATTTGCCGCTGCTGGTCGGTGACCACCCCGTCAAGTTGCTCTATGGTCCGCTCCTGCAGGGAGACAATGCTTTCCAGTCGTTCGATTCTATCTTCCATGGCTCCGAGTTCTAGCACACCGCCCTTGCCGGGAAAACGAAAAAAGCGGCCGCGCTTCCGCACGGCCGCCAAGGGGAATCAGCGTTTCTGGTCCATGCCTTCAAAGCATGGAATGCACAGGGTTTGCCCGCCCATTCGCCTGCTGCGCGATTCCATGACGCCCTCGCCGCACTCGGCGCAGGTCAGTGTCTCCAGAATCCGAGCCCCGCGGGGCATGGGTGTCTGCGGCTCATTGATCTCGAAGAGTTCCTCCAGCGGCATTTCCATGAGCTTGGTCTGCTGGGCCACGCGGAGCCCGGCAAGTTCGGTTTTTTCCTCGGCCGTAAGCGAACCGTCGACGCTCTTCTTCATCAGCTCGGCGGCCCGTTCGTGGGTTTTGCCCAGCGCGCCGGGGATCATGGTCAGCCGTGCTCCCTTGCCGTCGCGCTGGCGGTAGAAGGTGAAGGCGGTCTTGCCCCAGTCACGGTGCATGAGGTTGCCCTTGCCGAAGGTGCAGCCCGTCAGGAACTGGATGGCGTCCACGCCGCACATGTCGGTCTCGCAGACCGCGCATACCGGCTCGTCGCTGTTGTGGCCGAACGCCTGAAGGCAGTACTCCGCGGCGCGGATGCCGATGGACAGGCCGGGGCAGACGTGGCCGTGGAATTCGATGCAGTCGTCGATCTTCTTGCTGTCTATGGTGCAGGTCATTGCAGGCTCCTATTGGTCGAGCATTGTTTCGGTGTGGTCGTGCTTGTGGGGGCGGATCGTTTCATCTGCCGGGACCACCACGGGCAGGCCGTTCACCTCGCCGAGGACCACGGGCAGGCCGTATACGCCTTCGATCATCTCGGCGGTGACTTCCCCGCGCTTTGCAGCGGCGAAGATGGTGCGGTCCCGGAGGAAAATGAAGCGGTCCGCAAAGCGAAGCGCCTGATTGACGTCGTGCAGCGTGACCACGGCGGCCATGCCGTGCTCGCGCACCACGTGGCCGATCATGCCGAGGATTTCGGTGCGGTTTTTCATGTCCAGCGCGCTGGTGGGTTCGTCCAGAATCAGGATGCGCGGCTCCTGCACCAGCGCACGGGCGATGGCGACCTTCTGGACCTCGCCGCCGCTCATGTGGTCGAGGGTGCGCATGGTCAGGTGCTCCATGCCAAGGTGCCGGATGGCGGCCTCCACGATGCGCAGGTCGTTTTCCGATACGCGCCAGCGCATGTGCGGCTTGCGGCCCAGCAGTACTGCGTCGAAGGCGGTCATGTTGCCGGTCTCGGTTTTCTGGGCCACGTAGCCCACGCGCCGGGCGGTCTGTTCGGCGGTCAGGCGCAGAACGTCGGTACCGTCCACCATGACCGCGCCCGAAGACGGGCGGTGGATGGCGTTGACGCACTTGAGCAGCGTGGTCTTGCCGGCGCCGTTGGGCCCCATGATGGCGAGGATTTCGCCGGGGTCCACATGAAAATCGACGTTCTCGAGCACCGGGGTGGAGGCGTAGGAGAACGAGACGTTGTTGACGGTAAGGATCATGAGCGTCTCCCTCGCATGACGAGCCACAGGAACATGGGCGCGCCGATGAAGGCTGTCAGAACGGACACGGGCAGCGCGTGCGGGGCGAGCATCAGCCGCGCAGCGGTATCTGCCGTGAGCAGAAGCAGGCCGCCGAAAAGGGCGGAGCCGGGCAGCAGGAAGCGGTGGTCGTCGCCCGTGAAGCGGCGGACCATGTGCGGACAGACCAGCCCCACGAAGCCGATGACCCCGAGAAAGGCCGTGACCACGGACGTGACCAGCGCGGCCACGAGCATCCCGAAAAGACGGACGCGCTCCACGCGGACCCCGAGGCCCTTGGCGGTCTCGTCGCCCGCGTCGATGGCGTTGTAGTTCCAGCGGTTGTAGAGGAAGAATCCGAGGGCGGGCAGGGTCACGCCTGCAATGACCGCCAGTTCGGCCCAGTCGGCCCGAGCGGTGTCGCCGAAGGTCCAGAAGACCATGGCCGCGAGCTGTACGTCGTCCGCGAAGTATTGCAGGAACATGGTCCCGGCCGTGAAGAGCGAGCCGAGGGCCACGCCGGTCAGCACCATGGCCTCGGGCGAGGCGCTTCGCAGGCGGGACACGCCGAGCACCACGAACGTGGCGACCATGGACATGGCAAAGGCTGCGGTGGTGGTGGCGTATGGGTTGCTGATGACCACGGCGTCGCCGCCGGTGGAGTGCATGGTGCCGCTGCCGAGCAGCATGACCGAAATCGCCGCGCCGAAGGCGGCCGCGTGGGTCACGCCGAGAGTGAACGGCGACCCGAGGGGGTTTCGCAGCACCGACTGCATGACCGCACCTGATGACGACAGGGCCATCCCCGCAAGAATCGCTGCGAGGGCCTGCGGCAGGCGGATGTTCCAGACGATAGTGTTGACGCGAGGTTCAACGCCCAGTCCCGCCAGCGCGCGGAAGACCGCGCTGAGGGAGAGCTGGGCCGCGCCCATGGACAATGCGTAGCCGAGGACCGCCACGAGACCGACCCCGGCCGCCGCGACCATCCATGTCCGACGCGCCGTGTGCCGCCGGTACTCCTCGGGTACCTGACCGTCCGCAAAGTGCATGGTTACTGCTCCAGCACTTCCGCGTCGTCGCCGATGCGGATGGACGATGCGTCGAGTTTGGTAAAGGCCAGATTGCCGAACGCCTTGCTCAGTTCGTCAAAGACCGGACCGCCCACAAGGAAGGTATAGATCGAGTCAGCCTTGGAGACGGGGTCGATGTCCTCGAAGCGTTCGGGATAGAGCGTTTTGCCGATGAAATAAGCGTCGGCCAGCGTATTGCCGTGGTTGGAGGTGTACCAGTTGTATGGCAGGACGCCGAACACCCGGCCTTCTCTGTTGGCGGTAAGGTGCTTGTACGCCTCGTCGTTGGCCAGTTCATAGAGTGAATTGGACTCGGCCCCGGCCCGGATGGTGGAGAGGTCAACGAAGATGTATTCCGGGTTCCAGGTGACGATCTGCTCCTTGGTGGCGTCCGCATGACGCGGCGGCTTGCCGGATTCCGGGGCGGCCACGTTGGCGGCGTTCAGGAACAGGAACGGGGGGTAGCCCGGTTCGGTGGAGCGGAAGCCGTGCGGGCCTTTGAAGGCAATGCCGCCGACAAAGCAGGTGGGGCGCTCGGATACGTCTTCGGTCCGTGCGGCAAGGTCGGCGATGGTGGTCTTCAGGAAGCCGATCACCTCTTCGGCGCGTTGTTCCACGCCGAGCACCATGCCCATCAGGGTCAGGGATTCGTAAACCGCGTCGCGCCGCAGGCCGAGGTCGCCGTAGTCGAGGCAGACCACGGGGATGCCGGTCTTGGCCTGCAATTCTTCCGGGTCGTGGCCTGAGGTGGAGTAGGTCTTGAAGATAACCTGCGGCTGCGGGTCAAGGGCGGCGATGAGTTCGGGATTGTCGCGGCCGCGGAATTCGCCGAACAGGGGCAGCTTCTTGAATTGCGGGTTGGTCATGGCATACGGGCGGGCGTCGATGCGGGTCTTGCGTTTCTCGATGGAGTCAACGGCAATGGCCCGGTCCTGCGCGCGAAGATAGGTCAGGTAGCGCAGGCAGCCCGGTCCGGAGCAGATCACACGCTCAACGACCTTGGGGATGGTCACGGACCGGCCAAGGGCGTCGGTTATGGTAACGGTTTCTGTGGCTGGCTGGGTCGGCTCAGTGCCGTTTTCCGAACAGGCGCAGAGAAGCAGGGCGAGAAGCGGCAGAATCCAAAAACGGCGCATATTTCCTCCGTGAACGGTGTGAATAAACTTGGTAAATTGAGTTTTGTTATGCGTATATTGGATGAAAAATCGTGTCAACAGCGGTGCGCAATCGATGGTGCAATGCAACCCGTTTTGCTTGAATGCGGAAAAGAAGCGCTTTGGGGATGGACGAAAAGAGACATTGGGGCAGGCAAAGCCCCGTTCTTTGGTGTGAAGGGATGTGGAGAGGCTACTTGAAGCGGTTGGTCAGGGTAACGCCGACAATGACCATGGCGCCGCCGCCGAGCAGGGAGAGGGCAACGGATTCACCCAGCAGGATGGTGGCGAAGAGGATGGCGAAGACCGGCACGAGATTGATGAAGATGGCAGCGCGGGCCGGACCGATGGCCTGAATGCCCCGGTAGTACCATGCGTAGCTGACGCCGGTTGCGGCCACCCCGAGGTACAGGATGTTCGCCCAGTCGGTGAGGGTGGAGTGGGTCACGTCCGCGACAAGCCCCTGTTGCAGGGCCGGGACGAGCAGGAAAAGGCTGCCGAAGACGCACGACCACATGACGGCTCGGGCTGGCTGAAGGTGTTGCATGGCAACCCGTCCGCCGATGGAGTAGCCGGTCCACGCGGCCACACAGCCGAGGATCAAAAGATCCCCTGTCTCGACACCGCTTTCAAACAGCGAGATCGGGTCGCCGTCCGAGAGGACCATGGCCACCCCGGCGAGGGAGAGCAGCGTCCCCACAATGCGGATGGGGCCGAACCGCTCCCGGAAGATCAGGGCGGAAACCGAGGCCACGCAGACCGGGATACAGGCCACGATGAGCGCGGCGCGGCTGGCGGGGACCGTCTGGAGTCCCTTGAAGAAAAACCAGCTGTACATGAACACGCCCGTCAGCCCCAGAAAACAAACGTGCGGGACATGGCGCAGGGAGATGCCCGGAAAGCGGTCCTCCTGCCGCCACGCCATGGCCACCAGAAACACCGAGGCCGAGATGAAGCGTAGGAACGAGGCCGAGAGCGGTCCCATGGAGCCTGCCAGCATCTTCCCGGTGATCCATGTGCCGCCCCAGAGGGCCATGGTGCCGACTAGGAGGAGGTAGATGAAGAGGTTGCCTTCCCGGTTCATGGCAGTATCCCCACGGCTCGGCAGGGACCGCCGCCCCCGCCAGTGAGTTTCAGCGGCAGGCAGGAAAAGGTGAAGATGGTCTCGGCAAGGGCTTCGAGCCCGCGAAGGTTTTCGATGATGACCAGTCCTGCACCGAAAAACAGTTCATGCGCCTCGGTCCGGCCCATCGGGTCGGGGGACGGGAAATCCATGCCCACGCCCTTTCGCGCAAGGCGGGCCAACGCTTCAGCCGTTTCCGGTAACAGGTGCGGGTGGTCCTTGTAGTAGCCCGGCGTTCCCCACAAACGGTCCCAGCCGGTGCGGAGCAGGATGAAGTCCGCCTCGTTTTGGCCTTCAAGGACTTCCGGCCCGATGGCTCCCTTTGGCGCGTGGATCATCACACCGGTTCCGATGAACGCCTCGGGAGAGAGCGCGTCAACGTCGGTGCCATCCGCCAGCATGTGCGCCGCAACGTCCACATGCGTCCCGGCATGGGAGGGCAGCCCGAGCCATGCGCTGGCAAAGCCGTCTTCCTTGACTGTGGCCGCAGTGCGTATGTCCGTCTTGGGGTCGCCGGGGTAAACCGGCATGCCGGGTTCAAGGGGATGGGAGAGATCAAGGGCGCGCATCATCCGCCTTGCTAAAACCGGCGGGAGCGGGTGTCAATGCTCAGCGCGTGAAAAGGTGGATGTTCGGCCGGGTGGCGAGGGCCTGCTCCCCGGTCAGCTCGCGTCGGGCGTTTTCCCGGAACTGCTCGATGGAGTCACCGGCGGTGAGTTTGGGCAGCAGCCGCACGCCGAATGAGAAGTTGGCCGCGAGGTAGATCGCGTACTTTTTATACAGTTTAACAGCGCGGGTCGGTTCATAGTGCTCTTCCAGCGCGTCGAGCATGGCGAGCGCGGTGATGCGGTGGATGTCGGCTCCGGGCGTGAAGTTACTGCACCAGCTTGAAAAGAGCCATGGGCGGGCCACGGCCATGCGGCCGAGGGACAGGCCGTCGCAGCCGGTGGTGTCGAGCATTTTCAGGCCGTCTACGGGCAGGAATACGTTGCCGTTGCCGATGACCGGGATGTCCACGGCCTCGCAGACCTGCCGGAGGTGCTCAAGGACCGGGGGGCGGGACCGGCGGTCGGGGGAGACTCGCGGATGAAAGACGAGGCAGTCCACGCCCGCGTCCTCGAAACGGCGGGCCAGCTCTACGGCCCCGGACGGGTCGTTCTCCCATCCCGTGCGGAACTTGACCATCAGCGGGATGTCCACGGCTTTGCGCATGGCCCGGACGATCTCCACGGCCCTGTCCGGTTCGCGCAGCAGCGCGGCTCCGGCCCGGCGCTTGACGATGGCCGAGACCGAGCAGCCCATGTTCACGTCCACCCCGAAGAACCCTTCGTCCTGCACCCGCAGGGCAGCGTCGGCCATCTCCTGCGGCTGTGAGCCCATGAGCTGGCACACGAGCCGCGGCAGCTCCTCCTCGCGCCAGCGGAACACGGGAGAAATCTTCGGGTTCTCGTTGGGAAGCGCCTTCGCGGATGTCATCTCGGTCATCATCAGACCGCAGCCGCCAAAGCCGTCCAGCACCTGCCGGAAGGCGATGTGCCCCAGCCCGGCCATGGGCGCGAGCCAGAGCCGGTTGGCAACGGTTCTGCCGCGCAGGGTAAGCGGCGTGTTCAGGCGGTTTTTCAGTTCATTCATGAGGTGGCTCCCGTGCAGGCGGTTTTCAGCCGCTTTCTTCACCCCTGTCAAGCGGTAATCCTGCTCCTTTTCGTTCCTTTGAGCGTCCATTTTCTTCCGGGGCCGCAACCCGGGGGTATACTGCCGCGCAAACCCGCCGGGAGACCGGCCGCGAAACAAGGAGCGCACATGAGCATCGCAACACCGGCACTGACCAACTTCACAGCGGGCGAGCTGAGTCCACGGCTTGAGGGCCGGGTGGACATCTCCCGCTATTTCAACGGCTGCCGGACACTGGAGAACTTTCTAGTCCATCCCCATGGCGGGGCGTGGCGCAGATCGGGATTCCGGTTCATGGCAGAGGCGCTGGGAGACGGCCCCGGGCTGTTCATCCCCTTTGAATTCAACGAGGAACACACCTACCTGCTGGAGCTGGGCGTGGTGGATGAGGGCGTGTGCATGCGCGTCTTTCACGCGGGCGAACCGGTCATGGCCGAAGGCGCGGAATACCGCCTCGACCTGCCCTATGCCCCGGAAGAACTCGCCGCTTTGCGATACGCCCAGTCCGGCGACCATCTGGTGGTGGTCCATCCGGCCCATCCCCCCAAAACCCTGACCTGCAACGGCGCGGCCGACTGGCTGCTTGAGACCATGGTCTTCAAGGGTGCCCCCGAATGCTGGAAGGATGGCAATTATCCCTCCTGCGTGGCTTTCCACGAGGAACGGCTGGTGCTCGCCGCCACGCCCGACCGGCCCGCCACCATCTGGCTTACCCGCGTGGGCGACAAGACCGACATGCGGCTCAAGACCCGCGAGGCCCCGCTCTCAGACTGGCGCGATTTCGTCTGCTCCGGAACAGGCATGGGCAAGAGCGGCGAGAGCATCACGGTCAAGGACGGCGGCCTGTTTGAGAAGGGCTGTGGCTTTCGAGGCCGCAACGCGGACGACGAGCTTCGGTACTACCAGTATGTGGGCGGAAAGATTTTCGAGCCGGACGGGGCAGACCGGACGGTCACGTTCGGCACGGACATCGAGGCCGTTCATGATGCGGACGGTGTGCTGGACGAGGAGTGCTGGGTCTGCTGCGAGGTGGGCGACCGCGTGGAAGCGCCTCCGGGCGAGGAGCCGCTGGACGATGACGCCGTGGAAGTGACGCTCTCCGGGCGACAGGCCAACGGCATTCGTTTTCTGGTGTCCAAGGCCCGCCTCTGGGTGGGCTGCTCCGGCGGTGAATGGACGGTGAGCGGGGCGGGTTCGGGCGAGCCCATCACCCCGGCTGGCGTGCGCGCCGCGCACGAAGGTACCTGCGGGGCCGAGCAGCACCTGCCCGAGACCCTCGACTTCGCCTCGCTGTTCATTCAGCGCGGTGGCCGCAAGGTCCGCGAGATGGCCTATCGCTTTGATGCGGATGCCTATGTCTCCTCGGACCTGACCCTGCTCTCCGGCCACGTGACCGGCCCGGGCGTTACCGCGCTGGCCTGCGTGCAGGAGCCGGACCCCATCATCTTCTGCCTGCGGCGCGACGGCATCCTGTGCGCCCTGACCCGGCACCGGGATCAGGACGTGACCGCGTGGTCGCGCATCGTCACCGAGGCTTTGTGGAGACGGTCTGCGGCGTTCACTCACCGGGAGCGGGGCGCGACGAGCTGTGGATCATCGTGCGCAGGACCACGGGCGGCGTGGAGCGTCGCTACGTGGAGCGGCTGGATCCGGAGTTCGGCGGCGATCCGGCGCAGGCGTTTTGTGGACAGCGGCGTGACGCGCGAGGGCGACCCGTCGAACGAGGTGGAGGGGCTGGCGCATCTGGCCGGGCGCACGGTGAGCGTCCTTGCGGACGGGGCAGTGCACCGGGACGTGACTGTCAGCCCGGAAGGTACGCTGAAGCTCGATTTGGAGGCGTCCGTCGTCCACGCCGGGCTGGGGTACTCCTCGACCATTCGGCCCATGCGGCTGGAGGCAGGCTCGGCGCGCGGCACCGCGCAGACCAAGCGCAAGCGCGTGCTCAATGTGTCGGTGCGGTTCTACGAGACACTGGGCGGCAAAGTCGGCTCCACACCGGAACGATTGGAGCGCATCCACTTCAGGACACCGGAGACCTCCATGGGCGAAGCGCCGCAGCCATGGAGCGGCGACAGGAGTGTACCGTTTCCCAGAGGCTGGCAGCGTGACGACTCGATCCTTGTCGTTCAGGACCAGCCGCTGCCCATGACGGTTCTGCTCATTGTCCCGAAGCTGGTCATCAACGAATAGGCCGGGTTTCACGGCCAAAAACCAAATCAGGAGAATTCAATGGGAATGGACGAACAGCTCGCTTCGGAGATGACCGGGGCAGTGCGGATGCTCTCGGGCGCTGCAGTTTCCGGCCTGCAATCCGAAACTGGAGAGGGCGACCGTGAAAGCATCGCCCGGCAGCAGGCGTTGCTTGAGGAACAACAGGCCCGGCATGACGCATCGGAGGCCGTGCGCGAAGGGGAAAAAGAGGCTCGTGAAGTGCGCGAGCGCGGGGAGCGCGGTCTCGGGGCCATTCGGGCCCGTAAGGCCCGGTCAGGCGTGGCAATGAGCGGTTCGCGCGCATTGGTGGATGCCGCGCTTACCGCCGAGGCCCGTGAAGAGGAGCAGGAAGTGCGCGACGAGGCGCGGCTTCAGGCGGATGACATCCTTCGCACCGGGCGCAGAAAGGCCGACTCCCGGCGGTTGGCCGCAGGGCTTGAACCCCGAAAAACCGCGCTTTCGCTTGGCGCGAAACTGTATGGCAACAGGAGGTAATGCATGACTATTTCTTCAACAACCAACCGCTGCACCTACGGGGGCAACGGCTCAACCAAGGCGTTCGCGGTGCCGTTCCTGTTCATCGCGGAGGCTGATGTGCAGGCCGTGCTGCGTGGCATCGACGGGGCCGAGCACGTGCTGGACCGGGGCGTGGACTACATGCTCGAAGGTGCAGGAGACGCTACGGCGGCACCCTGACCATGAATGTGCCGCCTGCGGAAGGCGAGGCGCTGGTGATTCGGCGCAATCCGGCCATCGTGCAGGAAGTGGACTACATGGAGAACGGGCCGTTTCCCGCTGAAACCCATGAGCGGGCGCTGGACCGGCTGACCATGATCTGCCAGTCCCTTTCCGAGCGGCTGGACCGGGCCGTGAGCCTGCGCGTCTCCTCGGCGGTGTCGGGCGTGGAGATGCCTGACCCGCAGGACGGGGCCGCCCTGTGCTGGAACACGGAAGGCAACCTCGCCAACGGGCCGTCAGCTTTGGATATTGCCGAGGCCTACGAGCATGCCGAGCTGGCGCGGCTGTGCCGGGAGGCTGCCGAAACGGCAAGAGACGAGGCCGTGCAGGCGGCGGGGGCCGGGTTCCTCCCCGACCCAGCAGAGCTTTCAGCACTGGCCCTGCTTCGGGTGGATGCGGCCACGCAGGCGTATGAATGCCGAACGCCGCAGCAGGTTTGCGCTGACATTGGCGCCGCCCCGCTCGCCGCCGCCAACACGTGGACGCAGGCCCAGCGGTACGGCGAGACCTCGCTCGCCATCAGTGCGGGCGACCTTGCGTGGGACATGGAAGACAAGCCCAAGGCGGCGATCACACTGTCTGAGGACGTCACAACGTGGACTGTGACGAATCCCGGCCCCGGCGAACTCACGCTGACACAAGACGCAACCGGAGGGCGCACGGTGGCGTGGCCCGCATCGTGGCATTGGCCGGGCGGAGTGCCGGGGGAAGTGTCCGCTGAAGCGAACGCCGTGGACGTGCTGACGATCACAGAGCGCGGCGGCACAATTCGCGCCATGCTCGTCAACGACTTCAAGGCGGTGGCGTAATGAGGCCATTCGATCATCCGCTTTCGGGGGTCGGCGGTGGCGAGGCGGCGTTGAACGTCTATCCGTACACGGACGGGTGTGCCGCGCTGTTCACAGAAACGGACTACCTCTCGTTCACCCCTGCCATCGCCGGGGATAGAAAGAAGTGGACGTTTTCAACGTGGGTAAAGCCGAACGACATTAACGATGGAGTTCTATTCTATGCAGGGTCGGATTACCTTCTCCTGAGCGATGGGGATGGTGTGCGAAAGCTCAACTTGATCTTTGGCGGTGTGAACACACTGCGGGCTGACGCAATAATCAAAGACGAAACGCACTACGCTCATATCGTTGTTGCCGTGGATACAACGCAAGCCGCGCAAGAGGACCGGGTCAAGATGTATCTCAACGGTTCTCGGATAACCGGAAGCCCCGTAACAGCGTGGCCCGCGTTGAATGGCGAGGGTGGATTTAACAGCGTCACGGAACACCGAATAAACAAGAGGGGGTCAGACTCGTTCTCTAACTCCGGTTATTACGCTGACACGAAGTTCATAGGCGATGTGGCTCTCGGCCCCGAACACTTTGGCGAGTGGTCCAGTGTCGTGTCCGGGTTGTGGGTGGCTAAAAGATACACTGGAGCCTACGGCGTAAACGGCAGCTACCCGGACTTCGCGGACGCCGCCGACCTCGGCAAAGACGCAAGCGGCAACGGCAACGACTGGACCGTGAACGGTGCGCCTGTGCAGAGTGGTGACGTGCCGTGGAACAACTACGTCACGTTCAACCCGTTCACTTGCTATTACCCTGCCGATCTGTCCAACGGGAACCTGACCGCAACGGGTGACGGGACGGGTAGCAGATACCAGCGGGGAACCTTCGCGATAGACGGATTCAATGCGTACTTGGAGTTCGAGAACGCGGGCGCTCCCGGCGCGTCACTTGTCGGGCTGTCTGAGTGCAATGATGACAGGTTCGGGCCGATAGGGGCGGGTTCCGCGTACATCTACTACCACGCCAACGGGAATATCATGGTGGACGGTTCGCTTGTCGAAACGGTGAGCGCGTGGGGTGACGGTGACGTTATCTCTCTTGCCTACAATGCCGAAACGAACGAGGTTCAAGTCAGGCTCAACAACGCCTTGCAGGGCGTGTATGGCGTGAACTCCGTGAAGCCGCTTACGCCGTTCGTGAACGCCAGAAGCACGAACAGTATCACGCTCATTAACGGCGCGACCGGGTTCACCTACGCGCCGCCCGCTGGCTTCAAGGCTCTCTGCACCGCGAGCTTGCCGGAACCGGATGTGCTTGACCCGTCTACTGGCGTGGCCGTGGTGCTGCGTAACGGTACTGGTTCGGATGTAACGGTGAGCGGATTGGGCTTCGGCCCTGACTCTGTGCTGACAAAGGACCGCTACAACACCCGTTCGTGGTGCTTGCAAGACAGGGTGCGCGGTCCTGAAAACTGTCTTTTCACAGACCTGACCAATGCCGAAGATGTTAAGCCCGGCGCAATCCCGGCGTTCAACGCGGATGGGTACGATCTCGGCAACCAATCCATCACCAACGACCTCGGCTCGTCGTATATCGACCTCTGCCTCAAGCGCGGGCCGGAGTTCGGTTTTGATATTGTTTCGGGCATCAATCACACCAGCGGCAACCCCACGCCATTCGATCACGCACTAGGCGACTCCGTTGAGTTCGGTTTTGTCAGACGTTTGGATGATGTAGACCACTGGTGGTTGTTCCACCGCGACTTGGGCGCAGACAAATACCTCTGCTTGAACCTGACGCAAGCGGCTACCACCAGTGCAGGGTTTTGGGTTGTCAACACAAGCACACAGTTTTGCGTACCGAGTAGTTTGGGAACTGGCAGCTATGTCGCCTACCTCTTCCGCTCGGTTCCCGGCTTCTCCAAGGTGTTCAGCCATATTGGGAACGGCAGCACGGACGGACCTTGGGATGACTTCGGATTCACTCCGCTGATCGTGTTGGCGAAGAGCGCGGACGCGGTGCAGCCGTGGCACCTGTATGACACGGTGCGCAATCCGTACAATGACCCATACATCAACCAGTTGCTCTATCCTAGTTCGGACAGAGATGAATGGACTCTTGGTATGTTCATGGCGCACTCAAATGGCATCAAAAACGGATCGACATCCACGCGCATGAATGGGAGCGGTCAGCTCACGGTCGGCATCGCATGGGCCGCGCAGCCCTTCAAATACAGCAACGCATTTTAAGGAGATATATCATGTGGAGATTTCCCGATGGTTCTTTCAGGGCCAACCCGCCGAAACAGATTGTCATGGGCGGCGTTGTCCGCAGCTTCGCGGACCTGACACGCGAGGAATTGGACGCGCAGGGCTACAACGAGGCCGTGGCGCTCCGGCGCGAGCCGTACACGACCTACGAAACAACGTGGGGCAAGGGTGAGGATTTGATCTACCGCGAGACGGTTGTTTCGGCGGTGGTGGACGAGGCGGCGCGGCTGGATGCCGAGGCCGTGACCGTTCGCAAAGAGCGAGACGAGCGGCTGCGCCTGTCCGACTGGACTCAGCTCGCGGATGCACCGCTTGACGACGCGCAGAAAACCGCGTGGGCCGATTACAGGCAGGCGCTTAGGGATGTGCCGCAACAGACGGGATTTCCGGATGTGGTTGAGTGGCCGGAAGCGGTTTGACCTGTTGGATATGCAGAGGGCGGCTCGAACGAGTCGCCCTTTTTAGTGAAGTTTTCGGAACTCGCGCGGAGTCAGACGCAGCCCGCCTTGTTTCCAGAATCCAGCCCGAGCCTTGCGAGCTTCGGCCTCTGCCCGGGCAAGTGTGACCTTGTGCCGCAGGTTCGGAGGTATCGGGTAGGCAAGTGCCAGTCCGTTTCGCACCAGCGCTTCATTGAGCATGGCGGTGTCGGCGTATACATATGCAAGCGTTCGGCCATACCTGTCGCGACGCTGTTTGTCGAAACGGACTTCGATGTGTCTGCCCGTCAGGAAATCTACCACGAACCGTTTGGCCGCCTTGCTCCACTCCTGCCTGTATTCAGGTGCATCAATGCCGATGAGCCGGATTTCCACGTTTTGATCGTTCATGACCAGCCTGATGGAGTCGCCATCGATGACCCGTTCAAGAAAGGCTTCCTGGGCAAGCGCAGAGGGAGCAAGGAGGACTAGGAAAAGAAATGCGATGAAAGAACGGAGCACGATCAGGCCCCGTCATCGTGTCTGGCTCTGCGTTGACCGAGGCGTTCGATGTACCATGAGGGCAGGGGAGCCTGCCTGTCGATGATTTCCACCACTGACTGCTCGGACTGCGGGCGGTGCAGCAGGAAGCCCTGAATGCTCTCGCACCCCAGCTCCCGAAGGGCCTGCAACTGGCTCTCATACTCCACGCCTTCGGCCACCACATCAAGGGAAAGGCTGTGGGCCAGCGCAATGATCGCCTTCACGATTTCCTGACTGCCGTGGTCGTCCACCATGCGGGAGACAAAGCTGCGGTCGATCTTGAGGGTGTCCACCGGCAGGTGTTGCAGCTGGGTGAGCGACGAATACCCGGTGCCGAAATCGTCGATGGAAAGCATGACGCCGGAGCGCTTGAGCTTGTCCAGAATCCGGATGGCGTGGTTGGGGTTGTTCATGATGGCCGACTCGGTCAGCTCCAGCTTGAGGCGGTTCCCGGGCATGCCGGACTCCTGAATCACCGAAGAGACGGTGTTGAAGAAGTCGAGCTGCGAGAACTGCTTTGCGGAGATGTTCACGGCCATGAACAGCGGGACTGCGTTGGGGTTCTTGGCCCGCATTCGGCCGAGGGTCTTGAGCGCCTGTTGCAGTACGAAGATGCCCAGCTCGTTGATCATGCCGGTTTCTTCCGCCACGGGAATGAATTCGGACGGTGCGATCGACCCTCTTTTCGGATGTGTCCAACGTGCCAGCGCCTCGAAGCCGATGACCATGTTGCCCTTTGCAAGCACGATGGGCTGATATTCAACAAAGAACTCTCCGGACTCCAGCCCCTTGCGCATGTCGTTTTCCAGCGTAAGCTGTTCCATGGCGTTTTCCAGCATCCGCGAGGTGAAGGCCTTGAAATGGTTGCGGCCCGCTTCCTTGGCGTGGTGCATGGCGATGTTCGCGTTCTGCAGAAGATCGTCTGGCTGCTCGTAGTCCGTGGGGCTGAGCACGATGCCGAAGCTGCCGGAGGTCGTAACTTCGTGTCCGTCTATGTCGAAAGGTCGGGCCAGCTCCTTGCGGACGCGTTTGACGATGCGAATGGCCTCGCCGGGCGTGACCAGTTCGTCAAGCAGCAGGACGAACTCGTCCCCGCCGAAGCGGGCCACCGTGTCCAGCCCGCGAACGCTCTTCTGTAACCTGCGGGCTGTTTCGGTCAGCACCTTATCGCCGTAGTGGTGCCCAAGGGAGTCGTTGATGAGCTTGAACCTGTCGAGGTCGAGAAATACCACAGCGAAGAAGTAGTTGTCGCGTCGCTTGGAACGCTCCATGGCCTGATGGACGCGGTCCAGACAGAGGTTCCGGTTGGCCAGTCCCGTGAGCGGGTCGTGAAGGGCCTGGTGGCGCAACTGGTCTTCCATGTGTTTGCGGCTTGTCACGTCACGGATGCTGAAGCGGATGCCGAGCGGTTTGAGGCCGATGCCGAAGACGTTTTGCCCGGACGCGGATAGCCATCGCTGACCGAGTTCCGGGTGCCTGATGCGGAAATCGAGGCTGCCGCTTTCCCGTTTCTGGAAGGACTTGACGTAGGCGTCCCATGAGTCCCTGTCTTCCGGGGAAACGATTTCCCGCATCAGTCTGGGGCGCTCGAAGAATGATTCGGGCGGCCTGCCGGTAATGCGTTCACAGGACGGCGAGCAGTAGTTCACTTCTCCTGCCGTGCCGACCCAGACTTCCCAGTCGTAGGCAAAGTCCGCAATGGTTCTGTAGCGTTCTTCGCCCTGCTTGAGGGCGGCAATGAGCCGTTCGCGCTGGCGGATGGCCTTGTTGACCCCTCGTTCGGCGCGCCTGATACGCATGACAACGTACACGGCGAGGCCGGCGGTGATGCCGATGACGAAGATCATGAAGGCTGAGGCCCTGTTGCGGATGACCGTGAATTCCTCATCGATGTCGGCCTGATAGACGCCCGTGCCAACGACCCATCCCCATGGCTTGAATATGTCCACGTAGGAGGTCTTCGGCCCGGCCCTGTCCTGCTGGTCGTTCCACTGCCATGTGTAGGAAACGAATCCGCCGCCGTTTCTGGCTACGCGGATGAATTCGAGGAAAATCTTTTTTCCGTCCGGGTCGGTGTAGTTCGAGAGGTTTCGCCCTTCATGGTCGAGTCGGTATGGGTGGGCAATCACGACAGCGTCGAGGGTGTTGATCCAGAAGTAGCTTTTCCCGTTGCTGCCGTAGCGGAGGTCGCGGATCAATGCCGCGGCCTGTCGTTTGGCCTGCGGCATGGTTAGCCTTCCTGTCCGCACCTGATCCTCGAAGTAGCCGAGCTGGGTGATGACGGTCTGCGTCAGTTCCCGGATGGTCTCCTTGCGGCGCTGAATCACGGCCTCCTTCATGTTGGGCAGCAGGTATACCCAGATGGAGGTGGAGAGCAGGGCGACCGCAACCAGAGCGGGGAGGACCACGCCGAAGACGGTGCCTGGAATCGGGAGTTTTTTTAACGCTTTCATGACCACGCTTTCAGTGTTTGTCGTGACTCTACGTGATAGAACGGGAATATGAAAGGGGATTATTTTGAATTATCAAAGCTTTTCACAGTGTTCCGGCCTGCATGCTTGGCGGCGTAGAGAGCCGTGTCTGCCTGTTTCAGCATGCTCTTGAACTCCTCTGCGCCCTCGGCGTAGGCGGAAATCCCTATGCTGATGGTGAGCTTTAGGTCCCCGGCAGGGGTGCCTATAGGAGTTCTTTCTATTGAGGAACGGATTCGCTCCGCAGCTTCCTGGGCCTGAAGGATGTCCGTTTCCGGGAGGATGACCGCAAACTCCTCGCCCCCTATGCGCCCCATGATGTCGGTGTCACGCAACTGCCCCGCGCTCGTCTCTGCAATGCACTGGAGGACGATGTCTCCCACGTCGTGGCCATAGGTGTCGTTGATGTCCTTGAAGTGGTCGAGGTCCAGCATGAGCAGGGTCAGCGGCCTGCCGTAACGTCGGGCCTTGGCAAATTCCTGTTCAGCCAACTCAAGGAAGCGGCGGCGGTTGAACAGTTCGGTCAGCGGATCGGTGGTAGCCATCTCCTTGAGCTGCTGCTCCGCGAGCTTGCGCTCCGAGATGTCACGGACCGTGGCCACCGCATACCATTTGTCCCCGAGGCGGAATGAGGCCACGGAGCGTTCTGCGGGGAAGCGGCTGCCGTCCTTGCGGACCGCCTCGACTTCGCCGATGGAACCGACAACCTTGCCCTCTCCGGTAAAGGCAAAGCCGTACATGCCGTTCATGGCTTTTTCCTGATCTTCGGGCGACGCTATGAGGGTGTGCAGGTCTTTCCCGAGCGCTTCCTGCTCCTTGTAGCCGAAAAGCCTCTCGGCAGCGCCGTTCCAGAAACTGACGGTGCCATTGGAGTCGATCATGACGATGGCTTCGTATGCGGCTTCGGCGAGGGCGCGAAGCTTTTCCTCACTGGCGCGCAGGGCCTCCTCGGCCCGTTTGCGCTCGGTTATGTCCATGGACGCGCCGCGCATGCCCATGATGTTGCCGTGCTCGTCCGTGAACGGGATGGCGTTGGCAAGCAGCCAGAGCGTTCTGCCGTCCTTGGTGATTAAGCGGTGTTCGATGTCCGTGAATCTTGCGATGGTGCCGCGAAGTTCCCTGAACCACATGCGCAACTCCCGCCCTTCCTCTTCCGGCATGAACGAAAACGGCGAGTGGCCGAGTATTTCCTCGGGGGCATATCCCGTGGTGGCTTCCACGTCATCGGTCACGAACGAGAATCGTCCCGTCGAATCCACTTCCCATATGAACTCGCCGACGGCTTCGGAGACGTCCCGGAACCGTTCTTCGGATATTTTGAGGGCGGTCTCGCTCTGCTTGAGGGCGGTGATGTCATCCCCTACGCCGACAAAATGTGAAATCTCCCCGTGTTCATCCACTATGGGCGACACGGAAAGCAGGGCCCAAATGGTCGCACCGCTACTTTTCTGGTGCCGAATCTCGCCGCGCCAGTCTTTCCCCTGACTGACGCTTTCCCATATGTCATCGAAAAAGCGTACGTTCTGATCCGGGGAGTCGATGATGTCGGGGTGTCGTCCTTTTGCCTCTTCCTTGGTGTACCCGGTCATCTGGGAAAAGCGCGGGTTGGTGTAGAGGATGACGCCTTTCGCGTCGGTGATGAATACGGCCGCAGAGCTTTGTTCAACGGCCTTGGAGAGCGTCTCCACCCGTTCCCGGTTCTTCGTGTCTTCGGTGATGTCCCTGATGAAGAGGGCGGCGCGGTGCGTTCCTCTGGTGTTGACGAATGGATAAAAGGTTCCGTGATAGAAACGGTCGTCGCGGGAGTCGCGGAATTCGGTGGGCATGCCGGTCTGGAGCGCTTCATTGAGGTGGCTGCGGCGGGGCCTGCCGATTTCTGCCGGCATGCGGTCAAAGATGTTGGTCCCGATCAGGGAATCGGCGTTGGTGCCGAGCTGGGTCGCGGCCATGTTGTTCAGCGCCAGCAGCGTGCCGTCGCCGTTGAGAAGCATGGCTGCGTCCGGCGGCGCATTGAGAAGCGCCCTTGCAGCGGCCTCGCTTTCCCGAAGCTTTTCCTCAGCGGCCCTGCGTTTGGTGATGTCGCGCATGACGCCCACCGCATGCCATTGATCGCCAATGCGAACCGAGGAAATGGCCAGCTCGACCATAATCTCCTTGCCGTCGACCCTGCGGGTGCGGATTTCGTTGACATTGCCGACCAGCTTGCCCCGGCCGGTGCGGGCGAAATCGCGAATGCCTTGATCTATGAGGTGTTGGTCATCGTTCGGCGCAAGGAGGTCGTGCAGGGGGTTGCCGAGCATTTGCCCCTCGCTGTAGCCGAAGAGTTCGACCGCTGCCGGGTTCCAGAATCGCACCAGCCCTTTGTTGTCCATGACTGCGATGGCGTCGTGGGACGAAAGGCTGATGGCCTTGAGCTGTTCTTCGCTTTCCCGCAGTTCGGCCTCTGCCTTGCGACGGGTGATGCGCAGCACGGAGAGCCGCCACACCGAGAGGCCGAGGGTTGCAAGCAGAATCGCGGTCAGGAGCTGAAAGATTCCGTACCATTCTGGCTTGAGCTGTTCCGGCGGCACGAAGGAGACGAGCCGTAGGCCGTGTCCCGGCACCGCGGAGACCCTGCGGCCGGGGCGGATGACCATGTCCACCGGCGTGTCCAGCCTGGAAAAAGTGAACAATCCTCGGCTGGTCAGGAACTGTCCGGAACGGGTCGCCATGATGCGTTTCCATGCCTCGGGGTAGTCCTGCTGAAAGGTCGGCCCGTCGGTTTCCGTGTGGATCATACCCCATTCCTTTGAAGGCGAGGGGCCCACGAGCCAGTGCCCGTCGTTGTTGATGAGCCACGGGCCATACGGGGCCGAGTTTTCGCGCAGTAAGGCGAGCATTCTTGTGCAGTCGAGGTTGAGCACGACCAGGCCTACGGTTCCGAAAGCTGTCCTGATGGGGGTTGCGAAGCGGATCATAGGGTGGTTGCCCTCTTCGATTCTGCCGTGCTCCATGTTCAGGTCGAGGGCCGAGATGTAGACCGCCCCCATGGGGGCCACAATCGCTTTTTGGTAGTAGGACCGGTCGGATTTGTCCTGCAGGTTTTCCTGCGCCACCCGGATGGGACCTGCCGGGCTGGCGTTGAAGCGGACATACTCCATCCCATGGTAGTTCAGTACCCGCAGTTGGGCATATGCCTTGCGGCTGATGCTGAATCGCGAGAGGAGGTCGTCGAGGAACTCGCGGTCAGGCAATCCCTGATAGCGGTCTGCGATGAAACGGGCAAGAAAGGCGGAGTCGCCCGCGTATTCCATTATTGAGTCGTCAAGCCGGATTTTGTGCTGCAGCAGTTCGTCCTGCTGGGCGGCAGAAACCTTGTCGAAATAGTCGGCACTGCGCGTGTTGAGGAACCATATGGCGGCAATGATGATTCCCATCGCGATGGGCGCAAAGAGTATGAGGAACTCCCGAACGGTCTTGCGCATTGCTGCCTTTTGGGGTTGTTGGTTTGTTATTGCCCGGTTCGCGCTACTTCTGTCCGATTGCGCCCCTTGCTTTTTGCACCCGCCAGAGCGTTCTGCAGGCGCTGGATGAAGAGTTCCGGCGTGTCCTCGGCCCGGGCCTGAGCCGCCGCCAGACTGATGGTGGTGGCGATGTCTTCGACAAACTCCGTGCTTTCCACAGCCTTTCTGAGCTTTTCTGCGACAATGGCCGCCTTGTCCACGTCAAGATGCGGGATGAGGATGAGGAATTTCCCTCCCCGCCAGCGGAAAAGGTAGTCCGTGTTGCGGATTCTGCTGCCCACGAAGCGGGAAAGGTTCATGAGCAGCCTGTCCCCCGTGCCGTACCCGTAATGCTCGTTGACTTCCTTGAAGTTGTCGATGTCAAAGAGGATGCCGCAGAGCAGGTTGCCGTAGCGGCGCGTGTTCTCAAGCTCACGAACGATGACGGTATCGAACTTTTTGCGGTTGAAGGCCTTGGTCTGGCTGTCGATGACGGTCAGTTTCCCGATGCGTTCGGCCATCTCTTCGGCCAGCCTGCGGTCCTTGCCGAGCCTGTCGAGAATGCCCCGGTACACGAGAATTCCCTGAAACGTGGCGATGAGCAGCCCGGCGACGGTCAGGGAGTAGGCCATCTTCATGAGCCCGGAGGACTGTGACGGATCGAGCGCGAGGGTATAGATGACGCCGAAATCAAGCAGCAGCACGGCAACGAGGCCGAACAGCGATATCCCGAAGAGAAGGGGAGCTTTCTCCCACCCCGGACCACCGGACGGCTTCCGGCTCATTGGCCAGCCTCCGCAAGGGCTCCGGGAGCCTTGGCCGGGTCGCCTTCCCACGTGTAGAACACCGCGCCCCGGTCCGAGCCGGAGTCATAGGCGATCTCAACCGAGAAGTTCGGCCAGACCCAGCCCTGCCGGGCACCGATCTGTCGACCGTTGCCGTAGCGCTTCATGAGCTGCTCCTTGAGAAAGAAATGGTTGGTGCCGCCCTTATAGGCGACCCCCACGCGGTAAAGGCGGCCGTCCTTGAAGTAGTATGCTATGGAAATCAGCCGGGCCTGCCCCATGCTGAGATCCTCGTCCCTGCGGAAATAGGTGTTGGGAAACCCTTGTTCCTGAACCGGGGCGAGGTCGGGCAGATTTTCGATGGACGTGCCCCAGACCATGCCGCGGAAGTCCTCGGGCGGCGGGGCAGCGTTGAAGCCCTGAGCAAACGGGGTTGCGGCGAATGCGAGCAGTATTGCGAGCGTGACGAGAATGCGTTTCATACGAGCCTCCATTGTGCGGAAATTGTACAGCCTATCTCGTGAAATGCAAGCTTTCGGACGTTGGCAAGACGGTTGAGGCCGTGATAATCATCCTGCAAAAAGGGAGGCCTCATGAAACGGATCATTGTTGCGTTTTTCGCCGTTTTGCTGCTTGCGGGCTGCTCGTTGGGCGGTTCCGATGAGCGAGCCGAGCAGGACAGGGAGGCCGTGAAGGCTTTGCAGGAACGCGTGGACAAGCTCGAGAAGGAAACCCGCGCCTTGAAGCGCGGCCTTGCGGAGGCGCTCGGCGGCCTTACCGCCATCGAGAAAGGGCTTGCCGGACTGGAAGGGGAGGCCCCGGAAACTGGCGGAGACACGTCCGCACAGGACGGAGAGGTCACCAAGGAAGAGCTGGACAGCAAGGCCCGCAAGTTTGCAAGCGAGAGCCTTGAGCGGCTGCTGGACATCTCCCGCTCCGTGCTGGAACGAATTGAACAGGAACTGAAAAAGATCGAGGAGCCGCCCGCTGATGGCGCTCCGAAGCCAGAGGAGAAAACCATATGAAACGTATGACCGGCGTGCTGCTCGCCCTGTTGCTTCTGGCGGGCTGCGCGGGGAGCGGCCTCGTGCCGTTGCAGTACTCGGCGGTGAACGCCGCAAGAGGCGAGTGTCCCGGCTCCGTGAGCATCATCAAGTTCGAGGATGCCCGGGGCGTGGATGAGCTGGGCCGGGATGCCAAGGACCATCCGGTCATGGCGTCCGGCGACGTGGCCGTATGGGTCTCCCGCGCAGTGTACACGGAGCTGGGAAACCACGGCTGCGATGTTCGCTACCATGAGATAGACGGCGCGTTTTCGGCGGACGCCACCATCAAGGGCGAAGTGCTTGAGGCGAGCCTGACGCCCACCGGCAATACGACGTGGAAAGCTCGGTGCGAGTGCGCTTCGTGGTGGAACGGGACGGCGAGAAGGTCTATGCTGAAAAGGGCTTCGCAGAAGTGGAGAAGCCGGTGCTGCCCGGCGTTGCCACCCGCGAGGAGCTGCTGGACGAGGCGCTCGGCAGCGTCATGGACGTGGTCCTGCCCACGGTAATGGAGCACCTGAAACCCTAGTCCATCCGTAATGAAAAGGAAAAAGCGGGGCGCGACCATTCCGGTCGCGCCCCGCTTTTCATTTCAGCCCGTCAGTGCGGCTAAATTTCAAGCAATGCTGCGCGGGAGGCGCGCTTGCCGAACTGTCTGGCCTTGCCCTCGTCCCACATGAAGATGTCGATGCGTTTGGAATAACGCTTGTTCATGAGGTCGTTGATCTCGAAGATGCCGAGGCCTTCGATGCGGACCTTCTTGCCGAACACCCAGCCCTGATCGAACAGGTCGCGGGATACGGCAATGGTTCCCTCGCGGACCTTGCGCATGCTTGCTGCGATGAGCGGATCCTCGTCACACTGGTCTTCAACGGGGTTGTAGGCGGTGACGGTGACGTTGAGAACATTGGGGGAAGAGACCGCCTTGGTCAGCAGTCGGGCTTCCTCCACCATCTGCTTGCGCGCTTCTGCCGTGCGCTGGGCCAGAGCGAGCTTGTGGCGCAGGGAGTCCATCTGCATGTTCTGCCACACCAGGACTCCGCCCATTATCACCAGGGCCGTGCACATAAGCGGTGCTGCGATCATTATTGTAAAGAAACGCATGATACTCTCCGTTTTGGTTTCGCGGATTGAGGCATATAAGTAGGGAAAAAGATCGTGTCAAATAAAAAAATGTTACAATTCACCAAAGGCGCGTGTTAGTCCAAGGGTTTGAAATTAAAATGCTTTGTTGTTGATTTTAGGGAAAAGGGTCCAGAGGCCGACAAACAATTTCAGGACGTTGGGCACCCCCTGAAATAATAATGCCGCAAGATATTCGATATAAGTTGACTTTTTAAATAACGTCTGTCCTAATTCGACCATTCGATGAGAGGAGGACGGATGTTGGAGTATAGGGGCCTGCCCGTGTTGGAGGGCGACGCGCATCTGCTCGTTTCCGGGCGCGGGGCGTATCTCGTGGACGGAGGGGGCCATGGTCGAGGACTGGCGACCTTGCTCCGTAGCAGGAAAATCCGTCGTCTTCGGGCGGCCGTCATCACCCATTTCGATGTCGAGCACGCCGAAGGGGTGATCGCGCTTCTGGCCGGGAGATTTCCCATGACGGAGTGTTGGGTGCCCTCATCCCTCGTCGAGGCTTGCCGCGTGGCGCTCTCTTTGCCCTGTGATGCCCTCGCGTGGCGACGCGCAGTGGGCGGGTCGGGTGTGGCGGGGACGGCTTCGGTTCGGCATGAACCGTCGGACGGAGAGCCCGCAGGTGTCCGCAGGGTACTGGTCGAGGGCGGACGGGCCCTCGCCAGACTTGCGGCAGATTGCTGCATGGGCCATGTGGCGGCCCTTGGCGACGAGGACCGTGAGAGGCATCGCGCGAGGTTGCACGACCCCGCCCTGAGCCGCGACGAACTCATTCGCATGTTGTCGCAGGGCGGGCTTGTCGATCTGGACGAACTGGGTACGCTGGGCGCATCATGCGGCACCGACGATGCGCACCTGCTCTGCGCAGTGCTGGCTGGAGCCGTATGCGGTCGCGCTGCGGTCTCGGACCCGGACGCATCCCTAGGGGCGACACTTTCACTGCTTTCACGGGCGGCAATACTCTTGGGAGAATTTCCGGGCCGCATCCGTTTCTTCAGTTGCGAGGACTACAGGACCGACCATCTCGTGCCACATCATCATATGGTATGCCTCAATGGTATCGAGACCGCGCCTTCCGTAAGCCGCGTCCCTGCTGACACAGCCCCGGAAGCGCTGGCCGCCGTGGTCCGGGGCGCTTCGGACGACCGTTTCTGCAACGTATACCGGTTCGGCACGGCCGCCGGTGCCGTCCTGTTCTGTTCGGATTCGGTCTTTCCGTTTATCGGACCGGGAGGGAAACTGGCGCTGGACAGGCCGACACTCATCGCCGTCCCGAGGCACGGCAGCCCTGCCTGCGACAGGGTCTATCCGCTGCTTGAGACAGAGCGCCCTGAGGATCACGTCTGGGTTGCCTCATATTCGCCTTCAACCCGAAAGTGTTCGGATTGGTTCATGGGGATGCCGCGCGCGTTTTGCGTGAACTGTCGCGGCGAACTGCTCAAGGAAGTCGTGGCGCGGCTCGATGAGGACGGCTGGCTGGTGTTTTCCGGCAATGTCTGCGGCTGACGTTCTCGCCTTCGCCCGCAAAACGTGCTAGTCGAATCGCTGCCGCAGCCACCATGCGGCAGGAGGCAGCGTGCGCGTACTGAACATCATTACAGGGCTCAACACGGGCGGGGCCGAGAACATGCTCCTGAGGCTCTCGGGGGGGCTTGCGTCCTCCGGCGTGCGGTCGAGCGTGGTCTCGCTTCTGCAGCCCGGTCCGCTGGCTCCGCACATCGAGGCGCTCGGCGTGCCCGTTCATTCTCTGGGAATGCGGCGGGGAGTACCCTCTCCGGCCGCGCTGGTCAGGCTGGTCCGCATCATCCGGCGGGAAAAACCCGATGCCGTTCTCTCATGGCTCTATCACGCCGATCTCATGGCCGCCGTCGCCACCCGGCTCGCGGGCGGCGTGCCGCTGGCATGGAACCTGCGCTGCTCGTACATGGATTTTAGCCAATACCGCCGGACCACTGCGTGGACAGTACGCCTGTGCGCCCTGCTGTCTCGACTTCCCGAGGCGGTCATCAGCAATTCCACAGAGGCCATACGTTTTCATGAAACCCTCGGCTATCGGCCCAGACGCACCGAGGTCATTCCAAACGGGTTCGACACGGACCGCTTCAGACCCGATCCGGATGCAAGGCGGCGGCTTCGGGCCTCGGTGGGAGCGGGAAAGGACGACATCGTCGTCGGGCTGGCAGGGCGATATGATGCCATGAAGGACCACGCCACGTTCATGAGTGCGGCGGGGGTGGCCCTGAAACGCAACCCGGCCTTGCGGTTTGTACTCTGCGGCGACGGGGTGACAACGGACAACACCGAGCTGCTGGGCCTGATCGACCGGGCCGGAGTGGGAGAGAGGACACATCTTTTCGGCAGGGTCGAGGACATGCCGGGCTTCATAGCGGGGCTGGACATGCTCGTCCTCTCCTCGAAGGGAGAGGCGTTTTCCAACGTGTTGAGCGAGGCGCTGTGCTGCGAGGTCCCGTGCGTGAGCACGGATGTGGGCGAGTCGCGGGCCATTATCGGGGAGTCCGGCCTGCTGTGTCCCCCCGAAAACCCCGAGGCGCTGGCAGAGAGCCTGCTCTCAATGGCTGCCATGCCTTCGGGGACGCGCAGGGATATGGGGCAGCGCGGCAGGGAAAGAATGGTCCGGGACTACGCGTTGCCTTCCATTACGGATCGATATGTGCGATTCTTTCAGTCATTGCGGAAATAATTTCCTTTAGGAAAAAGATAGTGCATGGTGTGAACGCTGTTCCACAAAAAGTAGATTCGGAGAGAGGGTATGACGTTTTTTGATTCCAAGTTGTTCATGTCCAGCCTTGGGGAAGATGCCGAGCTGGCGGCGGAGCTCATGGACGCCTATCTGGAAGACAGCCCGGTGCGCAGGGCCACCCTGCTTGAGGCCGTGAACAACGGCGACTGCGCCGTAGCCGCCAAGGCCGCACATTCGCTCAAGGGCATGTCCGGCGTTGTCCGGGCAGGTGGTCTTGTCGACATGGCTCTGGGCATGGAGATGGCAGCCAAGGAGGAGAAGGTCGAGCGGCTCAAGGAGCTTTTTGCCGAGTTCGATCAGGCGTTCGCCACCGCCCTTGGGGAAATGCACCACTTCCGGGAAACGCTCTAGAGTTTTTTTTCAGATAAATAAAGGCCCCGTCCGCTTGTTGCGGACGGGGCCTTTTGCATGCGGTTTGCCGCGAGCTACTGCTCGGCGGACTCGCTTTCTTCGCTCTTGGCGTTTTCGCTGATATCGCCCTTGGCGTTGAAATCGATCTTGATGGTGTTCATGCGTTCCACCACTTCGTCGGTGACGTCGATGGCGTCGCCGAAGGACAGGGTGGACTGCTTGGGCAGGATGATGTCCAGACCCTTTTCCTGGCGGTAGTCGTCAAGGACCTTGACGAACTCGTCGTTGAGCATGCCGAAGATGCGCTTCTGTTCTGCACCCATGGTCTGCTGGAGCTTGCCCATGGCCTGCTTGTACGCGGCCACGTTCTCTTCGGACTCTTCCTTCTGCACGGCCTCGTAAGCCTGCTGGGCTTCTGCCTGAAGGGCTTCGCCCTTTTTCTGCAGATAGGCCATGGCCTCGGTGGTGGCACTGTTCTTCTGGAAGGCCACGGTTTCGTCCACGACGCCGATCGTCTGGGTCGGGGCCTGCTGCTGGTTGCAGGCGGCGAGGGAAATCAGAAGGGCGAGAGCGCAAAGCGCGGGCACAAAGCGTTTCATGTGATGAGACTCCGTTAATTTTGTTGGGTTCGTTGGTTCAAAGAATAATTGTCTACGCACGGGGGGACCAAATGGCAAGCCTGCCGTACCCTCTCGGGCCTCGCGCACAATCGGTTCGCGGACAACTCCATCCGAGGCAACCGTGCCTGCAGCGAGGCGGGCGGTGCTGCGTGTCCGGGAAAGCCGAGAGTGTGTGGGAAGGCGCTCCGAAAGAGCGTGCGAGCCATTTCGACTCCGTTGCTGGAAGTTTCAATTGCCGGACACCCTACGCAATGGCCCCTGTCTTGTCCAGAAGGAGGCGTTTTTCCTTCGGCGCATGAACTGCCGGATGGCAATTTGTTCCGCTGTGCTTTGGTGCTAACATATTGTAATCATGCGATTTGCGTGGTGGCACGGCTGTTGCTTTAAGTTATGTCGGAGAAGATCGGGAATGAAATGCCGGGTTGGGGAACCGGGCAGTTCCCGAAGGAGGAAATCATGGGTTTCGGATCAATGTATATTGGCGCAACCGGGGTCAAGGCCTACAGCGACGGCATGCAGGTCGTGGGCAACAACCTCGCCAACGTCAACACCATCGGATACCGCAAGGCGGATATCCATTTCAACTCGCTCATGTACTCGCAGATGGCGACCGGGACGAACCGGATGCCCGGCGGCGTCATGGAGGCGAGCCAGATGGGCAAGGGCGTCGGCGTGGCCGCCGTGCTCGCCAACTTCCGGCAGTCGGCCATGGAGTCGTCCAACGAAGTCACGGACATCGCCATTGAGGGCCACGGTTTCTTCGGTGTTTCGCCTGCCGACACGTCAGACATGTACTACACGCGCGCCGGGGATTTCCGGTTCGACCAGTTCGGGTACCTGACCACGTCTCACGGCCACCGGCTGCAGGGCTATGAAATCGATCGGGACACGGGCCTCTACACGGAATCCATCACGGACATTCAATTGCCCATGGAAGACGTGGTCGTGGACGGACAGACCATCCGCACGGCCATCAGCCCGCCGCGCGAGACGTCTGAAGTGACAATGATCACCAACCTCGACAGAAACTCGCCCGATACCGTCACCAGCAGTTCCAATCCCTTTTTTGCGCTGTTTAACAATTACAGCGCCTCCAATGCTTCTCCTTTCGGCAACGGCATCCCCGCCTATTCGTCTTCCTTGAAGGTATATGACGAGAACGGTGCTTCTCATGCCTTGAGCATTTATTACGATCCCGTCTCGACGGCACAGCTTTCCAATGCCGGCGGCGGCGAGACCTTCTGGGAGTTCGCGGTTGCCATCCCTTCGTCCGAGGACGGTCGGGCAGGCTTTCAGGGCACTTCGCAGGCAGGTCTTCTGGCGCTTGGGACCATGACCTTCGGGCCGGATGGTGCGCTCAGGGACATCAGCGCCTTCACTGCCGACGCGCCGGGCTCGCTCAGTAACTGGAGCAGGGCCGATCTCGGGCTCGTGAGTTCCAACGGCATGCCAATGCTCGACGTGGCCTTTGTCTCGTCCAACGGGGCAACGGCTGTCCAGAGCGTGGGGCTGAATTTCGGCGTGACCACTTCAAACACATCGTGGGCAGCGGGGGGAGCCAGCAACGCTGCGGGCGTGGGCACCAATGTGGACGCGCTGCCCGGTCTCAATTCGCCGACTCCGGCCGTGGCCAACACTACCTCCTACGACAACGGCTCGCGTACGGAGTTCATGGACCAGGACGGATACACGGAAGGGTATCTGCGCAGCGTCAGCATTAGCACAGACGGGTATCTGGAAGGGTTCTTCACCAACGGGGAGACCGAGCGGCTGGCCCGGATAACGCTCTTCCGGTTCCAGAACAATTTCGGCTTGCGCCGTGAGGGGAGCAACCTCTTTTCGGCCACGCCCGATTCGGGAACCATGATATCCGGCGGAGCGGGCGACCCGGCGTTCGGCACCACCAACCAGAACTCGCTGGAGATGTCCAACGCCGACATGGCCGAGGAATTCGCCAAGATGATAATGACCCAGCGCTCCTTCCAGAGCAACACCAAGGTCATCACCACCTCGGATTCCATTCTCAACACGACCATCAACGTGAAGAGATAGTCCTTGAGGCCGAGGCTTCGGACAGGTATCCCCATGCGTTGGAGGTGCCCATGAAATCCGAGACCGTCGAACGCGCCCTTGCGGAAATCGCTGAGGAATCCCCGGCAGCAGCCGAAGCGCTTTGCTGCGCCAGCCTGTTGGCCGAGGCCCCGATCCCCTTTGAGATGGCTATTGCCGCAGAAGGGGCCATGCACAACCCCGCCCTCATCAACCCTGCTGCTGCCATGTTCGCCGTGGCCGCCACGCTTGATCCCTTGTGTTCACGAGGCCTTGCGGAGATGGACCACACCACGGGCACCTTTAGCGTGCCACCGGACGTGCGAACTGCCGTGCGGGCCACCATGAGTGACGATGAAACCCTGCGCTGGCAGACCCGGGCGATCCACGCGCTCTCCCTTGCCGTGCCCGACGCAAACCCGGATACCCCAGTGCTCGAGGTCCTTGCCCCGCACGTTCAGGTCTGCCTTGACCTTGCCCGTGAGGGTTTTGCAACGCCCGACGTCAACCGTGTTCTGCACCAGTACGGCTTTTCCCTGCATTTCGCCGGACGCCATCACGAAGCAGCCGAGCTTGTGGACGCGGCCCTGACCGTGGACCTTGCCCTCAAGCCCGAGGCACACCCGGACATCGTCGCCGACCTTGAAGGGTTGGGCACGATACTGGCCGCAGCCGAGGACCATCAGAACGCGGTCATGACCTTTCGCCGCTGCAAGGACCTGCTGGAAAGCGAGTGGACCGAGGACAATCAGGCCCTGATTCCGGTTCTTGCCGGGCTGGCACTGTCCCTGCGCGCGCTGGGCGAGCACCGTGAGGCCGTGAAGCTGGCGGGCCGGGCCTCCAAGCTGTTTGAAAAGCACTTCGGCAACCTTCCGGTGGAGCCGGAAGGGAGATTGGCCGAGTGCCTGAATCTTTTGGGCAGCGGCCGCTAGAGGGAGAGGGCGGCCGCGAGCAGGCCGCCGGGATCGTTGGCACGCAGTGCGCGGGCAAAGGCCTTGTCGGCATCGGCTTTGGCTGCTGCCTCCTGTGCGGCGAGCAGCTCTTCAATCCCCTGCCGGTAGCGGTAGCAGCGCAGGTTCGCGAGCGCCGTTTCCAGTCCCAGCCGCCAGTCCTGGCGCAGGTGCAGGGTGAGCGCGGACAGGTAGCCCATCCGGGCGTGCTCAAGTCCGCGCTGGCCGCGCGTGGCCGTTTCCATGAGCTTGAGGGATTCAAGATCATCAGGGGAGTGGTCAAGCGCCAGCACGAGACAGTCGGTGGCAGCGCCCGGCAGGTGTCTGTCCTTTGCGAAAGGGAAGCCGTGCCGGATGACACGTCCGTGCCGGAGCAGTTCGCGAGCCCATTCCCGCAGGAGCGCGGTCGGGGAATCCGGCGTGGAGCGAAGGGAGCGTCCTTCGGATGCGAACTGGCGCAGAAGAAAGGCCCGGGCCAGCTCAAAGGGGTGTCCCGTGGTGCCGCTGCGCAGTGCCCCGATGGATGCGCAGAGGTTGATATCCAGATGTGACGGGTGCCGATTGGCCGCAAGGAGCGACGCTGCCGACGCGGCAAGCCCGCTTGTGTCGCCCGCCAAGGCCTGAAGCCGCAGCTGTGCGGCCATAACGTCCGGATCATCGCCCAGCTTGCCCAGACGTCTGAGGAGGGCATGGTTGTCCAGCATGGCCGGGCCGCACTCAAGCAGCCTCGCGGCTGCAAGCACAAACCATTTTTCCCTTTCCGGCGCGGCGGCCGAGGCCGCAACGTCGTCGGCGGCATTGAGAATCGTCTTAGCTCTGTGCTCCGGCAGGTGGTCGCGGTTGAGCCGTTCCCATCCGGCGCGGGCCATGGCTTGGCAGCCGCGTTCGTCTGCGAGCAGACGGTCGATGACCGCGCGCATTTCTGCAACGTCCGAGTAGACGGCTGTCTCGACTCCGGGTTCGAACAGGGCGTCCTGTTCCGATCCGAGGTTCTGCGTCACCGGCAGGCAGCCGCAAGAGGCGGCCTCGAAGAGCCGGAAGTTGACCTCGCCGAGGATCGACTCGTTCGGGGCTATCCTCGCATCCGCATAAAAGTCCATCATTTCCGGGACGGTCATGTCGTCGCGGACAGTGAGCCGTTCTCCGTAACGTTCCCTGAGCGTTTCGATCATCCAATGGCGGCTGGGGCGCTGGGGCGTCACTCTCCCTGCAAAGGCCAGCGTCGTGCTCCGGGTGGAAAAGGGTCGCCATTCCATGCGCTGCCCGTACCATGGCAGATGCGCGGTTCGGGCTCCGTGCGCACCCACGGCTTCGCGCCAGCGGTCCTGTGTGCAGAAGGTCAGGTCGAACAGCTTGGCGTAGCAGGAATGCCAGTAGGCGTTGAGATGCGGGTCGATCGCCCAGAAGAATCTCGGGCAGTCAACCGATTCGAGACCGGTAATGAAGATGCGCCGGGCAAGGTTTTCCTGTTGGCAGACCAGTTCCGGTTCAAACCCGTGCTTCTCAAGCGCGGCGGGAAGGTCCAGAAGGGTCTCGCCCGGTGCGGGGCGCAGCGCCAGCGTCTCGCAGCCGAGAGCCTTGAAACCCTCAATGAGCGGGACGCTGGCGTCGATCAGGCAGATGCGTTGCGCGGTCATGGTCAGGCAGGTTTATCGCTGCATGTCTTCAATGACCACTTTCAGTTCCTGCGCCAGCTTGGCCAGGGATGTCACCGCCTCATTTGATTCCGCCATGGCCTGAGCCATTTCCGTGGCGATCTGGCTGGTGTCTTCGGTGGAGCGGGTCACTTCCTCGCTTGCCGAAGACTGTTCCTCGGCTGCGGTGGCGATGTTGCGCACCTGATCCGCGGTGTTTTCAACGAGCGTGACGATTTCCGAAAGGGCCGCGCCGGACTGGTCGGCGAGTTCCGTGCTGCGGTCGATGGCCTGCGTGGCCTGTTCCGTTCCGGTGATGCTCTTGCGGGCCGAATTCTGGATGGCGCCGATATTGTCGCCCACTTCCTTGGTGGCCTGCATGGTTTTCTCGGCCAGCTTACGGACCTCGTCAGCGACCACTGCAAATCCACGGCCCGCCTCACCTGCGCGGGCAGCCTCGATGGCCGCGTTGAGCGCCAGCAGGTTGGTCTGGTCCGCGATGTCGGTAATGACGTTCATGATCTTGGTGATGCTTTCGGCCTGCTGTCCCAGCTCGTCCATGTTTGTCTTGAGTTCGGTGGCGTGGCCGTGGACCTGCTTGATGGTCTCCACCACCATGTCCACCACTTCGGCACCCTGCTGGGCGCGCTCGCGGGACTTGTCGGCCATTTCCGCAGCCCCGGAGGCGTTCTTGGCGACCTCGTAGACCGTGGCGTTCATCTCTTCCATGGCCGTTGCCGTGCCCGAGGCGTTTTCGCGTTGACGCTCCGCACCGGCGCTGGACTGTTCGATCTGGGCCGAAAGCTGTTCCGAGGCCGAAGCCACCTGATCGGCCACATGGTTGGCGCGGCTGGCCGCATCCTCGATGGTGGCGTTCTTTTCCTCGATCTGCTGCAGCGTATTCCTGATGCTCGTGAGGTCGTTCATCATGGCGAACGCGCCGATGAGCTCACCGTCAAGGTCGAACAGCGGGGCCACGTCGTAGTTGACGTAGATGGTCTTGCCGCTCGGTAGAGAGCTTTCGATCTCGTTGTTCACCAACGGTGCGCGTTTGCGCATGGCTTCGCCTGCAACCGTGTCGCGGTCGGGGTCGCCGTAGAAGAACTCGCCAAGACGCATGCCGAGGAAGTCCTCGGTGTCGCCCTGACGTTCGTAAAGATCCATGTAGGCTTGGTTGACAAAGGTCAGGTTCTCGTCGCGATCCACCACCAGACACGGGTTGGTCATGCCTTTGAGAATGCCGTCCGTGAAGCCGAGACGGTTCTTCATGGTGGCGACAAGCGCTTGCAGGGCTTGTTTCAGGTGGCCCATCTCGCCGTGGTCGGGAACGTCCACCTTGGCGTCCCAATCCCCGTTGCTGACGTGGTCGGCGTAGTCGACCATTCGCCTGAGCGGGATCTCGACCGAGCGGAAAATGAAGAAGGATATTATCAGGCCGATGACGACTGCCGCCGAGGTGAGCACTGCAAGTTCAATCTCGGCTATTCGGCTGTTGTCGATGATGTCGCTGATGGCATGCCTGACAACGTGATCTCCGAGCTCTGACTTCCGGATCGCTTCCTCGACTTGGTAGATGTGGTCCTTGGTTTCCGAAAGCTCCTCGTTGCCCTTGATGGGGTCCATCATCCGCGCCTGAATCATGACCGCCTTCTTGCGGAAGGACGAGTAGTAGCGTTCGTAATCGGCGAGGATTGTCTCAAGGGCTTTTCGTTCAGCGCTGCTGACGTGGGGGATTTTCTCGGCGAGTTCGCGCAGCTTGTGCACTTCCTCACGCAGCCTCATGGCCGCTTGGTCGAATTTCTTCAGGTAGCTGTCCTGCTTGGCGAATTTGCCGGAGTTGAGCAGGAAGTCCTTTTCGTAGCGGCGGTGCTGGAGAATGAGCCGCTGCAGGTTGATCGATGCTCTGGAGAATTCCAGCTCGTACTCGATCATGGCCTCGCTTTTCTTGGAATTGACGTAGATCTGGTAGAATCCGATGCTGCCCACGGCAAACGTCAGGATCAGTACGAGTGCAAATCCGAATATGAGTTTCGCCTTGATTGTCTTCATGCCATGTCCCCTTAACTCATTGTAGAAATTCGAGCCGTATCACGTACATATCGGCAAAAGGTCGGAAAACACAACCCCTTCTGTGGTGCCTGTTTTGTTTGCTGGGAGCCTTTGGCAGTAATGTCGGATAGTTGTCAGGGCTCGGGCAAATAACCTTCCCGAGAGGGCTAATCTGTTTTCGGAGGTGACCGATAAGAGAGGTAACACGCCCGGTGACAGGCCGGAAACTCCCGCACAGAGCGTGTGCGGAAGGCCTGAAGCGGGGTACGGGGAGAGAATGAGGAAGGGGGGCTCCCCCTTCCTCATCCTACAAAAAGAACTATCCAAACACCGGAGGGGAGACTGGTGTCACGGGAATGGGAAGGCCTGGATCAGGCCCTGCACTCCATCTGTGCCTCGAATCGGGAGGCGGCTGCTGGCTCGGAAAGCGAGCCTCGCACCCGGCGCGACCGCATCGAGGAACTCAAGCAGCAGGTCAAGGACGGCGAATATCAGCCGGACATCAAGGACATTGCCCGGCTGCTGACGTCCGCGATGGACCCTTCCCTCTAGTTCGAACTCCGCCCGTTATGCGGCAATGCCCGCAATCCTATTTGAAAACGTCGTTACGGATGGCCTCGCGCGCTGCAACCGAGAGGAAGTCAGCCGGGTCCACGCCGTGGTGCGTGCAGTATCGGTCGATGCGCTCCAGAAGATGCTTGTGAAAGGTCACGCCCACTTCCTCGAAGTCTTCGTCGTTGTCGTCCAGCTCGATGCCCACCAGCTTTGCGTCGCCGGTGGCGGGCAGGGCGCACCGCATCGAATCCCCGGGGTTCGGGCAGCGTCTCGCCAGCCTCGCGCCTGAGCAGGGCGAACATGGAGAGCGCCTCGTTGGCCATGTCCACGGCCTCGTCCATGTCAGCCCCGAAGGTGACGCAGTCCGGAAAGTCCGGAAAGGTTACGCCAAAACCCCGTTTCTCTTTTTTCAGTACAGCAATGTATCGCATTGTTCGCTTCTCCTTCTTGTGTTGGCTGCCGTGTTAGCCCTCCGGGCGTGGAAAGGCAACCGTGGTTGGCATAATCGTCACCCGGCGGAAACGATGCGGTCACAGGGCTCGGGCAAGGTTTATCTAGACTTTTTCACGAAAGCCCCGCATAGTAATAGCATCAAAAAAGGAGGCGTCATGGAACCGGGCGAGGCAAGCCCCGAAGGGGTTTTCAGGCTGTCGTATACAACATGAATCAACCGCAACCGGACGGGGGATTATGGCCCAGAAGCATTTCGTCCTCGACACCAACGTCCTGATCGAAAATCCCAACAGCATCGCTGCCCTGCGCAATGGGCAGGAAAACCACATCCACATTCCCTACACTGTCCTCACCGAGCTGGACAAGCTCAAGAAGGACCCGCGCATCGGTCACATCGTTGCCAAGGCCGTCGGTGCCATCCTGCACGACGACAACGTCGACATCCTGCCGCCCGACTATGCGCAGGACCTGACCGACGAGACCTACGACGACCGCATCCTCAAGGAAATCCTGCACATGGCCCCCGAAGAGGCCATTCTCATTACCAACGACCGTATCCTTCAGATCAAGGCCAAGGTTTACGGAATCCCCTGTGAAGCCTACCGGGACTCGGTGCCGTTCCGTTCCGAAAGCCAGCGGTACACCGGCTTTGTGGAGCCTGAAGACGAGGTCGTGCCGAACTGTTTCGTTTGGGACAGCGGAACACCGGTCTTCCACGGCCCCGAGGGTCCCAAGTCCATGAGTTATCAGCATGAGGTCTGGAACGTGCGCCCTCGCAGCGTCTACCAGAACCTCGCCCTGGAACTTATGCTCAATTCGGGCATCGACATGGTTTCGATCCAGTCCGAGGCCGGGTACGGCAAGACGTTCCTCGCGCTGGCCGCGGCCCTGTATCTGGTGCTGGAGCGCAAGGATAACCCCTTCAAGAAAATCTACCTCGTGAAGCCCGTAGTGGAGATCGGCGCAAAAATGGGCTATCTTCCCGGTGACATCGAGGAAAAAATGACGCCGTATGTGCGCTACGTCACTGATCTTCTGGCAAAGCTGCACGACATGCGTTCGGCCAACCGCATCTTTGCGGACCCGAGTGCCGACAGCCTGAAGCTCAATCCCAAGCGGTTCGAGATTCAGCCGGTGGCGTTCATCAGGGGCATGAACATCGAAAACGCCGTGGTCATCATCGATGAAATGCAGAACCTCTCGCGCAACGAGACGCGGGCGCTGCTCACCCGCATGGGCGAGAACGTCAAGTGTATCTGCCTCGGCGATACCCGGCAGGTGGACAACCCATACCTCAATGAATCGAACAACGGACTGAACTGGACGGTGCGCAAGCTGAAAGGGTACCGCAATTACGCCCACATGGTGCTCAAGGGCGACCGGTCACGCGGCCCGATCACGGACATCGTGCTGAAGTCGAAACTTTAGGAGAACTGAAATCCGGATGAGACATCTGGTCTGCGTCGCGGCAATGCTCATTGCCCTGACGACAACGGCAAACGCCGCTCAGGGGCACGTCCCGGCGGCGTTTCCCTCTCTGGAATCCGCAGTACGCTCGGTCAAAGAGGCCGACTTCTGCGGCGAGCCCGTGCCCATGCACATCGCCGAGGTGCGCGAACGCTTTGAGAAAGAGCTGCTGCTCATGCTCTGGGATCGCGCGCAGGTCATTTTATGGCTCAAGCGTTCGGCGCGCTACTTCCCGCACATCGAAAAGCTCCTCAAGGCCCGGAACATGCCGGACCACCTCAAGTACGTCGCGGTCATCGAGAGCGCCCTCAGACCCGAGGCCGGGTCGTGGGCCGGAGCCAAGGGGCTTTGGCAGTTCATGCCCGCCACCGGGCGCAAGTACGGCCTGACCGTGGATCGGCGTGTGGATGACCGGCGCAACTTCTACTTCGCCACCCGCGCCGCACTGGATTATCTGCAGAAGCTTTATGACCAGTTCGGGTCATGGGCCATGGCCGCCGCTGCCTACAACATGGGAGAAAACGGTCTTGAGCGGGCCGTTGAAAAGCAGGAAACCGACGACTTCTACCGTCTGCACCTGCCAACGGAGACCGAGCGGTACGTGCTGCGGGCCATTGCCGCCCGGATGATAATGGAGGACCCGGCCCGGTTCGGGTTCGACCTGCGGCCCGAGGACTACTACACGCCGATCATGTTCGACAGGGTGCGTGTGAAGGCCCGTCGTGCCGTGCCGCTCATGGTCATCGCCAAGTCGGCCAACACCTATTACAAGACCATCAAGGACCTGAACCCGCAGCTACTTTCGGACGAAGTCCCGGTGGGCGAGCATCCCGTGTTTCTGCCTGTCGGGGCTACGGAAGGGTTCCTGAAGCGCTACAGCGCAGTGCTTGCGGAGTATCGCAAGGAACACGGCCCAAGAACGTACCGCGTGCAGTCGGGCGATTCGCTGACGCGTATCTCAAGACGATACGGGGTGTCGATCCGTCGGCTCAAGCGGCTGAACGGGCTGGGCGCTAAGGGCATCATCCATCCGGGGCAGGTGCTCCGGCTGGAGTAACGGACTAGAGCGACGCGGCCAGCATGCTCGCGCCGAATGCGGCGATGAACAGCGCGCCGGTCGTGGACAGGAGGACATGGGTCCAGTTGAGGATGGTCCTGTTGCGGCCGGCGACTTTCATGGTTACGCCGCGCGCGCTGACAGCGGCCCAGGCAAAGACCGTGGTGGTAAGGCCCATGCCCACGGCCATGGCGAACATGGCGGCAAGCCCGGCCCAGAGGATGTTCAGCCCCACGGCGAACGCCAGTACCACCGCCGCGCCGGGGCAGGGGATGAGTCCGGTCACGAAGGAGATCAGCAGCACGTGGCCGGTGCGTTCCCGGCTTTTGACCACATCCCCGGCAGAACAGCTGGATCCCTCTGCCACATCGCGGATTATGCCGCCGCGTCGCATGTCGATGACGGCCTTGCCTGCGAGGAACAGTCCCATGAGGATCAGCAGGCCGTAGCTCGCTGGTTGCATGATGCGGGCGGCCTCGTGGAATCCGCCCATGCCCGCGCCGAGCAGCAGGTAGGCAAGGGCCACCACAGCCACGGCCGAGCCGACGTGGACAAAGGTGATTGCGTTGCCCATGAGCGCGCCGAGCCAGAGGTCGCCGGGCCGGGCAAGGAAATAGGAGCAGACGACGGACTTTCCGTGGCCGGGGCCGATGGCATGCACGACGCCGTAAACGAACGAGAGCATCAGGAAGGTCCATAGCGCCGGGCCGAATGGGTTGGACTGGATGTCGGTGCCCAGCGTGGTGATCTCTTTCTTGAGCGTCTTCTGCCACTGCTGCGCCTGCAATACCGCCATGCGGAACAGTCCGGTATCCTCGTCTTCCGCAGCGGCGGCGGACGGCGGGACAGGTTTGGGAATGTCGCTGGCGGGCAGGGTGCCGACTTGCATGTGAATGCCGCGCGGCACGTTGAATCCGGCCCAATAGGCGAGGTCCTTTTCGTTGCCGATGGTGTACTCGGCCTTGAGCGAGCCGGTGTTGTTGACGCGGATTTCGCTCTCAACGAGCAGGATGTCCGCGTAGTATTCCTTGTCGAACACGGCCACCCGGAATGCTGCGGGCGCAGGAATGGCTACCGGCAAAAGGAAGTCGTAGACCAGATGGTTCTTTTCGTTGAGGGAGGCCTTGAACTCCTCGGGCGGCATCGGTGCTACCTCCCATCCGTCGGACTGGACGATGGTGAAGTAGTTGGAGTGCTGCAGGTTTGCGAAGGCGCCCTTCCTCAGGGTCTCGCTCCAGCCCGGGGCGGAGTCGTCAAGCTCCAGCCCGAGGTCGCCGAGAATGGCCCGGGTGAACATTTCGTCGAACTCCCAGTGCTGGCGGATGCCGGTGAGGCCGGAGTCATCCACTTCAAGGGTCAGGAAGGTATCGATGAACACGTGGGGGTGGGCTGTGGCGATCACCGGGAATGCCGCGAGCATGAGCATGAGGATAAAAGCCTTGAGCGTCTTCATGCAGCGGGTTGTATCCTCTGGCCTCGCGGCAGGCAAGAGGAGTTGCATTTTAGCCGTTCATCGGGCATGACAGATCGGACATTTCAGCAAGGGTGGGATATATTATGATCGATACGAAGTCGCATGGCGAGGAAGGCCAGTGCATCGGCAGGCGGCAGGCCGTCGATACCGGCATGGCAATGACGCTCATTTGTCTTATCGCGGGCCTTGTCACGCATGAACGCAACTGGTTCATCGCGGCGCTGGTGCTGCTCGTCGTGAACATGACCGCGCCCATGCTCTACCGCTTACCGGCGCGGGCGTGGTTCGGCTTTTCCCATCTGTTGGGAACGGTCATGTCAAAGGTCATCCTTTCCGTGATCTTTTTTGGCGTCGTGACCCCCCTTGCCCTGCTGCGCCGCGTTCTCGGCCATGATCCCATGGCGCTCAGGCAGTGGAAGAAAGGCGATGAATCCGTTTTCGTCAAGCGTGACCATCACTTCACCGCAAAAGAAATTGAAAATCCCTTCTAGGAGATAACCGTGGACTTTCTCAAGGATCTTTGGGGCTTTCTGCGTGAACGCAAGAAGTTCTGGCTGCTGCCCATCATCATCGTGCTGCTGCTTTTCGGCGCTTTGATCGTGCTCACCAGCGGTTCGGCCATCGCCCCGTTCATTTATACCGTCTTTTAGGAGGGCGCCGTGCCAGAAGCCATTCTCGGCATTTCCGCGTTTTATCACGATTCTGCCGCTGTGCTGTTGGTGGACGGCGAAGTCGTCGCCGCCGCGCAGGAGGAGCGCTTTACCCGAAAAAAGCACGACTCCGAGTTTCCGGCCAACGCGGCCAGGTACGTGCTTGATGAAGGCGGTTACACACTTGCCGATCTGACTGCGGTGGCGTTTTACGACAAGCCGTACCTGAAATTCGAACGGCTTCTGGAGACCTACAACGGTTTCGCCCCCAAAGGCTCAAGAGCTTTCTTTCTTCCATGCCCGTGTGGATCAAGGAGAAGCTCTTCATGCGCCGCATGCTCAACGAGGAGCTGGCCAAGCTCGGGCCGGGCAAGCCCAAGGTGCTCTTTCCGGAGCATCATCTCTCGCACGCGGCGAGCGCGTTCTACCCTTCGCCCTTTGAAGAGGCGGCAATCCTCACCGTTGACGGTGTGGGCGAGTGGGCCACCACGACCATCGGCAAGGGCTCTGGCAAGGATGTCACCATCCTCAGGGAACTGCATTTCCCCCATTCCCTCGGCCTTCTCTATTCCGCGTTCACCGCCTTCTGCGGGTTCAAGGTCAACTCGGGCGAATACAAGCTCATGGGGCTCGCCCCGTATGGCTCTGTCGGTTCCGAGAAAATCGAACGCTGGAAGAAGCTCGTCTACGAAGAACTTATCGACGTGCGCGAAGACGGGTCCATGCTCCTGAACATGGATTACTTCAACTACGCCACCGGGCTGACCATGTGCCGCAACGACAAGTGGGAGCCGCTTTTCGGCATCCCGGCCCGGCAGCCCGAGAGCGAAATCGGCCAGGAGTACATGGACCTTGCGCTGGCCATCCAGCAGGTCACGGAAGAGATCGTCTTCAAGCTGGCCGAGACCGCGCGGGAGCTGACCGGGTGCAGAAATCTGGTCATGGCGGGCGGCGTGGCGCTCAACTGCGTGGCCAACGGCAAGCTCATCCGGCGCGGCACGTATGACGACGTCTGGATTCAGCCCGCTGCGGGCGACGCTGGCGGCGCGCTCGGCGCAGCCTTGCCGGGTGG
>NZ_BBCB01000020.1 GCF_001311825.1 Salidesulfovibrio brasiliensis JCM 12178 | reverse complement strand
CCACGCCCGCGCCCAACTGGCAGTCGCACTTCTCGGCCTGCGACATGTGTTTCAACAAGTGCGGACTGATCGCGCGCGTGGAAGACGGCGTGGTCACGAAGCTCGACCCCAACCCCAAGTTCCTCAAGTCCAGAGGAATGCTCTGCGCTCGCGGCAACGCGGGCGTGGCCCAGCTCTACGATCCGGACCGGCTCAAGTACCCCCTCATCCGCAAGGGCGAGCGCGGCGAAGGCAAGTGGCAGCGCATCCCATGGGACGAGGCCATCGACCTGCTGGCGGAGAAGATGAGTGAAATCAGGAAGAAGTATACCCCTTGCGGGTACCTCTTCAGCGCAGGGTCCGACCTGCAGAGCCAGTTCGTCAGCCGCTTTGCCGAAGTGTACGGCTCATACAACGTCACCTCCCACGAGTCGCTGTGCCTCCTGAGCGGCAACCGCGCCTTCCTCGATACCTTCGGGGAAGTCCCCTTTGCCGACGTTCTCAACTCCAAGTACGTGATCATGGCCGGGGCCAACCGCTTCGAGGCGCTGGTAACACCCGACTCCATGGACATGATGACCGCCATGCAAAACGGCTGCAAGCTCGTGGTCCTCGACCCGCGCTTCACCAAGACCGCCGCGCTGGCCCACGAATGGCACCCCATCCGGCCCGGCACGGATATGGCCTTCATGCTGGCGGTGATGCACGTCATCATCAACGAAAAGCTTTACGACCCGCAGTGGATCGCGGAAAAGACCCACGGTATCGACGAGCTGGCCGCGCACGTGCAGCAGTACACCCCGCAGTACGCCGCCGATGAATGCGGCATCCCCCGCGAAGACATCGTGCGCATCGCCCGGGAACTGGCCGAGGCCGCCCCGGCCTCCATGGTCTACCCCGGACGCCGCAGCTCGGACTACAAGGACTCCACCCAGATTCGGCGCAGCTTTGCGCTGGTCAACGGTCTGCTCGGCAACTGGGACACCCCCGGCGGCCTGCTCGCCGCCCGGCAGGTGGGCCTCAAGGGCGTGCCCTACTTCGCCCCGTGGTACGACGAGAACCCCGAGGACCGCGTGGACGCCCACGCCGTTCCCGGCCTCTTCGAGCACGAAGGCTCCTTTGTCATCACCCGCGACAAGGTGCTCAAGGGCGAACCGTATCCGGTCAAGGGCTGGTTCGTGTACAAGACCAACCCCATGACCACCGCGCCCAACCGGGCCAAGACCATCGAGATGGCCAAGACCATGGACTTCATGGCCGTGGTGGACATCGCCATGAGCGACACCGCATGGCTGGCCGACCTCGTGCTGCCCGCGCCCAGCTATCTGGAACGCACCGATCCGTGCGCCGGATTGCAGGGCTCCGTGGCCTGCGCCTGCGTGGTCAAGCGCGACCCCGTGGTCAAGCCCCTCTACGAAACAAGACCCGTGTTCGACGTGCTCAAGTCCGTGGCGAACAAGCTGGAGCTCGGCGAGCACTTCGACTTCACCATGGAAGAATATCGCGAGAAGCAGCTTCGCGAGCTGCCGGACGCCATGGCCGCGCTGGACCGCGACGGGGTCTACTACAACCCCAGCAAGGTCTACGGCATTTACGACGGCAAGATCTACAAGACCAGCAGCCACAAGGTCGACCTTCACAACGGACGCTACGAACAGATGGGCCTTGATCCCATGCCGGTCTATGCCCCGCCGAAGAAGGCACCCAAGAACGCCTTCCGCATGGTCATCGGCCGAAGCGCCGTTTACACGCAGGGTTCTTCCGGCAACAACGCGCTGCTGCACGAACTGACGCCCACCAACACGCTCTGGATCAATCCGGACGCGGCCGCCCGCCTTGGCATAGCCGACGGCGAAATGGTGGAAGTGTCCAGCTCCGTGGGACGCGGCGAGCTCAAGGCCCGCGTAACCCATGAAATTCGAGAAGACACGGTGTACATGCTCAGCGGCTTCGGAACCCTCTCCACGTCGCTCTCGCTCACGCACGACAACGGCGCGAGCATCAACAACCTGCTGGAGGACGACTATGACGAAGTCTCCGGCAACGCCGCCATGCACACCACCTTCGTGACCGTAACAAGGAAGGTGAGCTGATGGCCAAGCGACTCGCAATGGTGATCGACGCCTCCAAGTGCATCGACTGCAAGGGATGCATGGTGTCCTGCAAGGTGGCCAACGGTGTGCCGCAGGACAAGTGGCGCAACTGGATCAAGCCCACCGAACCGGAATTCGGCCCCGGCAGGCGGCCCTCGGTGCGTTTCCAGCCTGGCGGCTGCATGCACTGTGAAAAGCCGACCTGCGTTTCGGCCTGCCCCACCGGGGCGACCTACAAGGACGCCGACACCGGGGAGGTGGTCATCGACGCCGCCCTGTGCATCGGCTGCGGCAACTGCATCCCGGCCTGCCCGTACGATGCGCGCTACCGCAACCCCGAGACCAAGAAGGCCGACAAGTGCAACTACTGTCCGGAACGCCGCGCCGCCGGGCTGCTGCCCGCCTGCGTGGACACCTGTCCCACCAAGCGCGGGTGTTCGGCGACCTCAACGACCCGGACTCCGAAGCGTCCAAGGTCTACAAGGCCAACAAGGACCGTGTTCAGGTGGTGATCAATGAAAAGACCGACACCAAGCCGAACATGTACTACATCGGCTCGCCCGGCAACACCCGGTGGACACGCCCCGCCGTGGTGCCCGCCAGCATGACGGCCATGAAGGAGGCCGCGCCGCTGGTCAAGGGCCTCGTGGGCCTCACCGGCCTCGGCGTGCTGGCCATGCTCGGCCGCCAGCTCTTTGCCGGAAGCACGGACAAGCACGAAGAGGAGGACCGTCATGGCTAGACAGTTCAAGCGCCACGACCGCTCTGACATATTCATTCACTGGTTCAACGCCGCCTGCTGGCTGCTCCTGCTGGTCACCGGCATCGGGCTCATCAGCAACCCGGCCATCGACCCGTTCGGCTCGGGCTACCCCGCAGCCCTGCGCGCCATGGTCGGCGGCGGCGGAAATCTGCTGGTCATCCACGAGGTCATCGGCTTCGTCTGGATGCTCGGCTTCATCTGGTATCTGGCCGTCAACGCGCGGGGAAGCCTCTTCTTCCTCAAGGAGATATTCATCGTCTCCCCAACGCGGGACATGGCCTGGATGATGAAGAAGATGGTGCTCATGACCCTCGGCCCCAAGCCGCTGAAGATGATGGGCGTCAGCCCCGAGCTGCCCCCGCAGGGCTTCTACAACATGGGCCAGAAGGCCTTTGCGCAGGCCAGCGTTGCGGGCGGCGTGGTCATCGCCGTCACCGGCGTGATCATGTTCCTGTCCGACAAGACCTTCGGTCAGGAGGCCGTTGGCATTGTCAGCTGGGCCGTGACCCTGCACTTCATCGCCGTGGGCGTCGTGTTCGCGGGACTGTTGGTGCACATCTACATGGCAGCCATCAGCCCCGAGGAACGCCCCGGGTTCCGCTCCATGTTCACGGGCCACGTGCCCGAAGACTACGCCAGGCACCATCACGGGCTTTGGTACGAAAAGGTCAAGACCGCTCCCAAAAGCGAGGGGTAGCGGCAGGAATACCATTCGGGCGGCCGAATGTGGCCGGTCGCCCGACAACACTTTGAGAGGAAGGGATTTATCATGTTGAAGAAGTTCTCGTATGCGCTGGTCATGCTCATGGCCCTCGCGCTGGTGTCCGGCTGTACCGCAGCCAAGAACACCACGGCGGACGCAAAGACGTTCAAGGAATACACGGACATCGTTGACTACGATTTCGTGGCAAAGTACGCGAAGATGCCCCAGCCGGAAGGCGCGATGATCATCGACTCGCGTCCCTACAAGCCCAAGTACGTGGCCGGATTCATTCCCACGGCCAAGAGCATCCCCACGTCCCAGTTCGACAAGATGGTCGGCGAGCTGCCCGAAGACAAGGACACCCTCCTGATCTTCTACTGCGGCGGCTTCCACTGCCCGCTTTCCCACAAGGCCGCCTACAAGGCTGAAGAGCTCGGGTACACCAACGTCAAGGTCTACGCCGCAGGCTTCCCCGACTGGAAGAAGAACGCGGATTACTACTCCATCGGCGTCGAATCCGTGAAGGCCATGATGGAAAAGGGCGAGCCGTACATGCTCATCGACGCCCGTCCGCACATGAAGTTCCTCAAGGGCGCCATCCCCTCGTCCGTGAACTACCCGGACTCCCAATTCGACAAGTTCAAGGGCGTGCTGCCCGCGGACAAGAGCACCAAGCTCATCTACTACTGCGGCGGCTTCCACTGCCCGCTCTCCCACAAGTCCGCCATCAAGGCCAAGGCGCTGGGCTATGAAAACGTCCTGACCGCCGAAGCCGGGTACCCCGGCTGGAAGGAACTTTACGGCGCTGGCGGCGCGGTGGAGGTCTCCGGCGGTGCCATGGAAGGCTCCATCGAGACCGAGCAGTTCCTGACCATCCTGAAGAACAACCCCGAAAGCATCACCATCGTTGACGTGCGCACCCCGGAAGAATACGCCGCGGGCCACTTCCCCACCGCCATCAACATCCCGGTGGACGAGCTTGAGAAGAAGGCTGCCGACCTGCCCACGGACAAGCCCATCGTCTTCTCCTGCGCCTCGGGCGCACGGGCTGGCGAGGCGTTCTACATGTTCATGGACGCACGGCCCGACGTGAAGGACGTCTACTACCTTGAAGCGACCAACCACTTTGAAAAGGACAACTCCTACGAAGTGAAGGCCAACAAGTAACCACGACCACGGGGCCGGGCCATGGCCCGGCCCCGTATCGTTTCGGAGGTCCCATGCCCGTTCGCGCCCTCCTCGCCCTGCTCACCGTACTGCTGACGGTTTCCGTTGCGGCACACGCCGCAGACTGGCCCGAACAGATTCGGCACGAGGCCGAGGTAGGCGGCTACCGGCTCGTGGACACTCCGGAGCTGAACCGGATGATGGCCGCCGACAAAAGCCTGCTCATCCTCGACGTCAGGCCCGACTACGAATACCGCGACGGACACATTCCCGGAGCCGTGAACGTGGAGTTCGACCTTGGCGACGAGCACGGCGCGGCCCCGGTGAAGCTGGACCGCATCCGGCGGCTGGCCGGAGCCGACACATCCCGTCCCATCGTCATCTACTGCCGCAGCCTGCAATGCCTGAGGAGCGCCATCGCCGCCCGCTCCGTTGCCGCCATGGGCTACGACAACGTGCTCCGCTACGCAAAGGGATGGTTTGGCTGGCTGGACACCCACCCCGAACTGAAACCCAAGTCGCGCGCGGAACTCGGCCCCGGCGACCCGTTCCCCAGCTTCCCCATCACACCGCTCAACCCGGAGCTTCGCGAATACCTCGGCCTCGGGGAAGGGAAAAAGAGCATCCTGCAGGCCATCGGTTCGGAATTTCTGCTGGTCCAGATTTTCAATTCGGAATGCCCGGCCTGCGTCAAGGGGCTTGAGACGGTCAAGCAGTACTGGAACAGGGTGCAGAACGACCCGGTCATGGCCGAGCGGCTGCGTTTTGTGGGCATTGCCTCCCACGACTGCCCCACGGACGCCGAGGCCTTTGCAAAACGCCACAGCATCCCCTTCCCGGTGTTCACGGATCCCAACGGCTCGCTGCACGAACAGACGGGATACAGCTCCCTGCCGGTGACGTTCCTGCTGCGCAAGTCGGCAAAGGGCCGTTGGCAGGTGGTGATGGTCAAGGACGGACTGGGCGGCGCGAGCCGGTTCTACCGGGACATGCGCTCCAGCGTGAAGACGGATTTCTAGATCTTTGAAACAGCCGCGAGCACGGCGTTCAGAAGCGTTGCGCTTTTGTGGAAGAAACCACCGGGCGCGTGTTCGGCAATGGCAGACTCCACCGAGGCACACCACGGCAGCATGACCTCGCCCGCAAACAAGGCAGCCTCTTGAAGCGCTGCGGCGTCGGCCCCGTCCCAGCCACGGGCCAGAAGCATGTAGAGATATTCGATCTCAAGCGGCAGATGGTCCGGCGGCTCGCTTCCGGCAGGCTCCACCCCGGCGAGGCGGAACCGTTCGGCCATGGCCCTCGCCTCTGGCCCCATGACCTGCCGGGACGCACCGACGTGACAGGACTCGTAAAGCGGAACGGGCACACCGCCTTGGGCGGTAACGAACAGCCGCACATGCTGAACCGAGAGATCGTCACAAAAAGATTCGTGATCTTCCGGAAGCATGGCTTGCATACCCGTAAGGGTTCCAGTATGCTGCGGGCCGCCTCGGGACAGCCCGCCACGAGCGAGGGTATCCCCTGCGAGAGCATTCCGGCGCAGGTCCCGGCATCCGGGCCCCTGAAAACGGCGGCCAGCAGCTCGAGGCAACGAAGCAGAAAGACCTTTTCACCTTCCGTATTCCAACTGTTCTGCATCATGCTCCTCCAGTTGGGGAAGGTACGATATTTCCACCCGGGAAACAACGGCATTCACCATTCGGAGGAACAGGCATGACCACTGAGCAAGCCCGAGCACGGCGAGACGAAGAACAGGAAAAAATCAAGAAGAACGTGCTCTCCCGCATGAAGCGCATCGAAGGGCAGGTGCGCGGTATCCAGCGCATGATCGAGGAAGGCAAGGAATGCAAGGACATCCTCGTGCAGGTCCGGGCCGTGCGCTCCGCCCTGCAGTCCGCCACCGGGCAGATTCTTCGCCGATACGTCATCAAATGCCACGCCGAGGCCCTGCAGGACGGCGACGAAAACGCCCAGTACGAGGCGCTCGAAAAGGCCATCAACGTCATGACCAGTTTCATCGACGGCTAGGAGGATTCAATGAGAACACTGATTCTGTCAATCTCGCTGATGCTTTTTGCCGCACCGGCCTGGGCAACCATCTTTGACCGCTGCTTCTATTCCATGGACGCAAACGGCGACGACACGGTGACGAGCGCCGAACTGGAAAAAGCCTACCCCGGAAAGAGCGAAGAAATTCTGGAAAAAGCCGACACAGACAAGGGCGGCGATCTTTCCCATGACGAATGGGAAAATTACAAGGCAGGACTGGGGATTGTGGAAGATCATTGATCCGCGTACCAGCCATTTCTGCGGCCTGTGGCCCGTAACGAACGCGCGTCAAAACAATCCACCCGTTGCCTTGACGCGCGTTTCCCTGTATTTCTCATGAGAATATGCCCCTATAGCGAACAGTAACGCCGGGAACCTCATGCACGACGATCGCGAATTACAGGAATATAGAGACCTGATGAAACCGCCGGAGCGGTTTGAGGAAGGCTTCGACTGGAAAACCGTTGTCGGCGCCATCTTCATCGGCTTCCTCATGATGCCCGGCTCCATGTACCTGCAACTGGTCATCGGGCAGGGCATCGGCCCGGCCGCCCGCTGGGTGACCATCATCCTGTTCGCGGAAATCGCCAAGCGCTCCTACTCGCACCTCAAGCAGCAGGAAGTCTTCCTGCTCTACTACATGGCGGGCGCGGCGCTGGCCTCGCCGTTTCAGGGGCTGCTCTGGAACCAGTACCTCATACAATCGGACGCCGCGCGGATGCTCGGCCTCACCGAGTTCATCCCCAGCTGGATCGCGCCCGGCCCCGGCTCGGACTCGTTCCTTGAACGAACCTTCCTGCACCGTGACTGGCTCGTGCCGATCCTCCTGCTCGTGGGCGCGCAACTCGTGCAGCGCATCGACCACTTCGGCCTCGGCTACAGCCTGTACCGCGTCACCTCGGACGTGGAAAAGCTGCCCTTCCCCATGGCCCCCGTGGGCGCGCTCGGCACCATGGCGCTGGCTGAATCCACCGAGGACCGCAAGACCGGCTGGAAGTGGCGGGTCTTCTCCATAGGCGGGGTCATAGGCCTCGTCTTCGGCTTCTTCTATGTCCTCCTGCCTGCCATATCAGGCCTCGTCTTCGAGCAACCCATCCGGCTCATCCCCATACCGTGGATCGAGCTGACCCAGTACACGGAAGGGGCACTCCCGGCCGTTGCCACCGGCATGCAGTTCGACCTCGGGCTGGTCTTCATCGGCATGGTCCTGCCCTTCTGGGCAGTCATCGGCGGGCTCGGCGGCCTTATCATCACCGTCATCGCCAACCCGGTGCTCTACGAACACGGCATCCTGCACCGCTGGCACCCCGGAATGGCCACCGTGGAAACCGTCTTTGCCAACAATTTCGACTTCTACATGAGTTTCGGCATCGGCCTCGGGCTGGCCATCGCCGCCATCGGCATCTACTACGTGATCAAGTCCCTCAAACAGGCCGGGGGCGGAGAGCTCGACTTCTCCATCCTGTTCAAGAAGCACAAGGAACGAGGGGACATCAACTTCTGGGTCTCCATCGCCATTTACGTCTTCTCCACACTGGCCTACATCGGCATGTGCCTGCTGCTGGTGCCGAGCTTCCCGTGGATTTTCTTCGTGCTTTACGGATTCGTATACACACCCGTTATTTCATACATTACAGCCCGAATGGAAGGCATCGCAGGCCAGTTCGTCAGCCTGCCAATGGTGCGCGAATTCAGCTTCATCGCCGGAGCCAAGTTCTTCGGATACAACGGCATAGAGATCTGGTACGCGCCCATCCCCATCCACAACTACGGGGAAGCCACCGTCCAGTTCCGGCAGATCGAACTCACCGGCACCAGCCTGCGCGGCGTCATCAAGGCAGAAATGGTCGTCTTCCCAGTGGTCATGATCGCCTCCCTGCTCTTCTCGCAATTCCTCTGGCAGCTGGCCCCCATCCCGTCACCGCAGTACCCCTTTGCGCAGGAACTCTGGCACCTGCAGGCTCTGAACACCCTGCTGATGCAGACCTCCACCCTTGAAGGCAACTCCCTCTTCTTCGAGGCCTTGAGCCTGCCCATCCTGCTCTCGGGACTCGGCATCGGGGTGGTGCTGTACGGAACGCTCAACATGCTCGGCCTGCCGGTGCTGCTCGTCTACGGACTTGTGCGCGGCCTCGGCCAATCCACGCCACACGGCATCCTGCTCGAAGTGGCAGGCGCACTCCTCGGGCGCTACTATTTTCTTAAGAAATACGGCCAACAATGGCGGCACTACGCCCCGGTGCTCCTCGCGGGCTTTTCCTGCGGCATGGGGCTGGCCGGGATGGCCGCCATGGGCTTTACCCTCATCCTCAAGTCCCTCGGCCGACTGGCCTACTGACCCTCCTGACTTCATTACCATCAACAAGGCCCCTGACATCGAACGATGTCAGGGGCCTTGTTGATGGAGTATACAGCTGCCTCATCCATGATTTCCGAGCCGCAGCAATCTTACGCAAGACTGCGGAGCAACCCGGAACCGGGAAACGAACAGCCCTAAAGCAGATTGTTGTCCAGAACCAGCGAGGAGAGCGTCACTACGCCCACGACCTCGCCCATGTCCTCTACGGGAGCGCTGCGAATCTTGGTCCGGTTCATCAGGCGGACCGCGTACCGGATGTCCATATTCGCCGGAACCGTGATGATCGGCTTGGTCATGATCTCATAGACGCTGACCTCTTCACCTTCCAGACCGGGAACGATCACCTGTTTCACCAGGTCAGTCACCGTGATCATCCCCCAGGCATCGTCGTCATGACGCCGGGTGACCAGCAACTCGGAAACCCGCGCCTCGCGCATCATCTGAGCCGCTTTCGTCACCGAAGCCATTCCGTCGATGCTCAGGATTTCCTTTTTCATCACATCACGCACACGCACAATGGACCCAGACATAGCCCCTCCAAAAATTATTTATTACAGATACTTGTCTCGAATTTCATCTTTAAACTTCTCAATCTGGCTCTCCATGCCTATCACATGCTCAACCGGCAGAACCAGCGCAATACCCGTGCCCGGTTTCTTGAACTCCCCGGCCTCGCCAATGGCTTTGAGCACCGTCTTCACCAGATGCTCCTCAAGCAGGAACATGACGATATCGGTTTGATCCTCAAGGGTGAGCCCGAAGAAGGTCTTTGCCTCACGCATACCCGTTCCGCGCCCGGAAATGATCGTGGCCCCGGTTGCTCCGGCAGCCTTTGCAGCATCGACAATCGGGTCGGTCTTGTTGGTTTTGACCGTGGCAAAAATCAGCTTAAACTTCATTGGCTATTCCTTTTTGACCTTTGTTTTGCGATGGGTAATCCACTGAGTAACTTGCGCGTATCCCATGACGGCTATGATGGGGAACAGGCTTGCAAAGGCGATCAGACCGAAGCCGTCAAGCGCCGGATTGCTCCCGGGAACGGCCTCGGAAAGCCCCAGCCCTAAGGCCGCCACCAGCGGCACAGTGACGGTCGAGGTCGTGACCCCGCCGGAGTCGTAAGCAAGGGCGATGATCTTCCTTGGCGCAAAAATCGTCTGAATCACGACGACAATATAGCCGCAAAGAATGTACAAGTACAATGGAGTACCTGTCACGATGCGGAACGTGCCGAGGGAGATGCCCACCGCAACGCCCAGCGCCACGGTAATGCGAAGCCCCCACTGGCTGATGCCGCCACCGGAAACTTCCTTGGCCTTGATGGCCACCGCCAGCAGCGAAGGTTCGGCAATGGTGGTGGAAAACCCGATCATGGCCGCAAAAAGATAAATCCAGCCGTACGCGGTCCAGCTTGAGGCCGCTTCAATGCCACCGGCAAGGAACTCCGGCGCCGAGAGCTGCGTGGCCATCATCTTGCCGAGCGGGAACAGCGCCTTCTCCAGTCCGAGCAGGAAGAGCGACAGCCCTATGACCACATACAGACCACCCACCAGCAACCGCTTGGGATGCGGGACCGGCTGCCGCAGCACAAACAGCTGAAACCCGACCAGCAAGGCGACGATCGGAAGCACATCACGACAGGTGGAGATGAATGATTGCGAAAATTCAACAAGAAAAACCATGGCTCTCCCCTACTGAACCCCGAATATGACGAGGCCGTACCCTATAACCGCGATCATCGGCAGCAACGAGGCAAAGGCAATAAGCCCGAAACCGTCGATCAGCGGGTCGCGCCCCTTGATTATCGATGCAAGCCCCACACCCAGCGCAGCCACCAGCGGCACAGTCACCGTGGAGGTCGTCACCCCACCGGCGTCATACGCGATGCCGACGATCTCATCCGGCGCGAAGATGGTCATGACCATGACCAGCACATAGCCGCCGATGATCATATAATGCACCGGCCACCCTTTCAGAATTCGCAATACGCCAAGCAGAATGGACACCCCAACGGACACGGCCACTGAAAGCCGCAACCCCATGGCATAGCTGCTCATTGCCCCTTCACCGGGACTGAGCAACCCGCCCTGCGAGGCAACGTCAGCGGCCTCATCCGCCACGGCAATCAATGCAGGCTCCGCCACGGTGGTGGAAAAACCAAGCGCAAAGGAAAACGTCAGCAGCCAAAACAGGCTTCCTTTTCGAGCCAGCGCATGGGCCATCTCTTCACCGATTGGGAAAAGCCCCATCTCCAATCCCTGAATAAACAGGGCCAGCCCGGCAACGACAAGGACAGAACCTTCAAGCACACCAAGGATATCAGGCAGCGGCTGGCGAAGCACCACCCCCTGAAAAAAGGCAATTACCAATATGATCGGCAACAAGTCCTTGAAAGAAGAGAAGAACTGCTTCCCCGCCAATCTCAGAATGGTCTTTATGCGCCTTGCAGCGGAACTCGTTTCCATTGTGCCTTCCGGTGGTCCTTAATGAGAGCCGTCACTGGGTGATAGAATCCAAACTACCCTATTGCTTACCCAACAGGCGCGCTTAGTTCAATTAAAACCGGTCAAAAGTTCCCAGAACCAGAAATGGCACAGCCTCCGGCGGCCCTCCGGGGGCTTAAACCCTTTTCCAAAAGGGTTTAAGAATCCCAAAACGTCTTGGCTTGCCTTCGGCGGGATTGTCCGGTCACATCAGACTTTCACTCCTTGTCGACGCCTTCAAGTCAGGGATTGCAAAGGGGATTATCCCCTTTGCCGGGTGCAGGGCAGCGCCCTGCCCGCCGGAGGCACAATAAAAGGCCCCGCCGAAATCCGGCGGGGCCTTTTATTATTGTTTGGTATCAATCCCGGCTAGCTTCGGATGACCATGCCGTAGTTCTTTTTGCCTTTGCGGACGATCATGAGGTCGCCGCCGAGGAAGTCGGTGTCCCCGACTTCGTGGTCTTCGGCTGCGCGTTCTCCGTTGATGTAGACGCCGCCGGCCTTGAGTGCTTTGCGGGCCTCGCCTTTGGACTTGGTCAGGCCGAGGTCCGTGAGAATCTGGGGGATATCCGGAACATCGCCGGGTGCGTAGGCGCGCTGGGGTGCGGACTCGAGTGCGCTTCGCAGGGTGGCGGGGTCCACTTCCTTGAGGTTGCCTTTGCCGAAGAGTGCGGCGGTGGCAGCCTGAACGCGTTCGAGTTCGCGCTTGCCGTGAATCATGGTGGTCGCTTCTTCGGCGAGACGACGCTGTGCTTCGCGCAGGTGCGGTGCTTCCTCAAGGGACTTTTCCAGTTCGGCGATCTCTTCCTGTGTAAGGAAGGTGAAGTACTTGAGGAACTTGATGACGTCGCGATCATCGGTGTTCACCCAGAACTGGTAGAAGGCGTAGGGGGAGGTAATCTCCGGGTTGAGGTAGATCGCACCCTTTTCGCTCTTGCCGAATTTCTTGCCGGAGGCGGTGGTGATGAGCGGGAAGGTCAGGGCGTAGCCTTCTGCGGGCTCGTTGCTGGCCGCGGTTTTGCGGCGGATGAGTTCACAACCCGCGGTGATGTTGCCCCACTGATCCCCGCCACCGAGCTGAAGCTGACAGCCTTTGGTCTTGTAGAGGTGGTAGAAGTCGTTACCCTGCAGAATCATGTAGGAGAACTCGGTGTAGGAGATGCCGACCTCGTCACGCGAGAGGCGGCCTTTGACCGATTCCTTCTGCATCATCCAGTTGATGGTGAAGAATTTGCCCACATCGCGCAGCAGGTCGATGGCGCTCATGGTCTTGGTCCATTCGTAGTTGTTGACCACCTCGGGCCGCTCGCCGCAGACGCGTTCGAAGAAGCGGCGGACCTGATTGACGATCTTCGCGGTGCGCTCCTCGATGTCTTCTGCGGTTTGCAGTTCGCGTTCCTTGTCCTTGCCGCTGGGGTCGCCGATGAAGCCGGTGGCGCCGCCCATGAGGACGATGGGATTATGTCCGGCGCGCTTGAGGCGGGCCAGACTGAGCAGAGGCACGAGGTTACCGACATGCAGGCTTTCGGCGGTGGGGTCGAAGCCGCAATACATGGCCTTGCCCGCTTCGGAGAGATACTGCCGTACCTTCTCTTCGTCAGAGACCTGATTGATCAGCCCGCGCCACTTGAATTCGTCGAAAATGTTCATGTGTTCCTCTTTATTGTCGTATTTCCTTGCTCCAGACGGAGGCGCTTGTCGCCTTTCCGGAGCTTTGATCTATCGTAAACAGTGCCCCTTGCAGGATCACAGGACCGCCTGCCGGGACAAAGCGCTGGGGCAGCCCGCTGGTGAACCGGGTGATGACCGGTCCCGGCTCCATGCCGAGGCAGGAGTTCCAGGGGCCGCAGAGGCCGAGATCGGTTATGTACCCGGTCCCTTCGGGAAGCACTCTCGCATCGGCGGTCTGCACGTGGGTGTGCGTCCCGGCCAGTGCCGCGAGTTTGCCGTCGAGATGCCATGCAAGGGCCTGCTTTTCGCCGGTTGCCTCGGCATGGAAGTCGCAAACCGCGACCACGTCTTCTGGAAGCGCTTCAAGCTCGCGTTCCGCAGCCTTGAAGGGGCAGTCCACTGGATGCATGAAGGTTCGGCCTTGCAGGTTCATGACCGCCACGCGCGGCAGCCCTTCCTTTTCTATGTATGTCAATCCTTTACCCGGCGCCTCGGCCGGATAGTTGGCGGGACGGACGATACGGGAATCCTTGCGCAGCAGGGCGTGCATGTCCCGGAATTTCCAGATGTGGTTTCCGGTGGTGATGACGTCGACGCCTGCGTTCAGGAGTTCGCGGGCGTTCTTGGCGGAGAGGCCGATGCCGCCCGAGGCGTTCTCGCCATTGGCGATGACGAAGTCCGCTCCGGTCTCTTCGCGCACCTCTTTCAGGCAGCCAGTTACGGCACGGCGTCCCGGTCGCCCGACTATGTCACCAAGCATCAGTATCTTCATGATTCTCACTCATCTTCGCCCGCGCGAAAGGCTTCCCATCGAAGCCGATTTTCCGTTCGGATGCAAGAAAAGAATTACGATTGATGCGAGGCGGCGTGCGCGGGCTCAGGGCAGCCGCTTGAACACGGTGGGAGCCATCTGCTTGATGGGCAACCGCATGCCGGAGAGGCTCTCGGAGTGACCGATGAACAGGTAGCCGTCGGTGCGGATGAAGTTGCAGAACTTGTCGAAGAGCACTTCCTGCGTGGGGCGGTCGAAGTAGATGACCACGTTGCGGCAGAAGATGATGTCCATCTTCTGGTCCATGCGGAAGTCGTCCATGAAATTGATCTGCTTGAAGGAGACCCTGTCGCGCACCTTTTTGTCGATCTTCATCAGTGGCTTTTTGGGGTCCTTGCTCTTGAGCAGGTACTTCTTCTTGTACTGCTGGGGAATCTCATCGGCCTTCTCCAAGGGATAGACCGCGTTTCTGGCCCGCTGGAGAATCTGGAAGGAGATGTCCGTGGCGGTGATGGAGAACTTGAAACCGTTGTGCTTCTCGGCAAAGTCGGAGAGGACCATCCCGAGGGTGTAGGGCTCCTCGCCGCTGGAGCACCCCGCGCTCCAGATACGGATTTCCCGCGATGAGCCGATGGTACGCCAAAACTCCGGCAGGACCTTGTTGGTCAGGATGTCGAAGTGTTTTGGTTCCCGGAAAAAGTGGGTGGTGTTGGTGGTGACCACGTCCACCATGTGCTGCCGTTCTGCCTCGCGGCCCGCATCGCTGAAGACGTAGTCGCAGTATTCCTTGTAGGTGGACATGCCAAGAGCCCGCAGCCGCTTCTGAAAGCGCGATTGCAGCAGAACCTTTTTGGTGGGCGGCATCTTGATGCCGAGCTCGCGCTGGATCATGTCGCTGAAACGCCGGAACTCGGCGTCTCCCATCTCCGCACGCACCAGATTCATGTTTTTCGACATGTTCTCACTCACTGGACGACTCGCCTGAACAGGGTTCGGATCACAGAGAACAACATGGACAGCCTGACCACAGTTTGTGGAATATCGAATGCGGGGGCAAGTATAATCTGCCGAATGGGCTAAAAAAAGGGCCGATCGTAATGACCGGCCCTTGGGACTGTTATTTGGCGTAACCAACCGCTCGTTTTTCGCGGATGACCGTGACGCGTATCTGACCGGGGTAGGTCATGTTCGTCTCGATCTTTCCGGCGATGTCCTTACAGAGCAGGTAGGTCTGTTCGTCGCCGACCTTTTCGGAGTCGACCATCACGCGAATCTCACGACCCGCCTGAATTGCGTAGGCTTTGCTGACGCCGCTGAAACCGGTGGCGAGGCCTTCCAGCTCTTCAAGACGCTTCACGTAGTTTTCGAGAAGCTCCTTGCGGGCTCCGGGACGTGCGCCGGAGAGGCTGTCCGCAGCCTGCACGAGGTTGGCGAGAATGCTCTGGGGCGGGGTGTCCTCGTGGTGCGCGGCAATGGCATGCACGATGCCCTTGTGTTCGCCGTGCTTCTTGGCGAGGTCCGCGCCGATGATGGCGTGCGGGCCTTCGATCTCGTGGTCCACGGCCTTGCCGATATCGTGGAGCAGGCCGGCGCGCTTGGCTTCCTTCTCGTCAAGGCCCAGCTCGGCAGCCATGATGCCACAGAGGAAGGCCACTTCCATGCTGTGCTGCAGCACGTTCTGGGAGAAGCTGGTGCGGTAGTGGAGCTGGCCGAGCAGCTTGACCACTTCGGGGTGGATGCCGTGGACGCCCACGTCGAAAGTGGCCTGTTCGCCGATCTCGCGCAGCTTGACGTCCATTTCCTTTTCCACTTTCTGCACGATGTCTTCGATGCGTGCGGGGTGGATGCGGCCGTCATGAATGAGGCGCTCGAGCGCCTGACGGGCCACTTCGCGCCGCAACGGGCTGAACGCGGAGAGCACCACGGTTTCCGGGGTGTCGTCAATGATCAGGTCAACGCCGGTGGCGGCTTCAAGGGCGCGGATGTTGCGACCCTCGCGGCCAATGATGCGGCCCTTCATGTCTTCGCTGGGCAGGGTCACGGCTGTGACTGTCTGTTCCCCGGCGTAATCGCCGGAATACCGCTGCAGGGCAAGGGAAAGAATTTCCTTGGCTTTCTTGGAAGAGGTTTCCTTGGCTTCCATCTCGATGGTGCGCACCATCTTGGCTGCCTCGTGGCGAGTGCGGGACTCGATCTCGGTCATCAGTTTTTCGCGGGCTTCCTCGACGGTCAGGCCCGAGATTTCCTGAAGCTTGTGCTCGTGTTCGTTGGCCTTCTGATCAAGCTCCTCCTCGAACTCGGTCAGACGCTGCTCCTGCTTGAAGAGCCGCTTTTCCAGTTCCACGACCTCGGATTCCTTGTCCGCGACCTTTTCGAGCTTGCGCTCGAGACGCTCTTCCTTCTCCTGAAGGCGCGCCTCCTGCCGCTTGACTTCCTTTTCCTGATTCTTGATCTCGTCTTCGAGTTCCTTTTTCTGCGCAAATATCTCGTCCTGCGCCTGAACCCGGACTTCCTTCTTCAGGGCGTCGGCTTCGCGCCGCGCCTCTTCAACGATGCGGTCCGCAAGGGTTCTCGCATCGCCGACTTCTTTTTCGGATATGTATCTATGGAGAAAATATCCGGACGCGAGACCTGCTCCGATCCCGCCTCCGAAAATAAGAAATTCCGCCAGCATGGTACTGACTCCTTCAGTTTATGTTGACAGGCTGTAGGCGGCCTGTTGGCGCCATGAACGGCAGCATCAGCCAGAACGCGTGCGCGTTCCTGCCGGACCTGCAAGCTGTCTGGGGAAGGACTGAAGGTAGGTGCGCCTAAGGCGCATATCTCGATATATCTGGACCCTGTCGGCCTTTTACCGACTGGGGTTCAAGTCACCCCGGGAGGGCCGTGTTGCCGTGTGTTTTGAACCTGGTTTCCCAGGTGGGCTCGGTTCGCACCCCATTAGGCTTCCCGTCCTGCGGGCCTGCACACCGGTGTGCTGGAACAACTCGCCCTTTTTGATAGTATTGGTTCAAAAAACGCTCGGGCAATCACGTGCACCCCAGGGAAATACTTAACAAAGCTCTCGGTTCTTCCTCTAATCGGCCTGAACCGATTCAGCTCCCATTTCGAGTAGTTCAGTTATCTTCTTTTCCAACTGAGCCTGCCGTTCCTGCAATACAAGATAATCATCGGCAAGGCTCAAGGCCAGAAAGGTGAGCAACTTTTCTTTGCTTATGTCGCTCCCGCTCTTGCTAAGGTCCGCAAACCGCTCCTCCACCAATGCCTGTGCAGCCTCGATTCTCTCGGCATCGGCATCGGTCCGGAACGATATTTCAAGACCAACCAGGGATAGACTGTAGCGCGGCATGGCCGACACTCCGTCACTCGATCTCGCCCTGAATTCTGTCTATCAGAGCCTCGATTCGCGTTCGTGCTTCTTCCCGGTTGGCCCGCTCGGTTGCGAGCTCCTGCTTCAGGCGCTCGTTCTCGCTCTTCAATTCATTGATTTTATTGATGAGCTGCTCAAAGCGCTCCTCAAGTCGAGTGACCAGTTCCATAGCCCTTGTCTACCCTTTGCTCTTTATGAAATCAAGACTTCTTCAGTCGGCGACGCAGATTGGTCTGCTTGCCGCGCGCAATGGCCGTCTCGCCGTCCGGGACATCCTTGGTGATGGTGGACCCCGCGCCGATCAATGCATCCCGACCGATGGTGCAGGGCGCGACGATAGCGGTGTTGCTGCCGATGAACGCGCCCTCGCCAATGCTGGTCACGAACTTGTTCTTCCCATCGTAATTGCAGGTGATCGTCCCTGCGCCGATGTTACACCCTCCGCCAACTTCGGCGTCGCGAGATACGTAAGGTGATTGGCCTTGGCACCCTCGCCGAGAACGGCCTTCTTCACTTCCACAAAGTTGCCCACCCGAGCCTGCCGGTGCAACTTCGCGCCGGGCCGAAGCCGGGCAAACGGTCCCACGATGCAGTCGGGGCCGACGTCGGCCTGTTCGATATGACTGTACTCGCGCAAAGTGGCTCCACTGCGAAACACCGAGTCGATGACGGTCGTATACGAACCGAGCACGCAGCCCTTTTCTACAACGCTCTTGCCGTAAATCTCGCAATGGCCGTAAATTTCCGCTCCCGGTTCCACCTTCACATCAGGACCGATGATGACTGTTTCCGGGTTGTGGATAAGCACACCGCCTTCCAAAAGCGTATTGACGATCGCCCGCCGAAGGGTCTGCTCGGCGTGCACCAGCTCCAGCGGGGAGTTGATGCCCATGAGGTTGGTGTCATTGCCGCACTGGACGCCCTGCACTTTCAGGCCGCCGCCTACGCCGAGGCCGATGAGGTCGGTAATGTAGTACTCACCGCCCATGTTGTCGTTGCGGAGCTGGTCAAGGAGCGGCGCAACCGTATCAAGCCGAAAGAGATAGATGCCCGCATTAACCTCGCCGGTGACTGGACCATGGATGGAGAAGTCGTAGTCCTTGGCCTCGACGATGGACATGACCTTTCCGTCTTCGTTGCGCACCACGCGACCGAAGGAAGCCGGGTCATTCGGCGTGATGGTCATGAAGGCAATGTCGAAATCCCCTGCGGCAGCAGCAAGGTTGCCGAGGGACTCGGGCGTAACGAGCGGCGTGTCTCCATTGATGACCGCGCAGTATTCGCAGCCCGACTTGACGGCGGCATCCCATGCCATCTGCAGGGCATGCCCGGTCCCGAGCTGCTCCTCCTGAAGAACGAATCCGCCAGTGCGGTCAGGGAAGGCGTCACGAACCTGATCGGCTCCGAAGCCGACCACGGTCAGGGGCGCGGCACCGAACACGGCATCGAGCGCGTCATACACATAGGCGAGCATGGGGCGGCGCAGCACGGCCTGCAGGACCTTCGGCTTGTCCGAGTGCATGCGGGTGCCCTTGCCTGCGGCCAGAATGACGGGGACTATATTATCGACGGTCATGAATATCCTCCGATGATTTCGAAAAAGCTTTCATCAAATACCTTCTCATCAGGGATATCACAAGTGCATGAAAAGCAAAAAGGGCGGACCGGAAATCCGGCCCGCCCTTTGAAGGGTCTTGCTGGTCTCGCCTAGCAGGTACCGGCGCTCTTTCCAGAGGCGGTGCAGCTGGCGCGCATGATGGCGCGCTTCAGGGCTGCCTGATTGCGGGCGAATTCCACGTTGTCCTTGGCCTGCTGGGCACGCTGCTCGGCACGAGCGCGGGCCTTTTCTGCACGATCGACGTCGATTTCGGACGCCTTTTCGGCAACTTCGGCCAGGATGGTTACTTTGTTGTCGCTGACTTCAGCGAAACCACCGGCGACGAAGACATAGTAGTTCTTGCCGCCCTGCTTGTAGTAGAGATTGCCGATCCCGAGCGCGGAAAGGAACGGAACGTGGTTGGCAAGGATGCCGAACTCGCCCTCAACGCCGGGGCAGCCCACGTATTCCACGTCCTCGGAAAGCACTTTCCGGTCAGGAGTGACGATCTCAAGCTTCAGGGTGCTAGCCATGGGTTATCCCCCTACTTTTTAGCCTTCTCGATGGCTTCTTCAATGTCACCGCACATGTAGAAGGACTGTTCCGGAAGATCGTCCAGTTCGCCTTCGAGGATGCGGCGGAAGCCCTTGATGGTGTCTTCCAGCTTGACGTACACGCCCGGGACGCCGGTGAAGACTTCCGCAACGTGGAACGGCTGGGACAGGAAACGCTGGATGCGGCGGGCGCGGCCAACGGTGAGCTTATCTTCGTCGGACAGTTCGTCCATACCGAGAATGGCGATGATGTCCTGGAGGTCCTTGTACTTCTGCAGAACCATCTGGACTTCACGGGCGGTGCCGTAGTGCTCTTCACCCAGAACGTTGGGGTCGAGAATACGGGAGGTGGAGTCAAGCGGGTCAACTGCAGGGTAGATACCGAGCTCGGCGATCTGACGGGACAGAACGAGGGTACCGTCAAGGTGCGAGAAGGTGGTAGCCGGTGCGGGGTCGGTAAGGTCGTCCGCAGGGACGTAAACCGCCTGAACCGAGGTGATGGAACCCTTGGTGGTGGAGGTAATGCGCTCCTGCAGGCCACCGAGGTCAGTACCGAGCGTGGGCTGGTAACCAACTGCGGAGGGCATGCGGCCGAGAAGTGCGGACACCTCGGAACCGGCCTGGGTGAAGCGGAAGATGTTGTCGACGAAGAGCAGCACGTCCTGACCTTCTTCGTCACGGAAGTATTCCGCGCAGGTCAGTGCGGTCAGTGCGACGCGAGCACGTGCTCCCGGGGGTTCGTTCATCTGGCCGTAGATAAGCGCGGCTTTCTCGAGAACGCCGGCTTCCTTCATTTCGTGGTAGAGGTCGTTCCCTTCACGGGTACGCTCACCAACACCTGCGAACACGGAGATACCGCCGTGCTGCTTTGCGATGTTGTTGATCATTTCCATGAGGATAACGGTCTTGCCGACACCTGCGCCGCCGAACAGGCCCATCTTGCCGCCCTTGGGGAACGGGATGAGCAGGTCAACGACCTTGATGCCGGTTTCGAGCACTTCAACGTTGGTGTTCTGCTCGGTGAAGAGCGGAGCCTCACGGTGAATGGGCAGGGACTTTTCAGCCTTGATTTCGCCCATTTCGTCAACGGGACGGCCGACAACGTTCATGATGCGGCCCAGGGAAGCGGCGCCGACAGGAACGGTGATGGGAGCGCCCAGTGCGGTGACGTCCATGCCGCGGACGAGACCTTCGGTAGCGTCCATGGCGATGGTGCGAACAATGTTGTCGCCCAGATGCTGCGCAACTTCGCAGATCAGGTCCGGAGCGTCGGTGTTGTTCGGGTTATTGATCTGAACTGCCGACATGATGTTCGGCAGGTTGCCTTCAGGGAATTCGACGTCGACAACGGCGCCGATAACCTGCGCGATTTTACCTACGTTAGACATAGTATTAAGCCCCCTTAATTATCCTTTCAGCGCTTCAGCGCCGCCGACAATGTCCATGAGATCGCCTGTAATGGCGGCCTGCCTGGTCTTGTTGAACAGAAGAGTCAAAGACTCGGTCAAGTCGTCGCATGCCCGGGACGCGTTGTCCATGGCGGCCATGCGCGCAGCGTGCTCGGAGCACGAGGTGTCGAGCAGCGCGCGGTAGACCTGAACCTTGATGAACCGAGGCAGCAGTTCCGCCAGGAGTCCTTCAACGGACGGTTCGTAGATGTAATCCCCGGCTCCGCCTGCTTCGGCGGCCTCGCCCTCTTCTTCCTTGGAGATGGGAAGAAGGCTGAGCGATACGGGGTTCTGCCTGGCAATGCTCTCGAACTCGCCGTAGCAAACGTGCACTTCGTCAAGCTCGCCCGCGAGGTAGTCGCGGATGACTTCCTCACCAAGCCTGCGGCCAGGGAGAAGTCATAAGTGTTCATGGCGTCGCGGTCTTCGCGCTTGACCTCGTAATCGGTCTTGCGGAAGAAGTCGGAGCCTTCTTGCCCATGCAGTACACCTTCACGGCGAGGCCTTCGGCGCTTGGCGTTTGCCAGCTTGCTGGCGGTGCTTATGATTTTCGTGTTGAATGCGCCACAGAGTCCGCGGTCGGAAGTGACAACGATGATGCCGACACTTTTGATCTCTTCGCGGACTTCCAGCAGCGGATGGGCCGAGCCATCTGCACCGGCTGCCAGATCACCAAGCATATCATAGAACTTGCTGGCGTAGGGGCGGAACCGCTCGATGCGTTCCTCCGCGTTGCGCAGCTTCGCCGAGGCCACCATGTTCATGGCCTTGGTGATTTGCTTGGTTTTCTTGACGCCAGTGATCTTGTTCTGGACGTCTCTCAAAGAAGCCATTCGTTACCCCTCGGGTTTTAGGCGCTGAAGCCCTTCTTGAATTCGTCGATAGCGGACTTCAGACGGCCTTCGATGTCGTCGTCGATCTGCTGCTTTTCCACGATGTCCTTCAGGATGTCGGACTTGGCGTTGCGCATGAACTCAAGGAATTCGGCTTCGAACTTCTGGACGGACTCGACTTCGATGTCGTCCATGTAGCCGCGGGTACCGGCGTACAGAACCGAGACCTGCTCTTCGACGGAGAGCGGCTGGTACTGGGGCTGCTTGAGCAGCTCGACCATGCGGGCACCGCGGTTGAGCTTGGCCTGGGTGGCCTTGTCGAGGTCGGAACCGAACTGGGCGAATGCGGCCAGTTCGCGGTACTGCGCGAGGTCGAGGCGCAGGGTACCGGCGACCTGCTTCATGGCCTTGATCTGTGCGGAGCCACCAACGCGGGAGACGGAGAGACCGACGTTGATCGCGGGGCGGACACCTGCGTTGAACAGGTTCGGCTCGAGGTAGATCTGGCCGTCGGTGATGGAGATAACGTTGGTCGGAATAAACGCGGAGACGTCACCGGCCTGGGTTTCGATAACCGGCAGTGCGGTCATGGAACCTGCGCCGTACTTGTCGTCCATCTTCGCGGCACGCTCGAGGAGCCTGGAGTGGAGGTAGAAGACGTCGCCGGGGAATGCTTCACGTCCCGGGGGGCGGCGAAGCAGGAGAGACATCTGGCGATACGCGACGGCCTGCTTGGAAAGGTCATCGTAGCAGATGAGGGCGTGCTTGCCGTTGTTGCGGTAGAACTCTGCCATGGTGCAGCCGGTGTAGGCGCCGATGAACTGCAGCGGAGCGGGCTCGGATGCGGTGGCGGAGATGATGGTGGTGTATTCCAGAGCGCCGTGCTTGCGCAGGATGTCGGCGACGAGGGCAACGGATGCCTTCTTCTGGCCGATAGCAACGTAGAAGCAGTGCACGTCGGTGTTCTTCTGGGCGAGGATGGCGTCAACGCAGATGGCGGTCTTGCCGACCTGACGGTCACCGATGACGAGTTCGCGCTGGCCGCGTCCCACCGGAACCATGGCGTCGACGGCCTTGAGGCCGGTCAGGCAGGGTTCGTGAACGGACTTACGGGGGATGATGCCCGGGGCCTTCATTTCGACCGGACGGGTTTCCTTGGCGTCAACGGGTCCGAGACCGTCGAGGGGCTGACCCAGCGGGTCGAGCACGCGGCCCATGACGGCGTCGCCGACGGGCACGGAGAAGATCTCGCCGGTACGCTTGACGATGTCGCCTTCCTTGATGCCGGTGTCCGGGCCGAGAAGGGCCACACCGACGTTGTCTTCTTCAAGGTTCAGAACCATGCCCTTGACGCCGCCGGGGAATTCCAGCAGCTCCATGGCCATGGCGTTTTCCACGCCGTGAACACGAGCGATACCGTCACCAACGTAGAGGACGGTACCGGTCTCGCTCATTTCGACGCGGGACTCATAATTCTGAATCTGATCTTCAATGATCTTGCTGATTTCTTCCGCTTTGATCTGCATGGCCCTACTCACCCCTTTTGATATTTTCTTTCAAGATCTGCAACTGAGCCCTCAGGCTGGCGTCCAGCACCTTGTCCCCGATCTTGAGGACAACACCGCCGAGAATCTCAGCGTTGTCTGCAAACTCAAGCTCCAGCTTTTTGCCGGTCTGTTCTTCCAGACGCTTCTTGAGCTCGGCCTTGCGGTCATCAGCCAAAGGCTTGGCAGTGACCATCTCACCGGAGATAATACCCTGAGACTCATCGAGCATCTTGTTATAATCGGCGGCAATGGCGGGGAGAACGGACAGTCTGTCCTTGTCCGCGAGCAGGTCGCAGAAGTTCTTCACCATGGCATTGGCGCCGGTTTTTTCAACAATCTGGTTCATCACGGACTTCTTTTCGCCCGGATTGAAGGTGGGGTTCCGGAAAAAGCTCATGGCCTCCGGAGCCTCCAGCAAAGCCTCTGCCAGCCCCTGAAGTTCCTGACCGTACGCCGCGAGCTGTTCATCACCCTGCTTCTGTCCTACGACAAACAGGGCTTTGGCGTACCTGCGGGAAACGATGTTACCGGTCAATTGAGCACCACCTTGTTTAAGTATTCATCCACGAGCTTGTCGTGTTCAGCGTCGGAAAGCTTTTCACGGACGATCTTTTCGGCGGCGGCGACAACGAGTTCGGCCACTTCGGCGCGCATGTCGTCCAGAGCACCCTTGGCTTCGTTGGCTGCGGTGCGCTTGGCCTGATCCTTCAGGACCTCGGCATCCTTCTTGGCCTTCTCGATGATGGCCTCGCGAAGTGCCTGCCCCTGCTGTTCGGCCTCGTCCAGAATCGCCTTCTTCTCCTGTTCGAGATTGGCGATGGACTGTTCGACACCCTTGAGCTTCTTCTCGGCCTCGGCCTGACGAGCCTGCAGGTTGTCGAGGTCATCCTTGATCTGGGAGCGACGACCGACGAAAAACGCCTTGATCTTGCCGCCCGCGGCATAAACGAGAATGCCGATGAACAACACGAAGTTGATCACGCGCCACATGTAGTTCTTCCAGGGAAGACCGTGGTGTTCGCCTTCCTTGGCGTGTTCTTCGGCGGCGATTTCCTTGGCGACTTCCTCGCCTTCGCTGGCCAGCTCATGGGCGACCTTTTCGCCTTCGCTCACCTCGGCGCTCGCGACCTGAACGACCGGAGCGACCGACTGCTGGGTCTTGGCGACGGCAGCAGTGGAGAACGCCAGCGCACAGACGAGAATCGCTGCGACAATGTACAACCGTTTCAAAATGAAACCCTCCTCTATGCGTCCGTTAGGCCTGGCCAAGAATCTTGTCCGTGGCTTTGTTCGCGTAGGTTTCGATGTCCTTGGCGAGCGCTTCCATGGCAGTCTTCACCTGACCGTCGATTTCCGTACGAGCAGCCTTGAGCGTCTGCGAAGCTTCCTCTCCGGCAACGGAAAGCAGCTTCTGCTCTTCAGCCACGCCCTCATCACGAAGCTTGTTGCGAACTTCGTTTCCTTCCTGGCGAGCAGCCTGAAGTTGCTCTTCATAGCCCTTCAGTTTGCTCTCCGCCTGGGAACTGAACGTTTCGATCTTGTCCATCTGACCCGCCATCAAATCTCTGCGCTGCTTGATGATTTCGCGGATCGGGCGGAAAAGAAGGATGTTCAGACCCACCAGCGTGATCAGGAAGTTCACGAGCTGGATCAAAATCCCCTGTAGCGTAAAATCTATCATACCTTGTGCCCCCAAGAGGTTGTGAATTTTAGCGCAAAGTCACTGGCGTTTACCCAATTTTCCAGAGTGTGTCAAAGGCTTTTTCCAGCCGGACACACCGCGATTTGCGCTATTTCGTCCGTGTTGCCGGATACCTATTCGGCTTCAACCGGAAGCTCCGGAACGGTTTCGAGGCTGCCCATGGTCAGCCGCCCTTCGAGTACCGCTCCTTCCTCAACCACCAAAACCGGGGTCTTTATGTCGCCGATCAGGTTGGCCGACTTGTGCAGCACGACCTTCTCGGCGGCGACAACCTCACCCCGGATATTTCCAGAAAGGACGAGCTGGCCCACATGGACCTGCCCCTCGACAACGGCATCCTGCCCCACGACAAGCGTGCCGTCCGATATAACTTCTCCCTCAAAATGCCCGTCAATTCTGACAGCACCCTGAAAGTTCAGCTTTCCGCTGTAGTTCGTCCCCGCTCCCAGGAACGCATTGATCTCATCTCTAGCCACGAACGCCTCCAGAAGACCTTTCGCTCACGGTTACTTGAACAGGAACCGGCGCATTGACACATTCAGCACAAGGCCGATCAGGCAAAAATTCACAAGCGTTGCGCTACCGCCGTAACTCACGAACGGCAAGGGTATGCCAACTACGGGCATAAGCCCGAGAACCATACCCATGTTGATTAGGATTTGCCAGAAAAAATAGAAGAACACACCGGCCGCCAGATAACTGCCGAAGAGGTCCTTGGCGTCTCTGGCGATTGTGACCATCTGATACAGAAAATAGCAGAACAGGGTGAGCAGGATCATGGTCCCGGCAAACCCCCATTCCTCACCGAAAACCGCAATGGCGAAGTCGGTATGTTTTTCCGGCAGAAAACGCAGCTGGGACTGCGTGCCCTCCAGAAACCCCTTGCCCCAGAATCGCCCGGACCCGATGGCGATTTGCGATTGAATGATATGGTATCCCGAACCGAGCGGATCCTTGGCGGGATCAAGAAACGTCAGGATGCGCTGTTTCTGATAATCATGCAGGAAAAACCACGAAAGCGGCGCCAATGCCGGGATTGCCACTATCATGGTCTTGAAGACCCGGCCCGTGACGCCCCGGTAGAGAATCATGCCGCCGAGAATCATGAGAATGGACAGCCCGGAGCCGAGGTCGGGCTGGCGAATGACCATGCCTGCCGGGATAAGCCCCACCCCAACGACATAGGCCAGTCTGCCAAACCCCAGCGGTTCGCGCTCGTCCGCAAGGATGCGCGCTCCAATGATCAGGATGCAGATCTTGGCCATTTCGCTGGGCTGAAAATTCATGAACCCGAGATCCAGCCAGCGCTTGGCCCCGTAGATTGTCTTGCCCGCAAAAAACACGGCCAGCAACAGCAGGCAGGTAAACCAAAAGAGCGGCCACGCGATGGTCTTGAGGTGCCGGTAGTTGGGAAGCATGAACACGATCATGCCCACCATGCCCATCAGCCCCCAGACGAGCTGTTTCTGATAGAACGGCGCCACGCTCATGCCGTCCTCCAGCCGGAACCCGCTTGCGGAATAGAGGTTCAGCACCCCGGCAAGAAAGAGGACCAGCGTCAAGCCGATGAGCTGCCAGTTGATATGGAGAATGAGTCGTCTGTCAACGGCCATTGGCTCACTCCTCCCCGCCCGAGGCATTGGACGCCGTATTGGTCACTTTTTTCACAATCGGCTTTTTCCGCTTCTTTTTCAGAATCTTGTCATGGAAAAGATACTCAATGACTGCCTTGATGACCGGCCCTGCGCCGCTGGAACCGTGCAGGCCGTGCTCAATCATGGCCACAATGGCGTACCGGCGGTCGCCCTGCTCGGCAAAAGCCGCCATCCACGCATGGTCCCGATATTTATAGGGTATCTCATGATCCTTGAGCTTGCGGAGCTCGTCGGTGAGCCGCACAACCTGCGCGGTGCCGGTCTTTCCGCCCACGGTCACATCCTTGGTGCGAAGCCTGCGGGCCGTGCCGCGCGCACCGTCTACCGTATTGACGAAGGCGTCCTTGAGCCGCTTCAGATGTTCGGGTCTGGAAGGCAGCAATCCCTGCACCGTGACCCTGCCGTCCTTGAGCAGTTCCGGCTTGAGCAGCTTGCCGCCGTTGATGACCGCACTGACGAACCGCGCCACCTGAAGCGGCGTCACCAGCGTGAAGCCCTGCCCGATGGAAAGGTTCAGGTCGTCGCCGCCCTGCCAGCGCTCGCCGCGCGCCCGCAGCTTCCACTCGCGGGTGGGGATGATACCCGGCTTCTCGTGCGGCAGCTGGATGCCTGTGCGGGCGCCGAACCCGGCGGCCTTGGCGTACTCGCTGATGCGGTCCACGCCCAGCCGTCGCCCGAGCTTGTAAAAATAGACGTCGCAGGATTCGGTGAGCGCCTTGAGCAGGTCCGTGGAACCGTGTCCGCCCCAGCGCCAGCGCCAGCAGCGGAAGGTGTGGCTGCCAAGCCTCGTCGCCCCGGTGCAGTTGACCTTTTCCGAGGGGTCGAGCATGCCGTTTGCCAGCCCGGCCCCGGCCACCACGTGCTTGAACACCGACCCCGGCGGATAGGTGGACTGGATGGGCCGGTTCTGCATGGGGTGCATGGGGTCGTCGCGCAGCTTGGCCCACTGCTCCGGGCTGAGTCCGGCGGTAAACGCATTGGAATCAAAGGATGGCGAACTGACTATGGCCAACAGTTGGCCCGTATCGGCGTCCATGACCACCACGGACCCGGCCTCGTCGCGCAGCCAGTCCATGATGAGTTCCTGCAATCCGAGGTCGATGGACAGCACCGCCTGATACCCGGCGCGGGGCTGCTTGAGCACCCGGCCTTCCAGCCGCCTGCCGTTCACATCCACCTCGTACTGCATGAGTCCCTTCTCGCCGCGCAGCCGTTCCTCCAGCATGAGTTCAAGCCCGAGCTTGCCCACGTCGTCGCCGAGCGCCAGTGAGGGGATCTTTTCCATCTCGGCCTCGTTGGCTTCGGCCACGTAGCCAAGCACATGGGCCATAAGCTTGCCATGCGTATACACGCGGCGCGGCCGGATGCGGATTTCAAGGCCCGGCCATTCCAGCTTGTTGGCCTCGAAAAGGGCCATCTGGTCAAACGTCAGATCAGGGATAAGAATAAGCGGCTCGAACGGCTTCACCAGCCTGCGTTTCTTGCTGTAGGTCTCCTTGAGCGCGGAGAGCGGCTCGCCGGTCCAGTCGGCCACCTGCTCCAGCGTGGCGTCCACATCCTTGCAGTCCTCGCGAACCAGTCCCAGCGCGTAGGCGGGCTCGTTTACGGCCAACAGCTTGCCGTTGCGGTCGCGGATGAGTCCACGGGGCGCAAAAATCGCTTCCTGCCGGAGCTGATTCTCGCGGGCCAAAACCGAAAAGACCTCACCGCGATGAATTTGCAGATACCACAGGCGCAGCGCGAACAGGCAGAACAGGCCGAGAATGAGCGCCTGCAGCAGAAGCAGCCCATGACGAGGCGGCTGCTGTTCGTTCTGATTAGAGAGGTGCGCCATCAGCCTTCAACCCCTTGGGAAAGAATCGCGAAGCCAGCCACCAGACCACCGGGAAAACCACTGCCTGCGCCACGCCTTCTGCAATCGTGCGGCTCATGGTCGTCTCCATGGTCTCCAGCGACAACAGCCCGGACGTGAGCAACGGGTGCATCACTCCCATGAAGACGCCCAGCAGGCACATGAAGAGTACGCTTCTGCCTTCGAACATCCAGCGGCCCATGGCGAACGCAAGCGCCAGAAATCCGTAGCTCGCCACGCCGTAACCAAACGACAGCCCGCCCATGCCCTCCTGCAGGAGAATCCAGAAAAGACCGAGCAGCAGGGGCCGCAATCCGGGTCGCTCCTGCATGGCCAGCACAAGCCCCGGCGCGAGAAAATCGACGCCCGGCAGGAGCTTCTGCGCCCAGACAGCCACGGCGGTGTAGCCGAGCCACCAGACAAGCGCCAGCGTCGTGTTATTCTCCCGCCGCATGACCTTCCTCCTCGGCGGGCGCGCGATCGAGCAGGAGCAGTTCTTCGAGCTGGGAGGGATCCACGAGCGGTTCTGCGATAATGGTCAGGAAAAGGGAGATGTCGGACCGTCGGACATCGGTGATGCGGGCCACGGGAAGCCCCTTGGGAAAAACACCCGCCATGCCCGAGGTCACGAGCAGTTCGTCAGGCTCGATCTCGGCGTTGAGATTCATGTACCGGACTTCGAGCGACTCGTTGGCCCCGTTGCCGACAAGGATGCCCTGCGAGCGGTGCACGTCGCCCTGCACCGCCACACGGCTGTTGGGGTCGGTTATCAGGAGAACCTGCGAGTTGCTGAACCCTGTCTTGAGCACGCGCCCCACCACCCCCCGCAGGCACACGGCGGGATCGCCCGCCTCTGCGCCGCTCAGGGTGCCCTTGTCGATGGTCACGGTCTCCAGCGCGGCCGCAGGCCCGAGCCTGTGGGCGATGACGCGGGCACCGGATACGGTCCAGCCCCGCGGCTCCACAAAGCCGAGCATACGCTCCAGCCTCGACGCCGCAGCCACGCGCTCGCGCATCTTGAGGTTTTCGAGCCGCACGGCGTGCAACTCGTCCTTCAGGCGGTCGTTTTCCTGCTTGAGGCCCACCAGATGGATGTAGCGTTCCCAAAAACCGACGGCCTGCCCCGCCACCCACTGGCCGGGCCGGATGACCCATCCGGCCACGTCGAGCCCGGTGCGGCTGGAAAGATCGTCAAGATACCCGGTCCTGAGGTTCCACGTGTAGAGACTCAGGTACGCAAACAGGCACAGAACGACCAGCAGAGCGATTCTTTTGGGCTTGGTCACGCTAGTCCGTAGTGATGTCCTTGTATACGTCGATATTGTCCAGGGCCTTGCCGGAGCCGAGCACCACTGCGGTCAACGGGTCGTCCACCACGGTGATGGGCAGCTGCGTCTCGTGCTGCAGGAGCTGGTCGAGCCCCTTGAGCAGCGCGCCGCCGCCGGTGAGGACGATGCCCCGGTCCACGATGTCCGCCGCGAGTTCCGGCGGGGTCTGCTCCAGCGCGATGCGCACGCCCTGCACGATGCCGTCCACCTGTTCGGAGATGGATTCGCGAATCTCCTCTGTGGTGATGGTCCGGTTCTGCGGGATGCCCGTCACGAGGTCGCGGCCCTTGACTTCCATCTCGGGCTCTTCGTCCCGATGGGATAGGCCGAGCCGACGGTGATCTTGATCATTTCCGCCGTGGATTCACCGATGAGCATGTTGTACTTGCGCTTGACGTGCTGCATGATCGCCTCGTCCATCTTGTCGCCGCCGATGCGGACCGAGCGGGCGTAGACAATGCCGGAAAGAGAGATGACGGCGATCTCGGTGGTGCCGCCGCCGATGTCGACCACCATGTTGGAGGTCGGCTCGGTGATGGGGAGGTTCGCGCCGATGGCCGCGGCCATGGGCTCCTCGATGAGGTACACCTCGCGCGCACCGGCGGACTGCGCCGATTCCTTGACCGCGCGCTTTTCCACCTGCGTGATGCCCGTGGGCACGCAGATCATGATGCGGGGCCGCACCAGACGGCGGCTGTTGTGCACTTTGGTGATGAAGTGGCGAAGCATGGCCTCGGTCACTTCGAAATCGGCAATGACCCCGTCCTTCATGGGCCTGATGGCCACGATGTTGCCCGGCGTGCGGCCGAGCATCTTCTTGGCCTCCGCACCCACGGCGAGCACTGTCTTGCCGCCGCGCGAGTCCTTTTTCACCGCCACCACGGACGGCTCGGAGAGCATGACGCCACGGCCTTTTACGTAGACAAGCGTGTTGGCGGTGCCAAGGTCGATGGCGAGGTCACTGGAAAAGGAGCCGAGTATCTTGTTGAGCAGACTACCCATTTATCCCCCGGTTAAGTCGGATTTATCGTCTTGCGCGATCTTTCCCCGGGCGGGGAAATGCGCTAGCGTACACGTTCAATCAAGGTTTGGTACCAGATGTAATCACGTCCCGCAACAGCCCGCAGCCCACGCGGGTCAAAAAAAACGGGCTTTCCGGCAACTTCACGATGCATCGCTATTATTCGCTCAACGTTTTTCTGCGCCGCACCTTTGGTGAACGGGTGCAAAAAGTGCCCCTCGACGCCGGGTTCTCCTGTCCCAACCGCGACGGCACCTGTCGGGAAGCGGTTGCGCGTTCTGCAATCCCTCCGGCTCCGGCTCCGGTCTTTCCGGCAGCATGACCCTCGCCGAACAGTGGGACCACTGGCGCGAACGTCTCGCAAAACGCTACAAAGTGCGGTTGTTCATGGCCTACCTGCAATCCTACTCCAACACGTACGGGCCGCTTGAGCGCATCCGCACCGTCCTTGACGAACTCCACGGCCTGCCGAGTCTCTGCGCCATCAGCATCGGCACCCGGCCCGACTGCCTCGATCAGCAGAAAATCGACCTGCTCGCCGACCTCAGGGAACGCCACGGCGTCGGCCTCGTCACCCTTGAGCTCGGCCTGCAATCCAGCCGCGACGACACCCTCCGGCACATCAACCGGGGCCACACCGCTGCGGATTTCGAAACGGCCGCGCGCATGGCCGCCGACGCCGGGCTAAACGTGGTGGCCCACGCGGTTGGCGGACTGCCCGCACCAGAAGGCAGGGAAACCGCCGACGACCTCGTGGCCACGACCCGCTTCACGGCCTCCCTGCCCGTCCACGGCATCAAATTTCACAATCTCTACGTCTGCAAAGGGACCACCGTGGCCCGCTGGTGGCGCGACGGGACATACGAGCCCATGTCGCGCGACGAGTACCTCGACGGCCTCGGCCGTTCGCTGGAGATTTTGCGGCCCGACATGGTGGTCCACCGCCTGCACGGCGACCCCGCGCACGACGAACTGCTCGCCCCGGACTGGGCTGGCGACCGCAACGCCACCCTGAACGCCGTGCGCGCACATCTGGAAACCCACGAAATCTGGCAGGCCAAGCGCAACGGCGCACAGTCCGGCCCGCCATCCACTTGGGACCCCAACGCCAAGGAGGCTTGACATGCGCTCGGAAACCATCGTCGCCGCTCCCCTCGCCCTTGAACTGGAATGGAACGGCGAAACCATCAAGGCCCTGCACCTCAAGTGGGCAAAGGACGCCACCGCATCCCCGGACCCTTCGGCCACGGCCCGGAAACTGCTCGCCGCCCTTGAACGCTACGTGGCGGGACAAAACCCGGACTGGCCCGACCTGCCGCTCGACATCGACGCCCTGCCACCCTTCCACCGCGCCGCCCTCAAGGCCCTGCGCGACAACGTCCCCAGCGGCGACGTGAAAACCTACAAGCAACTCGCGGAAATGGCCGGAAGCCCCAAGGCCTTCCGGGCCGCCGGTCAGGCCATGCGTAACAACCCATGGCCGCTGGTCTACCCCTGCCACCGCATCAACGGCTCCGACGGCAAGCTCATCGGCTTCGGCGGCGCTGACGGCGATCTCGGCATGAAGGGATGGTTGCAGCAGCACGAAAAACAGCACTGCCGGAAGTAGCGGCCCCGCCACCGACAAACGCGCAACACCCCCGCGTATATCTCATAAGGATATGGACATAACCGCCGCCGAGCGGTACATGTCGAGACATGACACATCTTGAAGGATACAACCCGCCGAAGTTGCCGGAGAAACTCCCCAGAATCCTGCTGATGACCAGTCAGTACTTCCTGCTCGGAGAAATCCGCGCCGCGCTGGACCGCCTGAACGTGCCGTGCGAACTGCTGGACTTCAACACCAAGGAAATGGACCTCGACACGTTCGTGAACACGGTTCGCGCCGCGCTGAACGGCTTCAGACCGGACTTCGTGCTGACGGTCAACCACCTCGGAGTGGATCATGAGGGCGTGCTGGCGCAAATCCTCAACGAAGCGGACGTGCCGCTGGCCTCGTGGTTCGTGGACAGCCCGTTCCTGCTGCTGGACACCTACCAAAACCTGACGGGATGCCGCACCGCGGTATTCACCTGGGACAGCAGCACGGTGAAACTGCTTTCGACCATGGGGTTCGACACGGTGGCCCACCTGCCGCTGGGCTGCGACCCGACCCGGTTCGTGCCGGGCCGAACGGACGCACCCGAGGAGTGGCGGGCCAGAGTATCTTTTGTGGGCAACTCCATGAAAACCAAGGTCGAACGCCGCTTCGTGGCCGCACAGGCGTCCTTTGCGCTGGTGGAAGCCGGATTCGACCTCGCGGAAGGCTTTGCCGAAGCGGACGATGACACGGCACGCCAATACATAGCCAGAGTGCGCCCGGATCTCGCCGAGCGGCTGGCAGACGTACCGGCCCCGCAGCGGCTGGCATACGAGACCTATATCACGTGGTTGGCCACCTGCCTGTACCGGCGCGAGTGCATCGTCCGGACCATGCCGTTCGAGCCGCTCATCGTGGGTGACAACGGCTGGACCGAGCTCTACAAGAATTTCCCGGGCTGGCGGTATCACAAGGAACTGAGTTATTACAACGACCTTCCGATTTTCTACCCTGCCAGCGAGGTCAACTTCAACTGTACCAGTCGCCAGATGCGCGGCGCAGTGAACCAGCGGGTCTTTGACGTGCCGTGCTGCGGCGCGTTCCTTGTCACGGACCGGCGCGAGGGCATCGAGGACCTTTTCGAACCGGAAACCGAGGTCATCTGCTACGACGATAAGGACCAGATCGAAGGGCTCATCACCCGTTACCTCGACGACCCGAAAGGACGCGAGGCCGTGGCAAATGCGGCTCGCAAGCGCATTCTGGCCGAGCACACCTACGAACACCGCATGGTCACGCTCATGGAGCACATGCGCAAAACCTTCGGATAACGGCGGCCACATCGATGGAAAAACCGATCCTTGTTCTCCAGATGCAGCGCATGGGCGACCTGATTCTGTCGTTCCCGTTGTTTCTGTGGCTGGGTCGGCTTTATCCGAACAGGGAAATCCTGGTAGCGGCCGAAGAGGGGTTCTACAAGCCGCTCATGCCGCTGTCGCCAAAGGTGACGTACATTCCGTGGCACGGCGTCAATGTCCTGAAAAAGCGTGATTACCACCTGATCGTCAACCTGAGCATTCAGGAAAAAGCGGCCCGGCTCTGCCATGATCTCAACGCAGAACGCAAGCTCGGCCCGTCCATGGACGAGCACGGGGCGCGCTTCGTGCATGGAACGTGGCAGCTCTACCGCTCCTCGCTGGTAAAAAACAACCGCTACAACCGCTTTCACTGGGCGGACCTCAACGCACTGGACGCCGTCCCGCAAAAGCGCATCGCGGACACCCGGTTCGACATACCGCGCACGCTTCCGAAAAATGTGAACAAGGTCGGCCTGTTTCTCGGAGCCAGCGAGGCAGCCAAACGCCCCACCCCGCAATTCTGGGCAGATCTCGTGCGCGACCTGCTCGGCAGAGGGCTTCGTCCCATGCTTTTCGGCGGCCCGGCAGAGGTGGAACTGGGCGAAGAGGTCACACGGCTCTCCAATGCTCCGGCCCTGAACCTGTGTGGCAAACTCGGCCTCGACGAACTGAGCGCCGTGGGCCAGACGCTTGCGCTGTTCATAACCCCGGACACCGGGCCGATGCATCTCGCCGCCTGGACCGGCCTCAAATGCCTCAATCTGAGCATGGGCAACGTCAACCCGTGGGAAACCGGTCCGTACACGCCGGGTCACTACGTGCTGCGTGCCGACATGGACTGCGCCAAGGGGTGCTGGCACTGCGACAGGGACCGGCTGGAGTGCCACGGCCCCTTCGACCCCAAGCGGGTGGCCGCACTGGCCTCGCGCATGGCTGCCGGGACCGGTCACGAAGGGCTGGCCCGGATGCGTTTGCCGGACCTCGCGCTCTATCGCACCGGCAACACCCCGGACGGGCTGTACCATCTGGAACGGCTGGACGACACGCCGCCCGACGAGGAGCGGGTGCTCTCCGCGTTCTGGCAGTCGTTTTTCGGCAACCATCACGGGCTGTGGAGCGACGAGCGCGCGCGAAGCGACTGGCAGACGGTTCGGGAGACCTGCCCGGAAGCGGCGGAATCGCTGCTCGGCCACTTGCCGGAAACGGGCAGACAGTTCCGCCACGGCGTGGCAAAGGGCGAGCTGCTGACGTGCTCCTTCTGGGAAACCAGCCCGCGTGAAATCCGTCCCTTCACCGGGCTCTCGCACATGATGCTTGAAAACGGGGATTTCCGCCCGCAGGCATGGCGTCAGGCGCTGGCCATGCTGGAGCGGCTCATAGATATTTGCCGCTGACCGCGGCACCCTTCAAAAACTTCTCGGCCTTGGCCATGGTCTCCAGATACTCCGACGCAGGGTTGGAATCCACCACGATCCCGCTGCCGGCCCAAGTGTCCAGCCTGCCCGTATCCGTGTCAAAAAGCGCGGTGCGGATGGCTATGGACGAATCCATGTCACGCGGGCCGTGGATGCACACGAGGCTGCCGCAGTAGACTTCGCGGGAGTGCGGCTCCAGTTCGTCGATGATGCGCATGGAGCTTTGCTTGGGACATCCGGTGATGGAACCGCCGGGGAATGCGTTGAAGAAGAGGTCGAGGCAGTCGCGGTCCCCGCGCAGGGTCCCGGTCACGTCCGAATACATCTGCAGCAGCCGGTCCACGTGAAAGACGGACTTGTGCCTCGGCACCTCCACAGAGCCGAATTCACAGTCCGCAGAAATGTCGTTGCGGATAAGATCCACGATCATGGAGAGCTCTGCGTCTTCCTTGGCCGATGTCACCAGCCTGCGGACCAGAAGGGGGTCGTGTCCCTCCGCCTCCATCGTGCCCTTGATGGGCTGGGAGAGCACCTGCCCCCCATCCACCTTGAGAAACCGCTCCGGCGAGGCCGAGAGGACCCGGTACGGACCGGAACGGAACCAGCCGTAAAACGGGGCGGGGTAGCGCTGCTGCATGTAAAGAAACAGGCCCAACGGATCGAGGTCCGGGCAGTCGCGCTCAAAGCGGATGGAAAGATTCAACTGGTAGGTCCAGCCCTCGCGGATGCGCGCAAGGGTCTCGCGAACTCCCTCTTCATATCCCGCCCGGTCCACGCTGGCCCGAACCGGGCCGTTCAGGTCCGGCGCGGTCACGGCCGAGTCAATGTCCGATTCGGCGAGGGCCAGCAGACGCTCCGCGTCCACCCCGGTGGGGGCGGTAACGACAAGGGTGCCGCAGGCATGGTCATAGACGACGGTCATCCGGTAGCGTTTGAGGTGTCCGGCGGGAAGAGCCGAACGCTCTTTGGGGAGGCACTTGCCACGCAATGAAAGGCCGTAATCGTACCCGATGTACCCAAGCACCGGCCCGGCTTCGGCAAAGGCGAAGCGCTTGACCTCCTCCACCGGGGTTTCGGCAGTCATGACCAGTTCATCGGCGGGGTCCACCCCGATAATGGAGCGCGACTCACCGGGCCACCCCCTTGGCGAAATCAGCATATCCGCCTCAAGGTCCCGCGCCAGCCGCCGCGCAAAGGCGTCGAACCGAACCGGATCAAGCGACTGCGAGCGAATCGAGGGCATGACCGAGTATCTCCTTGCCTTGAAGCGTAAGAAACGATTCCGGATGGAACTGCAAACCGATGATCGGCAGGCCCGGGTGCGAAACCACCATGGGCGCGCCGCAGGAAAGCGCGGCCTCCACCTCCAGCGGGGGCGCAACCTCGGCGCAGTAGAGAGAGTGATAGCGGGCCACGGTCCATTCCGCGCCGCGCCACTGCATGACACCGGTTCTGCCGTGCACGCACCCGTCAAGCTGCTCGACACGCCCGCCGAAGTGGACGTTTATGATCTGCATGCCGAGGCAGACGCCCAGTAGCGGCGTGCCCGACTCGATCATCCCGCCGTATCCCGGATAATCCTCCGGCCTTCCGGGCCCCGGGGAGATTACGTGAAGGTCCGCGCGCTCCGCCTCATGCAGACGCGAATGCGGCACCACCACAATCTCGGCCTGCGGCAGGGTCGCCGCCAGCAGGTGTTCCAGATTGCGGGTAAAAGAATCGTTATTGTCCATCAGCAGTATGCGCACCCCCATGACATAGCCGAGGCGCGAAGCGGGGTAAAGTACCGCGAACCGAATCAGGCTCAAGGGGTTGCCAAAGCGGAAAACGCGGGTATACCCTTTCGGCATGATTCGCCTGAAGTCCCTTGCTGCAACCCTGACCTGTATCTTTTTCGGCTTCCTTGTCTTTGTCCCGACAAGCAGCGCCGACCAAGGCTTTGCCATCTCCGGCTATGCTGGCGACCTCTATCCGTTCAACTACAAGGAAGACGGCAAGTACAAGGGAATCGCCGTGGACATCCTCGAGCTGCTGGCAAAACGCACTGGGCACCCCCTCGACACAATCACGGCCATCGCATGGGCCCGCGCCGTGGAGGACGTTCAGTCGGGCGCGCCGGGTATGGTGGTTTTCTCGCTGGTGCGCACGGAGGAGCGCGAGCCACACTACGCATGGGTCGGCCCCATCGGCACGTTACGGCTGGGCCTTGTGGCGCACAAAGGCCGCGGAATCGCCGTCCACGCATCACAGGACCTCAACAGCTATCGCATCGGGGTCATCCGCAACAGCGCCCCGGTCTCGCTGCTCAAGGAGGTGCTCGGCCCCGACACCACCGCCATCAAGCCGCTGCTTTCCAATGAACTCCAGTTCCGGATGCTCGAAGCCGGGCGCGTTGACCTCATCACCCAGTCATCGTCCGCCGCGCCCCGAATCATGCGCTCCATGGGCATGGAGCCTTCGGACTACGAAATGGTCTACGTGCTCAGAAATCTCGACCTCTATCTGGCCTTCAGCCCCAAAACACCGCCGGAAGCCATCGAGGCCTTTCAAGAAGAACTGGATGCCATAAGAAAACCCGACGACGACGGCACCAGCGAGTATGACGAGATCGTCAGCCATCATCTTGGAGGCGGCGGGCCCATTGAGCTTTCACACGGGCAGGAGACACCCGGACTCCAGTAATCGTGGATGGCTTGAGCGTGTTCGCAAGAACGTGCTATGCAGCCTGAAACCACACCCGGAGGAACCGCATGAAACTGGCAAAACGACTGGTCATCGCCCTGATGATACTCTCTCTGGCCCTGCCCTTGATGGCCTGTGAAAAGGAAGGCCCCGCCGAAGAGGCCGGACGCAAGATCGACAAGGCCATGGACGACGCCAAGAACAAGGCCAAGGAACTGCTCGGCGACTAGCCGGGATCAATGGGAACGGACACCCCCGCATCCGCTGCAGCGCGGAGGCGGGGTTTTGCTTTTCAAGGATGAGGCTTGCCGCTTCAGTAGCGCCCCTTCCGTGCGAAAACGGAGCAGGCCGCGACCACGACGGTCAAAGACAGCGCATAGATCGGGACAGGCTCAAAGGCGAGGCAAACCCACAGCCACGCAAGACCGCACAGCATTGGCAGAATCACGCCGGAAACGCCGCGCCCGGCAACGATCATGAACAGGATGCCCAGAAGGGAAACGGCGAGGCCCGCCAGCCAGAGATAATCCGGCAAGGGAGATAGGCGGACATCCGGCCCGGCCTCGGCGCGCGCCTTGATGCCCAGTAGCATCCGGCGCTCCATGATGAAATGAAGCGGCATGACCCCGGCATACCCCGCCTTGGTCGCGACGGTGTCCAGCGGCCAGCCGTGAGTGCGCACGATGAGCCGTGTCCTGCCCGGCCCGTCGTCGTTCAGGGAAAAGGCTCCCCAGCCCCCGAACACGAAGCACCGCCCCGGATCGACTGCAAGGACCGGCCAGCGGGGCTTGTTACCATCCGGCGCTGCTCCGGGAGTGGAGGGCACCAGCCGCCCCACCCGCATCCTCTGAAACTCGGGAACGATCTCCGCGACATTGCCGTTTTCATAGCCGAGCAGCCGTTCGAGAAAGGTGTAACTGTAGAACCCTCCTCTGTCGGCGCCAAGCTGGACCAGCCACTTCCAGACCGTCTCGCGCGGGGCGTCGATACTCACGGCACGCGTGGAACTGATAAACGGGGCTGCGTCGTCCCCGAGCATGGCGGCAACGACCTCGCCATCGCTTGCACCCCAACGCATCATATCCCCGTATATGAACAGCCGATAGCAGGCCGCCGTCACGCCGACAACCAGCGCCGCGACCACAATAATCCTGCCGAGCTTTCTCATGATCCCCCCTACGAAATGCAACGTGTATACTATACGTCAAAGCCGTATAGCACACTGCAAAACAAAACGCATGACGCTTCCGAGACGAAAAAAAAGCTCGAACGGCCTATTTGTTCAGGGTACGACCGAACAGCGCGGCCAGTCCGCCGCGATGTTCCGCCAGAAGGCGCATGTAGCGAAGCTCAAGTTGCTGCATCTCGGTGTCGGCCCGGCGCAACCACTCCGACATCCACGCAAAGCGCAGGCCCAGAATCAGCTCGGGCAGCATGTCAAGATTCTCCTGCGGCAGTCGGTCCCGGTCACGCAATCTGCGAAGAAGCGCCGGAGCAAGGCCGTTGCCGAGGGCGTCCGGGTCCTCAATCCCCACACAGCCGAGGCAGTTGGCGAGGTCATAGAGCTTGGGCCGCAGGCCGCAGAACTCCCAGTCCACCACAGCGGCCACGCCCGTGCCCTGCCAGATGACGTTCAAAGGATGAAAATCGCCGTGACACAGCTCGGCGGGCAGCTCTTCCCACGCCTCAAGAAGCGGTTTTATCCCCTTGCGCAGCTCGCGCAAGGCTTCATGAAGCACCGGATTGCGAGGCCGCAGGGCGTCGAGCAGGTCGCTGGTGTAGCCGCCGAGGGAAAAATCCGGGTCGGGCCTGAACGGCGGATAGTCGGCAACCGCATCCGAAAGGTCGGCAAGAAACGTCCCGAGTTCCACGCCGCGCTCCGAGTCGTCCACATAGTCCGGCTGCGGGAGCGGATCACCGGGCACAAACGGCGACAGCTGCCAGTGGTAGCCGCCGCTTTTGGCCGTAAATCCCGACTCCGGCACCCGCCGGTAGGCAGGAACCGGCAGCCCCGCGTCCGCAAGATGACAAAGCAGACCGCCGATGCGCTCGCGCCGCGCAGGCTGCTTCGGAAAAAGTCGCTCGATCATCCAGACCGCACCGTCCGCGTCTTCCACCGCAGCGCGCTTGACGCACCGCTCCGGGCTTCCGGGAAGATGCAAATCCGGCCGGGCAACACCGCCGCGCGGGTCCCAAAGGGAGAGTTGTTCGTGCATGGTGGATCAGGTATCAGGAAAGCGCGGCCGGGAAAAGGGATATACTTGCGGTTGATGCCTGCGGCGCATACGGATATAGGTACGACCCCAAACAGCGACCAAACGCTTCGGAGGAAGCATGAACGATACGCACAAATTCGGCATGGTGGCGCTCATCGGCCCGCCCAACGCGGGCAAGAGCACCCTCATGAACCAGTACCTCGGGCAGAAGGTGGCCATTGTCTCACCCCGGCCCCAGACCACCCGCAACCGCATCAGCGGCATCCTGACCGAGGACGACTCGCAGGTCGTCTTTCTCGACACGCCCGGCATCCACCGCCTGCGCGGCCGCATGAACCGCTTCCTGCTCGACTCGGCATGGTCCGCGCTGGCCTCCTGCGACTGCGTCGTGGTCATGCTCGACGCCGCGCTCTACGCCAACAAGCCGCACCTCATCGAGAAAGAAATCGAGCCCATCGTCAAGCCGGTCACGGACTCCATGCGCCCGGTGCTCATCGCCGTGAACAAGGCCGACAAGGTCAAGGAAAAAGCCGCCCTGCTCCCGGTCATGCAGAAGATCGCCGAACTCTTCCCCACCGCCGAAGTCTTCCCGATCTCCGCTCTCAAAGGCCAAGGCACGGACGAACTGCTGGCCAAGACCATGGACCACCTGCCCGAAGGCCCGCCCATGTTCCCCGAAGACCAGGTTTCCACCGTGCCCCTGCGCTTCATGGCCGCCGAGACCATCCGGGAAAAACTCTTCCTCACCCTGCGACAGGAACTGCCCTACGGCACGGCCGTCGAAATAGAACAATGGGAAGAAGACACCGAGCGCGGCATGGTCACCATCCACGCCGTCATCTACACCGCCAAGAAGAACCACAAAGGCATGATCATCGGCAAACAGGGCGCGACCCTCAAAGACATCGGCTCCCGCGCCCGCAAGGAAATCGAAGAGATGCTGGGCATGAAGGTTCACCTCGAACTCTGGGTCAAGGTCCGCGACAACTGGACCGAAGACAGCGGCTTCCTCCGAGGCCTCGGCCTCGGCGAATAGCCAGCCTCGCATAGTGACGGGCATAAACCCCGCCGACAGACAGTCGGCGGGGTTTTTTGTTGCCTCCGGCGGCTTAAGGACCTTTTTGGCAAAAGGTTCTTAAGAATCTCCAAAATCTTATAGCTTGCCTTCGGCAGGGTAGTTCGATCCTGTCAAGGGACAGCAATACAGGCGAGCGGCGGAGGTTGTTGGAGAAGATATAGCCCTGCCCACTACATACAAGGACAGCCTGCGGTTGCAGCAAGAGAAATCCATACGCGCACGGACAGCTTCGCCGAAGGCAAGCCAAAAAGCTTTGGAGTTC
>NZ_BBCB01000019.1 GCF_001311825.1 Salidesulfovibrio brasiliensis JCM 12178 | reverse complement strand
CAACTCTCCTTGCGCCCGCTCTGGGGCGGTGGGTTTTCAAACAGTGACAATTAAATCGGATGTGGGTGGCTGATCCCCCCATAACCAAGAACCATGCCAAAAGGTTTTTATAATTGATTATACAAAAAAATCGCATGAATAGGATTATTATCTCCGTTTCATGCAATATTATCATTCCGCCAGAGTCCGGGATTCCGGACACTTTCAGACCAAATCAGTGTGTGAAAAAAAAGACAACTGTCACGATCAGGTTGAGCGGACGCTCAACCTGCTGCAACAAAAGGATTTAATTTGTCCGAAAAAAAAGACAGGGAGCTACAGGCTCAGCCCGTATTTCTTGAGGAGTGCGTAAAAATGGGAGCGTGACAGGCCGGATACGGAGAGGATGTCGGAGACCTCTCCCGACCCTTGTCGGATGAGCTCTTCAAGGTATGCCTTTTCAGCCATTCCTTTAAAGTCCCGCAATGTCGGGAGTTCCTGTTCGAAAATCTCTTCGAAGATATCCTGTCCGATTTTTCGGACAGGCTCGGGACCGGTTTCGGGCGCGCTTTCGACGCCGGTCATCTTCCTGACCTGCGCACGGGCGACCTTGATGCGCAGTTCACGCGGAAGGTGCATGGAATACAGGGTCTTTTCCTCCCCTGCTCCAACGACGGTCTGTTCGATGATGTTCAGGAGTTCACGAACGTTGCCCGGCCATTCATAGCTCTCCAGCGTGGGGATGAAGTCGGACCCGAAACCCTTTTCGGCCATGCCGTAACGGCGACAGACACGCTCGGCCTGCCACTGCGCCAGCGCACGGATATCCTCCGGCCGCATCCTGAGCGGCGGAAGATGGATCTGCATGGTTTTCAGCCGAAAAAGCAGGTCGCTACGGAACTCGCCCTGTTCTACCAGCAACTCCAGATTCTTGTTCGTTGCGGATAGCAACCTGAAATCACTGGATAATTCCGTGGTGCCGCCCACAGGCCGGAACGTGCGCTCCTGCAACACGCGCAGGAACGATTTCTGGATGGCCAGCGGCATCTCCCCGACCTCGTCGAGAAAGAGCGTCCCGCCGTCAGCGAGCTTGACAAGACCAGTGCGATCAGAGTGCGCGCCGGTGAACGCGCCCTTTCGATGGCCGAAAAGCGTACTTTCTACAAGGGTTTCCGTAAGTGCGGCACAGTCAACGACCACGAACTTTCCGCCCTTTCGGGCACTGTTCTGGTGGATGGTGCGCGCAAAAAGCTCCTTGCCTGTCCCGGTCTCCCCGGTGACGAGAATATTCGCGCCAGACCGTGCGCCTTCGGCAAGCTGACGGAGACTGCCCTGAAACGTGGGACTTTCGCCCACAACACCGCAAAGATCGAGACTGTCCATCACCGACTTGGTAAGCTTCTGCTCGCGGTATTTTAGGGCGCGTCCGAGGGTCAGGGTCATTTCACGCACGGAACTGGGCTTGAGGAGATAGTCCCACACGCCCTGCTGAATGGCGAGCTCCGCACCGTCTGGATCGCCCCGTCCGGTCAGGATGATCACTTCCGGGGCGTCGGGGAGCGACACGATCTCGGGCAGCAGATCCAGCCCGTTGCCGTCCGGCAGGCGGACGTCAAGAAAGACCACATCATATCCGCCCTCGCGGACCTGTTTTGCGCCTTGCGAAAGAGTAAGTGCCTGATCTGCCTCGTGCGCCATGCGCGTGGCAAGACTTTCAATCGTCCCGCAAACTTGAGGGTCGTCGTCTATGATCAGAATTCGCGCCACGTATTACCTCTCTTCCAAGCCGCCGAGAACGGCGGCAACGGCCTGTGCCATCATGGTTTTGTCGTACGGCTTGATAACAATGCGTCCTATATTTGGCAAACCGGAGGCCGCTGTCACGGCGTCTTCCCGTCCGGAGACCAGTATAACCGGAAGCCCCGGCGCTATGGCCTGCAACGCTTCAGCAAGTTCCACGCCATTGGCGCCCGGCATGTCGAAATCCGTGATGACGAGATCGAAGTCCTCTTCACGTACCAGCATCTCGAGCGCGGCAGTCACGTCGGCGGCAGCGGAGACTCTGTAGCCGAGGCTTTCGAGTATCCTCGGCGTTGTCTCAAGCTGATCGGGATCATCTTCGACAAAAAGAATGCGCCCGCGCCCCTGCATGGCCTGCATGTCCGTAAGAATGGAAAACTCGGCGATTTGATCGTGCACCGGAAGATGAATCTCGAAACGGGTGCTGACTCCCGCCTCGCTGGACACCCTTATGCCGCCGTTATGGCCCTTGACAATGCCATGCACCACCGCGAGCCCAAGCCCTGTGCCTTCGGCCTTGCCTTTGGTGGTAAAGAACGGGTCGAAAATCTTGTCCAATATCTCTGACGGGATACCGGGACCATCATCTGCCACCACGATCCTGACGAACCGCCCCGGTTCAAGGTTGATGGTCCGGGCCTCGTCCTCGCTCAGACGCACTTCCTCAAGCTCAAGCAAGAGCTCCCCGCCGCCCACGTCGCGAAGCGCCTGAAAAGAATTGGTGCAAAGGTTCAGGATGACCTGATGCAACTGCGTGGGGTCAGCCCAGACGAGCGGCACCTCGCAATTCTCGTTTGCGTTGATGCGAATGTTTCCCGGCATGGACGCTTTGACCAGCCCAAGCACCTCGGAGATAACCTCGCAGATGTTCGTGGCCCGAAAGCTTCCTGCGAGGGTCGGCTGAAGGCGAGGATCTGCTTCACCACATGCCCGCCCCGCCGGGCCGCCTTGAGCACACGATCCAGGTCCTTCCCGGTGAGCGACTCAGGGTCAACGTCACCCATGGCCAGCTCGGTGGAGTTGATTATTGAAGTCAATATATTGTTGAAATCATGTGCAATTCCACCGGCAAGAGTCCCGATGGCTTCCATCTTCTGGGACTGGATGAGCTGTTTCTCAAGATCGCGCTCCTTGGTGATGTTCTCCGCTGTGGTCAGCGTCCCCACAACGTTACCGGTGGGGTCGAAGAGCGGGACCTTGTTGAGTTCCAGCCAGGCGTTGTCGCCATTGTTGCGGGTGACGCGGCGCTTGAGCTTGCGAAGCGCCTTTCGGGTCCGGACCACCTGCCGATCAAGTGCGCCGACCCACCCGGCAAACTCTCGTTGCGGCAGGGCTTCATTGTCGGTCTTGCCCATGACAGCCTGCGGATCATCTATGCCGAAAAACTCGCCAAAAGCCCTGTTGGCCCCAAGATAGCGCTGGTCGTTGTCCTTCCAGCACACCAGTTGCGGGATGGTGTCCATGAGGATTTCCTGAAAGGCCAGCTGCTCTTTGATCCGCTTTTCGATCCGCCTGCGCTCAATGATCGTATAAATAAGGAAAATCAGCACGTTGACCAGCACGAACATGAATATCATGATGGTCCAGAAAAGCTGCTTGGGCAGTTCGTAGAACGCCTTGGGCATGTTGATGATCCGGCTGCCGTCAGGGAGCTGGGACTCGTCCACGCCGAGCTTGTTCATTACATTATAATCGAAAAAGTAGGTGCCGAGCGGCCGCTCCACCATGGGAAGCTTGTCGGCCGGTGTGCCGCGCAAAATATCCAATGCCAGCTCTGCCGCCATGCGCCCATGCTGCTTGCCGCTCAAAAGGCTCCCTCCAAGCGCGCCATGCCCTATCAGAAACTCCCACGCGGTGAAAATCGGGATGTCCGTGCCTTCGGAGATGGCTTCCGCCACCTCTTCAGAAGTGTAGGAGCGACCATTTATCGTAATGTAATACGGGATGAAGAACATGAAGGCGTTGTCGGAGAGCTGGCGCGCCCGTTCCCTGACCTGACTGGCGCTGAGGTCGGCCCAGTACTCGAACTTCAATCTGTCCTCGTAGAACGGCATTACGGCCTCGACCTGTGCTCGAATGGTCCGCCCTGCCGTGGAAGAATCACCAACCACGACGATCTTTTCCATTTCAGGCCGCAGATTCAGGGCAAGGTCGATGGTGTCGGCTATGGGGAAGTTCTCAATGACCCCGGTCACATTCGGAATGCTGCGTGATTTGAGATCGTTCACTCCGCAAAAGACGATGGGAACGCCCGGAAACAATGTGTCGCGGTGCTCAAGCGCAAAGTTGAAGGCGTCGTTGTCGGAAACGATCACGACATCAAAACGCTCGTTGCGGAACTTGTCCCTGAAAAGCGGCAGCAGACGCTGCGCCGAGAAGTCATACGCATACTTCTTGGTGTCCATGTACTCGATTTGAAGATTGATCTTGAACTCGCTCTCGTCCAGTGTTGAACGAATGCCCTCGAAGATGTTGTCCGACCATCGGTACCCGTGATGATACGAGTTGATGTACAAAACATTCTTCTTGACCTTTTCCGCATGGGACACTGCGGGGAAAAGGCACAGGGCGAAAAGAAAGATGGTGCAGAGTATTGATCTCATGAATGCGCTCCGAAAAAGGTCGGCGGCGTGCCGACCGGAAACGGAACATGCGAATACCGGGCCGTTTTGTCAATGCGGAGAAATCGCACAAGGAAGATGACAAAAAGCAAGTGAGCGCGTATATACAGGGTATTCAAAACTATTTCGTCAGGAGTTACGCATGAGAAAAATCTTCATCGCGGCGGTGCTTACCGCATTCGTCGTCTCGGGATACGGCTGCGCGAACAAGGCCCAGTCGGGTGCGGGAATCGGCGCGCTGGCTGGCGCGACCATCGGCGCGCTCACCTTCAACAACAAGATCAGCGGCGCGGCCATCGGCGCGGGCGTGGGCCTGCTCATGGGCTACATCGTCGGCAACGAGTGGGACAAGCACGACGAAAAACAGGTCCAGCACACGCTTGAAAAGGGCAAATCCGGAGAATCCCACGACTGGGTGAACCCCGACACCGGCGCAAGCTACAGCGCCACGCCTTCTCCGCCGTATCATGAAGACGGACGCCTTTACCGCGACGTAGTCATCACCGAAAACGGCCCGGACGGAGACAAGGTCATGGCCAAGGCCTACCGCGACTCCAACGGCGAATGGCGGCTCAAGCAGTAAGCAAAAGCCCAGCACAAAACACAAGCCCGGCAAATGCCGGGCTTTTTTACAACTCAATCATTGACAGCGGGCAAGACCCTGCTATTTTTGCAATCGTGCATAATAGAATCAGCCATATTCTTCTTTTCACAATTCTCCTGTTCGTCATCGGCGCTCCCGTTGCCTCGGCAACGCCCGATAACGGCGAACTGGTCTTCTTCATGCCCGACACGGACTGGCCGCCGTACATGACCGCCCAGGACCCTGGCGAACCCAAAGGCGTATTGGTTGAAATTCTGGAAGAGGCCATCCGGCCTCTCGGCTATACCCTGATTATAAGGACACTCCCCGACCGCCGTGGCTGGGTCCAGCTAGAAAACGGCGATGTGGACGCCCACGCCAAAGCCAAAGAGTGGGTTGACGATCCAGAGAGGTTTCTCTGGACCGTTCCCTTCATCGAGTCAGAGGACACGCTCATCACCGCTGCGGGGGAAAAGTTCGAATATGACAGCCCCGCCAACCTGAAAGGTATGCGTGTTGCGGTGATAGGCAGTTTCGCCTACCCGGCGCTTGCCCCATACTTCGCTGACGGCAGCGTCACCCGCATCAACGTCAGCGACCCTTACCGGATGCTTGACCTTGTTGAAAAAGGTCGAGCCGACGCCGCAGTGGTGAACAAACGCGAAACCGAGTGGCTTTTCAAGACGAGACAGGACCTCTCCGCCAACCGCTTCACCATTCACGAAAAGCCCATAGACTCGGCCTGGTACCGATTTGCGTTCACCAGAGCCAACGGCTGGCAGCCCCACATCAAAAGGCTCAACATGGAACTGGAAGCCATGATTCAGGACGGGCGTCTGGACGCAATTCTCCAACGCTACAAATAAAAAAGGCCCCTTGAAGGGGCCTTTTTGTTTGTATAAACCTGACGAGTTAGCCGTTTTCCAGCGCTTTTTTCTTGCGCCCTTCCATACGGTGACGCTCGGTACCGGAGAGTGTGATCTTGCGCAGCCGGATGTTCTCCGGAGTCACTTCCACAAGCTCGTCCTCGGTAATGAAGTTCAGCGCCCGCTCAAGGGTCATGGGCTTCACCGGAGTCAGCACCACGGCCTCGTCCTTGCCGGAGGCGCGGACGTTGGTGAGCTTCTTTTCCTTGCAGGGGTTGACGTTGATGTCGCCGGAACGGTTGCGCTCCCCGACGATCATGCCCTCGTAAACCGACTCGCCCGCAGTGATGAACAGTTGGCCGCGCGGTTCGAGGTTGAACAGCGCATAGGCCACGCTCTTGCCCGAGCGGTCGCTGACGATGGAGCCGGAGCGACGGCTGGGGAACTCGCCCCGGTAGTCGTCGTACCCTTCAAGGTAAGAGTTCATGATGCCGGTCCCCTTGGTGTCGGTCAGGAACTCGTCGCGGTAGCCGATAAGCGAACGGGACGGGACCGAAAACTCCATGCGCACGCGGCCGGTGCCGTGGTTTACCATGTTGGTCATGCGCGCCTTGCGGGCGGAGAGCTTTTCGGTGACAACGCCGGTGAACTCTTCGTCGCAGTCAACGAACAGGCGTTCAATGGGTTCCTGCATCACGCCGTCCGTCTTCTTCATGATGACTTCAGGGCGACCAACGGAAAGCTCGAAACCCTCGCGGCGCATGGTCTCCACGAGAATCGCCATCTGGAATTCGCCGCGGCCCTTGACCACGAAAGAATCACGGCCTTCGGCGTCTTCAACCTGAATGGCCACGTTGAGCAGCGTTTCGCGGAACAGGCGTTCACGAATCTTGGTGCCCTGCACGATTTTGCCTTCAGTTCCTGCCAGCGGCGATGTGTTGATGCTGAACCGCATGGCCACGGTAGGCTCGTCCACGGTTATGCGCGGCAGAGCCTTGGGTTCTTCGATGTTGCAGATGGTGTCCCCGATCTTCACGTCCTCAATACCGGCAAGCACGACGATGTCGCCGGCTCCGCCGAATCGGTGGGGACGAGCTTGGGGCCTTCGTAGGTCTGCAGTTTGGTGACCTTGAGGCGCGCAGGCTTCCCGTCCTCGCTTATGCAGGCCAGCGTGTCGTTGGCCTTGACCCTGCCGTGGTGCACCTTGCCCACGGCCAGCCTGCCGAGATAGTCGGAGTAGGAAAGGTCGGAAACGAGCATCTGGAACGGCTCGTTTTCGTTATGCGCAGGGCCGGGGATTTCCTTGAGGATGAGGTCCAGCAGGATGTGCAGGTTCTCGCCGCGCTCGTCCGGGGACTCCATGGCGATTCCGTCGCGGCCCACCGCATAAAGAAGGGGAAATTCGAGTTGGTCTTCGGTGGCGTCGAGGTCGATGAAGAGGTCGTAGATTTCATTGAGGACTTCATCGGGACGGGCGTCCTGACGGTCGACCTTGTTGATGACCACCACGATGTTCAGGCCGCGATCAAGGGCTTTCTTGAGCACGAAACGGGTCTGGGGAAGCGGGCCTTCGGAGGCGTCCACCAGCAGGATTGCACCGTCGGCCATGGACAGGCTGCGTTCCACTTCACCGCCGAAGTCGGCGTGGCCGGGGGTATCGATGATGTTGATTTTCGTGCCTTTCCAGTGAACCGAACAGTTCTTGGCCGCGATGGTAATGCCGCGCTCCCGCTCAAGGTCCATGCTGTCCATGATGCGGTCGTCCACTTCCTGACCTTCGCGGAACAGCCCGGACTGCTTGAACATTCCATCAACCAGCGTGGTCTTGCCGTGGTCGACGTGGGCGATAATGGCGATATTTCTCAACGTATCATTGCGGACAAGGTCCTTCATGTGCTTTCCTGCCTGTATAAGGATTATGGCCCACCGGATGGCGGCGTGAACGAGGTACGGCATATCCCGGGACTTGTAAACATATACTTGATGACATGCGTGTGATAATTCTTTCCGTAGCACTCGATTTTGTGGGGAGCACCTGATGGACTGGCTCATTCCTTCAGTAACGGCGTCAAGCCTCGGCGTCCTGCTGCTGACATGCATTTACGTGTATCTGTACATGCACGATCGCAGTCAGGTACTGCTGATCTGGGCTGGCGGCTGGTTCCTGTATTTCCTGCGATTCATATTCATGCTGCTCATTCTGAGCGGCCTGAACAATCCCTTCATGTTCTCCGCAAGCCAGTCCGCTTCGATATTCTCCGGCATGCTCCTGCTGCAAGGGTCGTTCATGCGCATGGAACAGAAGGTCAGGCGACGCTGGTGGTCGCTGGCGTTTCTTTGCCTCGTCTGGTCCGTTGCCAGCAACGCCTTCTCCATGTCTTTTGAAACCAGTGCCCTGCCATCGTTCTTCTTCATCGGAGCGGTCTTCATTCGCATCGGCATAGAATACCTTCGCCGCAAGGACGCCGCCGCACGCGAACGGCAACTGCTCGGCTGGACATTCATCATCTGGGGGCTCCACAAGTTCGACTACCCCTTGTTGCGGCCCATCGAGTGGATCGCGCCGTTCGGGTACGCGCTTGGCGCGGTGCTGGCCATGCTCGTGGCCGCCGGTCTGCTGCTGTACCACTTCCGGTTGGTGCGCCATGAGCTTGACGAAAGCCGCCAGCAACTCGGCAACATCATCGAAAACATGCCCGTGCTTGTGGATGCCTTTGACGACAAGGGCAATGTGGTGCTCTGGAACAGGGAGTGCGAACGTGTCACAGGCATCCCACGCGAAGAAATTCTCGGCAGAAACGACTTTCTTGAACGACTCTACCCGGACAAAGAGGAACGCGAAACCGTCAATGCCCTAATAGAAAAACGCAAAGGCGACTTCCGTGACGTCGAACTCCGCCTGACCGCGATCGACGGCACCAACCGCATTGTCTCATGGTCGAATATTTCCGATGAATTCCCCATCGCCCCTTTCGCCACATGGGCTGTGGGCAAGGATGTCACCGAACGAGTGAAGGCGGAAAACGAATTGCGCAAGGCCATGATCGCAGCTGAGGCGGCAACCAAAGCCAAGGGCGAATTTCTGGCAAACATGAGCCACGAAATCCGCACGCCGCTCAATGGAGCGCTCGGCATGCTGCAACTGCTCCTCAAGACCAACCTCGACGAAAACCAGCGTGATCTTGCTCAAACCGGACTGCAGTCCTGCCGCAACCTGACGCAACTGCTCACGGACATCCTCGACCTTTCGCGCATGGAGGCGGGCAAGCTCGTGCTTCGCAAAAGGCCCTTCTCCATCCGGGGCATCATGAAGGAGATGGAAGCGACATTCCGCGTCGACAGCGAAGCCAAGCGCCTGAACATGCAGTACACCGTGGACGATGCGGTGCCGGAATACGTACTCGGCGACGATGTCAGGACTCGGCAACTGCTCATGAATCTGGTGGGCAACGCCGTCAAGTTCACCAACAAAGGCGTCATCGCGGTCTCGGTCTCGGTGCTGGGCGACCCTGCCGAAACCCCGGTGCGTATTCTCTTCACGGTCAGGGACAGCGGCATCGGCATCTCCGAAGAACATCTGACGCAGATTTTCGAGCCGTTCACTCAGGCCGAAGGCGGACTGACAAGGACGCATCAGGGCGTGGGACTTGGCCTTGGAATCGTCAAGCGCATCATTGAAAACCTTGGCGGAACACTCTCCATGGATACGGCTCCGAATGAGGGAACCGAGGTCGCCTTCACGCTCCGTTACGATCACGCCGACGCACCAGACCAGAGCGAGCTCATAGAAGAAGCTGCGCCTGAAAACGGCTACCGCATCCTCGTGGCCGAGGACGACCGGGTGAACCGCATCGCCACCGTGCGCATGGTGGAGCACCTCGGCTGGACCGTGGACACCGCCAACAACGGCCGCGAAGCCCTCGACAAGCTCATGACGACCCCTTACGACTGCGTGCTCATGGACGTCCAGATGCCGGAAATGGACGGCCTTGAAGCTGTCAGACGACTACGCGAGGCAGACCCGCCGGGCCCGAACCGGAAGACGCCGATTATCGCCCTCACTGCGCACGCCATGCAGGGCGACGACGAAGCCATCATCCAGGCGGGCATGGACGGATACCTCGCAAAGCCCGTGGACCTTGGCAAGCTGCGGAAGGAAGTCGCCCGCCTCAGCGGTAAATCGAAAGGATTCTAACGCCTTTCTTCACCCGTTGAACTCTGCTATGTTGCCCTCAACATCTCGTATTCCCGTTCACGCCGCGAACGTCACAGGGGGACGATCATGCAGAAAGCGACCACACAGGCCACGATAACCAACGCGCTCGTCGTCACGGGCAACATGGTGGGAGCGGGCATCCTCGCCCTGCCGGTCAACCTCGGTCCGGCCGGCCTGCTCCCGGCCCTCTGCGCCATCGCCTTCATGTGGTGCCTGATGACATGGACCGCGCTCATCTACTCCGAGCAGAAAAGCCTCGTGCAAAACGAGACCGCGGACCTGCCGACCTTCTTCGGCGCGGAGCTCGGCCCGGCCGGGAAGTGGGTCAGCATCGCCGCCAACCTCATCATCCTGTACGGCGTACTCGTGGCGTACCTCGCCGGGGTTTCGTCCATCATCAACCACCTCTTCGCCACCAGCCTCCCGGACTGGGTCTCCATGGTGGCCTACTTCGCCTTTGCCACGCTGATGACCAGCTTCGGGGCCGCTGTCATGGCCCGCGGCAACGCCCTGCTGATGATTCTCATGTGGGGAACCTTCGGCGCGCTGGTCTTCATGACCATACCGAACATGAGCAACCAGAACCTCGGCTTCGCGGACTGGACCTTCCTGCCCACGGCCCTGCCGGTGCTCATCACGGCGTTCCACTTCCACAACATCATCCCGACCATCTGCCGCTCGCTCAAGCAGGACCGCAAGGCCATCCGCACGGCCATCGTGGGCGGCACCTTCCTCGGACTGTTCATGAACGTCATCTGGGTCATCGTGGTCTGCCTCGCCCTGCCGCTGGCAGGCGGCGACATGTCCGAGGTCTATGCCTACAAGCACAACCTCCCGGCCACCATCCCGCTGGCCGAGATGATAACCACGCCCGGCTTCATGCAGATCGGGCTGGTCTTCTCCATCGTGGCCATGACCACGTCGTTCATGGCCAACGGCACCGCGCTGCTCTCGTTCATTCGGGACCTTACCAGCACCTACCTGAACATCTCGAAGATGAGCCTCGTCTGGCCGCTGGCCTTCCTGCCGCCGCTGGCCGTGGGCATCTTCTACCCCGACGTCTTCCTCATCGCGCTGAACATCGCGGGCGGGCTCGGGGAGAACATCCTTTTCGGCATTCTTCCGGGCGTGCTGCTGATCCGGTACTCGGCAGCGGGCAGCCTGCGAAAGAAATCGGGCTGGTTCCTCGTAGCCGCATTCGGCGCGGTCCTGCTCATCGAGCTCGGGCAGGAATTCGGCCTGCTGACCATCTCGCCGCATGTGGAATCCTGGACCGCAAAGCACGTCCCCAACTAACCCCGGCCCACAGGAGATTACGACCATGACCAATACCTGCCGCCTTGAACATGACTGCATCGGCCAGCTCGAAGTCCCCGAAGACGCCTACTACGGGTGCCAGACGCTGCGCGCGGCCAACAACTATCATATTACGGGAATCCCCATTTCCCACTACCCGCGGCTGATCCGCTCGCTGGCCTACATCAAGATGGCCTGCGCCGAGGCCAACGCGTCCCTCGGCCTGCTCGACGAGCAGATCGCCCGCGCCATCTTCAAGGCCTGCGAGGAGCTCGTGGACGGCAAAATGCACGACCAGTTCATCGTGGACGCCATTCAGGGCGGGGCCGGAACCTCCACCAACATGAACGCCAACGAGGTCATCTGCAATCGCGCGCTTGAGATCATGGGCCATGAAAAAGGGTGCTACGACATCATCCACCCCAACATTCACGTGAACATGTCCCAGTCCACCAACGACGTGTACCCCACCGCGCTCAGATTGGCGCTGATCCTCGAGATTCGGGACCTGATGATCGCCGTGGAATACCTGCACGACGCGCTGGCCTCCAAGGGCAAGGAGTTCGCGCACATCCTCAAGATGGGCCGCACCCAGCTTCAGGACGCCGTGCCCATGACGCTGGGTCAGGAATTCGACGCATGGGCCACCATGGTCGGCGAAGACGTTGACCGACTGCGCGAGGCACAAATGCTGGTGCACGAGATCAACATGGGCGCCACGGCCATCGGCACCGGACTGAACGCCCATCCCGATTACCAGCGCACCGTTCTGGAAAAGCTCACGGCCCTGACCTCCCTGCCGCTGGTGGGCGCGGCCAACCTCGTGGAAGCCACGCAGGATACCGGCGCGTACGTCCAGCTCTCCGGGGTCCTCAAACGGGTGGTGGTCAAGATTTCCAAGATATGCAACGACCTGCGGCTGCTCTCCAGCGGGCCCCGCTGCGGACTGAACGAGATCAACCTGCCGCCCATGGCCCCCGGCTCGTCCATCATGCCCGGCAAGGTCAACCCGGTCATCCCCGAGGTCTTCAACCAGATCGCCTTCCGGGTGATCGGCAACGACCTCACCGTGACCATGGCCGCCGAAGCGGGACAGCTCGAACTGAACGTCATGGAGCCGGTGCTCGGCCACAGCCTTTTCGAGTCGCTGAACATCATCCGCCGGGGCTGCTACACCCTCTCCGACCTCTGCGTGAAGGGCATCACCGCCAACGAGGACCGCTGCCGGGAGCTGGTGCAGAACTCCATCGGGCTGGTCACGGCCCTCAACCCGTACATCGGCTATGAACGGGCCACGGAAATCGCCAAGGAAGCCCTCAAGACAGGGCGTTCGGTTTATGACATCGTGCTGGAAAAACAGTACCTCACCAAGGAGGAACTGGAGGATGTCCTGAGTCCTCAGAACATGACCAAGCCACGCTACTTCCATCGTAACTAATTGCAATAAAACGGGAACCCCGAATATCGAGGTTCCCGTTTTTCATTTGGCACGCACTTTGAAAGATCAGGCCATCCAGAGGGAAAAACGTCGGAAAACCGTCACCCTGTCCATGGACCGGACAGGGAAACAGGAGGCAAGGATGCGCCGCTTCATTATTCTCACCACTGCACTGGCAGCCCTGATGCTCTCGTCCGGTTGTGCGAGCCTGAGCAAGTACAACCCCTTCCCGCAGCATGTGTTCTCGAGCCCGAGCCACAGCTCCAAGGACTCAAGCACTGCCACCCGCAGCGCCAAGACCAATCCATACACGGTCATGGGCCGCACCTACTACCCGCTCAAGAGCGCGGCAGGATATGATGAGACCGGCGTGGCCTCGTGGTATGGCAAGGACTTTCACGGCCGCAAGACCGCCAATGGTCAGATTTATGATATGTACGGCGTCTCCGCCGCACACAAGACCCTGCCCCTCGGCACCCGCGTGCGCGTCTCCAATCTGGAAAACGGCCGCGAAGTGACCCTCGTTGTCAACGACCGAGGCCCCTTTGTGAAGGGCCGCCTCATCGACCTTTCCTATGGCGCAGCAGACGGCTTGACATCGTGGATCAGGGTACGGCCAAGGTCCGCATCAAGGCCATCGGCACCGCCCCCTCGCCCACGGCGAACATGGCTTCGCGCACGGTCTACCACGTCCGTGTCGGCGCATACTCCAACAGGGACAACGCCGTTCGCACACACCGCGAACTGGTCCGCTCCGGGCACAAGGGCGCGCGCATCGCCACCATCAACAGCAGCGGCAGAACGCTCCATGTGGTGCAGGCCGGTTCCTACTCCAACAAGTCCAGGGCCGAACGGATGCTCAGGCAGCTCAGGCGGCAGTTCCCGTCCAGCTATATCTCCAGCTAGTCAGCGGATACTCCGACAGTTTACCGAAAGAAACGAAAAAGGCCGGGTTTTCCCGGCCTTTTTTTCTTGTCACGAAAGCACTCGCCTATTCAAAACGATAGGCGGCGATGATGGAGATGGGGTCAACGGGCACGTCATCAAACCCCTGATAGGAGCGGGTCTTGGTCTTGGCGATCTTTTCCACGACATCCATGCCGTCGGACACCTGCCCGAACACGCAGTAGCCGAAGCCTTCGTCGGAATCGTCCTTGTAGTCGATGTCCGTGTTGTCGGCCACGTTGATGAAGAACTGCGCCCGTGCGCTGTGGGCCTCCGGCTCGCGCGCCATGGCGAGCGTGCCCTTGAGGTTGGACAGGCCGTTGTTGGCCTCGTTCCCGATGGCCTCGCCGGTCTCCTTTTCCTCCATGGAAAAGGTCAGCCCGCCCCCCTGAATCATGAATCCTTTGATGACTCTGTGGAAGAGGGTTCCTTCGTAGAATCCGTCGTCAACGTACTTGAGGAAGTTTTCAACGGTCTTGGGCGCTTTGTCAGGGAACAGTTCAACGAGTATTTCTCCTGCGGCGGTTTCAAGCAGGACAAGCGGATTTTCCATTTTTTCATCTCCTTGGCGAGCGGCGAGAGCGCCGCACCTCCTTGCGAAATAATCTGAGGCGGCAAAATACCCGCAGACACCGATTCAGGCAAGCATTTCCGTCCCCGTCTCATACCTTTAGGGTATGCATTTGCCATTGTCCTTTCGTGCTTGTCTCGTGTACCGTGACGGCCAAACGTCCCAATCAGGAGGATCAATGAAAAACGGCAATTCCAAGCTCGTCATCGTCGCCATGCTCGCCTTCATCGGCGGCGCGTTCATGGGCAACGCCATAACCATGATGTACGTCTCGTCCGGCGGTTCCAGCGCCCCCGCGCAACAGCCCTCCGGACCGGCCACTGCAGATGCCCTGACCCGACTGAAGGCCGCCACAGCCGCGCATCCGGACGATGCAGGCGCGTGGATCGCGCTTGGCAACTACTACTTCGACCACGAACAACCGCATCTGGCCGTGCCTGCCTACGAAAAGGCCGTGGAACTGGCACCCGGCAACCCCAATGTCTGGTCCGACCTCGGCGTGATGTACCGCCGTACCGGCGCTCCGGAAAAAGCAGTGGACGCTTTCGACCACGCCGCAAAACTCGACACCGAGCACACCACGTCCCTGTTCAACAAGGGCATCGTCCTCTTCTACGATCTCGGCCGCAAACAGGAGGCCGTCAAGGCCTGGCGCGCCATTCTCGAAAAAGATCCGCAGGCCAAGGCCCCCAACGGTATGCCCGTGACAGAGTTCATACAAATGGCACTTGAACAGTAACTCTTTCGGGCCGTGATACCTCACGGCCCGTTTCCCCCACCCCCCGAAAAGAAAACCCATCATCTGTTTGAATTAATATAATTTCTCCGGACTGTTTTTTTCCATATGGTTAAATACATGAGAAGAGCAGAAAACCGCTTTCTTATCGAAAAGTGGGTTTCAGCTACCTTTTTTAACAAGATGGGGGGGGACATGCTCAAAAATCTCAAGCTCGGAACCAAGCTCATAGGCGGTTTTCTGATTGCCGCGCTGATAACGCTGGTTGTTGGCGGTGTGGGGTTCATTGAACTCGGCAATATGGGAGACCATATTAACACATTGGGCAATTCGGCACTCCCTAGCGTAAGAAATCTTCAGGAAACCGAGATCGGTATTCGCAGGCTTCAAACTGCCATGCTAACTCTTTCCAGCCCGTATCTGAACAAAGAGCAACGTTCGGAGACCTTCGACATTCTCAAAAGCAGTCGTGAGCAGTACGGCAAGGCTTTGAATAATTACGATGCCATACCCAAGGACGAAGCTGAGGCCAGAGAGCACAAACAGTTCATGGACTCGGCCAAGACTGCAGCCGCCCTCAACAGTCGGGTGGTTGAACTATCCGAAAAGATTGTTGAATCCGACATTCTTAATCCCGAGAAACTCGCAGGCACACTCCAGTCTTTCAGAGGAGATCACTACGAACTCGAATCCAAAGTCGCAGAGCTCCTGATCGGGGACAAGGCTTTCGAAGGCGGGGATAACCCCGAAACCTGCCGTTTCGGAAAGTGGATAGCCTCATACTCAGGAACAAACCCGACAATTCTGAAGCTCATAGAAGAAATCAAAGCTCCCCACGACAGATTTCACCGAGCAGTTGGGACGATCAAAAAGCAATACAGTTATGGAAATGACATTCAAGCTGGATACATCTTCAGCAATCAGATGATCCCGGCCGCCGAGGATGTGTTTTCCCTTTTCGCTCAGATGCAAGCCGAGGCCGAAAACACACGAGGACTCTTCGACGAAATGATCGCTCTTCTTCTCGGCGAAGCGGACGAGGCCATGGACGTCGTCTTCACTGAGCTGGGCGAACTGGTTTCCATGAACATCGAGGAGGCGGATCATGATGTGGCGGCCGCATTTGATAACGCCGCAATGGGAAGGACCACGGCCATTACAGGAACGATAGTCGGTTTTGTTCTCGCCATGGTTCTCGGCTTTATACTGACACGCGCCATCACCGGTCCGGTTAACAAGGGAGTTCAATTTGCAGAAGACATGGCTGGCGGCGATTTTACCAAGACCCTCGACATCGACCAAAATGACGAAATAGGCGTCCTTGCCGCCTCTCTGAACGCCATGGCGGACAAGCTGCGTTCCGTGGTGCAGGATGTGCGCGAGGCTACCGACAACGTGTCTTCCGGCAGCGAGGAGCTCTCCTCCATGGCCCAGAGCCTGTCACAGGGAGCAACACAGCAGGCCGCATCCATCGAGGAAGTCTCCTCCAGCATGGAGCAGATGGCCTCCAATATCCGACAGAACGCGGAAAACGCCCAACAGACCAACACATTGGCCACACAGGCCGCAGGCGAAGCACGCGATACGGGGCAGGCCGTCACCCAGACCGTCGAGGCCATGACCAACATCGCCGAAAAAATCGCCATTATCGAGGAGATTGCACGCCAGACCAATCTGTTGGCCCTAAACGCCGCAATCGAGGCCGCCCGGGCCGGAGAGCATGGCAAGGGGTTTGCCGTGGTCGCAGCAGAAGTCCGAAAGCTGGCAGAACGCAGCGGCAACGCCGCCGCCGAGATCAGCGAGCTCTCCGGCACCAGCGTGGCCGTTGCCGAAGACGCGGGGCGCAAGCTGAACGATCTGGTCCCGACCATCGAAAAGACTGCCGAACTCGTGCAGGAAATATCAGCCGCCACCAACGAACAGAACTCCGGTGCCGACCAGATCAACTCGGCAGTGGGCCAGCTCGACACGGTCATCCAGCAGAACGCTTCCGGCTCCGAAGAGATGGCCTCCACGAGCGAAGAGCTTGCCAGCCAGAGCCAGATGCTCAACGACACCATGAGCTTCTTCAAGGTCAGCGATTCACGCACACGCAGGCAATCCGCTCACAAGCCTGCCAAGCTCGCCACAGCCCGGACCGCACAGGCGGCCATCCCGCCGGGTGAAGGAGACCACCCGGAAGACGCTTCCGGCGACGACGAGTTCGAACGGTTCTAAAACGAAAAAAAGGCCCGCCAAATGGCGGGCCTTTTTCATGCTGCTTTTCAGTATCCAGTCTTAAGCCATGGCAGGAACAGCATCAAAGGCGTCGGAAGTTTCGGGGGCTTCTTCGGCAGCGGTATCAGCCTTGAGGACGACCTTTTCAAGATACAGGTCGGCGTTGACTTCAAGGTGACGGAGGAATTCGTTGTTCAAAGCATGGCCGGAAGCGAATACTTCGAAATGGCCCTGAAGCGGCAGGCCCATGATGGCCATGTCGCCAACGAAGTCGAGAATCTTGTGCCTGACGAACTCGTCGTCGAAACGGAGCCCTTCGGCGTTCAGGACGCCGTACTCATCAAGCACCACCGCGTTGTCCAGCGAACCGCCGAGGGCGAGACCGTTGGCGTGCAGATATTCGACTTCCTTGAGGAAACCGAAAGTCCGCGCCTTGGAAAGATGCTTGGCGAATACCTCGGGGGTAATCTCCATGGACACGGTCTGGCGACCGATGAGCGGATGCGAAAAATCGATGGTGTAATCAACGGAGAAACCATCATGCGGCGTGGCCTTGATGGATTTGCCGTCCTGCTCGAAGCTTACGGGCTTCTTGATGGCCAGCACAGTGCGGGCGCGAGACTGCTTGCGAACGCCCGCCTGCTTGAGCAGGTAGACGAAGGAAGCGGCGCTTCCGTCCATGATGGGCAACTCATGCCCTTCAACTTCGATGCGTATATTGTCGATTCCCATTCCCCGAATGGCGGCGAGCAGGTGCTCGACCGTGGCCACGGTTTCAGTGCCGTTGCCGAGGGTGGTGGCAAGGCCGGTGTCCACGACCAGCGAGGGGTTGGGGGTCAGAAACGCGTTTCCAGAGCCGTTGCGGATTGCGAAGATGATACCGGTGTCTTCAGAGGCCGGACATAGGGCCATGGAGACCTGTTTTCCGCTGTGGAGGCCAACTCCGGTGCAACGTACGGTTTCGCGAATAGTGGTTTGCAGCATGAATCCTCCGTTTGAACTGGTGAGCATATAAGCAAAATCAGTGCCACCAGCCACAAACGAACTTAACCTATCTTTTTTATACAACTTTTACAAAAGAACAGACGTTTCACAACCTGTTGCATTCCAGCGACAGTTCGTGTTTTTTCAACATGATCAGTATCAATGTGTTGTTTTTTTGCAATTCCGCTTAGTGGCAAAAAGCACACGGTCGTGACCCGCAAGGTCCGTAAGAACGGCTATTTCTTCGAAATCACGACTATATTCCTCTGTTATTTTTTTTGCGGCTGCACCCTGTCGCCACCCGATTTCCACGAGAACGACACCTCCCTGTTTCAGGCGTCGGCCACATGCGGAAGCAGGCCCCTGAGGTGGTCAAGCCCATCCTCCCCGCTGACCAGCGCACCGGCCGGTTCAAATGCGGCGACCTCCCGGTCGAGCCCCTCGTATTCACCGGCGCTCACATAGGGAGGGTTGCTGACCACGAGATCAAGGCTTTCGCTCTCGGCAAACGGTTCCAGCATGCTCCCCTGCCACAGCTCAAGGCGCTCTCGAACGCCGTGCTTTTCGGCATTGGACGCAGCAAACTCCAGCGCTCCCACGCTGATATCGAGCAACAGGCCCCGTGCTTGAGGAAACAGAGAGGCAAGTGTCACGCCAAGGATGCCCGAGCCGGTGCCAAGGTCGGCAAAGGCCAGCGGCGCGGCGGGGTCGAACAGCTCTTCCACCTTTTCCACGATGTGCTCGGTTTCGGGGCGAGGAATGAGAACGCCCGGCCCAACCTTGAAGTCAAGGCCGTAAAACTCCTTGTGCCCAGTGATGTAGGCCACCGGTTCGCCGTTGCCACGGCGGGCCACCAGCGCCCGGATCGCTTCAACCTCTTTGGAATCGAGTTCGCGGCGCTTTTGCGTCAGCAGCCCGGTACGGTCGAGGCCAAGGACGTGGCAGGCAAGGATCTCTGCCGAAAGAAGCGGGGAGTCCACGCCCTTTCCTTCCAGAAAGGCCGCAGACTCCCCGATGCAGTCGTATAGAGTCTTGGTCATGCGCCTACTGTTCGGCCTGCTGTTGCAGCGCCTCGCTCTGGTAGTGTGCGACAAGGGCGTCCACGACCTCCTGAAGGTCACCTTCCATGACCTGATCCAGCTTGTAGAGGGTCAGGTTGATGCGGTGATCGGTCAGGCGGCCCTGCGGGAAATTGTAGGTGCGAATGCGCTCGGAGCGGTCGCCGGAGCCCACCTGACTCTTGCGGGCCGCAGCCTCTTCGGCGTGCTTTTTCTCCTGCTCGGCCTGCAGCAGACGGGAGCGCAGGACCTTCATGGCCTTGAGCTTGTTCTTGAGCTGCGACTTTTCATCCTGACAGGAAACCACCACGCCGGTGGGCACGTGGGTGATGCGGACCGCCGAGTCAGTGGTGTTGACCGACTGACCGCCGGGACCGGAGGCGCGAAAACGTCGATACGAAGGTCTTCGTTGCGGATCTCGAGGTCCACTTCCTCGGCCTCCGGCAGGATGGCCACAGTACAGGCGGAGGTGTGGATGCGCCCCTGCGACTCGGTGGCGGGCACGCGCTGAACACGGTGGGTGCCGGACTCGTACTTGAGGCGGCTGTACACCTTGTCCCCGGATACGTTGGCGATGACTTCCTTGAGGCCGCCCACGCCGGATTCACTCTCGCTCATGATTTCCACTTTCCAGCCGTTGTGCTCTGCATAGCGGGTGTACATGCGGAAAAGGTCGGCAGCGAAAAGCGCCGCCTCGTCTCCGCCGGTACCGGCACGGATTTCGAGAATGATGTTCTTGTCGTCGAGCGGGTCCTTGGGGAGCATGAGCATCTTGAGCTGCTCTTCCAGTTCCGGCAGCTTGGGCTCGATCTCGGCGATCTCGGCCTTGGCCATCTCGCGAATGTCCGCATCGTCGTCACGGGCCATTTCGCGGTTGTTCTCAAGCTCCTGCGCCAGTTCCTTGTACTCGCGGTAGACCTTGACTATATCGCCAAGTTCCGAGTGGCTCTTGGTGACCTTGCGGTACCGGTCCTGATCGTTGAAGATTTCGGGCTGCGAAAGCTCCTTTTCGAGATCGAGAAACGTGTTTTCGATCTCATCAAGTTTCCTGAACATCTACTACTCCTCCATTTGCACCGCGCACTTGAGGGCGGCAATGGCAACTTCAATCTGCCGGTCGTCGGGTTCACGGGTGGTCAGCGCCTGCAGCGCCAGCCCGGGCCAACAGATGACCTTGCAGAGCATCCGGCCTTCATGCTTGGCGGCGAACTTGATCAACTCATAGGCCATGGCGCTGATGGGAGCCATGAGCACGAGCTTGACCGAGACGATGTACAGGTGCTTGAGGACGAAGGTGTCCGGCACGTAAAAATGCATGAGCAGCGGAACCAGCACGGAATACAAAAGGATGCTGACCGTGAGCACGAACAGCATGAAGGCGGTTCCGCAGCGAGGGTGCAGGCGGCTGTTGATGCGGGCGTTCTCGGGCACGAGGCTGCCGCCCGCCTCATAGGTCCAGATGACCTTGTGCTCTGCCCCGTGGTACTGGAAGACCCGCTTGATGTCCGGGATAAACGAGATCACCCAGATGTAGCCGACGAAGATGAGCATCTTGAACAGGCCGTCCCACGCGTGGAAGCTCAGGGAATCGACGTCCCCGCCGAATCCGAGCCACTCCATACCCACAGAGAAGAAGTGCGGCACGACCACGAACAGGCCGAGCGCGGCGGCAATGGCGATGACCATGCTCAGCACGAGATGCCAGTTGCTCAGCTCGCCTTCGTCCTCGTCCACTGCTTGCGAAGCGGACCAGTTCAAGGCCTTGATGCCGTTGACGAGGGTCTCGAGAAGCACCGGGAAGCCGCGAATGAACGGCTTCTTGAGGATGGGATGATTGGTGAGGGAAAACCAGGGGCGCTCGTGCACCTCAACTGTTCCGTCGGGAAGACGCACGGCTATCGCCAGCCGGTTTTTCGAGCGCATCATGACGCCCTCGATCACGGCCTGTCCGCCGACAGTGTTTGCGGCGGCGAGAAGCAGATTCTTGAAGCTCAACAGCATATCCTCGGCTGAAATTGGAGGGAAAAACAGGTCCTCCTCCACCGGGCTTCACGTACGAAGGACCTTGCCGGAATGTAAGGATTCCTCGGCAAAAGTCAAAGCCCGATGAAAACAATATGCCCCTGCCGACGATCGGCAGAGGCATATTGAAAAAATCGTACCGGGACAGCTAATTCTTCTTGAAATTACCGTACTTCTTGTTGAAGCGGTCAATGCGGCCTGCGGTGTCGATGAGGCGCTGCTTGCCGGTGTAGAACGGGTGGCAGTTGGCGCAGATTTCAACGTCAATATGCTCGCCCTTGGTGGAAGCGGCCTTGCTTTCGTATCCGCAGTGGCAGCGGATGGTCGCTTCGAACGTCTTGGGATGAATATCTTTTTTCATTTTCTCACTCCTGATCGCTGGTTGCGTGGAACAGGGACTTGTACTCGAACAAACCGTGGTTGGCAAGAGAAAAATGCCTCCTCAAGCCTTAAAAACCGGAGCCTGCGACCGCCTCCCGACGAGCACGCGCATGGCGTTATGCACGACGAGCGTGAACCCGATGGTCGTCAGTGTGTGCCCCACCACCATGTCGTACTGCTTGACCCAATAATAGAATGCGATGCCCACGGCAAGGGAGATCAGCGCCAGCGGATCGGCGGCGCGGGTGCGCGCGTCGTGCCTGAGCAGGTAGTAATCACTGAGCAAAATGGCCATAAGCGGCGCGAACACCGAACCGAGAATGTAAAGAAACCACTCATACTGCGTGATGGGGAAGAACATGGCCAGCCCGGTGCCCACGGCGGCGAAAAAGACCGCAGTGAACCGGCGGCTCAGTTTCGGCAGCACGTTGAGCGTGGAAACGGCGGCGGAAAAGACGTCCATGAAGGTGGTGGTCACTGTGGAAAGGCCGATGACCATCAGGGCCACAATGCCCAGCTTTGCCGCGAGCATCATCTGGGTCGGATCGGCGGTGCCGGTGAAGATCGCCCCGCCCAGCCCTATGGAGTACATCCACGTGCTGCCGACAAAATAGCCGAGGAACGGTGCGACCCAGGCAGATTTCGAGTCCCGCGCCATGCTTGTGTAGTCGGCGATGAGCGGAAACCACGAGAGCGGCATGATGATGGCCAGCTCGAAGCCCATGCCGAACGTGCCGGTGGCGGCCGGGGCCTCGGCGGGCGCGGGCTGGGTAAAGATCACCCAGCTCATGACCACGGTCAGGCCGAGCAGCAGCCCCACGGCGATCATGTTCAGCCACTTGAACCCCTGAATCCCGATAAAGACCCAGAAAGCGATGAACAGCCCCACCAGCGCGGACATGAGCACTTGATTATCGATGCCCCAGAGCGTCTTGCACAGCGCGTTGATGGCGTCCCCGCCCAACAGGATCATGACTGCGGTCCAGCCGATGAGCTGGAGGATGTTGACCAGCGAGAGCAGATAGGACCCCTGCTTGCCGAAGGAAATCCGCATGGACATGATGGACGGCAGCTTTTCGCGATAGCCGATGACGCCGCCGAGCACGAGGATGACCGTGCCCACGAGGTGGCCGAGCACGTTGGCGGTCATGCCTTGGGCAAAGCCGAGGTCGGCGAGGTAGCCGCCGGTGAAGATTTCTGCCACGGAAACCGCGGCACCGAACCACAGAAAGAACAGGTTGGCAAAGGTGAGTTTGCTGGTGTTCACAGTACACTCCTTGGGAATTCGCTTGGAGTCGAGACCGTGAAGGGAGAAAAAGGACAGGCGGGATGAGCCTTCCGATTCCCTACGACAGCGTCAACTGCTTCAGGTTCTGAGGGTGTGATCTCAGTCCCGCCGTGCGGGACACCCCTATCGGACAGGGCGAGGTGTAACAGGCTGATAATGAATCCGCAAGAGGCAATGCCTAACGGGTGGCGGCGATGCGGCGAATGACGACGGGACGTTCTTCCCGGACAGGCTCCCGACCGACACGCACGGCTTCAAGGACCGAATGCCGTACGGCCTCCAGATCATCCCGTGTACGGGCGTGGATGGTGCACAGCGGCTTGCCTGGGCCGACGGCATCCCCAACTCGCGCGATGTTCGTGAGGCCCACCGCATGGTCGACGCCGTCCTGCGGCCGTGTCCTGCCGCCTCCGAGCGTGACCACGGCAAGCCCAAGCGAGCGGGCGTCAACGCCTTGCAGCGTTCCGCCAAGCTTGGGCAGCACGTCTTCCACAACGGGTGCAGCCGGAAGCAGGGTCTCGATTCTGGAAAGCACATCCGAAGGCCCACCGAGCATGGACACCATGCGCTCGAACCGCTCTGCCGCCGCCCCGCTGTCCAGCGCATCATGAAGCCGCTCGCGGGCCGATGCCGCATCATCCGCAATGCCGCCCAAGAGAAGCATCTCCGTGCCGAGAGAAATGACCGCCTCCTCCAGCCGGGGATCGCGCTCCCCGGTCAGGAAACGAACCGCCTCCAGCACTTCGACGGCATTGCCCGCGCACGGGGCAAGCGGCTGATCCATGTCGGTGACGAGCGCGGTGCAGGGCAGCCCTGCCCCTGCCGCAACGCTGCCGATGCTGTCCGCCAGCTCCACGGCGTCCTGAAGCGACTGCATGAACGCCCCGGACCCGGTCTTCACGTCCATGACCAATGCATCCAGCCCGGCTGCGAGTTTCTTGGAAAGAATGGAAGCGGTGATGAGCGGCACGGACTCCACCGTGGCGGTGACGTCGCGCACGGCGTAGAAAATCCGGTCAGCCGGGGCAAGATCGGCGGTCTGGCCGATGATGGCGCATCCGGCCTGCTCCACCGTTTCTCTGAAAAGCGCCTCGTCTGGCACGGCCACGTATCCGGGGATGGATTCCAGCTTGTCCAGCGTGCCGCCGGTATGCCCGAGCCCGCGGCCGGAGATCATGGGCACGAATCCGCCGCAGGCCGCCACCAGCGGGCCGAGTGCCAGACTGACGAGATCGCCAACGCCGCCGGTGGAATGCTTGTCGAGCACCGGCCCGGGCAAATCCCAGTCAAGCACCCGCCCGGAACGGGTCATGGCCTCGGTGAGCGACACGCACTCGTCCATGGACATGCCCTGAAAGAAAACCGCCATGCCGAGGGCGGCCACCTGCCCTTCCGACACCGTGCCCTCGACGATGCCTTTGATAAAAGCCGCGATGTCCTTGGCGTAAAGCGGACGCCCGTCGCGTTTCCTGCGAATGAGCTCCTGCGGCAGCATCAGCCATCTCCCGCCTTGCGGAAGGTGAAAGCGTCCGGCAGCAGATCACTCACGGTCCACTCCTTGATTTCGGGACCGTCGCATACGGCGCGCACCCTGCCACGGGGCGAAAAGAACTCGGACATGACCTGACGGCAGGCTCCGCACGGGCTGACAGGCTCCAGAGTGGGCGTATACACGGCAATGGCCCGGGCCTCGCCGGGCTTCAAGCCTCCAGTGACGGCAGAGAAAACGGCGGTGCGCTCCGCGCAGTTGGTCAGGCCGAACGAGGCGTTCTCGACATTGCTGCCCGGAACCATGCGTCCGTCGGGCATGAGCAGCGCCGCGCCCACGGCAAGACCGCTTTCGGGACAGTATGCGTTCTTCGACGCAACGCGCGCCTCGGCCACAAGGTCTTCCCAGACGGATTCGTCAATGCGCCCCATGCTTCCTCCTTGTCTCAGTTCAGACGCGACTTGAGCTTCATTATCCTCTTATATGACTCCCTGACGCGCTCTTCGGACACCTCGCCCGAGCGAACCAGATCGAGAATCGTCTGGTGCGCCTTGGCGACCACGCCGGGGTCGTAACGAAGGTTGTTGCCGTAAAGGATGATGTCCGCCCCGGCCAGAATGGCCAGCCGGATGGACTCCCGCATGCCGTAGCGCTCGCTCACGGCCTTCATGTCCATGTCGTCGGTGATGACCACCCCGTCCCAGCCGAGCCCGTCACGCAGGATGCCGGTGATGACAGGCCTGGAAAGCGTGGCCGGATGGTCAGGTCCAGATTTGCGTTGAAAACGTGCGCGGTCATGATCATGCCGTCAAAACCCTGCTCAACGAGTCTTCTGTAGGGAATGAGCTCAATGTCGCTCCACGTGCGGGTCACATCCGTGACGCCGAGGTGGCTGTCCGAGCTCGCGCTGCCGTGTCCGGGGAAATGCTTCAGGCAGGAGATGACGCCATGGGAAGAAAGCCCTTTGATAAATGCCGCCGCATCGCGGGCCACGACTTCGGGGTCGGCGGAAAAACTGCGCCCGATGGCACCGATGGCCGGGCTCTCGGGGTCCACGTTCACGTCCACCACCGGGGCGTAGTCCATGGTGAACCCGACGTCGGCAAGCGTCCTGCCGATGATGCTCCCGGCGGTCCGGGCGGCATCGGGCCCTCGCTGGCCGAGCACTTCGGCGGAAGGCGTTTCGGGAAAGCCCCACTTGGCCTTGAGCCGCTGCACCTTGCCACCTTCCTGATCCACGGCCACCAGCAACGGGATATCGGCCCGGGATTTCAGTTCGGCGATCAGTTCGCGGACCTGTTCGGGACTCTTGACGTTCCGATCAGGCCGCCCGAGGGCCACGTCGTAATCGAACAGCACCACTCCACCGAGGTGACGGGTACGTATGTCACGAACGATGGGACTCTCGGCGTCCACATGGTCGCCGCGAAAACCCGCCATGAGCATCTGACCGGCCATGACATCAAGAGAAGCGATATCAGCCTGAACAGGAAATGAAACCAACATGAGAATGAGAAAGATGATAAAGCGCATTCTTTCAATTTATGGATTCCCGCGCATCCATGCAAGTTTTTTTGCACCCCTACAATCCTTCTTTACACAAAAGAGACTGCGTCTCCGTCTTTTTGATTGGCTGCAAACAGTTCGACATGATATGTTTCACGCAACTCGTACCACATATGAAATCACACCACCTGACACAGAAAATGCCAGCGAGGAACCATGACGCAACTCAATGAACTGCTGAACCGCATTCAGGGACTGGAAAAGGAACTCACCGAAGAACTCGGCAGGCGGCGCAACGAACTGCGCTATACAATCGAAAAGCGAAAGGTGTATTTCCGTACGGAAATCGCCCGCCAGCACAAGGAGATGGCCGCAAAGCTCTCCGAGTACGTCTACGACTCGGGCTTCTTCATCGTCCTGACCATCCCCATCATCTGGGCCCCGCTTATCCCGGCCGCAATCCTTGATATCGCCACATGGGTCTACCAGCTCATCTGCTTCCCGATCTACGGCATTCCGCGCGTCAGGCGCAGGGACTACGTGGTCATCGACAGGCAGGCGCTCCAGTATCTCAACTGGCTGGAAAAGGTGAACTGCATGTACTGCGGCTACTTCAACGGGCTCATAAGCTTTGTCCGCGAGGTGGCAGCGCGCACCGAGCAGTACTGGTGTCCCATCCGGCACGCGCGTCCGGTGAAGTCGGTCCACAGCCGCTACCGACATTTCTTCGAATACGGTGACGCCGAAGGCTACAGGTCACGGCTTGCGGAAGTCCGAAAGGAATATGATGACGCCGAATAGCATGAAGCCGGGCGGTTCTCCTGAAGAGCCGCCCGGTATTTTTTTGTCACGCGCCTTGCCCGCGGAATCGATTTTCTGATACGCAAGTAGTGCTATCCAATTCATATTTAATGAAACACGAGCAGCAAAACCGGGAGTCAGCATGAGCAAAAGCGGCAAAAAGAGCATGAGCGTCTTCACCCTTTCCATGATGACCGTGGCGGCGGTGGTCAGCCTTCGCGGCCTGCCGATGATGGCCAAGGAAGGGCTCTCCATGATCTTCTACATCCTGTTCGCGTCGGTCATGTTCCTCATCCCGGCATCGCTGGTGGCCGCAGAGCTTGGCGGCGCGTTCGGCAAACAGGGCGGCGGCGTATACACATGGATCAAGGCCGCGTTCGGCTCGCGCTGGGGGTTCACGGCCATCTGGCTGCAGTGGATACAGAACGTGGTCTGGTACCCCACCGTGCTCGCCTTTGCCGCAAGCGCGCTGGCTTACCTGTTCATGGACCCGGAGCTGGCAAACAGCGGCGTGTATACGGGCATCGTCATCCTTGCCTGCTACTGGAGCGCAACCCTGCTCACCCTCGCCGGAAGCGACGTGGCAAGCCGCGTCACCAAATACGGCGTGCTGCTCGGAACGGTCCTGCCCGGCATCCTCATCATCCTGCTCGGGCTGCTTTGGGTGGATCAGGGCAACCCGGTCATGTTCCTCGACGCCGGGACCGGATCCCACGCACGACTCTTCCCGCATCTGACCGGCCTCGGCAGTGTGGCGTTTCTGGCGGGCATCATCCTGCTCTTTGCGGGCGTGGAGGTGCACGCGGTCCACGCCAACGAGCTCGAGAACCCCAGCACGCAGTTCCCGCGCAGCATGTTTCTGGCCGCGGCAATAATCTTCACGCTGTTCACGCTCGGCTCCATGGCCGTGGCCGCAGTCATCCCGGCCAAGGAGATCAGCCTCACCGCCGGGCTCATGCAGGCGTTCCAGCAACTGCTGAACAAGTTCCACATTGGATTCCTCACCCCGATCATCGGTCTGCTGGTGGCCTTCGGTGCCATCGGCGGGGTCATGAGCTGGGTCGGCGGCCCGAGCCGGGGACTGCTCGAAACCGCCAAGCAGGGCGAGATTCCCCCGTTCATGGCCAAGGTGAACAAGAACGGCGTGCAGGTGACCATCCTGATGATACAGGCGGTCATCGTCAGCCTGCTCGCTATGCTCTATTTCATCATGAAGAACGTCTCGGTCGCGTTCTTTGTGCTCTCCGCCATGACCGTGACCCTGTATCTGGTCATGTACATCCTGATGTACGCCGCAGCCATCAAGCTCCGCATTGAACGACCGGACCTGCCGCGCACCTACAAGGTTCCCGGCGGCGTGGGCGGGCTCTGCGCCGTGGCGGGCATCGGTCTGCTGGGCGTCTGCTTTTCCCTGCTGGTGGGATTCTTCCCCCCAAGCAACCTGCCCGTGGGCAACCCGGCGCTGTACGTCGGTCTCGTGGCGGCCGGGCTGGTCGTGTTCGTGGGCCTGCCCATGATCATCCACGCCTGCAAGAAGCCCGAGTGGAAGCAGTCCGAAACCGATCAATAACCAACCACTGAACGACGAGGTAGCCATGGCATTACACGACAAAAACAGCGTTCGCTCCAACCTTCTCGACGACGTCTACGCGTCCACAGACATCGACGTTTCCATGCCCAAGTACCGCTTCCCGGACAAGGAGCACCACCCCCGGCACGTCTATCAGGTGGTTCATGACGAGCTGATGCTGGACGGCAACTCGCGCCAGAACCTCGCCACCTTCTGCCAGACGTGGGTGGAACCGGAGATTCACCGGCTCATGGACGAGTGCGTGGACAAGAACATGATCGACAAGGACGAGTATCCGCAGACCGCAGAACTGGAAGCGCGCTGCGTGCACATGCTGGCCAGCCTCTGGAACTCGCCGGACGCTGCCAACACCATGGGCTGCTCCACCACCGGCTCCAGCGAGGCCGCGATGCTCGGCGGCATGGCCATGAAGTGGCGCTGGCGCGACAGGATGCGCCAAGCCGGGAAACCCACGGACAAACCGAACCTCATCTGCGGCCCGGTACAGGTCTGCTGGCACAAGTTCGCCCGCTACTGGGACATCGAACTGCGCGAGATTCCCATGGAAAAGAACCGGCTCATCATGAGTCCCGAAGAAGTCATCAAACGCTGCGACGAGAACACCATCGGCGTGGTCCCGACCCTCGGCGTAACCTTCACCTGCCAGTACGAACCAGTGGAAGCGGTCTGCCGCGCGCTGGACAAGCTTCAGGAAGACACGGGCCTCGACATCCCGGTGCACGTTGACGGCGCAAGCGGCGCGTTCCTCGCCCCGTTCTGCGACCCGGACCTCGTGTGGGATTTCCGCCTTGAGCGCGTCAAGTCCATCAACGCCTCGGGCCACAAGTTCGGCCTCTCCCCCCTCGGCGTGGGCTGGGTAGTCTGGCGCGACGCAAAAGACCTTCCCGAAGACCTTGTCTTCCAAGTCAATTACCTCGGCGGCAACATGCCGACCTTTGCCCTGAACTTCTCCCGGCCGGGCGGCCAGATCGTGGCGCAGTACTACAACTTCCTCCGGCTCGGGCGCGAAGGCTACCGCAAGATTCACGAAGCCTGCTACAAAACGGCTGCCTACCTCGCCGACGAAGTGGACAAGCTCGGCATCTTCCAGATCATCTATGACGGACGCGGCGGCATCCCGGCCCTGAGCTGGGCGCTGAAGGACGGCGAAGACCCCGGATTCACGCTCTACGACCTTTCCGAAAAGCTGCGCGCCCGCGGCTGGCAGGTTCCGGCCTACTCCATGCCCCCCAACCGCGAGGATTTCGTGATCATGAGAGCGCTTGTCCGTCACGGTTTCAGCCGCGACCTCGCCGACCTTTTCATGAATGATTTGCGCCGCAGTGTCGAAAATCTTAAACAAAACCCCATTTCGCATTCGCATCCCGAAAACGACACGGGCGGTTTCGATCACGGTGGTCGTTAACACCGAGAACAGCACCCCTCTGCTTCGACGTGAGGGGTGCTACATCCCCATAAATGACACATAAAAACAGGTAGATACAGAATGACACAAACTATGAGCAATGCGCCACAGCTGCATCATGCGGGAAGTACAACCTTTTCCACACCCTGTTCAAAGCAACTCGAAAGGAGGCACATCTGCCCATACGTGAGCAATATTGAAGGTTGCGCGAATTCATATTCGGATTAAAGAAACAGTTATCATGTTGATACATGGGACCATACCACGAGCTCTTGCATTGAGCGTCACCATCTTTCTGATGATGACCTGTCAGGCGCTTGGCGCTGACGCCACCCCCAAAAAGGTCGTGGTCATTGGTCCCTCGTGGGAAAACTTCACCAACAAAGACGGGACCGGTCTCTACCATGAACTGCTCCGCGCCGCCTACGCGCCTCTCGGCATCGAGGTGAAACGGATTTATGCGCCGTCAGAACGCGCGTATGAGATGGTTCGGCGGGGCCGGGCCGACTTCATGACCTGCAACGACCTCCCGGTTCCCCAACTCGTCCCCGCCTCCCGTCCCATGTACGAAAACGACTTTCACGCCTTCTTCAGGAAATCCAATGTCCCGGACTGGAAGGGAGCAAAAAGCCTCGTGGGGCGCGAGGTCGTTTGGCGAAAGGGCTACTACACACCCGAAAACTTCCCGGACGGCATCCGACACCGCGAACTGGTATCCGGGGCCTCCTGTCTCGGTGTTGTCATCCTTGGCCGGGCCGATTTTTATATAGATGACATCGCGCTCATTCGCATGTCCCTCAAAGAAAACAAAATGCCCTTCAACATGGATGATTTCGCCATCCGGCCAGTCGGCAAACGAGCGTATTACCCCATGTTTGCCAAGACCCGGTTGGGTGAAAAGGCCATGAAAATATATAACGATGCCATGGACGTCCTCTACAGAAGCGGAGAGATGAAAAAGATCTTCGACAAGTGGAACTTCGAAGTTCCGACCTTCTACACCCACCAACTGTAACACCTGATCCGGAAACAGTTGCCCGGACTGCCCTTCCTGAGGCATACTCCCGAAATCAAAAACCATCGGGAGGCGCTTCATGGACACCATCACCACATCCATATTCGAACTGTTCAAGGTCGGCCCCGGTCCGTCCAGTTCCCACACCATCGGCCCCATGAAGGCCGGTTCCGACTTCATGGCCCTGAGCAGGGCGCTGCCGGTGGACACAAAGGAACTCGTCGAGAAACTGGAAATCCGTCTCTTCGGCTCCCTCAGCGCCACCGGCGCGGGGCACGGCACCCGCAAGGCCGTCATATCCGGCCTGTTGGGACACAGCCCCGAACACTGCCCGCCCGAAGTGCTGGACAACCTTGACCGCACCCCCGACGAAACGCACGAGCTTGACCTTGTGGGCACCTTCGTCACCTTCCACGCCAACAACATCATCATGGACGCCGTGGAGCACGACTACCCCCACAGCAACACCATGGTCTTCCGACTCCTTGACAAAAACGAAAACACCCTTCTGGAGCGCGAATACTACTCCATCGGCGGCGGTTTCCTGCGCTGGAAGGGATATGTGGAGCCGGAGCGCGGCCGCCCGAAGTATCCGTACAACAACATGGCCGCCCTCAAGAAACACCTGACAGACAACGACATCAGGCTTCATGAACTGATCCTTGAAAACGAAAAAGCCATCACCGGCAGAACCGAACAGGAGATCAACGACGCCCTCGACAATCTCATCGAGGTCATGGAGCACGCCGTTGAAAAAGGCATCACCACCACGGGCAAGCTCCCCGGCCCGATAGGGCTGCACCGCAAGGCGCCGACCATGTACGGCCATGCCCGAAACGAACACTTTCAGGGGTCCGGATTCATCAAGGCCCTGAACGCATACGCGCTGGCCGCATCCGAGGAAAACGCCGCCGGACACTGCATCGTGACAGCGCCGACCGCCGGGGCAGCGGGCGTCATTCCCGCCATACTCTTTGTCTTGAAACGACACATGGGCGCGCTGACAGAGGAGATCCGCGAGGGCCTGCTCGCAGCATCGGCCATAGGGTTTCTCGTGAAGCATAACGCGAGCATCTCGGGCGCGGAGGTAGGCTGCCAGGGCGAGGTGGGCACCGCGTCGGCCATGGCCGCGGCAATGCTCGCCTATGCACGCGGCTACCGCTTCCAGATCACGGAGAACTCCGCCGAAATCGCACTGGAGCACCATCTCGGCCTGACCTGCGACCCCGTGGGCGGCTTCGTGCAGATACCATGCATCGAAAGAAACGCCATGGGCGCGGTCAAGGCATACAACGCCTACCTGATAGCCACCACGGTGGAGGCCGCCTACCACATGGTCGATCTGGACAAGGTGGTGCAGGCCATGAAGGAAACCGGCCACGACATGTCCCAAAAATACAAGGAGACGTCAGAGGGCGGTTTGGCCCTGTCCATGACTGAATGTTAGTTTACGTTTTTCGCAACAATCATCGTGGAAATTAATGTAAATCGCAAGAAATCATAGCCTCGCCTTTTCGTTTGCTCGGCAATGCAATCGCATAGCTGCCTGACAACATTAAAAAAAAAATTTGCCCAGCAGCTGTTTTTCTGCTAGTGGCTGCTTTGTCTTTTTCGAATGGAACGAAACGAGGAAAAAACGTGATTTCTTTCAAAAACGTCAATAAATGGTTCGGAGACCTGCACGTTCTCCAAAACATCAACCTGGAAATTGAGAAAGGCGAAGTCGTGGTCATCTGCGGGCCCAGCGGCTCCGGAAAAAGCACGCTTATTCGCTGTATCAACCGCCTCGAGCCCATCCAGAAGGGCGACATCGTCGTGGACGGCATGAACGTCAACGACCCGCGCACCAACATGACCACCCTGCGCGCCGAAGTGGGCTTCGTCTTCCAGTCGTTCAACCTCTATCCGCACATGAGCGTTATCGAGAACGTCATCCTCGCGCCCATGCTCGTTCGCGGCATGCCTCGCGGTCAGGCCACCGAGATCGGCATGCACCTTCTCAAAAAAGTAAACATTCCAGACAAGGCCGGAGCATACCCCACGCAGCTTTCCGGCGGTCAGCAGCAGCGCGTGGCCATCGCCCGCGGGCTGGCAATGCAGCCGAAAATCATGCTGTTCGACGAGCCGACCTCCGCCCTTGACCCGGAAATGATCAACGAGGTTCTCGACGTCATGAAGTCGCTCGCCCGCGAGGGCATGACCATGGTCTGCGTCACCCACGAGATGGGCTTTGCCCGCGAGGTCGCCGACAGGGTCATCTTCATGGATGAGGGTGCGATGGTGGAACAGAACACCCCCGAGGAGTTCTTCCACAACCCGCAGAGCGACCGTACAAAGGACTTCCTGAGCAAGATACTCAGCCACTAGCGAATAACGATCTTTCGGGCCGGATGTCCGGGGGGTCTTTTTCGGTTTTAACCACAACAAGGAGAGGTTATGCGTATTCTCAAAATCATGGCGCTTTCCGCCGCCATGCTGATGATCGCGGCCAGCATGGTCTTCGCCGGTCCCACCTTCGACCGTGTGATGGGCGACAAAGTCGTTCGTGCGGGCATTTCCAACAAGGGCAAGCCCTTCGGCTTCATCAACGACAAGAACGAATGGGTCGGCTTCGACATGGACATGGCCAAGGAAATCGCCAAGCGCCTCGGCGTGAAGCTCGAGCCGGTCGTTGTCAACAACAAGACCCGCATCTCCTTCGTGCAGACCACTCCGCCGAAGGTCGACATGGTTCTTTCCAACATGACCCACAAGCGCGTCCGTGACGAAAAGATCGACTTCTCCATCACCTACTTCTTCGATGGCCAGAAGTTCCTCGCCCCGGTCGGCACCATCAAGGCCCCGAAGGACCTCGCCGGCAAGAAGATCGGCTCCATGCAGGGCACCACTTCCATCATCAACGTGAAGAAGTACCTGAAGTCTCTGGGCGACAACAATCCCCAGGTCATCGGCTACCAGAACGAAGTCGAAATGTTCGAAGCCCTGCGTCAGGGCCGCGTTCAGGCCATCTCCACCGACTCCACCCTGCTCATCGCCCTTGCCGCCAAGACCCCCGGCAAATACGAGCTGGTCGGCGAATTCATCTCCGACGAGCCTTACGGCGTGGGCCTGCCCGAAGACGATTCCAAGTGGCGCGACGCCATCAACTTCGCCATTCAGGACATCTGGAAGGACGGAACCTACAAGACCATCTACATGAAGTGGTTCGGTCCGGATTCCGAGACCCCCTTCCCCCTGACCTCCAAGATCGAAATGTGGCCCTAGGCTGCATCCGAGCCTGTAAAAACCGAGTCCCGGGACGTTTGTCCCGGGGCTCGTCCCTGAAGAAGAGACAATGCTGAATCGACTATTCGAAAAAACCTGGGTCCAGAATGCGACCCTGCTGGCTATTCTCAGCCTTGCCGTCTACTATTTCGGCTTCATCTTCCAGTTCAACTACGAGTTCGACTGGGGGATACTGATCAACGAGACCGAGGAATACGGGCACATGGGCAAGCTCATGCTCAACGGCCTGAGCCTGACCATCTCCATTTCCCTGTACTCGGCGGCCATCGCCATCGGCCTCGGCACGCTGTTCGGCCTTGCACGACTGTCCAAGTTCAAGCCCGTGTACGGCTTTGCCACCGCCTACGTCGAATTTTTCCGCAACACTCCGCTTCTGGTCCAGCTCTTCTTCTGGAACTTCGCGCTGCCCAACGCCTTCCCCGAAGAGATTCGCTTCAAGCTCTTCGCCCTGAATTTCGAGTTCTGGGCAGCAACCATCGGCCTCGGCATCTTCACCTCCGCATTCATGGCCGAAATCATCCGCGCCGGGATGCAGTCCATTCCCAAGGGGCTGCTCGAAGCCGCCTACTCGTCCGGCATGAGCTTCGGCCAGACGCTTCGCAAGATCATCCTGCCGCTGGCCTTCCGCGAGATCATTCCGCCGCTCGGCTCCGAATTTCTGAACAACATGAAGAACTCCTCGCTGGCCATGACCCTCGCGTCGCCGAAGTCTGCTGGTCCATGCAGGAGGTCGAATCCCTGACCTACTCCGGGTTCGAGGCCACCACCGCGGCCACGGCCATCTATCTTACACTTTCGCTCATCATCGCCAGCTTCATGAACCTCGTGAACATGAAGCTCAAGATCATCCCCGCAGGCAAAAAACCGCTGGCCCGCAAAATCGCAGACATGGTCTTCATGCCCTTCGGCTGGGCATGGGAACTCTTCGCACGCCCGCTACGCAGGATGATGCGTCCCCGTCAGGGCGGCAAGCAGCTCACTCCCTTTCAGGAGTTCATGCACCGCTCAAAGTCCACCCTTTGGAAGATCACGGTCAATGGCTCCAAGACGCTTTTTGTCATGGCGCTTCTGTACCTCGGCTATCAGGTCGTCAAGGGCGTGGCCTCCTTCAACTTTCAGGTCATCTGGGACAACCTGCGCGCGCTGCTCATCTGGCGCTTTCCCAACGGCGGCAGCACCGAACCGCTCTGGGGACTCGGCGGTCTGTCCATGTCCATCTTCATGGCCGCGTTCTCCATCAGTGTCAGTTTCTTCATCGGCCTGCTGGTGGGCATGGGCCGCACGGCAAAGAACAACGCCATTCGCATTCCCTGTCTCGTCTACATCGAGCTGATTCGCGGCAACCCGCTCATCATCGTCATCTTCTGGGTCTATTTCTTCCTGCCCATCATCATCAAGACCCAGATCGGCGTGTTCTGGAGCGCCACATGGGCCATGACCGTGTTCTTCGGCGCCTACATCGCCGAGATCGTGCGCGGCGGCATCGAGAACATCCCGCCCGGTCAGGTCGAGGCCGCCAAGTCCACGGGTCTGAGCTACCTGCAGACCATGCGGAAGATCATCCTTCCGCAGGCCCTCAAACAAATGCTCCCGGCCATCGTGGGCATGTTCATCGCCGCGTTCAAGGACACCTCGCTGGCCTACATCATCGGCGTCACCGAGCTCACCACGGCGGCCTACTCCATCAACAACCGCCTGATGCTCTACCCCTTTGAGATCTACACCACCATCGCGGTGCTCTACTTCCTGTGCTGCTACGCCATGAGCCGCTACTCCAAGCATCTGGAAAACAAACTGAGCCCCGAAAAGGTCCGGCTGGAAATGTAGCCGCCACCATTACAGACCCAAAAAAGACCGGGAAGGCATGCCTTCCCGGTCTTTTTTATCTCTCGGTCAAAAAGCCGAACGATCAGTCGCTCTGAATAACCGCGAACGCGGAATGGTTGTGGATGGACTCGAAGCTCTCCACTTCGACCCGGAACCACTCGATCTGCTCGTGCTCGGCCAGCCCTTTGGCACAGTTTCGGACCACATCCTCCACAAAGCACGGGTTGGCGAACGCGGCCTCGGTCACGTACTTCTCATCCTCGCGCTTCAGCAGCGAGTACACCGGCGACGAGGCGGACTTCTCGGCAATGGCGATGATGTCCTCCAGCCAGAGGAACCCGGTGAAGCGACAGCGCACCCGGACGATGGCCCGCTGGCTGTGCGCTCCCTCGCTGGATATCGCCTTGGAGCACGGGCACACGGTCATGACCGGCACGTCCGCGCCGAGGGTGAAGGTCAGCTTGCCGTCCTTGAGCTCGCCGTCCACCTGACAGTCATAGTCCATCATGGCGCTGGCCCCGCTGCTGGGCGACTCCTGCCGCAAGAAGTAGGGGAACCGGAACCGACAGTGGGCGCTCTGGGCTTCAAGGCGCTCGGCAATGTCGGCGAGCAGTCCCTTGAAGGAGTTGTAGTCGAACTCCTCGCACCCTTCGAGGGCCTCGATGAACCGGCTCATGTGCGTCCCCTTGAAGACACCGGGCAGGTCCACGGAAAGGTCGATCTTGGCCACGGTGTGGCGGATGCCCTTCTCCCTGTGGCGCACGATGAGCGGCATGGTCAGGCCCTTGACCCCGACCCGGTCGATGGACATGTCGATGTCCGCCGGGTCACGCTGTACGTCCTGCATGGGAGCACTCATCAGATGAGATCCTTTCCGGTGGTGGTCAGGGCCAGTTCGCCGTGTTTCACCCCCTTGGTGGAGATAAGCTTCTGGCCGAGGTTCTTGATTGTCACGGCGTCGCCCTTGAGCACGATCACCTCAAGGCAGTTGTGATGGTCGAGGTGGATGTGCATGGTGGTCTGGATGACGTCGTGCGCGTCGTGCTGTATTTCGGTCAGCTTCTGGGTCAGACCGCTGCTGTGATGGTCGTAGACGAGGGTCAGCGTTCCGGCCAGCTCGCCTTCAGCGTCCTCCCACTCGCGCTCCACGAGCGCCTTGCGGATCAGGTCGCGGATGGCCTCGGACCGGGTCTGGTAGCTGCGGTCGTCGCAGAGCTTGTCGAACTTGTGCAGCAGGTCTGAGTCAAGTGACACGCCGAATCGGATTGTCTTGCCCATGGTCGGTTCTCTCCTTCTGTTGATTGCCGGACGCCTGCGCCCGGTGCGCCGGATCAACCGACGCGTGATATTCCCTTGTCCACCAGATGCTTCAGCCTTCCGGCAGACGTATTTCCCAAAGGTTCACCGTTGGCTCCTGTCCGCAGAGCGCCACTTTCTCCGTGGTCAGCTTCCGGGGCACAAAGCCTTCCCGCTCAAGATCGTCCCACACGGGGCGGGAGACCGTGCGGACCGGCTCGCCCACCCATATCCTTCCGCCGGGCGCAAGCGCATGACGAAAGAGCGCGGTGAGCGGCTCGAAAAATCGTTTTTCATAGAGTACATCCCCGGCCCAGATGAACTCGAAAGCCCCTTGGGGCAGCGCGGGAAACCGCCAGTCCATGACCGTCCAGAGCGGCTGGGGCACGCCATTGAGTTCGGCGTTGTGACGGGCGTAAGCCAGCGCCTCGGGCACGTAATCAAAAGCCAGTACTCGCGCCCCGAGGTCGGCGGCGATCATGGCGGTCAGGCCGAGCCCGCAGCCCACGTCGAGACACCGCTTCCCGGCCACCATATCACGGTTTCTCACCAGCCATTCGCCGAGAAGCAGACTCGCGGGCCATACCTCGGCCCAGTAGGGAAGCCGTTCATCCTCGTCCAGCGCATCGTTGTCCATGCGGTCCCAGAGGGTCTCAAGATCGGCCTCGCGGTCCAGCAGCCAATGCCTGCCGCCCACGCTTGCCTCAACCCTGTTGGCGCTGTTTATACGAAGTTCACCGTGCGTCATGTCCTTTTTCTATCGCCCCAATGTGCCACTGTCAACACTAAAAGTAACATCATATGATGAAAATTTTCACATAAGACCCACACCGGAGGTGCCCGCAGCCACCAACGCGTATACTGCAAACCCATACGATCCAAAGGCCATGCACGCTTTTGTCATTATGTTGACACAGCGCTGCCGCACTTTTTTTGAAAAATGAAACTTGTCAATATTTTAACAGTTTTCATGAATGGTGGAGAATGCTAGGTAGCAGCAAACTCGGTCAACCATCTTATTCATATCAATAGAAGGAGGAAGCCCCATGATCCCCAAGGAACTCAAGTACGCCAAATCCCACGAGTGGGTTCTCATCGAAGGCGACACCGCCACCGTCGGCATCACCCAGTTCGCTCAGGAGCAGTTGGGCGACCTGACGTTCGTGGAAGTGCCGGAAGTCGGCGACACCTTTGAACAGGGCGACGAGTTCGGCTCTGTGGAGTCCGTGAAGGCCGCAAGCGAAATCTACGCGCCCGTGGCCGGTGAAGTCATCGAAGTGAACGAAGCGCTCGAAGACGCTCCGGAACAGATCAACGAAGACCCTTACGGCAAGGGCTGGATCATCAAGCTGAAGATCAATGGCGAGCCCGAAGGCTCATGGACGCCGACGGCTATCAGGCCCAGCTTGACTCCGAAGATCACTAGAGCTTCTTTTCAGGGCGGTTCCTTGCGGGCCGCCCTTCGACTTTTCACAAGGATTGCCAACCATGCCTTACGTTCCCCATACCCCGGATGAAGTCCGGGAAATGCTCGACACCATCGGCGTGTCCTCCATGGAGGAACTCTTCGCGGAGATTCCCGAGGACCTGCGCCCCAAAAGCTTCGACATCCCCGAAGGCCTGAGCGAGATGGACGTGCTCATGCGTCTGGAAGCCATGGCCGCACGCAACGCCACCGACAAGGTCAGCTTCCTCGGCGCCGGGTTCTACGACCACTACATCCCGGCCACCGTCGACGCCCTGACCATGCGCGGCGAGTTCTACACCGCCTACACGCCCTACCAGCCCGAAGCCAGTCAGGGCACCCTGCAGGCCATCTTCGAATACCAGACCGCGGTCTGTCGCCTGCTCGGCATGGACTGCGCCAACGCCTCGGTCTACGACGGCGGCACCGCCCTCTACGAAGGCCTCATGATGGCGGTCCGCAAGACCAAGCGCCGCAAGGTGGTGGTCAGCGAAGCCCTGAACCCGATCTACCGGGTCATGCTCGACTCCTACACCTCGAACCTGAATCTGGAGTTCGTCACCGTCGCGCACAAGGACGGCATGACCGACATCGAAGGCATCAAGGCAGCCATCGACAAGGACACCGCGGCAGTCATGGTCCAGAACCCGAACTTCTTCGGCTCGGTCAACGACTTCACCGAACTCTTCAAGGCAGCCGCCGAACAGAAGGCAGTCTCCATCATTTCCTCCTATCCGGTGCTTCAGACCCTTCTGAAGACGCCCGGCGACATGGGCGCGGACATCGCCGTGGCCGAAGGCCAGAGCCTCGGCATGCCCCTCTCCTTCGGCGGCCCGTACCTCGGCATCATGACCTGCACCAAGAAGATGGTGCGCCAGATGCCCGGCCGCATCGTCGGCCGCACGCAGGACACCGAAGGCCGCACCGGCTACGTCCTGACCCTTCAGCCCGCGAGCAGCACATCCGCCGCCAGAAGGCCACCTCCAACATCTGCTCCAACCAGTCGCTGTGCGCCCTGCGTGCCCTCGTGCACATGTGCGCCCTCGGCGAGCAGGGCCTGCGCCGCGCCGCGCGCCTGTCCATTGAGCGCGCACACCAGCTGGCAGACCGTCTCACCGCCATTGACGGCGTGGAGATGCTCACCAAGGGTTCCTTCGGCAATGAATTCGCCGTGACCCTGCCCGTCCCGGCCTACGACCTCGTCGGCAAAATGTCCGACAAGGGCTTCATCCCGGGCTTCCCGCTGGGCCGCTACTATGAAGGGCTGGAAAACGGCCTGCTGCTGGCCTGCACCGAAAAGACCACGGAAGAACAGATCGGCGTGTTCGTCGAGATGATGAAGGGGGCGATGAAGTAATGAAGACCATATTCGAAAAATCCGTACCCGGCCGCGAAGGCTGCTGGCCCTGCGACGGCATCGGCGAAGAGGCATACATCCCCCGCGAACTGCTGCGCGAGAACGAAGCCGGTCTGCCCAGCGCGGGCGAGCTGGACGTGGTGCGCCACTTCACCAAGCTCTCCCAGCGCAACTTCGGCGTGGACGGAAACTTCTATCCGCTCGGCTCCTGCACCATGAAGTACAACCCCAAGTTCACCGAGCAGGTTGCCGCGCTGCCGGGCTTCACCCGGCTGCACCCGGTCATGCCCCAGCTTCAGGGCGCGGGCCGCTTCTGCCAGGGCGCGCTCGAGGTCATGTACGAGACCGAGCAACTTCTCTGCGAAGTCACCGGCATGCACTCCTACACCCTGCACCCCATGGCGGGCGCGCACGGCGAGCTGACCGGCGTCATGCTCATGGCCGCCTACCACAAGGACAAGGGCAACAAGAAGACCAAGATCATCGTCCCCGACTCCGCCCACGGCACCAACCCGGCCTCGGCCGCAGTGGCCGGATACGACGTCGTCTCCATCGAGTCCCGCGACGGCATCGTTGACCCGGGAGCCCTGCGCGAAGTCCTCGACGACGAAGTGGCGGGCATGATGATGACCTGCCCCAACACCCTCGGCCTGTTCGAGAAGCACCTGCCTGAAATCGTGGCCATGCTGCGTGAGGTCGACGCCCTGCTCTACTACGACGGCGCAAACCTCAACGCCATCATGGGCCAGATGCGCGTGGGCGACGCAGGCTTCGACATCGTGCACCTCAACCTGCACAAGACCTTCGGCACCCCGCACGGCGGCGGCGGCCCCGGCTCCGGCCCGGTCGGCGTGTCCGAACGCGTCGAGCCATACCTGCCCATCTCCCGCGTGGAAAAGCTCGAAGACGGCCAGTTCGCCCTGAACTACGACTACCCGAAATCCATCGGCTACGTGGCGCCCTTCTACGGCAACTTCGGCGTCTACCTCAAAGCCTACGCCTACATGCTGCGCCTCGGAAAGCAGGGCCTGTCCCGCGCCTCCGAAAACGCGGTGCTGGCCGCCAACTACATGCGCAAGCGCCTCGAAGACCACTTCGAGATCCCCTACAACCGCATCTGCATGCACGAGTTCGTCGCCAGCGCGGTTCGTCAGGCGGAAAAAGGCGTGCGCGCCCTCGATATTGCCAAGGCGCTGCTCGACAAAGGCCACCACGCGCCCACCGTGTACTTCCCGCTGATCGTCAAGGAGTGCATCATGGTCGAGCCCACGGAGACCGAAAGCAAGGCCACGCTGGACCACTTCGTGGATGACCTCATCGCCATCGCCGAAGAGGCCGAGGCAAACCCCGAAGCCGTGCAGCAGTGCCCCGTTACCCTGCCCGTCACCCGTCTCGACGAGACGCAGGCGGCGCGCGCCATGCAACTGACACAGGACCTTGTCGAGGACTAGCATGACCTACGATCTCGTTGTCATCGGCGCAGGCCCGGGCGGCTACGACGCCGCCACAGAGGCTGCCGGATTCGGCATCAAGGTCGCGCTCGTGGAAAAGCGCGACCTCGGCGGAACCTGCCTCAACCGGGGCTGCATCCCAACCAAGGTAATCCTCGGCGCCACTTCGGCCATCGAGGAACTCTCGGCCCAGAAGAAAATGAAAGTTGCGGACGGCAGCATCACCGTGGACTATGCCGCGCTTGCCGCCCGCAAGGAAAAACTCATAGCCGGCACCAGAAAGGCCATGGCCCAGCGCCTCAAGCAGCTCGGCGTGGACCTCTTCACCGGCACCGGAACCGTCCCGGAAAAAGGCAAGGTCGTCGTGGAAACCGAGGAAGGCACCAAGGAGCTCGACTGCGAGAATATTCTCGTGGCCACCGGCTCCAAGCCGACCTTCTTCCCCGGCCTCGAACCGGACAACGACTGCGTTGTCGACTCGGACGGATTCCTCGAAATGACGGCCATGCCCGAAAGCCTCATCGTCGTCGGTGCAGGCTACATCGGCCTCGAAATGGCTCAGGCCGCCCACCGCATGGGCGCGAAAATCACCGTGGTTGACGCCATGGACCGCGTCGCGCCCCTTGAGGACCCGGAAGTCTCCAAGGCCCTGCGCTCCATCTTCAAGCGCTGGAAATGGGACATCCGCCTCGGCGTGCGCGTCCAGTCCGTCAAGACCGAAAACGGCAAGGCCGTGCTCACCCTCGACGGCGGCGACGTCATCGAAGCCGAAAAGGCCCTCGTGGCCGTCGGGCGCGGTCCCGTCTCCGACAAACTCGGCCTCGAAGCCCTCGGCGTCACGCTGGAACGCGGAAACGTCACGGTGAACGACTACCTCGAAGCAGCCCCCGGCATCTACGCAGTGGGCGACGTCAACGGCCGCATCCAGCTTGCGCACGCCGCCAGCCATCAGGCCCACTACGTCGCCAGCCGCGTGGCCGGAAAAATCGACACGCCCTACGCGCCCGGTCCGATCCCAAGCGTCCTCTACGGCTCGCCCGAAACCATGCGCGTCGGCCTCATGCCCGAAGAACTCAAGGCACAAGGCAAAAGCTGCGAAACCTCCAAGTTCGCCTTTGCCGGCAACCCCATCGCCCAGTCCCACGCCGCCACACAAGGCTTCTGCAAAGTGGTCTGGCTTGAGAACAAGGTCGTCGGCGTCACCGCCGTGGGCCACGACGCCTCACGGCTCACCACGCCCGCAACCATGATCGTGCAGGAAGGATGGACTCCCGACGACATCCACAACACCATCTTCCCGCACCCCACCCTCGACGAAGTGCTTCTCAACGCACTCAAGGCGGAACGCTCCGAGGGCTAACCCCTCTGCCGCATAAAAAACACCAAGACCCCGAGGCAAAACCTCGGGGTCTTTTTTTGCCTCCGGCGGCTGAGGGGAAGGGAAGAGGGGAACCCCTTTTTGCAAAAAGCGGTTCCCCTCTTCCCTTCCCCTCAG
>NZ_BBCB01000018.1 GCF_001311825.1 Salidesulfovibrio brasiliensis JCM 12178 | reverse complement strand
AACAAAAAAGCCCGCCAGAAGACGGGCTTTTTAATACCAATAGTCATTCGAATCAGGCCGGAGACCAGCCGTTTTTGAAGGTGCCGGATTTGCCGCCGGACTTGTAGACCAGTTTGCATTCGTCGATGACGATATCTTTTTGGACGGCCTTGCACATGTCGTACATGGTCGCCGCCGCGATCTGGGCGGCCACGAGCGCTTCCATCTCGACTCCGGTCTTGCCGGTGGTGCGGACTTCGGCCTCAATGCCGACGGTGTGGTCCTCTTCGCGCACATCGAAACGCACGTCCGCGTAGTTGACCGGCAGCGGATGGCACATGGGAATGAGGTTGTGGGTCTGCTTGGCGGCCATGATTCCCGCGATCTTTGCTGTAGCGAGCACATCGCCTTTGGGCAGCGCGTCGCGCACGAGCATGTCGAAGGTTTCTTCGTTCAGTTGGACGCGACAGCGAACAACGGCCACGCGTTTGGTCTCGCCCTTGTCGGAAACGTCCACCATGCGGGCATTGCCGTCAGCGTCCATGTGGGAAAAACCGCCTGCCATGCTATTCACCCATGACCCTGTCTTTGGCTTTTTTGAAGAAGTCCTTGGCACGCTTCATGGGTTTGTTGTCCTCGATCTCCTGAAACTCGCGGAGCAGTTCTTCCTGCCGCTTTGTGAGCTTGCGGGGGGTGAGCACTTTGACCTGAACGAGCAGATCGCCCTTGTGGGGGCTACCGAGATGCGGCAGGCCGAGGCCGCGAAGTCGGAATACCTCGCCGCCCTGCGTGCCTTTGGGGATATCGAAATTGATGGGGTCATCCAGGGTGGGGACTTCGATGCGGTCGCCGAGAGTAGCCTGCACGAAGGTAATGTCCTGCTGGAGAATCAGCGTGGTTCCCTGCCGTTCGAAAATCTCGTCCGGCTCCACCTGAACGACGACGTAGAGGTCGCCCGGGGGGCCGCCATTCTCGCCCATTTCGCCTTCGCCGCGCAGGCGCAGGCGGGAGTTGTTGTCAACTCCTGCCGGGATGCGCACGCTCAGCTCGCGGTCCTCGATGACCGAGCCGCGCCCGTGGCAGTTGTCGCAGGGGGTGGTGATGATCTTGCCCTTGCCGTGACAGCGGGGGCAACCGACAGCGATTCGGAAAAAGCCCTGCGCCTGCTCGATGTGGCCGGAGCCGTGACATTCGGGGCAGGTTTCCGCAGAGGTTCCCGGAGCAGCGCCGCTTCCATCGCACTCGGAACAGGGCACATCCTTGGGCAGGGTGATGTCGACTTCGGTGCCCTTGGCCGCGTCGCGGAAGGAGACGCTCAGATTGTAGCGCAGATCCGCGCCCGCACGGGGACGGTTGCCGCCGCCGCGACGTCCGGAGCTGAATCCAAAGAATTCGCCGAAGATGTCGCTGAACGCGCCAAAGATGTCTTCGGTGTTGCTGAACCCTTCGAAGCCGTTTCCGGCCACGCCTTCATGGCCGAAGCGATCATAGCGCTCGCGCTTTTCCCTGTTGCCGAGCACTTCGTAGGCCTCGGCTGCTTCCTTGAATTTTTCCTCGGCTTCTGGATCGTCGGGGTTCCGGTCGGGATGATACTTGAAGGCCAGCTTGCGGTAGGCCGACTTGACTTCATCCCCGGAGCATTCCCGGGAGACGCCAAGGATCTCGTAATAACAGCGTTTGCTCATGCCCTCTCAGCCTGATGCTTTCGTTCGTTTTTTGCCGATTCAGCGTGTCCAACGCGAAAACCGCTCATGCACGGCGTGGCGCACGAACGGTCGCAGAGTCGGAGCCGCCGTACAGCTATGCGTCGTCCTGATCGGCCTCGATGGCGTGCTCGATTTCATCGAGCGGCCGTTCAGGCAGCACTTTTCCGGCAGCGATTTCACGCAGCGCGGTGACGTTTTCCTTGTTTTTGGAGTCCACCAGAGTCTGGTAACCTTCGCGGTACTGTTTGACACGCTTGATGGTCATCTGGGTGATCAGGAAGCGGTTGCTGACCTGTGCAAGACAATCTTCAACGGTGATTCTTGCCATTGTTCGTTTTCTCCTGTCTGTTATGCGTCCGGACGACCAGAGGCCGTGCCGCGCGCAGGAAACAACCCGCGCAAGTCCTCGACGATCTGACTCGGAACGGGATAATAGAGTCCCCCGCCGTTGCGAAGCCATATCTGGCCTTCGGGCAGGCTGGGGTCCTGATAAAAATACAGGGACGCGAGCGGTTCGCCGTTTTCGTCCCGCAGGACGCAAATCATGGACTCGCGCAGTTCCCCGGATATCCGCTCAAGCGGCATCGCCTCGAACTTCATTTCATTAAGTCGCCAGAGGGACATGTCAATGCCCATGACGTCATTTTCACCTGCAGGCTCGCTCCAGCCCTTCTCGGTGCGCTGCGCCACGCGGGTCACGTTGTCGAACGTCAGCGCAACGCTGTGAATCTTGCCGATCTCGAGATCGACCACACGGCGGCCCTGCATGTCGAACGGCGTGCGCACGATCTGGGAAACCACAGTTCTATCCAGATCAAACGAAACCGGCTGCCATGACGACATGCCGAGGAACGGTGCGGAGCCGATTCCCCGATAGAGGTCCAACCGCTCGGGATCGCCCTTTTCCGCTTCCACCAGCACGGTCAGGTGCGGATGTCGGTCGGGGACGCTTTCACCGGGCAACAACCTGCCAGCACGAATCTGCGACAGGGATTCTACATAAAGACGCACCTCGGGCAGCGAAGCGGGCTTGCCCTTGAGGTATCCCGGCAATTCGAACACGAATTCCTCGCCCTCGCGCACGAGCTTCCACCCGGCGCCGTACCGCATGACGAGCTGCACGCTCTTCACGTCATCCAGAGACATGTGCGGCAATAGCCGCAGATCCTCAAAATAGGACAGCGGCTTATCCAGAAAGCGCAGGCTGGCTGCATCGGCCTGATAGATGCCTCCGCCCCGGACATTGGTCCAAAAATAGACGCGTTCCATGGCAGTATCAAGCGAGCCGAACCTGAACTGGATGCGGCCGTCACCCTCAAGAATGAGCGTCAGCTTTGCCGAAGGGTCATCAAGGCCGAAACCGAGCTTACCGGCCACGGGCTCACTGTCTGCGGAAACGGAACGGCTGTTGTTCAGCGCATCAAGCAGGGATTTGACGCGTGTGATGTCTGCACGGGTGCGGACATTGCCGCGCACGGCATTCCAGCCGTCGCCGTCGCGTTCAATGCGAAAAACCCCGTGCGGGCCGTCGATGACCACGGCGGTAACGTCTGCCGACTCCACGGAGAGCCAGTTATCAACGCCTCCCGCGCGGTCTACGGACACGAGAAAATGATATCCCCCCGCTACGATCAATGCCGCAACGGCCAGGATGAGTATGGTCAGTGTCAGACCGATCCTTTTCAAAGGACTCGCTCCTTACGCCTTAGGACAAGGGGATGGGCAAAAAAAACAGCCCCTCGCAATCGGGGCTGCCGAGCCGTCTTCCCGTTGCTTCCGGGAAGCGAATCCAATACCCCCACGGACCTTGCAAGTCAAGAACAAATCGACTACCACGCCCTTTCCGACTCTCGTCAAGGAGGTATACCACAATGGGCTCATGGGGCAAACTCTCCTATGCGCAGAACCAATGCGTAAAGGCAACCGGCAAACTCATGCAGGGGCTGGACATGGTCCGGCCGGGCGCCCGCATCGGCATCGCCGCCTCCGGCGGGGTCGACAGCTTCCTGCTGCTCAAGGTCATGCTCATCCGTCAGGCGATCATGCCGTTCGACGTGGAAATCATGGCTCTGCACATCAACCCCGGCTTCGAGCCGGAAAGCCACGCACCCCTGATCGATTGGTGCGCGAAAAACGGCATGGCCTCGCACATCGAACTCACGGACTTCGGCCCACGGGCCCACTCCGAAGAGAACCGGAAAAAGTCACCCTGCTTCCTGTGCGCATGGAACCGCAGGAAACGGCTTTTTGAACTCTGCGACCAATACAACCTTACGCACCTCGCGCTCGGGCATAACGCGGATGACAACGTTGCGACCTTTTTCATGAACATATTTCAGAATGGCCGGGCCGAAGGAATGTCAGCATGTGAAGACTTCTTCGGCGGCAAACTGAAAGTCATCCGCCCGACCATGCTCCTTGAGAAGAAAACCGTCATCAAAGCCGCGAAACAATGGGAACTTCCCATATGGGAAAACGTCTGCCCGTCAAACGGCAGCACCCGGCGGGACGATGTCATGGGATGGCTTGAACAGCGCTGGCACGGAGACAAGCGGATTCGCAGCAACGTTTTCAACGCCGTCACCCGCTTCGGAATCGACCTGTAATCGGTGGGAATGTCCTTGGAAACAGAGGATTTCCCGCCCATCAGGGTTGACAACATGAGAAGTCTAGACTATCCGTGGGTAGTGGCTTTTTATGCCCAAAACACTAAACTGCAATGGACGTGAGCGCTCAATGCTGTTCAAAAAGTACCATATCGTTATTTTCAAGGACAAACAGGGAACCTGCCGTAAAGTAGGACTGCGCGGCGGGGTGTTCCTCTTGTTCATCTTCCTCTTTGCAGGCATGGCCGCAGGAAATGTCTTTCTGTGGCAACGCTATGCGCAGAGCATGAAGGTTGAAAAGAGTCTCAGCCTTGCCGAAAAAACGATCCATGAACAAAAAACACAGTTGCTCGGGTTGGCACAAAAGCTCGGAGCACTGCAAAAGAGCCTCAGCCGCATTCACGACTTCGATTCCAAGCTGCGCGTCATGATCGACCTCGATCAGGACAGCAGTCAGACCGTCACCCCCAAGGGCGGCATTCAAAGCGAAACATTTTCCAACGGCTACTTGCCGCTTTACCGTCAGGAGCTGCTCGCCAGAAAGATGCACAGCTTCCTGAAGCAGCTGAATGTGGAAGCCCGCCTCGAAGAGGTCAAACAGCAGGAGATTCTGGCGCAGCTTCGCGAAAAGAACGACCTGCTCGAATCGACCCCTTCCATCTGGCCCACCACCGGTTGGGTGACGTCTCCCTTCGGCTGGCGAACCTCTCCCTTCACGGGCAAGCGCGAGCACCATCCCGGCATCGACATTTCCGCCCCTCCGGGCACTCCCATCTACGCCCCCGCAAAGGGCAAGGTGATTCTTTCCGGCAACAGGCACGACGGTTACGGCGTTCAGGTCAAGCTGTATCACGGCGGCAACACCGTCACCCGTTACGCGCACATGAAGCGCAGTGCCGTGAAACAGGGCCAGGAAGTGACCCGCGGGGAACTCATCGGATACGTGGGCAACTCGGGCCGCAGCACCGGCCCGCACCTGCACTACGAAGTGCGCAAGGCCGAAGTTGCGGTGAACCCAATGAAGTTCATCCTGAACTAAGGCCAGACAGACTCGACATCAACGGGCCCTCCGATGCTTCATGCCGGGGGGCCCGTATTCGTATACGCCCCGCAACAGCGGGACGGCCCGCCTGAAAAAAACGGGCGTGGCCCACCTTTTGCTTAGGTTTCGGGAATGGATATTTTTCATTTTAGCGCAGATGACATGCTCAGCCTGATTCTGACGTTTCTCAGGATCAGCATCGTGTTATACCTGCTCCCCTTCTTCGGAGGCCGCTCCATTCCGAAAACCGTCAAGGCGGCGCTCCTGCTTGTGCTGACCTTTGCGGTCTGGCCGCAGCTTTCGTTCCCCGGTTCCATGATGCCAGCCAGCCCCTGGGAACTGCTTGTGCTCGTGCTCGGCGAAGTGCTGCTCGGCCTGATCCTCGGCATGATGGTCCGCATTCTCATCGCCGCCGTGCAGACCGGCGGACACATCATCGGGTTCCAGATGGGATTTGCCATGGTCAACGTCATGGACCCGATCACCGGCGTCAACGAGGCGGTAACTGCGCACTTCCTTTACATGTGCACCATGCTCACCTTCCTCACCCTCAACGGGCACCTGTATCTGCTCAAGGCCATCGGCCAGAGTTTTGAATTCATCCCGCCCGGTGGGCTGTTGCTCACGTCCGACATGGCAAACCAGATTTTCTCGTTCTCCTCACTCATGTATACGCTGGCTATCAGAATCGCCGCTCCGGTGCTCGGCGCGGTGCTCATCGTCGACCTTGCTCTCGCGCTCATTGCCCGCGCCGCACCTCAAATGCATATCCTCGTTGTCGGCCTGCCCATCAAGATCACCGTTGGCTTTATCTTCCTTACCTTCGTCTTCGGCATTCTGGCCCGGTATGTAGCCGACTTCATCCGCGGCATGGACGCCCTCTTCAACAACATACTCAGGCTCGGAGCCGGAATCTGACCATGGCAAAAGATCCGAGCAGAACAGAGAAGGCGACCCCGAAACAGCGCAACAAGCAGCGCAACAAAGGCAACGTCCCAAAAGGACAGGAGTTGACCAAGACCCTTGTCCTCGTGGCCGGCGTTTTCACGGTTCGCGCCCTATTCGAATACTTCTACACAGGGCTGACCAATACCTTTAAACACACATTCACAAAGCTCATTTTCATCAGCGAGCTGGACCAGCCGAAAGTCTATGAACTCTTCAAATGGGGTTCTGTCGTGCTGGCGAAGATGGTCCTGCCCGTCATGATAATCATGGCTTTCATTGCCTTCCTTTCGGAACGCCTGCAGGTCGGCCATCTCTGGACCTTTACTCCATTGAAGCCAAAGTTCGGAAAGGTGTTCAACCTGATGAGCGGGCTGAAGAAACTCATGCTCAGTCCCGAGGCTTTCATGCGTCTCGGCAGGAGCATCCTGCAGGCGATCGCAGTGGGCATTGCCCCGTATATCGTCATCAAACAGGAGATGCACAACCTCGTTCCGCTGTTCTACATGACTCCGGAAGGGCTCTCGGCATACATCCTCTCCGTGGCCTACAAGATGCTCAAGTACGCAATGGTACCCATGATCATCATCGCCATCCTCGACTGTTGGTTCATGCGCTGGCGCTACGAGGAAGGAATCAAGATGACCAAGGACGAGGTCAAGGACGAAAGAAAGCAGGCCGAAGGCGACCCTGAAATCAAGCAAAAGCAGCAACAGAAGTTCATGGAATTCATGGCCCACCGTCTTCAGGCAGAAGTCCCCAAAGCCGACGTGGTCGTGACCAACCCCACTCACTTTGCCGTTGCCCTGCGCTACAACGTCATGGAAGCCCCGGCCCCGATGGTGGTGGCCAAGGGCGCCGACAGACTGGCGGAAATGATCAAGGACATCGCCCGCGAAAACAATGTTCCCATCCGCGAAAACAAGCCTCTGGCACAGGCCTTGTATAAGCAGGTTGAGATTGGCGAAACAATCCCCGAGGAACTCTTTCAGGCAGTTGCCTCAATCCTGGCCCAACTGGACAAATTCCAGACAGGACGCTGAGTTTCAGGGGATTCGACACCAAGACAAACGACTCAACCAGCCTAGACAAGGGGTGTCAAAAATATGTCCCAGAGCGAATCCAGCAGCATCCTGAACCTCGATTATGAGAAGTTCGCCAAGCAGGGCGACATAATGCTGGCGGCAGGCGTTGTGGTCATCCTGTTCGTCATGCTGATCCCGGTGCCTACCCCCTTCATCGACTTCATGCTGACGGTCAGCATATCGTTGGGCCTGACCGTGCTGGTCACGTCCATGTTCATGACCAGTCCGCTGGAGTTCTCGATTTTCCCGTCACTCCTGCTGGTGACCACCATGCTCCGGCTGGCATTGAACGTCGCCACCACCCGAACCATTCTGCTGCACGGGGACGAAGGCACCTCGGCGGCGGGTTCGGTCATTCAAAGCTTCGGTGAGTTCGTTGTCGGTGGTAACTACATCATCGGTGTGGTCATCTTCATGATCCTGTTCATCCTGAACAAGGTCGTCATCGTCACAGGTACCACGCGTATCGCGGAAGTCGCCGCACGATTCACCCTCGACTCTCTGCCCGGTAAGCAGATGGCCATCGAGGCCGACCTCAACGCGGGACTGATCGACGAGGACGAGGCCACCCAGCAGCGAGAATACATTCGCCGCGAAGCAGACTTTTACGGCGCAATGGACGGTGCGGGCAAGTTCGTCTCCGGGGACGTAACCGCAGGCCTTATCATTACCGCGGTCAACATCATCGGCGGCTTCTTCATCGGCGTCTTCCAGAAGGACATGTCCTGGATGGACGCGGCCCAGACTTACACTCTGCTGACAATCGGTGACGGTCTGGTCTCCACTATCCCCTCGCTGATCATTTCCACCTCCGCCGGTATCATCGTCTCCCGCGCAGCCGCGGAAGCCAAGATGGGCGAAGAATTCCTCGGCCAGCTGACCTATCACCACAAGGCCCTGCGCCTCGTGGCCGGCATCCTGACCGTGTTCGGCATTGTCCCGGGCATGCCCACCCTGCCGTTCCTGTTCATGGCCGTCATCGTCTTCGGACTCTCCGAGCTCTCCCGCCGCCAGCAGGAAGCCATGGGACTGGACGAAAAGGACAGCTCCAACGGCAAGGCCGAAGAGATGCCGACCCTCGACTCTCCCGAAGAAGTGCAGGCGCTGCTGCCGCTGGACGAACTCGAGCTGGAAGTGGGCTACGGCCTCATCCCGCTCGTGGACGAAGACCAGAACGGCAACCTGCTCTCCCGCATCCGCTCCATCCGCCGACAGTTCGCGCTGGACATGGGCGTGGTCATCCCCTCGCTTCATCTGCGCGACAACCTGCAGCTCAAGCCCGGCGAATACCGTGTGCTCATCAAGGGCAACCCGGTGGCCACAGCGGAACTGCTCATCGACCATTATCTGGCCATGGACCCGGGCGATGCCAAGCACCGTATCGACGGCGTGGAAACCGTGGAGCCCGCATTCAATCTTCCGGCCGTCTGGGTGCCCGAAGCCCAGAAGGAAGAAGCCATGCTGGCAGGCTACACCGTGGTGGACCCGGCAACGGTCATCGCCACCCACCTCACCGAAGTCTTCCGCCGCAACCTCTCGGAATTCCTCGGCAGGCAGGAAGTGCAGGACCTTTTGGACAACCTCTCCAAGCGCGCCCCCAAGGCGGTGGAAACGCTGGTTCCCGGCCTGCTGCCCCTCGGCGTGGTCCAGAAGGTGCTCCAGCACCTCGTGGACGAAAACGTCTCCATCCGCGACCTGCTCACGGTCGTGGAAACCCTCGGCGACTACGGCCCTGCCACGCAGGACCCGCAGCAGCTCACCGAGTATGTGCGCTCCAAGCTCGGCCGCACCATCGTCAAGCCGTATCTGGGCGAGAACAACAACCTGCCCATCCTGACCATGGCCCCGGATCTGGAGCAGACGCTCTCCACCGCCATCCGGCCGGTCGAACAGGGCGGCTACCTCGCCCTCGAGCCCAGCGTCGCGCAGCAGATGATACAGAACATCAACGCGACCCTCGAAGGCACCTTCATCAGCGACGGACAGCCCGTGCTGCTGACGACCCCGCAGATCAGGCCGCATCTGGCCACTCTGCTGACCCGGTTTATTCCGACGCTTCCGGTCATCTCCCAGGCGGAGATTCCGGCGGACATTCAGCTCGAAGCCGTTGCAACCGTAGACCTGTAGAACTGACAGAGCGAGCCAGCCATGAAGATGAAGACATTCAGAGCCGCCAGCACCCCTGCCGCCTTTGCCAAGGTCAAGGCCGAACTCGGTGACGACGCCGTGATCCTCTCCAACCGCACGGTGGACGAAGAAGGCGCACGCGTCTGCGAAGTCGTCGCCGCCGTCGACCCCGACCACGGCCAAAAGCCCAAGGCGGCTGAACAGCCCACCCAACAGGCCGCGGCAACCCGTGATACCTTTCTTGACACCGCCATGAACGACGCGGTGGGCTGGCAAAAGGAATGGGGCCAGATCAAGGGGCACCTCATGGCCCTGCTCAAGCCGCAGATGCGCCTCGACTCGCTGGCGCCCCGGCAGCGGTTGGCCCTGGAATACCTCGAACGCGAAGGCGTTGGTGAAGAGGTGCTGCTCAAGGTTTTCTGCGACCTGCGCGAATCGCCCGAATCACCCATCCTGCCGGTCATGGACCGCATGGCCTACACCAAGGCTTTCGGCAACGGCACGTGGCGACGCCGCATCCACGCTTTCGCCGGTCCTCACGGCTCCGGCAAGACGTCCGCGCTCATCCGGCTGGCCCTCAAGGAAAAAAAGAACCGGCCTGACGCCCGCATCTGCCTCGTTTCCGCAGACTCCGGACGCGGCAAGGGCCGCATGGTGCTCAAGCACTACGCGGACCTCTCCGGACTGGCCTTCCGGGAGATGAATTCCCGCGAGGACTGCCGGGACGTCATGAGCGAAGCGTCCCAGTTCGACGTAATGCTTATCGATCTTCCCGGAATGAATGGAAAAGCGACCCTCTCCGACTGGATGGACATCATGGGTCTCTCCAGCGAGGAGGACGTGGCAGTGCATCTGGTGCTGAACCCGTATTACGCACAGCCGCAATACGAGATGTTTCTCAAAAAATATGAATGTCCAAAGCTTGCAAGCGTTATCTGGACGAAACTCGATGAAGCCTGTACATTCGGTGCCATACTGAACGTGGCGCATGCCACCGGTCTGCCGGTCTCCGCGTTGTCGTTTGGCAACGGGCTGAAGAACAGCATCGCCCCGGCTGACAGAGACAGCCTCTGGCGACTGATCTTCAAGCGTCAGTTTCCCGGCACCGGGAACAAGCAGTAAAGGAGCGCCCATCCGATGAACCCGAACTTCCCCATGGTCCTTTCGGTCACGTCCGGCAAGGGTGGCGTGGGAAAAACCAATATCTCCACCAATCTGCCTACACGCTCGCCAAGTCGGGCAAGAAGGTCATGCTTCTTGACGCCGACCTCGGACTGGCGAACGTGGACGTCATTCTCGGCCTTGCGCCGGAATACAACATGTTCCATCTGTTCCACGAGAACATGACGCTGGACAAAATCCTCATGGAAACCCCCTACGGATTCCGGATTCTTCCGGCCTCCTCCGGGGTGAGCGACATGGTCAGCCTCAGCAGAGGACAGAAACTCGACCTGCTCGACGCCATGGATACCCTCGACGACGACCTCGACTACCTCATCGTGGACACCGGCGCGGGCATCAACGATAACGTACTCTATTTCAATCTCGCGGTTCAGGAACGCCTGCTGGTCCTGACCCCGGAACCCACGTCCCTGACAGACGCCTACGCGCTCATCAAGGTGCTCAAGCTGCATCACGGCGTAGAGCGCTTCCGTGTGCTGGTCAACATGGTCAAGGACAAGCGGGCCGCCAAGGAAGCATACGTAAAGCTTTTGAATGCTTGCGACCATTTCCTTGACGGGATATCATTGGATCTCGTGGGATTCATCCCGTACGACCCGAACGTGAGAAAGGGCGTCATCAGCCAAGTGCCCTTCTGCCACGCGACACCGAGAAGTCCCGCCAGTCAGGCCATTGTTCAGGCCGCTGGCAGCATAGAAAACTGGAAGGCCGAACCGAATACCGATGGCAATATCAAGTTCTTCTGGAAAAAGCTCCTCTTCCAGGAGCAATCCGTGGCGTGAACTCGAGTCGGGTGAGCGTGCGTGGGACGAGTTCACGGAACGTGAACGCGAAGACCTCGTGCGCCATTTCGCCCCCAAGATTCGTATTCTCGCTCTCAGGATGAAGGCCAAGCTGCCGCAAAGCGTTGAGCTCGGAGAGCTCATCAGCGCCGGCAGTCTTGGGCTGCTTGACGCCCTCGGAAAGTTCAACCCCAAGCTCGGCATCAAGTTCGACACCTACTCCGAGAACCGCATCAAGGGCGCCATGCTGGACGAGCTGCGCCGCATGGACTGGTTCTCGCGCGGACTCAGGCAGAAAGTGAAGGTGCTGGAAGACGCCATGCGCCAGATCGAACACGAGACCGGCCGTCCGGCCACCAGCGACCAGCTCGTCGACCACACGGGACTGAGCGAAAAAGAGGTCCAGCACGGCCTTGAAGCGCTTCAAAACCAGATGTGCGTCAGTCTGGACGCCTTTAACGAGCATCTGGTGAGTAGAAACGGCCAGTCTGATGACGAACCATACCAGTCCGCAGCCTTTCAGGAACTAGTTGACAAAGTCGCCAATCTCATTGAGGAATTGACCCCGAGAGAAAAATTGGTCATATCTCTTTATTATGGCGAGGAACTGAACATGAAGGAGACCGCCGAGGTTATGGAAATCACCGAAGGCCGTGTCTCCCAGTTACACTCACAAGCACTCAAGAAACTCCGGACTCACTTCCGGGCACGATTCGAAAACGAATAAAAAAGGAGCATATCGATGAGCACCGATACCAACATGCGCATCCTCGTCGTTGACGATTTCTCCACCATGAGGAAAATCATCAAGAACATTCTCCGCCAGCTCGGCTACACGAACATCGTGGAAGCCGATGACGGCACCACCGCATGGGACGTCCTGAACAAGGACAACATCGACTTCATCGTCTCCGACTGGAACATGCCCAACATGTCCGGCATCGAACTGCTCCGCAAGGTCCGCGGCAGCGAAGAATACGCCGACGTGCCCTTCCTGATGGTCACCGCTGAAGCGCAGCAGGAGAACATCATCGAAGCCGTACAGGCAAAGGTGTCCAACTACATCGTCAAGCCGTTCACCCCCGAAACCATGAGCCAGAAGATCGACAAGATTTTCCAGTAGCCATAGGCTCCATGGGACGGTGATATGTTTCTGATGGTTGTGCCGGACGAGCCTGAAGAGAGCGCGGAAGACACTGCGACTCCCTCCGACTCATCCCAGCAACCGAAAGCGGAACTGGATGATTCCGAGGCCACAAAGGCCTCACAGAAGGTCGAACTCGACCTGGACGATGCTCCGTTTCTCGAAGACGAGGATGACGAAGAGGAACTGGAGGAAATCGAGGAAGCTCCCCTCGAGGAAGAGCCGGAAGAGAAGCCCAAGCGGCAACTGCCCGCGATACTGAAGAACAAACTGTTCTACATGGGGCTTATCATCGCCGTCCTTCTGATAATCATCGTCGTGCTCATATTTGCACGCAAGCCCGCTGAACAGACGGCTCCTCTTCCTGAAACCGTCGAGCCGAAAGAGAAGCCGGAAGCGGTTCAGCCTGAACCAGTAGTCGAAGAGACCGAGCCGGACGCCATACTGCTTCGTCTCGATCCGTTCCTGGTCGAACAGCTCGACGAAGAAGGCAACATCCGCTTCCTGCAGGTAAGGATCGTGCTGAGCACGACCGACCAGCAGATGGCCCTGCAGTTTAATCAGGAAACATACGCCGTACGAAACGCACTCTACTACTACCTCAAGAACAAGGACCTCACGTTCCTCACCGGCAAAAAGTACAGCGAAAAGCTCAAAAAAGAGCTACTGGCGGTCATAAACCAGTATATCGGTGTCGGACAGTTCGAAACGATTCTTTTCGAACAATACTTTGTGAGGTGAGCCATGAGTTCATCCCCCCTTGAGTTGCCCATTCTCATTTCGCAGCTCCCCCATGTGGCGAAGCTGCAAAATGCGGAACAGAGCAAGCCGGAAATCCAGCGGTCGCTTTTCGCCCCGCTCATTGCCGAGCACCTTCGTCGCGACAGCAAGCGCGTCGGCAAGGTGGACGGACAGGAAGCTCCCAACGCCGTCCACCGCGAAAAGGATCAACCCGAAGGCGGCAGCCGTCAGGAACAGCAGGCCGCTGGCGAACGCAAGAAGCAGGACGAGGACACCAAGGGCTCCGAATCCTCCCCATGGTCCGGCAACATCGTGAACATGAAGGTCTGACCGACAGTTGCAGTTTCCCGGCATTTCCCCGATACTCGGGACACATTGCAACCCGAACCCGTGGATTTCATGAACACCTCCACCTTCATTCTCATTTTCTTCACCGTCAGCGAGCTCGCCCTGCTCGGCGTGGTCATTCTCTTCTTCATCAGGCTCAAGAAGTCCGAGGCCCTGCTGTCCAAGCTGCAGGCCAAGCAGGAAGACTTCATCAACCGCTTGCAATTCAACGCCAAACTGGAAAGCGAGCTGGTAGCCACGTTTGAACAGCGTCAAATGGAGCTGGCCTCGCTGAATGAAGAGCTCGAGGCCCGCTCGAATACGATCAAGGAACTCATCAACCGCGCAGACGAGTACGCCAAGTCCCCTCAATTCATGCGCAACGTGATCCTGGCGGGCCACAAGGCAGGCAAGACTCCGGCAGACCTTGCCCGCAAGTTCGGCCTGAGCATCGAGGAAGTGGAACTCATCATCGGGCAGGCGTAGCCCGTGCGCGTGGACGGCCGCGGCAAAAACTACGGCGGGAGCGCATCCCGCACCGAAGCATTCCGCAAAACGCATCGCGTGGGCCAGAAGGTACGCGGCCGCGTCCTCAAGTGGCAGGAGACTGCCATGGCGTGGATCGCCATTGACGGCCAGCCACTGCTTGCCAACCTCAGTTCACGTCCCGCCCCGGGGTCAGTGCTGGCCTTCAAGATCGTCAGCCTGCATCCGCATATCCATCTTCAGGAAATCTTCGACGCCGGCGGCATGTCATCGGCACTGACCGGCGTCATGGCCTTCACTGAGGCACGCCGCAAATTCCAGACAGCCATGGAGCCGCACTCGCCGTCCCTTGAAAAACTGGACCTCAGGCAGCGGATCATCCAGTTCGCAAGACTCCTGAACGACCCGAAGCTCATGAGCGCCTATGCACAAACGCAAATGAGCGTGGATAGCGTCAACGGCACCCACAGGAAGTACTGCTTGCGCTACAGCCCGCTCCTCCTGCCCGAAGCAAGGGATCAGGCCACCTTTCTTCGTACCTCCGGAGACTTCACCGAGGTAATTCACGAGTTCACGCTCCCCCGCCTTGGTGATGCCCAGGTCCTGTTCATGCACAAATCCGGCAAGACGAGCTACCGCGTCAAGTTGCGCCGCACATCACACATTGAAACGCTGCGCAAGGTTCTCGAACGCTCAAAGATACTTGCCGAGAGCGCCCAATATATCGGCACGGAGCGACTCACCGGCCCCCCGGGCGGCATGCTGGCCAACTTTCTGGCCGGGCGTACCCGATAACGTCATGCAAACAAAAAAGCCATGCCGGGCTCCTTCAGGTTCGTCTTTTCTGGATAAAACCAGTTTGAACCGGGGAGCACCGACATGGCTTTGTTGCCTGTCTTGCTGGAGCGTTATTCTTCCTTGAGCCGAACGATGAGATCGCTCAGTTCAGTGGCCATGTCCGCAAGACGGGTGATGGCCTGACTGGACTGCTGCATGACCTCGGCCGTGTCCTCGGTTATGCGGTTCACCTCGTCCACGGAACGACTGATCTGCTCGCTGGCTGAGGACTGTTCCTCCGAGGCCGTGGCGATGTTGCGGACCTGATCCGCAGTCTCGTGGACGATGGTCACGATCTCGTCGAGGGACTGGCCCGCGTCGCCCGCAAGGTCGGTGCTGCGGGAAACCGCGTCGGCAGCGAACTCCATGCTTGAGATGCTGTCGCGCGTGCCCTGCTGAATCTGGCTGACCGAGTCCTCCACGTCCTTGGTGGCGGTCATGGTCTTTTCGGCCAGTTTGCGGACCTCGTCGGCGACCACGGCGAACCCGCGTCCCGCCTCGCCCGCACGCGCCGCCTCGATGGCCGCGTTGAGCGCAAGCAGGTTGGTCTGGTCCGCGATGTCGGTAATGACGTTCATGATCTGGCCGATGCCCTCGGCCTTTTCGCCAAGACCGGAGAGCCGTTCCTTGACCTCGCCCGCGCGGTTGTCCACCTCGCCGATGGCCTGCACCAGCGTGGAGACGACATCAGAGCCGCGATGCGCCTGCGTGCTGGCCCCGTCCGCGCTTTCTGCGGCAAGGGAGGCATTGCGGGCCACTTCAAGCACGGAGGCGTTGACCTGTTCCATGGCGGTAGCCACTTCCGAGGCCATGTTGCTCTGCGACTCCGCACCCTTGCTGGCCTGCGCAACCTGTCCGGAAAGCTCCTCGGACGAAGAGGTGATGCGCTGCACGATGTCCTGCAACGCCTCTGCGGCCTGCAACATGCCCTGCCGCTTGGCGGATTCCGCATTCTTCCGGGCCTCCTCCGCCTCTTCGGTTGCCACTTCGGCGGCGCGGGTCTGCTCCTCGGCCTCCACGGTCTTCTGCTTGGCGGTCTCGATCATCTCCACAAGGTTGGCGATCATCTTGCGAAGAACGTCCGCAAGCACGCCGATCTCGTCCTTCTGGTGGATGTCGACGTCGGTTTCGAGATTACCCGCCGCCACGTCTTCCGCAGAGGCGACAATCCGCTTGAGCGGCCGTACGATGGTCCCGGCCACAAAGAAAATGATAAGCCCGATGATGACGAGGGCGACCGCGCCCATGCCCGCATTGATGAGCATGAGATGCTGCGACTCGGCGGTAACGCTGTCCATGGGCACATTCACCCCGAACAGCCACTTCACGCCCGCTCCGGCAAGCTCGAACGGCACGAATACGTAAAATGTTTCCTTGCCGGTGACAGCGGATACCGAGCGCATTTCAAGCGGCGTGCCCTCCTTCACGGCCTTGGCCAGCCGCTCGCCGTATTCGCCCTCGAAATACTGAAGCGCGTCATTGCCGATCAGTTCCGCCTTGGGGTGCGCGATAAGCTTGCCCTCGTCACTGATGACAAAGCCGTAACCGGACCCGAACAGGGAAATGCCCCTGACGATGTCCTGCATGTCGTCGAGAATGACGTCGGCCCCGGCCACGCCGTAGACCTCGTCCTTCACGATGATGGGCACGCTGACACTGACCTTCATGGCCTTTTCACCATCAATCGTCACCTGCTGCGGGGAGGTGACATAAGGCTTTCGCGTCTTGACGGGCACGCTGTAAAAGTGCCCCTTCTCGCCCTTTGCGGCGTAGTCGACAACCGCTTCGCCTTCTATCTTTCCGCCCTTTCTGAACCAGCGCGGCACAAAGCGGCCTGTATCGTCGTGCAAAGGTGTGTTGCTGAAGGCGCCGTCCACGCCGTCAAAGCCGTCTTCCTTCCAGACAGTCCAGATTCCGTCCAGATACGGACTGTTCTCAATGACGGCCTTCAGCATGGCAACGGCCTTCTCCCTGCCGAATACGCCGCGAACTTCCTTGGCTCCGCCCATAAACGAGGCCAGCGTCCTTGCGCTCTCCATGGCCTTGTCCACGGACGAACCGATCTCGCTGCCGTAGTCCTTGGCAACCGCTGTTGCCAGCTTCTCGGCATCCCGCTTGAGCGTGTCGCTCATGCTCATGCCGGTTATGGTCATGGTGGCGATGAAAACGATCACCACCGCCGTACAGATCGGAACCAGAATCTTGCTCCGCATGCTCATGTTTTTGAACAACGTCGTCCTCCCGATTAATTGCTGATGCTATACGTCAAAAGGCCACTCGCATGTACTATCTCCCATCGCGAGTGACCTTTCGGGAGCACGTATAGCACACTTTTTTCCGACCTAAAACCCTTTCAAAAAGGGGTTAAATTTACCACTGTAGTACAAATCCTTCCCCTGTTGACTTACACTATTCAACAGTGCAGAAAGTGTATCGTCATACACTGCACAACATAATACAAGATGCATTACCACGATAGTACAGGACAATCACAAGCAGCACCCTTTCGACAAACGAAGGTGCTGCGATGTATTTGCGGAGATGCGTGAACGGCTAGACCGTATTCAGGACGACGGATAGGGCCTTAAACCAAAACTCGACTTCGGTTCCGGGCACCAGTTTGAGCGAGTTGGCGCTTTCCGAGGAGACAAGGGCGCAAACGTCCGTGCCATCGGGCAAGCGGCCAAGCACCTCGGTCAGCACCGGAGAATCGACAAGACGTATGACTTTGGCCCGCAAGCGGTTTCGGGCGCTGCCGAGAACGGCATCGTCACGGGATACAACGTTCACCAGCGGGGCCTTGACGGTTGCAGCCACCGGCGCACCCGGTTCCAATTGCAGCGTATGCAGGCTGTCCATGGTGATGACCGCGCTGATATGCACTCCGGACCGTGTTTCCATGCGGACTTCGGCCATGACTGTGTCGGTGCGGATATCGGTGACATGCCCCACAAAGGCATTGCGCGCGCTGGTGCGGTTGCGGACGCTCTTCTGGACGATGGAAACCACGTCGCCCTGCGTGAACTGTTGATATGCGGCGGTGAGATCGAGCGAGGACTGGCCGAGCACTTCCTTGACGACCGTGATGGGCACGCCGCTGCGAAGCATCTCCACGGCGCGGGTGTTGCGAAGCACGGTCGGACCGGACATGTCCCGCGTCAGGCCGCATTCTGCGCCGCGGGCGTAGCAGATGCGCCGGAAATAGCCGGGGTCGAGCCGGAAGAACCCGCCGCGCATTCCGCACCCGATGGGACCTTCCAGAGTCTGGATGATTTCGGCATGGACCTCCTCAGGCAGCGGCACCACGCGAGTGCGACCGTTGGTCCCAAGCCGCACGGACGGTCCGGGACCGTCAAAGGCGGCGCTATCGTCCAGCAAGAGCACTTCGCCGAGGCGCGCTCCGGAATGCCTGAGCAACCGGAATATCAGCCACGCACGGGCTCGGGCACGGATGCTGTCTGCCCGTCTTGCACCATCCTTCCACGCGGCAAAGGCAGCCTCGAACGCCTCGATCATGGGCGGTTCAAGGTACTTCACCTCTTCGGAAACACGGAAGAAATCTTTCGGGCAGACTCTGCCCGAGGGTTTGTCGACTTTCATCCTCACCCGGCTGATAGGGTTGCGCGGTCACGATGTTACATCCAAAACTCGCACAGACAATACGGAAATGCGGTGCGATAAACAAGCTGCGAAGGACCGTCAGTCATGATCCACAGCCAGAATGCGCCAGCCGTTGGAATAGACGTTGAACGACTGTCGGCGCAGGCGTCCCACAAGGGTGAGATTGTTTCTCTCCGCGTAACAGATACCCGAGCTGGTGGCGGCCGAGAATCCGCAAAGGATCGGGATGTTGGCGGTGGACGCCTTGACCGCAAGTTCCAGCGCGAGCCGGGACGAGAGCATGGCAATGGTGACATGCTCAAGACACCCCTCCAGCAAAGCACGGCCTATGGCCTTGTCAAAGGCGTTGTGGCGGCCCACGTCCTCCCCGAACGAGATGAACTCCCCGTCAGCCGAGAACAACGCCGCAGCATGGGTCGAACCGGTGTTCCGGTAGAGCTTCTGCCGATTCTCAAAGGCTTCCTTGAACTCGAAGAGCTGCTCGGGCCGGATTCTCACGGGCCGTGGCGAAGGGTATAGCCTGCGGATGCCGGGATCGCTGCCGAGGGTGACCTCCGCGCGGTTCACGCCCCGATAATTGAAGCGCACGTCCGCCATATCCGCAGCCTCGCGGATGCGGGCGTTGGAGAAGAGATGCCCGGCCACGAGATTCAGGTCGTCGCCGGGTGTTCTGGAAAGCACGCCCGCCTGCCTGCCGTTGACCACCAACCGCAGGTCTGTCTCCACGGCAATGGCGTCATCACGCAGGACGAAACGTCCGTTTTCGTACCGCTGCAGGGTGGCGGGACGGGAAACCTGCGCGGCACCCAGTCCCCGGTCTTCGGGAGTCCGTTCGTCGGCCCGTCCGACGGGATGCAAATGCGGTAAGGCCATGGCTGCTCCTACTCCACGGTATTCCAGAGCGTCGCGGTCAGCGGGCTCAGCCTGTTTTCCTGCGCGTGAACGTCGAGATGAATAAGCCCCATCTGCAGGGCGTCGAGGTCGGGTCGCGGCTCGAACTCGCGCATGTCGATGTTCAGACAGTACCTGCCGCACTTGTGGCAGGCCTCGATGTGCTCAAAGCGCACATCATCCACATAAAAAATCTCGCGGGTCTCGCTGTCGTCATTGCCGCAGGACGGACAGGCGTTGCGCTTGAAGCGCCAGTCGTGCCCGCAGAGAGAGCAGTGAAGAAACTTCTTGCCCCCGCCGCCCACAAGCTGGTCCAGATCGGTAAACTCCTTGGGCGAGAGCTGCGAGATGGACGGCGTGGAGCCACAGGCCGGACAGTGGCCTTCGTCCCAGGAAAGGGAGGAAAGAGACTCGCCCATGGACTGGACAGCGGCTCGAAGCACCGGCGAACAGACGGTTTCCAACGCAAACAACAACACGGCCGAGGGGGTTGCATCGAAATGCAGGGAGGTGTTCTCAAAGTGTTGCAGGTCGCCTTCGATCCGCGCCCGGACGAGTCCCAAAATCGTATCGGCATCCGAAAAAACGGCGGCCAGCTCTTTCGCGGCCGTATCCTCCAACTCAAGTGCCTCGCACAATACCGGAATCAGCCGCTCGGCGGAAAGCGCAAAGGCTTCGCGCCACAGCCCAAAATCAAAGCCCACCAGAACCGGTACGCCGGAAGACACGCGCGCCGGGTCGACCTCCGGCACAGCCACGCCCTTGGTCGCCACTTCGTCGCACACCTTGGCGGAGGCGGTGAAAAGCGAGCCGAAACGGTCGGTCAGTTCCCCGTAGGCAGGGGTGCGTTTGCGAATGATTTCAAGCGTTCTCTCAACGGTGTCGGGGGCAGATGCGGTATTCATGAAACGCTCCATGGAGGGCCCCGCAGGGCCGGGACGCCGATGCGCCCCGGCCCGGAGAGGCTGGGTGTTACGGTGTGACTGCTAGGCCTTCATGGCCCGGAACGGACGCGCCAGCGCGGCAAAGAACTGCTTCTTCGACATGGGGCCGAAGGTGTTCGATGCCACCGAGTACTCATGATAGTTCTCGGGCTTGTCCGTGAGCAGATAGATGACGTTGACGTCTTCTGGGTCGGCCAGCATGGCGTTGGGCCAGTCCCTCTTGAGTCTTTTCAGACGTGTTCTGGCCAACTGCAGCATCTCGTCCCGCTCGCCGAACTGCATGGTGCCCGTGGGGCAGACCTTGACGCAGGCCGGGAGCATTCCGCCGTGAATGCGCTCGTTGCACATGGTGCACTTGTGCATCATTCCGGTGGCGTCGTTGCGCCGCGGGATGTTGTAGGGACAGGCCTGACGCACCTCCTCGAACTGCTCCGGACTGAACATGGCCGTCTTCTCGGTGAAGAGCACCGCGCCGGTCTTGTCGTCGCGCACGATGGCTCCTTCCTGAACCATGTCGGCCATGTCCCTGCACGGGGGTTCCACGCAGTGGCGGCACTGGTCCGGGAAGAAGTTCCAGCGCACCACTCCATCTTCAAGGTGTTCGCTGAACCGCACCAACTTGTAGTTGTTGGCGTTCAGGTCCTGCGGATTCTGATGGCTCCCCCACCCGTACTGCGTGGTTTTGTTGGCGGGCAGTTCATGCCATTCCTTGCAGGCTATCTGGCAGCCGCGGCACGCGGTGCAGCGGGATGTGTCGATGAGAAACGACTTGGGCATGACGACCTCCTTTTAGGTTGCAAGCTCGGTGAGCCTGTCGGCCTTGCGTACATTGACACAGCAGGCCTTGTATTCCGGGATGGTGGTGTTCGGGTCGCCGACCGAAGGGGTGAGCCTGTTGGTGGCGTCGCCGGTACCCGGGGTCGTCCAGCCAAAGCAGAACGGCATGCCGATCTCGTGGATGATGCGTCCATGCACCCTGAGCGGCCGCATGCGCACCGTGACCATGGCAATGGCCTCGACACGTCCGCGAACGCTCTCCACGATCACGCCGTCGCCGTTTGCAATGCCCTTTTCCTCTGCCAGTTCCGGACTCATCTCGACATAGAGCTGAGGCTCTGCCTCAAGCAGATTCGGGATGTTCCGAGTCTCGCCGCCGCCACACCAGTGCTCGGTGAGGCTGTAGGTCGTCAGCACGATGGGATAGTTCGGGTCCGCCGGGGCGGAGAGCTTGTCCATCTCGCTGGAGACGTACTTGTATACCGGGCTGTTGAGCTGCTTGGAGAACATGTTGCGGGCAACGGGGGTCTCCACCGGCTCGTAGTGCTCGGAGAAGGGTCCGTCCTGTCGGCCCGGACCGTATATCTGGCCGAAGCCGTGCTTGGACATGATGAACGGGTACCGTCCCTTGCCGGTGGCCATGGGCGGCCAGCCGCCATCGGGCACATCGCCGACCCACTTGCCGTCCTTCCATTCGATGACGGCCTTTTCCGGGTTGTACGGCTTGCCGTTCAGGTCCACGGATGCGCGGTTGTAGAGGATGCGGCGGTTGACCGGCCAGCACCACGCCCACTTCGGGAACAGGCCGATATTGGCCTGCATCGGAGTCTGGCTGGTGCTGCGGCGCTTGGCCTTGTTGCCGTCCTCTTCGGTATAGCTGCCCGCGTAGAGCCAGTTCAGGCTGCTGGTGGACCCGTCATCCGCAAGAGCGGTGAAGGACGGGACCAGCTGGCCCTTCCTGTACTTCTTGCCCTTGACCACGGTGTCCTTGGTAAAGCGGCCATTTATCTTGGCGCAGAGCTCTTCGGGGTCATACCTGTCGGGATAATCGAGCTTGAGCACCGCCTCTGGCAGGGTTCCGCCCTCCTTGCGATACAGCTCCTGCACCCGCTTCATGAAGCCCACGAACATATCGCCGAACGGCTTGGCCTCAAAGGCGGGCTCAATGGCCTTGTAGTGCCAGAGCAGCCAGCGCCCGGAGTTCGTGACCGAGCCTTCCTTCTCCAGCCTGTGGGCCGAGGGAAGCAGGAACACTTCCGTCTTCACGGTCTTGGGATCGACGCCGGGGCGCTTCCAGTTGTCCGTGGTTTCGGAGTGGTGCAGCTCGGACGTCACCAGCCAGTCCAGATTGTCCAGCGCCTTCCTGACCTTGTTGGAGTTGGGCACGCTGTTCATGGGGTTCAGGCCGATGATGATGCCGCCACGGATCTTGTTCTCGTACATGCGGTCAAAGAGGTACATGTAGGAGTAGTCCTCGCCCTTTTCGATCTTGGGCAGATACTCGTAACAGAATCCGTTCTCGGGGGTGGCGTTCTCGCCGAACCATGCCTTGAGCAGGCTGGCGAAGTACTTGGGCTTGTGCTGCCACCAGTTGGCGGACATGGGATCGTTGCTGACCGGGGTGTTGGCTTTGACGTAGTCGTCGTAGGTCTGCCACTCGTTGTTGGGCATGGCCATGTAGCCGGGAATGATGTGGTACAGCAGCGTGTGGTCCGTGGAGCCCTGAACGTTGGGCTCGCCGCGCAGGGCGTTGATTCCGCCGCCCGCAACACCGATGTTGCCGAGCAGGAGCTGAATGATGCCTGCGGAGCGGATGTTCTGCACGCCGACGGTGTGCTGGGTCCAGCCGAGGGCGTACATGATCGTCCCGGCCTTGTCCGCGCGTCCGGTGGCCGCGAACTCCTTGTAGACCTTCAGCAGGTTCTCGGCGGACACGCCCGTGGTGGACGAAACCGCGTCGATGCCGTAGCGCGAATAGTGCTTCTTCATGAGCTGATACACGCAGCGCGGATGCTTGAGCGACTTGTCGCGCTTGGGCACGCCGTCAGCGTCCAGCTCGAATCCCCACTTGCTCTTGTCGTAGCTGCGGGTCTTGGCGTCGTACCCCGAGAACAGGCCGTCCTCGAAACCGTAGTCCTTGCCCACGATGAGCGAGGCGTTGGTGTATTCGACCACGTACTCCTTGAAGAAGAGTTCGTTGTCGAGGATGTACTTGATCATGCCCCCCAGGAAGGCGATGTCCGTTCCGGACCGCAGGGGGACGTGGAAGTCCGATCTGGCGGATGTGCGCGAGAACTTGGGGTCAACGTGCATGACCGTTGCGCCCTTGTCCTTGGCCTGCAACACCCACTTGAACGAGATCGGGTGGTGTTCGGCAGCATTACTGCCCATTATGAGGATGGAATCGGCATTTTTGATGTCGATCCAGTGTTGGTCATCGCACCGCGTCCGAACGACTCTCCCAGAGCCGCAACAGTGGCGCTGTGTCAGATACGCGCCTGGTGGTCCATGTGGACGACCCCCAGGCCGCGCATCGCCTGATGGGCGATGGCACATTCCTCGTTGCCCGCATGGGAGGTGCCCAGCAGGAACATGGATTCGAGACGGTTGACGGTGTCGCCCTTCCCGTTTTTCAGGATGAGATCCTTGTCGCGGGTATCCTTGATTCGCCGGGCGATGCGGTCAAACATCCATTCCCAGCTCTTCTCTTCCCACGTGTCGCTGTAGGGAGCGCGGTAAAGCGGCTTCTGCAGCCTGTGGTGGCTTGTGGTCATGGTGAACATGGCCGCGCCCTTGGCGCACAGCGCGCCTTCGTTGATGGGATAGTCCGGGTCGCCCTCGGTGTTGACGAGCTTTCCGTCCTTGACATAGCCGATGACGTGACAGCTCACGGAACAGAACGGACAGACTGTCACGACCTCTTTGGCACCGGAAATCTTCATTTCCGCCGCGTAGGCCTTGACCGGAGCAAGACTGACTCCGAGCTGCCCGAGGCTGAGACACGCCGCTCCGGAACCTGCGAGCTTCATAAAGCGTCGGCGGTCGAGTTTCATAACCCATGGCCTCCTTGGTATGTGCCTCGCAACGATCGCTTGGCAGTGATTTCACTCGCAAAACAACTTGCGAGCACTGCCAATTTAACACAAAAATCAACTATTTCAATATGTTATATTTAACATATTAAAGAGCAACGAAAAGCATCAGGTATATTTTTCAAGAGAAAACGGAAGGTATTCCCGGCTGCTGGACAGGGCATAGGACTCGACATTCCGGAACCACTCGTCGAAATTGCGGGCGATGCCGCTGCCGAACGTCGTGAGGTGGTACCCGGCGCGGCGGCTGGCTGCCCGCTCGATGAGCTTTTCGCCGAACAGTTCCTCGGTGGCCTTGATCTTCCCCCACGCGCCCCGGTAGGACATGCCGAGAGACTCAGCCGCTGCCTTGAGCGAGCCGCGACGCTCCACCTCGCGAAGCAGTTGCAGCCTGCCCAGCCCGAAGAGCACTCCCCCGGCCGTTTCCAGCCAAAGGTGCATTCGCATGGTGGGCGAGCTTTCCACATCACCGCCTGACGGCATTGTCTGTAGACTACGCATGACATCCTCCGAAAAGGCGTTTTGACCCCGCACGCCGGTGCAAGGTCCGCCGGACGCATTGCCCGGACGACTTACTATGCCCAAGTCGGCATAGTTCTCACCTATGGAGTTGCCATGACCTGCACAACACCTTTCGACCACCTCAAGGTTTGACACCAAGGCAATCTAACACACCGTATTTGTGGAGATAAAACATGTAACAAGGAGGGTAAATTACTGATTACGCCGAACGACAGTGTCGACATATCATAAACAAATACAGGCAAATAAGATGCACAAAAGTAGTTGTTACGGACTTGAAAAGACCAGTGCCATATCGTTGGCAAGTGAAGTAATGCCATATGCACAAAAGACGTGTCCGTGATTCAAGGCAACGGACAACAATAGGCGCGTGTTGGGGGCTCGCCACAAGACGATTCAGCCGCAGAAGAAAGACCGGACCGCAGCGGGCTGCAGGCCCGTTGCGACAAAGCTCAACCCGGTGGGCGTACTCTTGAGTATGGAACACTCAAGGTGGCCCGGCGTATAATCGAACAGCTTGTTCATGGGATGCCCTGTCAGGCGACAGAGCACTGCCCGAATGACCCCGGCATGCGTCACGGCCAGAAGTGGCAAAGGCCCGGCTGCCGAACGCTCCAGAGCAGATACGGCGCGGTCGGCAACCTCATTGAAACTTTCTCCGTTCAGAGGCTTGAAACCGGCGAAATCCTTTCCGCGCAGCTCGTAGTCGCGGGGAAACCGTTCCCTGATTTCCGAAAAAGTCAGGCCGTCCCATGCGCCCATGTCGATCTCGTCGAGCCCGGGCATCACGACCGGGTCCAGCTCCATGCGTCCCGCCAGCGGGGCAACCGTGTCGCACGCCCGCAGGGACGGACTGCAGCCCAGCCGGGCAAATCCGCAGTCCCGCAGCTCCTCCGCCGCTTCAACGGCTTGCCGCGCGCCATCCTTCGACAGTTTCAAGGTGGTCCTGCCGATGCAACACCCCTCGCCGCCCTCTGTCCGTGCGTGACGCATGAGCACAATCACCGCAGCACCTCCCGGGCCAACGCCTCACAGGAGCAGCCGATTTCCCGATCAACCCGCCGCAAAACCGTCTTTGCCCGCTCCATGCGGCCGCGAATGGCCTCCTCGGCACCGGGTTCATGCCCGAACATCTGAATCTTTTCCAGATACCGGTCTTCAAGCGCCACCGGATCGCATCGCCGCACCAGCTTGTCCGCAAGAAACACCACCTCACGCTCCGTGGTCGGAGCATCTGGAGCAAGGGACAGGTCGGAATGGACCGCCACGATCTCCGCTGCCGCGTGGAACCCGTGTAAGTGAAGAATTTCCGCTCCCGCCGCCTCATGCCGCCGGGTTCCCTTCCCGATGTCATGGGTCAGGGCCGCACCCCGCACGAGCACCGGGTCGAGCTTCGCGCCCTCCTGCCGTGCATTGAGTCGCTCAGCCAGTGCGGCAGCCACAACGGAAACCGCCCGGCAGTGGTCCAGAACCCGCTCGGCAACGCCATGCAGTTTCCAGAGCACGCGACATTCGCTCTCCAGCGGTCCCTCAAACTCCGCCACCTGCACTGCCAGCTCGTAATCCTGCGGATAATCCAGATCGTGGGTCGTGCCGAAGTCCGCCACATCCAAATCCAAGGCCCCGGAGTCATGCCGCTCGAGCACGGCCCGAAGGCCCCCCGTACCGTCATGGGCAAGAATCTCTGGTATCAACTCGCGGCTAACGAGCGGCGGATGACCGCGCTTTCCCGCAAATACCGGGTACAAAACCGGCGGCGTTGCCTCCCAGAACGCCCCGGCGATCCTGCCCGCGGTTTCGGGCCTGACCAGCGGGATGTCCGCAGGCAGGACAAAGAATGCCCGGACAGAATCATCCAGAGCCCGGACACCGGTCTGAATCGAGGAAAACATTCCCTCTTCAAACGCCGGGTTATGGACAGCCATCGCCCCGGCAGACACGGCCTCGGCAGCGACCTCGTCAGCACGCTTCCCGGTGACGACGATGCGTTTCTCCACTGTTCCGGCAAACGCGCCGATACAGCGGGACAGCACCGTGCCGCCGCCAAGAGGAAGCAGCGGCTTGAACCGGCCCATGCGCGACGACAACCCGGCGGCCGGGATTATGGCCGCTAGCCCGGTCATGCACGGCCCTCCGCCCTGACCTGAATAAGCTCGGCCGCGATGCTCACCGCAATCTCCTCGGGCGTCTGCCCGCCGATGGAAAGCCCGATGGGACAATGGCAACGGTCGATGTCCGCCTGTGTAAAGCCATCCGCCAGAAGGGACTCGTAAATCTTGTCGCGCTTCTTGCTGCTGCCGATCATGCCCACGTATCCGGCCTTGGTGCGAAGGACCTTGGCCAGCACATTGCGGTCATGCAGGTGGCCTCTGGTGACGATGACCACAAACGAGTCCCCGTCTATATCCAGCCCGTCGCAGCATTTGTCAAAAGACGGCAGGACCACAACTTCGTCAGCCTCGGGGAAACGCTCCCGGCTGGCGAAATCGGCCCTGTCGTCAAGCACCACGGTGCGAAAGCCGATCATGCTCCCCACGCGGGCCGTAAACAGTGAAACATGACCGGCACCGAAGATATAGAGCGGCTGCGGCGGTGTCATGGCCTCTTCCAGCGTCATGGCATCCCCCTCGCGCAAAAGCCGGAGCGGTTCGCCGAGAAGGCTGTCGCACCGCACCTCATGCCGGACCGAAACCAGTGCCTCCCCTTCTTCCAGAGAAGTGGACAGAACAGCCTTCCGCCCGCGTCGCAGCAGATCGTCCAGCATGCCGTACGCTTCTGCGCACGATCCGTCCGGGGCCGCCACCTCCAGCAATACAGATAGGCCGCCGCCGCAGATCATGTCCGAAGACGCCGCCAGCTCCTGCGTCATGTCGACGAACATCAGCCGCGCGGCCCCGTCCGGGTGCCCGGCCTTCAACATCTCGCATCCGGCCTTGCAGGATGCGGCCTCGACCAACCCGCCGCCCACGGTGCCCTCGATGGAGCCATCCGCACGCACGATCATCTTCGCGCCGGAGGTTCTGGGGGTCGACCCGCTGCTTTCCACCACGGTGGCGATAACCACGGACTCGCCCCTTCCGGCAGCCTCGCACACGCAACGCACCAATGATTTCACGTTCAGTTCTCCAGTGTATGCTCTATCCTGCGCTTGCCGAGCCCGGCAACGGCCGGTGTTGCGGCGTCGCGCAGTTCTATTTCCAGATTGAGGGTACCTCGCCTGAAAGCATGCTTCACCACAGCAAGACTTTCAAGCGCGGCACGCACTTCGCCCTCCAGTCCGGGCCTGTCTCCGCAGACCGCAACCGTCAGCGTCTTGTTCGCATGACTCGCCGCAAAATCGCCAAGGCCCGGCACTGAGTACAGGCACTCGTTCAGCACTCTGAGCGACAGCCATCCGGAGCCGAGATCAATGCTTCCGGCCGCGCGGGATATGACCGGGTCAAGCCGCCGCAGCGGACTGCCGCAGACGCAGGCACCCGGCAGGATGCGCCCCGTATCCCCTGTGCGGTAGCGGATGAACGGCATCCCCCTTCGCAAAGGGGTGCTCACCACTATCTCGCCGAGTTCGCCATCGCGCACCGGACGCTCGGTGACAGGGTCAACAATCTCCACGAACACGTCGGATTCGCGCAGATGCAGGCCCGAGCAGGGTTCGCATTCCACCGCACCGCCGAGGCCGGTCTCGATCATGCCCCAGTGCCGAAACACCCGGCAGCCGAGCAGTCGTGACACATTCCCCACCGCAGCCTGCGGGATCGCGTCCCAGCACAGCAGCGCGGAGCGGACGACACCGGTCGGAAAGCCGCTTCTCCGCCATGCATGGGCAAACAGATTGACATGCGCGGGCGAACCGACAACGCAGTGCGCCTTTTCAAGGAGACAATGCCGGGCAGCCTCGTCCGCGTTCTCCAAAACACCGTGCGACACGACCCTGATGTTACGCCTGCCGAGGGCCTCGGCCAGAAGCCGCCCCACTCCCCCCGGCCTGTCGCCGGGCATGAGCACGAACACGGTCTGGCCCTCTTGCACCAGATTGACCATGCCGTAATCAAAAAACTCGGTGGTCGCCTCAAGGTCCTCGGCCGTGTTGAAAATCCGTTTCGGGCTTCCGGTGGTGCCCGAGCTGTTCAGCGTCACCACCCGCGCAACCGCATCCTGCGACACGCAAAGCATCCGCTCCGGAGCCTGACGGACCTGAAACGGAAAGACAAATGGCAGCCGAGCATATTCTTCAAGGGACTTGAAATCCGTATCCACGCCCTCGAACTGCTGCGCATAGAACGGGCAGCTATCCCGCGCATGCGCCACAAGCTCACGCAAACGCGCGAGCTGCCAGTCGCGCAGCTCGTCGCCGGAAGGCATCGCGCTTCCCGGCGGGCGTCCCATGCGGCGAAGAAGCCAGCGGTCAAGCGCGGACTGGCCCATCACACTTTCCCCTGTACACTGTTTCACCGCGCTGCGACGTCAGGTTGTAGGCGCAAAACGGAATCAGCCGCCCGTCCGGAGCGACGCTGTGGATGCAGCACCCTTTGAGCCGCTCCAGATCAAGCGTCCAGCAGTCCTGAAAGGCCATGGCCGAAACCGCCAGCATGTGCGACGACGCCCGATTGATAAAACGGTCCAGATCGTCCCCGGAACCGGCCATGGGCAGGTCCGGCCCGGAGGCGGCCCACTGCCGTTTCACAAAAGCCTTGGCTCTGTCCGCGCCCTCGGATGCCGGACGGGGCTTGCATCCGCAACCGCCGTTGCCTGCCAGACGGGTCAGGCCGCCATCCTCGATCACTACATAGTTCGCGTGGCAGGAGCAGTGCGAATGCTCGCAACCCGGCGGCTGAAAGTGCGAAGCACGCATCACTCCGCCGCTCTGCTCTTCCAGAAGATTCATAATTTCCGGCAGGGTGATGCGCTGGGCGTCGGCAGGTGGCTCGGGATACCGCCCGAAGTAGCTGACTGGCTGGAAATGCACCCCGCGAACAGCCGGGGAGTTTTCAGCGGCGAACCGGATAATCGCGCCGAGGTCGTCGTCATTGATCCCCGGCACCACCGTGGGAACCAGCACGATGCCTATGCCCGCCTCTGCCAGCGCACGGATGGCGGCCAGCTTGCGTTCCAGCAGCGGGCGGCCTCGAAGAGCCTTGTAAATACCGTCGCGTGTTCCGTCGAACTGTAGAAAGACCGAGTCTAGCCCGGCGTCAGCCAGAGCGCTGGCATAACCGCCCTCCCGCCCGATGCGGATGCCGTTGGTGTTGAGCTGCACGAAGCCGAACCCCCTCGACTTTGCCTGCCGGACAAGGCCCGGCAGGTCGTCGCGCATGGTCGGTTCGCCGCCTGAAAGCTGGATGTTGCAATACCCGGAGGCCTCGACAACCCTGTCGAGCAGCATGCCAAACTCCTCGGGCGACGGGTCCGGCGGCGCATCAACCCCGGAAGAGGCGAAACAGACCGGGCACCCGAGGTCGCACCGCCACGTCACCTCCATGACCGCCGTACAGGAGTGCTGGCGGTGGGCCTCACAGAGCCCGCAATCGAACGGACATCCCTGCTCCACCTTGGTGAACGGCGTTCCCGGACGCGAAGGAATCTTCGGACGCGACCACTCCCTGAAGCCGGGATCGCCCCGCCACACAACTGCGCGGAACGCCCCGTGATCGGGACAGACCTTGACCAGAAAGGTGTCGCCCCCCACGGTTTCATGCCGTGCGGGGATGCGGCTCAGGCAGACCGGGCAGACGCTTTCAGTGGCCCTGTTCACGCCTGCTCCCGCCCTTCGGCAAGGTCGAATCCGTTGTTCACCAGAATTTCCCGCACCCGCGCGCTGGCCTGATTCATCAGCCCGCCGCAGCGTGACGGGTCCGGCTGCCCGCATTGCCCGTCAAGAATGTCGCGGCAGGCCGTGCCGCCGAACGGGTCCGTGGCAGCGGAAAACCAGTCGCGCAATTCCTCCTGCATCAGAGGCAGGACCTCGGCGGCGTCTTCAATGTCAGTGCCCTTGCCCGCATACAGGCCAAGGACCATGGCCGCGCCGCTCAGCACGCCGCATGGCCCGGAGCAGTCGCCCATTCCGTCGCACAGCCCGGAGGCAGCACGCACAAGGTCCGGGTTCTCCCTGCCCATCTCGTCAAGGGCGAGCAGCAGCATGATCTGGGTACAGCAGTACCCCTTTCCGGCCAGCTCCATTATCGCCAATCCGGCGTCATCCATCATGGTCGGTTCCTTTCTTTTGCGCGATCATCAGATAATACCTCGGACGCCCGGTGCCGCCGCAGATTGTCCCCGTACCGCCACCGGCAAAAACAAGCCTCGCGGCAAGCTCCTTGAGCCGTTCGGTATGGTCCTCCACAAGCCGCACGGAAAATCCGCCCGCCACCAGCCGTTCCTGCACCAAAGACAGCGGCTCGGCCCGCGCTACGCAAGAGTCTCCGGACGAGGCCCCCGGCGCGTCGAAATCGGATAAAATCAGAAAACCGCCCGGACGCAGCACCCGCCCGAATTCGGCAAGCCCGGCCTTGCGGTCATCCAGCAGGGAAAGAACGCACTCGCAGAGCACCGCGTCAAACGATTCGCCCGCAAACGGCAGGCAGTCGCCGCGAGCCTGAATCACCGCGTCACTGCGGCCCGACCGCGCAATCTGCACAGCCGAAGGCTCCACGCCCCACGCCTCGACGCCGTACCGGGACCGCAGCCGGTCCACCGTTGCTCCGAGGCCGCTGCCCACGTCCAGTACACGCCATCCCGGCAGCGCACCCACATGTTCCAAGGCCCTGTCCGTAAGGTCAAACCCGCCCGGCCGCAGGGTATGCCCGGCAGCCACCCGCAGTTCGGGACGCTCCCACAACGGTTCTTCGCGCCAGACCACGGCTACTTGTCCTCCAGAAGTTGCTCCACCTGATGCATCTTGCCCAGCGCCAGTTCCTCGGGGATGAGCACGAACCGGCACGCGGGACAGGCAGGCAGTTCCACGGTAAAAAGCGATTCCAGATATTCAAGCTCGACAGGCATGGAGACAAGCTCTTCGCCGCAGGCAGCGCATTTCCAGCCGGATACGTCCGCTTCCGGCACCTTTATCACGCTCATGGCTGTCCTCCCTTGATGCACATTCTGTGGCTCCACGCGTTTTGAACCACAAACGCCTCTCCGTCCTGCTCGAATTCCACCCAGTACGTCACCACCGCGGGCCGGAACGACGCCAGCCGACGCCCGTCATCGTTGACGAGATAGCGGCCGGTCTCACGGACCTGCATAAGAACCTTCTGCACATCGCTTTTCAGAATGCGCCGGGTCTCCATAGCCTCTAATGCCTTGTCGCTGAACGTGACGGCAACGGTTTCATGCGGCTCCGCCACATGTTCGCCCGATTCACGCCACAACTCCCTCAGCAACCCTTCGCGCAAACGCACACGGTTCTCGCGTCTGGCGGAATACCCCGGCGCTGGCCGGGACGCGGCCTCATCCGAGCGCGGGTACAACAGATCATACAGATGCAGGGCGCGCTTGCCGCTTTTGGCGAACAGGTCGCGGCACATGACGCAGTAGGTGACCCAGTCTTCGTTCACGGCCCCGGCCCGAAGCTCGCTGACGCGCTTGCCAAGCTCGGGATTGGCCTCGTTGAGCAGGCCGCCGTAACCGCAGCACTGAGTAAGGTCGCCGCTCAGCTCCGGTTCCACGAAGCTGACGCCCATCATTTTGAGCATGGCCCTGAAATCTTCCTGCACCATCCTGTCGTCGCGTGCGGCGCAGGGGTCGTTGACTGCAAGCACCTCTTGAGGCGTCACGGCACCTTCCGGAGGACCGAGCTCCCGAAGCACGGTCCAGTGGGAGACTATCTCGGCACCGGCAAGCTCCTGCCGCAGCATGGACACACACGAAGGACAGGCCGCGATGATGCGCGGTTCGCCAAGTTCTCGCCACCGCTGGTTCAACGTCCCGGCTAGCTCACCAATCTTCTCGCGTCGTCCGGCCCAGTGCGCCGGTGCGCCGCAGCACTGAAGCATTAGCCCCACATCGCCAAGCCGTGCGCGAAGATCGGCGTATGCGGCTTCCACTCCTTCAGGGTCCGATGCGGCGAGCTGACAGCCCGGAAAAAAACACGTACGAGCTGGACTGCGCACCGGGCGCGTGCCGGGCGAGCGTACATTTTTCGCTGTTGGCGAAGTCCATGTCCCGCAGGGCGAATTCATGCGCCGAGGGCGGCATCTTGCCCTTCTCCACCATGCTCTTTCGCGCATCAAGGCAGACTTCGGCCATGTCGAAATCCTCGGGGCAGACGGTCTTGCACAGTCCGCAGAGCATACAGGAATTTATCATGGTGTTTGCCTGCCGCGTGCCCATGACAATGGAGTCGTTGTTGTAAATCTGGCGGACGTAAATCTTGGGGTATGACTTGTAGTGGCGCAGGTACTCGCAGACCTTCACGCACTCCATGCATTCGCACTGAAGGCACCGCCGCGCCTCGTCGCGGGCCTCGGCTTCGGTGCAGGTTTCACCACAGGCTGGCCCCAAGGGCTCAACCTTGGCAAGGCTCGTAAACAGGCGCGTCTCATACGCACCCTCGCGTTCGCGCCCGGAAACCATGGACACGCCCTGCGTGTAGCGTTCAATGGAGTTGGCGGCCCTGCGCCCGGCTGCGGCCTTTTCGATAATCCGGGTCTCTCCCGCCCGGCTGCAAAACAGTCCGCTGCGCCGCGTGCCGAGGGTCAGTTCGTCCGGCTCTCCGAAACCCCACACATCGTCCGGAACCGCATCTGCGTCCACGAACACCGCGTCGTTATCTTCCAAAAGCGATTCAAGAAGCTCTGCGGAACAGTCCACGCCCGACTCAATGCGACAGCCCAGACGCGAAAGATTCTCCAACTCGCGCTCAACTGTACCTTGCGGAAGAGCACCAGCAGCAAGCTCACGAAGGTCCACGGCGGGGTCGCCGCATTGCAGCGACACGTCAAAGCCGCGCCGGGACATCTCCCACGCGGCGCACAGTCCGGCCATGTTGCCGCCCAGCACGGCGACCGATTTCCCGCGCGACGGCAAGGGACGCGGCGGAGGTGCGGGCTTTGCCTCGTGCGCACAAAAGCGTTCCAGCGCACCGAGCGCAATGGCTCCTCCGGCGTCCTTTCGCACACAGGCCTCGCGGCACGGAGCTTCACAAAGCCGCGCCAGCACGCCGGGCAGCGGCATGGTCTTGACGAGCACCACCCACGCCTTGTCCCAGCGCCGCTGCGCCATGAGCGAGCAGAACTGGCGCGCATCCACATGCAGTGGACACCGGGCCACGCATTCGGGTTTCTCTTCCTGAATGCACCTGTGCTCCCACTGCCTGAGTTCATGCTGTTCCATAGTCTCCGCCGGAAATGTCAGGGCGGCGGTCCGGTTTCGGACCGCCGCCCCGGTTGTGTCTTTTGGTTAGCCTTTGAGACCCGCAAGCACCTTTTCAGGCAGCGCGGGCAGCTCCTTGATGCGGACGCCGCAGGCGTTGTAGATGCCGTTGATGACCGCCGCGTGCGGGCTGGTCAGCGGCAGCTCGCCCACGCCGGATGCGCCGAACGGGCCTTCCGGGCGGTCGGACTCGACGTATTCGAGCACGATGTCGTCCGGAATCTGCTTGATGTACGGGAACCCGGCACCCTTCATGGTGGAGTGCTTCTTGATGTCCTCGTAGTCCTCGGACAACGCCAGACCGATGGCCTGAGCCAGACCGCCATAAAGCTGACCGTCCACCGCGAGCTTGTTGTTGATCTTGCCCACGTCGGCCACGCAGGTCATCTTTTCCACCGTGGTCTTGCCGGTGGCGACCTCCACGGCGACCTCGGCCATGAACAGGCCGTACATGTAGCTGGCAAACGGGCTGCCCTGACCGTTTTCATCGCATTCCGTGGCCGGAGCACTCCACTTGCCGTTGTAGCGCACGGCGATGTTCTCATCGACCATTTCCTTGTAGGTGCGGAAGCTGCCGTCGCTCTTGCGCATGCCGCCAAGCAGCAGCTCGCAGCCCGCCTTGATGGCGCGACCGACCACGACCTGCGAACGGGAGCCGCCCGCCGGGCCTGCGTTGGGACAGGTGCGGGTGTCGTTGAGCACCAGCTTGATCTGCTCCGGAGCGAGCCCGAGGGGACGAAGGGCTTCGTGGGCCGTGCCCAGCACGCCGATGTCCGCGCCCTGCCCGTGGTCGTGCCAGGTGGCGTAGACCGTGACGGTACCGTCCTCGTTCAACTCCACGTCGATCTCTGCGGTATCCGGACCGTCAAGGCCGCAGCCGTAAACGCCCAGCGAGATACCGACGCCGCGCTTGACCTCGTCCGTGGATTCGGCGGCAGCGCGTTTTTTCGCCTCTTCGTATTTCGGGCGAACCGAATCGATGATCTCTGGCAGGGAGTATACTTCGGGGTCCTGCCCGGTGGGCGTGGTGGAACCCTTGCGGTAGACGTTCTTGTAGCGGAACTCCAGCGGATCCATGCCGAGCTTTTCGGCCAGCATGTCCACCAGCACTTCCGAGGCGAACTCAGACTGCGGGGAGCCGTAGCCACGGAAGGCCGAACCCCACGCGTGGTTGGTGGCCACGGTGCGGCCCAGTCCGCGAATGTTGGCAATGTCGTATCCCGCGCCGATGAACTGGGCGCCGCGCAGGGTCAGCAGGTCGCCGAACTCGGAGTACGGGCCGTGGTCAACGGTCCAATCCGATTCCATGGCCAGCAGCTTGCCGTCGTTGTCGCAGGCCAGCCGCACGTTCATGAAGAACGGGGAGCGCTTGCCGGTGTAGGTCTGCTGCTGGTGCCAGTCGTAGTTCAGGAAGACGGGCTTGCCGGTGGCGAGGCAGGCCGCGCCCACGAGGGCTTCCATGGTGGGCGAGAACTTGTAGCCGAAGGTGCCGCCCGCCGGGTTCTGGACCATGACGATTTTCTCGGGGTCCACGCCGAGGCCCGGCGCGATCATGTAGAGATGCAGGTGCAGCCCGATGGACTTGGAATGGATGCAGAGCTTGCCGTCGTCATCGAGGTAGGCAAACCCTACGTCCGGCTCGATGGGCATATGCGGCTGGCGGCCCACGTAGAAGTCGTCCTCAATGACATGCGCTGCGGAGTCGAAGACCGGTGCGGTCTCGTCGCCCTTGGCGATGCGCTGCTCAAAGTAAACGTTGGGCGTACCCGGATGGATTTCAATGGCGTCGTCGGCCATGGCCGCGGGGGCGCTCATGTATTCGGGCAGACGCTCCAGTTCCACCTTGACCTTGGCTGCAGCGGCTTGGCGTTCTTGTCCGTATCCGCGCAGACGATGGCGATGGCGTCGCCGTACTGGAAGACCTTCTCGTCGCACAGGATGGGACGGTCCCAGCCGTCACCCTTGTTGGTCGGGAAGGTGATGAGTCCGGTGATGCGGTTCTTGCCCTTGATGTCCTTGTAGGTAACGACCTTTTCCACTCCGGGCATCTTTTCAGCCTCGGAGGTGTCGATGGAAAGGATCTTCGCATGCGAGACTTCGGCCTGCACCAATGCGAGCTTCAGGGTGCCCTGCGGCATCTTGATGCCGAGGTCCGCGCCGTAATCGAGCGTGCCGGTGACTTTCGCCACAGCCGTGGGGCGGGGATACTTGGTGCCCCAGATGCGACCGTCTTCCGGCAGCTTGAAGCTCAGGTCGCCAAGCGTCTTTTCTCCGCGCATGACGGCTGCCGCATCCAGAACGGCGTCCACGAGCTGTTTGTAGCCGGTGCAGCGGCAGGCGTTCCTGTACTTCTGGAACCAGTCGCGCACGTCCTCGCGGGTCGGCTTGGGGTTGGCGTCGAGCAGCGCCTTGGTGGAAACGATGAATCCGGGGGTGCAGAACCCGCACTGCGCGCCGCCGTGAGCGATCCACGCCATCTGGATGGGGTGCAGATTGTCCGGGGTACCGATCCCTTCGGTGGTGGTGATGACGGAGCCGTCGTCCACCCTGCTCATCTTCATGGAGCAGGAGCGGATGAGCTTGCCGTCCTTGATGACGCTGCAGCTTCCGCACTGGCCGGTTCCGCAACCGACCTTGACGCTGGTGAGCCCGAGGTTCTCGCGCAGGACGTTCGCAAGCGACTCGTCCGGCTCGCAGATGACCTGCTTTGCTACGCCGTTGACCTGGAGTGTCCGTTTAATCACGACAACTATCCTCCTTAAAGTGTGATACACCAGTCTCCGCCCTGTCCGGCCCGTACCGGGCCGAGGCAGCGCGTCCTATTTTCCGAAGGGACAGACCGGATACCGGCAGACCTCGCAGGTCGCGCAGAATCCGCCGTGCGCCATGGGCACGATGTCCTCACGGGTTATCTTCTCTCCGGCCAGAAGCCGGGGGACCACAAGATCGAAAATGGAGGCCCGGTAGTACATGACACACCCCGGCAGGCCGAGAATGGGCACTCCTGCAAGCTCGGCCAGCATGAACATCACGCCGGGGAATGTGGGGGAACCGTAGGTCACGACCTCGGCTCCGGTTGAGCGGATGGCCGTGGGCGTCTGGTCGTCGGGGTCCACGGACATGCCGCCCGTGACCACCACCATCTCCGCGCCCTCGGCGATGAAGTCGAGAATCGCATCACGGGTCATGTTTGGGTCGTCCGAGGTCAGCCGCTGATCCATGACCGTGGAGCCGAGGCGGGAAAACTTCTTTCTGATGACCGGACCGAACTTGTCCTTGATCCTGCCATGGTAGACCTCGCTCCCGGTGGTCACGAGCCCCACATTGCGGTGCATGAACGGCCGGATGCCGACCACGTAAGGGTACTCCGCGCAGATGGCCTCCACAGCCTCGATCTTCTTCTCGTCGATGACCAGCGGCACCACGCGTGTTCCTGCAACCGGGCGGGCTTCCGTTACCTGCTGGCCGTCGTGCATGGTGGCCAGCACCACCTCGTCGATGGAGTTTATCCGGTTCAATGCCTCGACGTTCACGCTCAGGAGGCCGGGCGCGGCCTCGAAATTGATGCGCCCTTCGCACACGGGGCTCAGGGTGATGCCGGGTCCGGCCGCAGCCTTTGCGATGCGCTCTGCGGCCTCGTTCTCGTGAATCCGGCCCTTCTCCAGATTGAGCACGTAGACGTGCTCCTTGCCGATTTCCAGCAGCATGGGGATGTCCCCTGCGCTGATGACATGCCCCTTCCTGAACGCGGGCCCTTTGCTCTCTCCGGGGACAATGCGCGTCATGTCATGGCACAGGACCATGCCGACGGCCTCTTGAACGGGTACTGTTTTCATATGTGGAAGACTCCGTGAACCATTTTGCAGTCGATCATCAGCGCTCTGGCGAAGCACAAGCGAAGCCTCTTTTATTATGCTTAAAAAGACATAATACCTTGAGCAGCTATATAACAGTCAAAAAGAACGCACTTCCTTAACGATCACATGGCACGACAAACGAGCATCATGCCGAAATTGGCATAATGTATCCCTGTCCTCTCATGTCGTCAACGGGGGTGCGATATTTGGGGCCGCATCTTCATATACCCTCCAATGCCTTTGAAACCTTGAATAAAAAGCTCACAAAACGTACAAAAATAAGCATTATCCCCTTGGGGTAACAAAGAAAAAAACGCCCCGGACCGGAGGAGGTCTCGGGGCGTTACAAATAGGTTCTTCGAAGAACGATCAGCGCAGGTGATCGGTGTTCAAAAGGCAGGACCCGCCATCGCGAATCATGCGTTCAAGGATGTCCCTGTTGGCAGCCGTATCCTTGGCCGCCACCACGGAGCGCATGGAGAAGGCCCGGAGCGCGTCGCGCACGGAGAGCGTTCCCTCTGCCGAATCCTTTCTGCCGCTGAACGGCAGCGTATCCGGCCCGCGCTGACACTTGCTGTTGATATTCAAACGGCAAACCTGCGGGGCCAGCGCGTCGATGAGCCGCCCCACGGCCTCGGGGTCCTGACCGAAAATGCTGGCCTGCTGCCCGAAGTTTGAATGGATCTGGTACTGCACCGGCTCGGTTTCGTCGTCATAGGGCACCACCGGCACCACCGGCCCGAACTGCTCCTCGCGGTAGACGCGCATATCCTGCGTGACAGGATACAGAAGCGCCGGGTGGAACAGGCTCCGGGCAAACGCGCCGCCCTCGGGATTGACCACACGCGCGCCATTGGCCAGCGCGTCATCCACCAGCCCTTTCAGGTAGTCCACCTTGCCCGGCTCGGGCATGGGCGTGATGTCCACTCCCTCCTCGAAAGGCATCCCGACTCTGAGTCCTTCAATGCCGTCCTTGAGCCTGTCCAGCAGTTCATCGGCCCGGCTGCGGTGCACGAAGACGATCTTGACAGCCGTGCAGCGCTGGCCGCCGAAGCCGAGGCTCCCGGTCAGGATTTCCCGTGCGGCAAGGTCCATGTCCGCGCAGGGCAGCACCACGGCCTGATTCTTGGCGTCTAGCCCGAAGATACAGCGCAGGCGGTGCGGCTGCGGATGCAGCCCGCGCAGAGCGTTGGCTGCGCGGCTGGAACCGATGAAGGCGAACACGTTCATCAGGCCGGATTCGAGAATGGGGTGCACGAGGTGCGTGTCGCCGGTGATGACGTTGACCACGCCTTTCGGAAAACAGTCGCGCAGGGCCTTGATGACGGGGGTGAAAAGCAGCCTGCCGATTCTCGGGAGCTTGACCACGGCGGTGTTGCCCATGACAAGGGCCGGGATGAGCGTGGCAAAGGTCTCGTTGTAGGGGAAATTATACGGCCCCATGCACAGCACCGGCCCAAGCGGTGCGCGGCGCACGTGGGCAAAGATGCCCTGCTCCGCGCTGAACTCGCGACCGCCAGCCTCGCGCAGCGCGTCCACGGTATCGCCGATGTATTCCACGGTACGGTCATACTCCGCCTCAACCTGCTGCCGGGGCTTGCAGATTTCCAGGGTCATGAGCCGCACGACCTCGTCCCGGACCTCGGCCATGCGGGTTGCGAACGCCTCAAGATGTGCGATGCGCTCGTTCATGGGCATGCGCGGCCACTGGCCCTGCCCGTCGGCATAGGCTCGGGACGCGGCAGTGGCGGCCCGCATGGCGGCCTTGTCGTCAAGCACCGGGCAACGGCCGAGGAACAGCGGCGAAGACTCACCGTTCTCGCGCACCTCCATGGAGGAATAGACGTCCTCCATGGGACCGTCCCACTCGATCAGTTCACCGTCGGCCAGATAGTAGGGGTACTCCCGCGGGATGGCCGATGCATATTCCTCCGGCAGATCGGCTCTCGGGAAAGGCGAAAAGCAGCTTCTGTTCGACGCTCATGAATGACTCCGGATCGGTACGTGTTCGCACTGCAGGCTCAGCTCGTTGCGGAAGGCAAAGGGATAGGTCCAAGAGCGTTTCATGTCAATTCATGCCCGCCCTGCACAACCGGGAAATTCGTCCAATGGTCACGATTTTCGGAATTTTCGTGACAGCGTTGTCCCGCGTTCCCGAGAGCACTATGAATACCCCTTTGAACAGTGCGGAAAACCAAACAGGAAGTGCGTGAATCATGAGCATGGTCTGGATCGACCTTTCGGCACCCGAATTCCTCTCCCCACTGCTGCTGACCCTGAAGGTCGCGGGGGTGGCGGTGCTGCTCTCGCTCATTCTCGGTGTTGCCGCAGCATACGCCCTCTCCCGGCGCAACTTTTTCGGAAGAGACTTTCTGGACGCGGTCTGCACCCTGCCCATCGTCATGCCGCCCACCGTACTCGGATACTATCTGCTGGTGTTCATCGGGCGACGCGGCATCATCGGCCAGTGGCTGCAGGAGACCTTCGGCATTACCCTGATGTTCACATGGCAGGGTGCGGCCTTGGCCGCCACGGTGGTAGCGTTCCCGCTGGTCTTCAAGTCCGCCCGGGCCGCACTGGAAAGCGTTGGCGAACAGTACGAAAACGCCGCGCGCACACTGGGCCAGAACGAACTTGCCGTGTTCCTGCGCGTCTCGCTCCCGTTGGCCTTTCGTGGCGTGCTGTCGGGCGGGATGCTCGCCTTTGCCCGGGCCATGGGCGAGTTCGGGGCCACCCTGATGGTGGCGGGCAACCTCCCGGGCCGCACCCAGACCCTCTCGCTTGCCGTCTACTCGGCCGTTCAGGCCGGAAACGACGCACTGGCAAACACACTGGTGTTCATCATCAGCATCGTCTGCGTGGTCATCCTCATGATTACCAGCAAACTGCTGCAACCCGGATTCTGATACTCGAAACCAAGGAGCAACCATGAAACGCACCGCTACCGTCCTGCTGCTGTCTTTCGTCCTCGCCTGTGCCGCCGGCACCGCATTTGCCGGGGAACTGATCGTCTCCGCCGCCGCGAGCCTCACAGATGCTTTCAGCGACATCGAACCCGCCTTTGAAAAGGCCCATCCGGACACGGACGTGGTCATGAACTTCGCCTCGTCCGGGGCGCTCTATCGCCAGATCGAACAGGGCGCGCCCGCAGACGTCTTTGCCTCCGCCAATCCCAAGTGGATGAAAAAGGCCGTGGACAAGGGATTCGTTGCCAAGGGCTCTGACGTGATCTTTGCCCGCAACTCGCTGGTGCTCGCCACGCCCGCAGACAATCCCGCGGGAATCTCCGCCCTGAAGGATCTCACCGGCGGGAACGTGAAAAGCATCGGCATCGGCACGCCCGAGACCGTCCCTGCCGGGCAGTACGCCAAAAGCGCACTGGACGCGCAGAACCTCTACGGGACGCTCTCGCCCAAAATGATCTTCGGCGAATCCGTCCGGCAGGTGCTCGACTATCTGACCCGCGGCGAGATCGACTGCGGCTTCGTGTACCGCACGGACGCGGTCAAGGCCGGGGATGCGGTGAAGATCATCGCGGAAATCCCCCTGCCCAAGCCGGTCACCTATCCCGTGGCAGTGCTCAAGGAGAGCGCAAATCCCGACATGGCCAAGGCGTTCGTGGACTTTGTGCTGAGTCACGAAGGCGCGGCACTGCTGGAAGCGCGCGGCTTCAAACGCCCCTGACCATCAAACGGACCATGCAGTTTGAACTGAACATAACAAAACGCCTGCGCTGCGGAGGGGACGAGTTTCTCCTCCGCTCGCGCTTTGCGACCACGGACGCGGCGCTGGTGCTCTTCGGCCCTTCGGGGTCGGGCAAGACCCTGACGCTTCAGGCCATTGCAGGAATGCTCACGCCCGATGAGGGCCATATTCGCTGCAACGGCCGGGTGCTCTTCGACTCCGCTCAGGGCATCAACGTCCCGGCCCGCCGCCGCAATCTCGGCTATCTCTTTCAGGACTACGCCCTGTTTCCGCACCTGACCGTGCGCGAAAACATCGGCTTCGGCCTCAAGCCCCTTTTCGGAAGGCTGGCAAAACGCGACCGCGATCGGGTGGAAGAGTTGCTCGACGCTTTTGGACTGGGTGCAGTGGGCGACCAGAAACCGGCAGCCCTGTCCGGCGGCCAACAGCAACGAACCGCTCTGGCAAGAGCACTGGGGACCTCTCCGAGGCTCCTCCTGCTGGACGAACCGTTTTCCGCACTCGACCAACCCCTCCGCGTCCGGATGCGCGACGAGCTTTCCCGCTCGCTGAAAAGCTTCAACATCCCGGTTATCATGGTCACGCACGACTCCGACGACGTGGCGGCCTTTGCCCAGTCCGTGGTCATCTACCGCAACGGCCGGGTCGAGGACATCCATTCTGCCCGCGAGCTGGCGGATTCCGGCCAGAATCTGGCCGAAACCCTGCAAAAACAGGCGGAAAAGGCCTACGCCTGATCGGCCCCCCTCTGTTAAAACCCGCCGCAGTTCCGTCGGAAATCCTTACATTCTCACACCGTTCAGCCCCCGATTCCCCTTGAAAATCAGGACGCTGGAGATTGCACACTTATTGCAATTTCCACTAGTTAAGCAAGGAGGAGGACCGTGGCGAGAGAACTCGGGTGCATCAACGATCCCGGCGGCCCGGACAGGCGCAAGAATGGCAGCGGCATTCCTCTGGCCCGGCGAATGGGCATTTCGACATACGCCCTGCCCGCGCTGATATTCTGCCTGTACCCCATCGGGTGGCTGCTCATTTCAGCCATGTGGACCGGACAGTGGATTCTGCCGCAGACCATCCCCTTCCTGGCATATTCCGCCGGGTGCGTGGGCGGCGCGCTGGTGGCGCTCAGGGCCTGCAAGCGGGAAAACGACGCCATCAAGCACTTCGACCCGCAACAACAGATATTCAACGAGCGGTTCTTTCTGGTTTCGCTCAGGCTGGAATTCAACCGCAGCAGGCGACACGACTTCCCCATGGCCGTGATGGTCTTTTCCTACGACCTCGAAGGCCCCGGCATCAAGGCGCAGGCCAAGACGAATGGCATCGGCAAGGCCATCGACAAGACCATCCTCAAATCCATTCGGACCAGTGACATCTTTTCCCGGTTACGGGAGGACAGCTTCGCCCTGCTGCTGCCGAACAGCGGCACGGACGGGGCGCAGGTGGTGGCGAACCGCATCGCCAGCCATCTGAATCAGGAAGTCAGAAAGCACAAGCTCGGGGCGCGGGTCGTCCCGGCCTTCGGCATCTGCGGCCTCGGCTGCAACGGCGTGGACGCGCCCGAAGACATCATGGCGGGCGCGCTCCGGGCATACGACGAAGCGCGCCAGTCCCACAGGAACCGCATCAATCTATGCAGCCCCAACTGTGTCTGAGCGATCAGGCCCGGCTGATACCGACCGTTACCGTCTTTGCCTGATGCCGGATGGTGTCCAGCGGCCGGGTCATTTCGCACACCGCCTGATTGAGAATATCCAGCGCGTCCGTCAGCGACGCGCTCTCCGGTCCTGCCGATTCCGGCAGGGCTCCAGCCGCCGCAGATACCCGGACAGCCGCAGCGCAACACTCGCCGCGATGCAGGAGTCGGCACAGCCCGAAGCCAGCTCGTCGCAGCAGGCACCCAGCTCGGCGGCCAAGGCGTTTCTATCCCACGAGTCCGGGTTCTCGA
>NZ_BBCB01000017.1 GCF_001311825.1 Salidesulfovibrio brasiliensis JCM 12178 | reverse complement strand
CCCGCCGTCAGGCGGGGCTTTTATTACCTATTCAAGGATGGGCGACTACTTCAGCCAGCCGTCGACCTGTTCCTTGTTTTCCTTGATGAACTTCACCGCGTTTTCGTAGCGGTCAGCACCGTCTTCCTGGTTCCAGGCCATGAGCATCTGGAGCTGGTTGGCAGACTTGTACTTGAAGTTCTTCAGGAAGTTGTACACTTCCGGCATATCGGACTTCAGGTCCTTGCGAACGATGGTGTAGATCTCTTCTTCGCCACCGAGGACGCCCTTGGGGTCCTTGAGGTAGCGCAGGTCCCACTTGCCGAACATCCAGTGGGGCGACCACGTGGTGATGACAATGGGTTCCTTGTTCTTGTAGGAGGAGGCGAGCATGCCGACCATGGTCGCGCCGGTGCCTTCCACCAGTTCCATCTTGTCGAGGTTATACTCTTTCATGACTTCGTCGGAAAGACGCATCAGACCGGAGCCCGGATCGATGCCGTAGATCTTGCCGTCGAACATGTCGGCATTGGCGTTGAGCTGGTCAATGGAATCCACGCCCTTGACGTAGGTCGGAACAGCCCAGCCAAGGCGGGCGCCGCCAGCGATGGGGCCGAGTTTTTCGACCTTGCCTTCAACCTTCTTGAGGTAGTCGCCGTGCGTCACGGGCAACCAGGCAGTCACCATGCCGTCGACATCGCCGGTTCCCACGGCCTGCCACATGGCTGCGGCGGCAACGGGGTACAGCTCGACGTCGTAGCCCATGCGCTCCTGCAGCACGGCTTTCACCAGATTGGTGGAAGCGGCCGCGCAGTCCCATTCAACGTAGGCGAGTTTCACTTTCCCTTTGCCAGCGGTGGCAATAGCGGGGAAGGAGAAAAGAACGATGGCCATAGCCAAAACAAAAGAGTAAACCTGTTACGCAAGAGAACCTCCAGATTGGAGTTGAACAACCCCGGCCCGATCGTTTCACCCACCTGAGGGCGCGGGTCCGGGTCATTATGGAAACGCCACCCGCGAAACGGGCGGCGTTTCGTTAATCAGGAAGCGGCTACTTCAGCCAGCCGTCCACCTGATCCTTGTGCTTTTTGATGTATTCCTTGGCGGCGTCAGCAGGCTCCATGCCTTCACGGATGGAGACCATGACTTCGGCCATTTCGTCCGGGGACCACTTGAAGTTGTTCAGGAAGTTGTACACTTCGGGCATATCCTTATCCAGGCCCTTGCGGACGAGGGTCAGGATGGAGCCGTCTTCAGGATCGCCGAAGACACCCTTGGGGTCCTTGAGGTACTTGAGCTTCCAGGTTCCCCACTTCCAGTGCGGGGTCCAGCCGGTGACCACGACCCATTCGTTGCGACGGATGCTGTCCTTCAGGGCAGCGGTCATCATGGCGCCGGTGGAGTCAATCAGTTCCATCTTGTCTTCAAGGCCGTACTGCTCGATGGCATTTTCAGCCTGCTGCATGACACCTGCGCCGGGGTCGATGCCGATGATTTCACCGTCGAACTTGTCGGCGGCGTCCTTGAGTTCGGCAATGGAGTCGATGGTGACGTATTCGGGCACCACGAGACCGGACTGTACGCCGACCATGTTCGGGCCGAGGTTGACCAGTTCGTTCTTGGTGCGCTCAAGGTTGGCGGACTGGATGGGCTGCCAGGAGGAAACCATGCCGTCCACGTCGCCGGCAGCGACGGCCGCGTACATCGGGCCGACGGAAACCGGGATGATTTCGCATTCGTAGCCGAGGCGGTCTTCAAGAACAGCCTTGACAACGTTGGTGGAGGCCACTTCGGAGGACCACTCCACATAGGCCAGTTCGACCTTGCCCTTGGAGGCCAAGGCGGGGATTGCCATGGCCGCGCACAGGGCGATGGCCACGAGGGATACGATAAGTTTCTTCATTTTCTGTCTCCGTTTGAGTCGTTACGCTTTGCTGCGAGAGCCAAGCTTCTGCAGGATTCGGTCGAGAGCGATGGCCACGATGACGATGCCGATACCGGCCTCAAAGCCATCACCCATTTGCATACGCTGAATTGCCTTCCAAACTTCTCCGCCAAGACCACGCGCGCCGATCATGGCCGCGATGACGACCATGGAGAGCGCCAGCATGACGGTCTGGTTGACACCGGCCATGATGGTCGGAGTCGCCATGGGCAGCTCCAGTTTCACGAGGCGCTGCCAGCGGTTGGAACCGAACGCTTCGGCACACTCCACGAGCTCGCTCGGGACCTGCTTGATGCCCAGGCAGGTCAGGCGGATCGCCGGAGGCATGGCGAAGACGACGGTCGAGAAGATCGCCGCAACCTTGCCGAGGCCGAAGAACGGGATGGCAGGGATGAGGTAGACGAACGCGGGCATGGTCTGCATGACGTCGAGCACCGGCATGACCACACGGTACACCGGACGGCTCATGGCGGCGAAAATGCCCACGGGAACGCCGATGGCGATGGACACCAGAGTGGAAACCAGCACGAGCGCGATGGTGCTCATGGTTGCTTTCCAAAGGCCCATGCTCAGGATCAGCGTGAAGCCGATCAGGCAGAACACACCGATGCCCTTGCTCTTGGAAAGACGCCAGGCCAGCAGGGCGAAAAGCGGGATGAAAATCCACGGCGGCACGGCTTTCATGCCTGCCTCGATCCAGTCGAGACCGTTCTCCGTGACTTCGGAGAACGCCTTGGTCAGGAACGAAAGGTTCTCGACAAGAAAGTCGATGAAGGCTTCAATCCAGTCTCCGATGGGTATTCTAGGAATTGTCATCAACATTCCCCCTTTCCGCCAGTGCACCGAGCAGGGTACCGCGGACGATCACGCCCTTGAGCCTGCCCTTTTCATTCACGACCGCCAGCGGGTACGGCAGGTCGTAGATAATCTGAATCAGTTCGCTAGCCGGGGTGTCCAGGGTCACGGTAACGGGATCCTTGGTCATGACGGACGTCAGGTCCCGGCTGTCTTTTTCAATGAGTTCCTTGCAATCCTCAACCGAGATAACACCGGCGACCTTGTGGTCGTTGTCGATGACAAAGAGGCCAGAGATGGCGTGCTTGCGCATCTTGCGCAGCGCGGAGCGGGGGCCGTCGCTCTTGAGGTAGGCCACGGCTTCGCACTTCTTCATCACGGATTCGGCGGTGAGCACCTGCGTAATGTCGGCGTTCTCGACGAAACGCTCCACGTAGTCGTTGGCCGGGCTGGTGAGGATGTCCTCGGGGGTGCCGATCTGCACGATGCGGCCGTCCTTCATCAGCACGATGCGGTCGCCCAGCTTCAGGGCTTCGTCAAGGTCGTGCGAAATGAAGAGGATGGTCTTGTGCATCTCGTCCTGCAGGTTGATCAACTCGTCCTGCATATCGCTACGGATCAGCGGGTCGAGCGCGGAAAACGCCTCGTCCATGAGCAGGATGTCCGGATCGAGTGCAAGGGCGCGGGCGAGGCCAACGCGCTGCTGCATGCCACCGGAGAGTTGCTCCGGATAGGAATCCTCCCAGCCGCCGAGGCCGACGATGGAAAGCGCCTCGTTGGCCTTCTTGCGGCGTTCGGACGCAGACACGCCCTGAATCTCCAGACCGTATTCGGCGTTCTGCGCAACGGTGCGGTGCGGATACAGCGCAAAATTCTGGAAGACCATACCGAGCTTGGTCAGACGAACCATACGCAACTCTTCACGATTCAGTTCAGTGATGTTCTGTCCGTCGATGCGAATGGTGCCCGCAGTGGGCTCAATGAGACGATTGACGCAGCGAACCAGTGTGGATTTACCGCTACCGGAAAGGCCCATGACCACGACGATTTCGCCTTCTTCCACGGTAAAGCTGGCGTTGTTGACGCCGACCCCGTGCTTGGTCTTTTCCATGATCTCGTCCTTCGTGGCGCCCTTCTCAAGCATTGGAAGGACCTTGGACGGATTGGGCCCAAAGATTTTGTAAAGATTCTCAACTTCTATTTTAGCCATACATACTCCTGGAACACGTGAAGACACGGCTTTCATTGATGAAAGCCGTCACATCATCCAATAAGGAAAAAGGGGTTAGAGAAGAGGATACCTCTCGCGCAGGCCTCTCGGAATGTGAGCCGAACGGCAGGCCGGACATTGGCCCGCCAAGCCTAAAAAAGGGTTTTCGCAGGATGTAATCATTGGGTTTTTGTCGATTGCAACAATAACGGGCTAAAGCAGTAAGAGACGATACATTAATAAATGTCTATTGTAGAAAAGAAACATCATTCAATGCAACGTCGTTTCAGCTTAGTTTATTACAAATGCAACTCCTGACTACCACCTACTACATTGCAGTTTTTCGCCTTTCGGCAGCGCAGCCATACAGTGAATGACTGCAGCCATATTGTATTACACAATACCCGAACCACTGTCAAATGCAGGTAAATTTCCAGATTTCTCCTTCATAGACGCAATTACAACCGATTATGCCGATTCTCGCCCGATTAGCACCCCAAAATCGATAGTATATGTCGGTATCATTGTGCCCCTTACTGCCTACATCCTCAGACAGCGTTCACACAAAAAAAAGGCCGGGAAACAAACCCCGGCCTTTCGCTTTTCGTTCAAAAACTCGATTAATCTTCGATTTCGTACGCCTTCTCGATGACAATGGACTCAGATGGCACATTTTCATGGAATCCGAAGTTGCCGGTTTCGGCCTTGCGCATCTTGTCGATGACGTCAGTGCCCTCAACAACCTTGCCGAACACACAGTAGCCCCAGCCCTGAGGGTTCTTGGCGCGGAAATCCAAAAAGCTGTTGTCGGCCACGTTCACGAAGAACTGGGCCGTGGCGGAGTGCGGTTCCATGGTCCGGGCCATGGACACGGTGTACATTTCGTTCTTCACGCCGTTGTCGGCCTCGTTCTCCACCGGGTCCTTGGTGGGCTTCTGGGCCATATCCGGGGTGAAGCCGCCACCCTGAACCATGAACCCGTCGATCACGCGGTGAAAGATGGTGCCGTCGTAAAATCCCTCGCGGACGTATTCCAAAAAGTTCTCGACGGTCTTGGGTGCCTTGTCGGCATACAGTTCCATGGTGAACTCGCCCATGGTGGTTTCAAACTTTATCATGATCATATTCTCCTTGTTGGCATGGTGTTGTCAGGCCTTGGCTGTACCAGAGCGGGAGCGGTCTGGCAATCACGGCGTCAACCTCCAGTCTGAAGAATAATGCCGTGAGGGGGTTGACAGCAATTCCCCATCACGTCTATCGTTTTTCGAACAAAAACTAGGAAGCCTCATGCATCGCCACGATTATGCCATACATCACACACTGAACGTCGCCGACGTTCTGGTAGTAGTATGCGTAGTCGAAACCGTTGCACCATAACGGGGCCTTCACTCGCATGAAAACGCCCCCGCCGGTGCAACCGGCGGGGGCGATGCTTTTTCAGGCAGCCGAACACCGCCGGACCGGCCCGGGCAAACCGAGGAGGATTGCCATGCCGTCCATGACAGGAGCGGAGCTGCTCATCAGGCTGCTTGAACGCCAAAAGATCAAAACCATCGCCGGGATTCCCGGCGGCACCAACCTTCCCATCTACGATGCCCTTGGCCGCAGCGAGCGCATCCGCCATGTGCTCGCCCGGCACGAACAGGGAGCCGCTTTCATGGCGCAAGGCATGGCCCGCTCCACCGGAAGGCCTGCCGTGTGCATGGCGACCTCCGGTCCCGGCGCCACCAACCTGCTTACCGCCGTGGCCGACGCCAAGCTCGACTCCATCCCCATCATTTGCATTACCGGTCAGGTTCCTCTCAGCCTCATCGGCACGGACGCCTTTCAGGAGATGGACATTTACGGCATGAGCATCCCCGTCACCAAGCACAACTACCTTGTCCGCTCCGCGCAGGAACTGCTTCACGTTGTCCCGGAGGCGTTCCGCATCGCCGCATCGGGCAGGCCCGGCCCGGTCCTCATCGACATCCCCAAGGACGTCCAGTGCCAGACCATCGACGTGCCACGCCTGCCCGCTCCCGGCGAACCCGAAGCCGCCCCGGACATGGACAGGGAGGCCATTGACAAAGCAGCACGCATGATCGACCACGCCAAACGGCCGATTCTGTATCTTGGCGGGGGCGTGACCCAGTCCGACTGTGCGGGCATCGCCACAAGGCTTGCGGAAAAAGGCTCGCTCCCCTCCACCATGACCCTCATGGGACTCGGCGCGCTGCCACATGACCACCCGCTCTCCCTCGGCATGCTCGGCATGCACGCGGCCAAGCACACCAACATGGCCCTTGAGGAATGCGACCTGCTCATCGCCGCAGGCGTTCGCTTCGACGACCGCGCCACCGGCAGGCTTGAAGGGTTCTGCCCGGACGCCGACATCATCCACATCGACATCGACCCCGGCGAACTGGGCAAGCTGAAGACCGACTGCGTGGGCATCACCGCCGACGTCACGTCCGCGCTGGGTGCCCTGCTCGACTCCATCAGCACGCAGGACCGTAGCGGCTGGCTTTCTCGTATCGGGGAACTCAAAAAGCAATACCCCGCCCTGCTGCCCGGCACGGATGACCCGACCTCGCCCTACGGCCTTGTGAGCGCAACCGCCGCCCTGCTGGGGCCGGACGCCATCGTGACCACCGACGTGGGCCAGCATCAGATGCGCGCGGCACAGGCCTACCCTGTTACGCGCCCCCGCCAGTTCCTCACCTCCGGAGGACTCGGAACCATGGGGTTCGGCATCCCTGCTGCCATCGGCGCGGCGCTGGCGCATCCGGACAGAACAGTGGTCTGTTTCACCGGCGACGGCAGCATGCTCATGAACATTCAAGAGCTGGCAACCGCCGCCGAGCAGCAACTCAACATCAAGATCATTCTTGCGGACAACGGCGCGCTCGGTCTTGTTCAGCAACAGCAGGAACTGTTCTACGAAGACCGCAAGTTCGCCTCCAGCTACGCAAATCGCATCGATTTCACGACCATAGCCAAAGGCTTCGGCATTGAAGCCGTCGACCTTGCCGACTGCGACTCGCCCATGGCGGTCATGACCAAAGCAATGCGCTCAACCGGCCCTGCCCTCATCCGCATCCCCGTTCAGGCGGCTGACAACGTCTATCCCATGGTGCCCCCGGGCGCTGCCAACAGCACCATGATCGAAGGAGCATCCAATGCCTAATACTGCCAATCGCGTCGTTCTGGACCTGATCGTCAACAACCACCCCGGCGTCATGTCGCATGTCTGCGGCCTCTTCGCGCGCCGGGCATTCAATGTCGAAGCCATCCTCGTCCTGCCCCTCGGCGGAGGCGAAACCAGCCGCATCCAGCTTCTGGTGGACGCTGACCAGCGGCTCGACCAGATGGTCAAGCAGGCGGAAAAGCTTCGTGACGTGCACGAAGTTTCGCTGTGCGATGCTGAATCATCGCCGTTTGAAGAACTGGGCAGGGAGTTTGCCGCGTAGGAATCAGCTGGCCCGGTAGGCCTCGGCTGCGGCAACGAATCGCGTTGCCCAGCCGGGGACGGCCAGTGCGTGAATGTGGTTGTATGCGGCGAAGGTTCGGTTGGCGACCAGCCCGTCGCGGCTGTCGAGCATCCCGCCGCCCCGGTGCATGGCGAGGGCGAACTGAAGACTCTCAGGTGCGTCCGTCACACAGCGCGAGTAGTGAAACTCATGCCCCGGCACAACCTCTCCGGAAGCGTAAAACGGATTCTCGGCCACCGCTTCGGCACGCGTATACCCGAGCCTTGCGGACGCTGACAGAAAGTGGTTCGAACCGGGAAGACGCCCGCCATGGGATAGGAATGGCCGTCGAACTCCAGCGCACTGCACAGATACATGAACCCGCCACACTCGGCGTAAATCGGCAGATCGTTGTCCGAAAGATTCTTTACCCGTTCGCGGACAACCCTGTTTGCAGCCAGCGGTTCGGCAAATGTCTCGGGAAATCCTCCGCCGATGTAGAGGCCGTCGAGTTCCGGCCAGCCACCATCATCAAGGAGGGACAGTCGGACCAGTTCCGCACCGGCGCGTTCCAGTGCTTCGAGGTTTTCTCGGTAATAGAACCAGAAGGCGGCATCGTGAACATAGCCGATACGCACGGACTTGGCCTTTTCCGTCTCCGGCCAAAGCGGGGCAGCCTCGGCCAGTTCCGGCGAAGCCTCGGCGATCGTTGTCAGCGCTGGCACATCGACCCACTCGCTGAACAGATCGGCCACTGCGTCAAGCGCACGCTCCTCGCCGCAATACCCGTCTGCTGCGTATTCGGCATGTGAGACCAGCCCCATGTGCCGCTCGGGGATGGGGTTATTGCGTATTTTAGGGAGCATACCGAGCACGGGAATATCCGTGTGCTCCCGGATGCTCCGCTCGAGCACAGAGCGGTGCCGCTCGCCCGCCGTCCTGTTCAGGATCACGCCAGCCAGATTCAACCCCTTTTCGAACGCAGCGCATCCGGCCACCACAGCCGCGGCCGTGCGGGTCATTTTTGTGGCGTCAAGCACCATGACAACTGGCGCGTCAAGACAACGTGCAAGCTCGGCTGTCGAGCATGATCCATGCTCGTCCTTGCCGTCAAAGAGGCCGCGATTGCCTTCAATGACGGCAATATCGCCACCACTTGCATAGTGCTGAAACTGGGAACGCAGCCGATCCTGCGGAAGAAAGAAGGGGTCGAGATTGGAACAGGTGTGCCCGCTGGCAAGACCCAGCCAGGTGGCGTCAATGTAGTCCGGACCCTTTTTAAAAGGGCGGACATCGCGGCCCTGACGCAAAAGCTCCCGACACAGGCCGAGAGAGACGATGGTCTTTCCGGAGCCGCCGGAGAGCCCGGTGATTACGAGCCGAGGAGTCGTCACGATTGCCTAGGTACCTGTGAATTGAAAAAGCCTTGCCCAAACGAAAGGGCAAGGCTTGATTACCGTTGTGGGGTGAAGTCTAGCCTTCGCCCTCAGCGGCGGCCTGCTTGCCTGCGCCAGCCATACCATACATGGTGGTGCTGCCGGAGGACCAGAAGACCAGCTTTTCTTCGTTCACCAGAGCGGTGAGGACTTTCTTGACCTCGCGGCTCTTTGCATCCGGGAAAAGCTTGGTGAAATCGTTAAAGTAGAACTTGGACTTGGACTTGGACTTGGATTCGCAGAACTGAAGGATTTCAGCTTTTGCGGCTTCTACATCGAGAGGCATATCCGTGCTCCTTCTCGTTATGGTAAAAATGGGGTGCGGCAAAATGCCGCACCCCTTCAGAGTCTAGCGGTTTACCACTTGAACTGCGTGGTCTGGCGCCAGGTGTAGTAAGCGGGGTCGCGGAAGTCGTCGATCAGGTGTTCGGAGAACTCGAGATCACAGACTTCAAAGAAGCGTTCCCAGCCAATACGGTTGGCCCAGTCACCGAGGCGCTCGTACTTGTTGGCGCCTTCGGAGTAGGCGGTCAGGATCCGCTTGATCACATCGGTCATTTCAGGCCAACGCGGGGTGTTGTTCGGGAGGAACGGCACCACGACCTTGGAGAAAGCCGGCTTGGTGATACGGTTGGAGATCTTGCCGCCGACCATGATGGCAACACCGTCGCCCTGGCTGTCGGACAGCGGCAGGGACGGGCACATGGTGTAGCAGTTACCGCAGAACATGCAGCGCTCTTCCTTGATCGCGACCGTCTTGTACTGAGTACCTTCGATCTCGACCTTGGACGGGCGGATCGCGCCGGTGGGGCAGGAAGCCACGGCCAGCGGGATTTCGCAGAGGTTGTCCAGGTACTTGTGGTCGATCATCGGCGGCTTGCGGTGCACGCCGAGGATAGCGATGTCGGAGCAGTGCACGGCGCCGCACATGTTCAGGCAGCAAGCCATGGCGATGCGGACCGGAGCGGGCAGCTTCATGTCGGTGAACTGATCGAACACGGCGTCCATGGTAGCCTTGACGGTACCGGAAGCGTCAGTAGCCGGGGTGTGGCAGTGAACCCAACCCTGGGTGTGAACGATGTTGGAAACACCGGCACCGGTGCCGCCGACGGGGAACTTGTAGGAGCCCTGGCCGAACTTCTGTTCGTTCAGGAACTTCTTCAGAGCAAGGGCTTCGTCCTTGGTCTCCACCATGAACTCGATGTTGTTACGAGTGGTGAAGCGGAGGTAGCCGCCGCAGTATTTGTCAGCGATGTCGCAGATCTCGCGGATCATGGTGACGGACATCAGGCGGGCGGTACCCGCACGGACAGTGTACACTTCATCACCGGATTCGGCAGCATGCATGAGCACGCCCGGCTCCAGGATTTCATGGTAGACCCACTTGCCGAAGTTCTTCTCGATAACCGGCGGCAGGAACTCGGTGAAGTGCTGGGGACCGATGTCCGTGATCCGGTTTTCCATCGGTTTTTCGGGATTGTATCCGGAAGAAATGAAAGCCATATCTGTTTCCTCCTAAGCTTAGCGCAGGTGGCGTTCGCGGTATTCGTTGATGTCGCGGTCCCAGCCGCCTTCCACTTCATCAGCCTTCCAGAAGATGTAGGGATTGTGGCGGGGTTCCTGAACCATGCGGACATCCACCGGGACGCCGGCGGCTTCGGCCAGAGCGGCAAAGCCCAGACGCTTCATGGTTTCACCGAGACGCTCGCGGTTCTTGCCTTCTTCCATCCACCAGTCCCAGACACCTTCAATGATGTCCTTGATGGCCTGGTAGTCGTCGTCCTTGTTCACTTCGACGAACGGGACGAGCAGGGAACCCATCTGAGGACCGTCGAGGATCGGAGCCTTCGCACCGCAGAGGATGGAGGTACCGGTTTCTTCGCCGATTCTCAGAGCGCGCGGCATGGTGTTGATGCAGTGCATGCAACGGACGCATTCCTTGTTGTTGATGGCGAGCTTGCCACCTTCGTAGGAGATGCACTTGGACGGGCAGAGCTCGACCACTTCCTTGACGATGTCGAACTTGCCCCAGTCACGACCGGAGTGAGCACCGGCGTTGGGAGCGAATTCGCCGCCGACGTAGGCAGCCACGGCTCCCTGGTCGATGCGGATGTCGCCCTTCCAGGTGCCGACGAACGCCATGTCGGAGCGGGCCAGTGCTGCAACGCAGCCGTTGGCACAGGCGTCGAACTTGAACTTGAACTTGTAGGGGAATGCCGGACGGTGCAGTTCATCCTGGTATTCCATAGTCAGGTTGTAGCACAGTTCCTGAGAGTCGTAACAGGCGTATTCGCAACGGGACATGCCCATGCAAGCGGCCGGGGTACGCAGGTTGGAACCGGAACCACCGAGGTCGTTGTTCATGTTGTGGGTCAGTTCGAAGAAGATTTCTTCGAGCTGCGGGGTCTGGGTACCGAGAAGCACGATGTCACCGGTGGAGCCGTGCATGTTGGTCAGACCGGAGCCACGGAGATCCCACAGGTCGCAGAGTTCGCGCAGGAACTTGGTGGTGTAGAATTTACCGGCGGGCTGAGCCACGCGGACGGTGTGGAAGTGTGCAACACCGGGGAACATTTCCGGCTGGTCGCAGTAACGGCCGATAACGCCGCCGCCGTAACCGAAGACACCGACGATACCGCCGTGCTTCCAGTGAGTTTCACCATCGGTGAAGGACAGTTCGAGAACGCCGAGCAGGTCCTCGGGACAGTCAACAGGAATCTGGTAGTCGAGACCCTTTTCGTTCTTGGCGCGAGCCTCGGCCTCCTGCTTGATGTCGGACACGAAGCTGGGCCACGGGCCGCTTTCCAGCTGGTCCAACAGCGGAGTTTTGTGTTTCGCCATTCCCTTAACCTCCATGGTTTGGTTAGTACGTTGCCATCAAACGCAGTCCGTCCGGGACAACTGAGCTTACTAAAAAAATCAAAGCCCGGACGCCTTCTCAACATGGCAAGCCAACGAATACCCCTGGGAATAGGTGGAATTCGCTGGATACTGGGGAAGCCCAACCTACTGGACCCTCCAGTTTCTTGTCAACCCCTCAACGCCCCGGAACCTCTTAGGTATTAGAGGTATAATGGACGTTTTTTTCTGGGCCGACACGTTGTCTGATGCATATTTGCTCATTTATTCACAAACGAGCCTGTCTGCAATTGTGAACCTATGTTTGGTTAACTCAAAAAGATCACTGCGGCAAGCAGAATCCCCGGCCGGACGAAAGCCCTTGTGACCTCTTGCACTCCGGCCCCAGTCAGCGTATCAGTACCCCGAATCAGCCGCCCGAAGCGGCCGAAAACCTTTCGGAGGACCACGCAAATGACCAATACGGGTGACACCAAAGGCTGCACCATGTGCGGCACCTGCTGCATAAAAGGCGGCGCCACCCTGCACAGCGAAGATCTGCCCCTGATTCGCGAGGGCGTCTTCGACCTCACAGACCTTGTTACGCTCCGCAAGGGCGAGATGGCCCACGATCCGGTTCAGGGCATCCTTGTGCCCCTCGAAGAGGAGATTATCAAGCTGCGCGGCCGGGACAGGTCCTGGACCTGCACCTTTTACGAGCCGGAAAGCCGCGCCTGCACCATATACGACAACCGGCCGGCCGAATGCCGGGTGCTCGACTGCAACGACACGGCCCCGCTGGCCGAGATGTATGACGTTGACCGCATAAACCGCGCCGACCTGCTGCCCGAGGGGCATCCGCTGCTCGAGCTTGCCGCCGAGCATGAAGAAAAATGTCCTCCGCGCGAACTGACCCGGCTTGGCTCGGCAGCCAAGGCCGACGACGTCGACGCATACCGCGCGCTGATCGAAATGGTCACGTATGACCGCGAAATACGCCGTCTGGCCACGGAACGCGGCAACCTGCCTGAAGAAAGCCTCGACTTCTTCCTTGGTCGGAGCATGGAAGCGCTTCTGGCCACTGTCGGCATTCGCGTGCGTAGCGGCGCACAGGGACTCAAGCTGGTTTTTCGCGGAAAATAGGGAGAATCGACGATGAAAGACGAACGCGGCTACTACTACCACCCTTCCCTTCAGGACAAGGCCGTGCGCATGTACGTGCGTGAAAGTGAAGATGGTCAACTGGAATTTCGCCTCTACAACGAATTCCAGCCCGAAATCTGGGACCGTCACCCCTGGCTTCCCCTTGAGGTCGTCCAGCAAGCTGCTGAGATGTATCGGGAACGCGGCACCGACCGAAACCCCATGGCCCTCTACGACGAAGAAACCGCACGGCTGGTGCTCAGCGGGAAGTAACACTCCATGCTCAAGAACATCCTCCTCACACTGGTATCCATCCTGTTTTGCCTGTTGGTGCTGGAACTCACATTACACTTTCTGCCAGTAGACGAGGGACTTCGCACACAACCTGTCAACGAATCCGCTCCGATCTATCACTTTGAACCAAACAGGGTTTCTACTTGGTCTCGTTTTCCAGATTTTTCGATGAGGAACGAAGTTCGCACGAACAACTACGGCTTCCTCAACGATCAGGATTACACTCCGGATGGAGAATTACCTGTGCTTGCGGTCATTGGCGACTCTTATGTTGAGGCGGCAATGGTCCCCTATAAGGACACCCTGCATGGCAGGCTGGCCGACGACTTCAAAAACGAATATAGAGTGTACAGCTTTGGCGTATCAGGGGCACCTCTGAGTCAGTATCTTGCATTCGCCGAGTTCGCCCGCGACGAATTCAAGCCCCAAAAAATGGTATTTATAGTAGTGGGAAACGACTTCGACGAGAGCCTTGTTAATTTCAAGCAATCTCCAGGCTTTCATTACTTCGCACCCAACCCTGACGGCAAGTTGAATCTGGTGCTCAAGGACTATGAGCCTTCCGCAGGAAAGGAGATTCTGGCAGCCTCTCATCTCGTCAGATATCTTGTGATCAATGTAAGGGTACAAGATGTTTTCAAACATATTATTACCCCAAATCGAGATGGCAATTATGTAGGCCAGACCATTGCGAATTCGGAAGAGCAAAGAGTATCCGCCTCTCAAAAGGCTGTTATGGCCTTTCTGGAGATGTTGCCTGAGAAATCCGGGCTTCGGCCTGAAAGCATCATATTTGTAGTCGACGGCCCCAGACCGCACCTCTACGAAGATGACTGGACCCTACAGGTCAAGAACAGTTATTTTGAAATTATGAGGGATTTCTTCATAGATAAAGCACACGAGCGAGGATATAACACAATTGATATGACTCCTCTCTTTATTAATGACTACAAGGGTAATCACCTTAAATTTGAATACCCCAAGGATGGGCACTGGAATGCTCGTGGCCACTCCTTAGCTGCTGAAGCCGTACAAAAAAAGTTACAATGATCGCAGGCTCAAGGCTCATATAACAACGCTTAGGATGTATGATCCATCTTGACAAATATCGTCAATGCGCCTTCACTAACTTTATAAAACGATTCAGCACCTGAAGCCCAGCTATAGTAGGATCACTAAATCCATTGTATAAGCTTTTCTCACAAAAATAGCCCAAATTCGTCAGTACTTACATTTCAGGCCCTTGAGGAGTTCGAATGAAGATTTCTCTAATTATTGGTGCTATTCACGGCGGAGGTGCACAACGCGTTGTATGCCTTCTTGCCAATGCCTGGGTCCAAGCGGGACATAATGTCACGGTCTTCCACTATGATCGCCTTGCTGACCGCTTTCCTTTTGACCAGCACACCAACCTCAAGATTGAAAGGTTGCCCCTTGACTTACCTGTGTGCAACAAATTTCAAGCTGCTATACGGATTATAAAAGATGCACAAAAACTACGGAACAGACTTATCAAGCAGTCGCCTGATGCTGTGGTTTCTTTCTTGCCACAAACCAATGTCCTCTCTGTGCTTGCATGCTTAGGAACCCATATACCCATTGTTGTCACTGAATTATGCCATCCTGAATATGATAGGATCGGCAATATATGGCCCCTGCTTCGTAAGCTGACTTACCGTTTTGCAGACGAGGTCATTGTACAGACAAAAGACATAAGGGATTGGTTCCTACAGAACGTCCCCTGCAGGCTCTCTGTTATACCAAACTCTGTGCCTCAACCACCAGTACGTCGAGTGCACGAGCCTTCTTCTACTCGCAAGAGAATAATTACTGCAGCTCGACTTTGTTTTCAAAAAAAATCTTGACAGCTTGCTCGAAGCTTATGCCTCACTCTCCGACACCCATCCCCATTGGGATTTGGTCATTTACGGAGAAGGAGAAGACCGGCCAATGCTTGAGAAGATGATTGAAAAAGAAGGACTGACCGGGCGTGCCACATTGCCTGGATGGACAACCTCTCTATCTGAGCAGCTGGCCAACTCTCACATTTTCGTTCTTCCTTCACGCTTTGAAGGAATGCCAATGGCACTCTCTGATGCGATGAGTATTGGCCTCCCATGCATTTCAACGAATTGCCCTAGCGGCCCATCCGAACTCATCATAGATGGGCATAACGGCTTACTTGTTCCTGTCGAAGACGTGCATGCGCTGAAGAGCGCCATGGACAAACTAATGTCTTCATCAGAATTGCGCATGCGCATTGGGAAGGAAGCGACATTTGTAACAGAATTGTTTAGCCAAGAATCAGCCCTGATAAGGTGGCAGGAATGCCTTCAAAGGGCCATCGAAAGGAATAGGTGATATATGTGTGGTGTCTGTGGAATGCTTTCACCTCAACACAGTGTGGATGAAACCACTATCCGAAGGATGACAAATTCATTAGCTCACCGAGGTCCTGACGACTCTGATATTTGGCTTGATATAATACATGGTATAGGGCTAGGACATCGACGGCTGTCGATCATTGATTTGTCTCCCTTGGGGAGACAGCCAATGCAGTCCTCTTGTGGACGCTACGTCATCGCTTACAATGGCGAAGTATACAATTTCAAACAGTTACGTGATGAACTTTCCGTATTGGGTCACACTTTCCGTGGGGACTCTGACACTGAGGTCATATTGGCTGCCATAGTTCAATGGGGGCTTAATGTTGCATTATCACGATTTGTTGGAATGTTTGCAATAGCGATATGGGATAGAAAGCGACACGCTCTATCACTTGTTCGAGACCGGCTTGGTATCAAGCCTATGTATTACGGATGGGCCGATAATCGATTCGTCTTTGGCTCCGAGCTCAAGTCTCTCTGCAACTGCCAAAACTTTAATAAAACGATCGATCGCGAATCATTAAGGCAGTACTTCCGATACGGATATATACCCGCTCCTAGATCAGTATACAAAAACGCTCGCAAACTCGAACCGGGCACAATTCTAACGATTTCGACGGATCGCATGACGACTCACGTCGAACGGTATTGGTCTGTGCTTGATGTTTGGAATAAAGGGGCATGTGAACCATTTCAAGGGTCACTTGAAGATGCAGAAGAACATTTGGAGCGACTGCTAGAAGAAGCGGTGGAAAGTCGCATGATCTCAGATGTGCCCTTAGGGGCTCTTCTTTCTGGAGGAATAGACTCTTCAATAGTAGTGGCTTTGATGCAAAAAAGACGATCTACGCCAGTCAAAACATTCTCTATAGGATACAACGAAAGTATATATAATGAATCACAGCATGCTCGTGCTGTTGCCGAGTATATCGGCACCAAGCATACAGAACTTTTCCTCACTCCAAGAGAGATGTTAAACGTTATCCCTAAAATCCCACACTATTGATGAACCTTTTGCCGACTCCTCACAAATCCCAACATATTGTGTTTCACAGTTAACAAGAGACCATGTTACCGTGGCACTTTCCGGTGACGGGGGAGACGAATTATTTGGTGGATATCAACGCTATCATTGGATGGAGAATTGGAAACGACTGAAGAAAATTCCATTACAATTCCGGAAAGCATTAACTCGCCTAATCAAGAGAATACCCCGTAGAGCATTCGGAATTGCAGGCTCAATCGGATTTAAGATTCGATGGAGGTTAGACATGCTGAGTCTTACGGAGTTCAATGGATTCTACCGGTATTTCCTTAGCCACAACCAGCATGCTCACCAATTGGTCTTGGGTGCCTCTGAGCCCCCTTGCTCCATCACTGCTAGACACAATATGATGTTTGATGACCTTTTGAGTCAAATGACCCTCTGGGATGCAAAGATGTACTTGCCTGATGACATTCTCACTAAAACAGATAGAGCAAGCATGGCACACGGACTGGAATTGCGTGTTCCGCTTCTCGATCACAGAGTTGTAGAATTCGCAGCAACACTTCCACGTGAGTACAAGGTCAATAGCGGCATTGGCAAACAGGTACTTAGAAATATCCTGTATAAATATGTCCCTTCCGAATTAGTTGATAGGCCCAAAATGGGATTCGGGGTACCCGTTGCGGAATGGCTTAGAGGAGACCTTCGTGAATGGTGCCATGATTTGCTCAGTTCACAACGGATTAAAGAACAAGCATATATCGACGCAGGAGAAGTACAGCGAATTCTCAAAGGCTTCGACCAAGGCGAAACTATGTGGTGCCACCATCTTTGGGACATCTTGATGTTTCAAGCCTGGCTGGAGGAGTGGAAATGCTGAACCGTTCACAGTTTAAGCATTTTTTAATGGAAAGCGGCCTATGCATTGACAGAGTCAGGTTGCTTGACTGGATTGTAAAAAGGCCCCTCTTGAAAACCATTTTTTTTTCGTTTTTTGAGATTACGGTTTTCACCAGGCATTCTCAAAAACGCTCGCTCACAAAACGAAACAGACAAAGAACGAGGACGTTTATTCTCTTTGGCTATTTCGTATCTTAATGTCGGTGACACCTATAAAACCACAGGCAAGAAAAGAACAAATGCTGCCGATGATTTGTTGGTAAAACTCGCGAAAAAATTTGAAAATCCATCACTACTTGACGTTGGAAGCTCTGATGGAAGTTCCTCAATATCTTTGATTGAATCTGATGCGTTCCACAAAATCAGACTCACTGACCAATGTAATTATTTTTATGAAAAGGATTTCCTTTTGGGGAAGTTTTTTTTTAAATGCACACGGCGCTTTTCTTGGTGTCAAATTTCTTTTTCTTTATTTCAATCTTGCTTTGAACTTTCGTTTTAACACAAAAAAATATTCTTTAATTCAAACACTAAACCCATTACTAGAATCACACAAAAGCATCCACAGCATAGAACACCTCAATATATTTGACACAAAGTGCGAAGAGAAGTTTGATCTTATCAAATGCTCTAATGTTTTAAACAGAAGCTATTTTTCTGATGATCTTATCATTGACGCGGTAAACAATTTATCGAAAATGCTTAATAGCGGTGGCTACCTTTTAATATCTCAAAATAATGAATCATACAAAGACGGTGAAGCCTTTTTTGTACTTAAAAAAAGCACCGCTGGATTACATGTAGAATTCTCATCGAATCACCATGACATAGAACATTTGTTCACTGATGACAAAAAGTCTTCTCCAAAAGAGCTTAAAGTAATGCTATTAGCTCCATCACTCGAAACTGGGGGAGCAGAACGTCAACTCGTCGAACTGGCTAACGGTATTTCTAAATATAACATTGAAGTAGCTTTGGTGTTATTTAATAACAAAGGCGCTCTTTCAAGTCGTCTACATCCAAGCATTCATATCCACGATTTAAACAAGAAGGGTTATTTTGACTTTGTATTCTTGGTATGGAGGCTTAGGAATCTAGTAATTAAGGAACGTGTTGACATTTTGTACTCCTTTCTTGGAGTTCCTAACATTTTATCATGTATTATGAAAATAATCGGCGTTGCTCCGCGGGTAGCATGCAGCATACGCGCATCAAATATGGACTATTCTAAATACCGTCTCAAGTCACGGGTTTGTGAAATAATTGAGCGAAGACTTTCACACGTACCAGACTTAACTATATCCAACTCTCAAGCAGGAAAAGACTACGCCATAACTAACGGCTTTAACTACCGCGATATTGCTGTTGTGCATAACGGTATAGATGTTTCATACTTTTTCCCAGACAGAAAAGCTGGCCATAAATTAAGAAATAAATGGTGCAATGAAGACAATATAGTCATGGTTGGCATTGTGGCTCGTCTTGACCCGATGAAGGACCACAAGACATTTCTCCGCGCAGCCAGCATGGTAGCCAAGGTAAACTCTCGTGCACGCTTTGTATGTGTTGGCACAGGCCCACTTGAGTTCGAATTACGAGAGTTTTCTGAGGAACTCGGCCTGACTGATATCTTGACATGGGCAGGCGAACAAAAAAACATGCATTGGGTATACAATGCAATCGATATTTGTTGTCTTTCTTCCCTGTTTGGAGAGGGCTTCCCCAATGTGCTCGGGGAAGCAATGGCTTGTGACATCCCCTGTGTATCGACAGATGTCGGAGATGCATCACTTATCATTAACAATCATCATAGGATAGTTGAGGCAGGTAATCACAAGGCATTGTGCAATTCAATACTAAAGATTATTGATAAAATAGATAGCAAGCAACGATTTAACCTGCGTCCAACGATCGTTGATAGGTTTTCAACCGATGCCATGGTGCGTCAAACCGTACAAAGGCTCAAACAGGTTATTCAAAATGGCATTAACCAATAATGGTGTCTAGTCCCGTTAGTATACAATGTCACCCAACCCATTAGGGGACAAATCTAGAAATCAGATTTGTAAGACCGCTCAAAGCAACTCTTCCCACTTTCCCATAATTATTGGCGTTTTCCATTTTTTAACAGCTTCAGCTGCTTCACGTCCAATTGTCTTTCTAAGGGTCTTGCTCTTCACTAGGGTTGCAAGAGAATGAGCCAGTGCGTCTTTATCTCCAGGCGGAACTAGGAAACCGCTCTTCCCGTCTTCGATAATATCACTTGGTCCACTCGGACAATCACTACTCACACATGGCAGTCCCGCACACATTGCTTCACATAGCACGTTGGGAAACCCTTCATAGTCTGAGGACAATACAAAAACATCCGCCTGACGAAAAAGACCACCGATCTCCTTTATATGTCCAGGGAAAAAGATACGATTCTCCAACCCCAAAGAGTAAGTCTGGCTTTGTAGTTCCCTCTTTAAGGGCCCTTCACCTGCAATGCACAAATTCCAGTCTGGATGAGTATTCGCTATCAAAGAAAAAGCATCAATAAGTACATCAAAACGTTTCTGACGACAGAGACGCCCCGCACCCATGATGAATGGAGCAGAAATAAGAGTACTATCAAACTCTGCTGGAGGCACTACTGGATTAGGTATTACCCTTAAGTCCTTGATAAAATATTTAGAAAAATAACGAGCTGCTTCTCTTGTTTGTACCACGACGTTTGATGCGAGCGGATAACTCAAAAATCGAAGCATTTCCCACATCTTTCCGATATCCTCATGCGCCGGATCAACTCGCTCAGATACTACAACGGGAATCGACGTTCCAGCCAAGGCCAGCAAAGATAGAACATTGGCAGTGTCCACAAAACTGATGACTGCATTCGGAGCAAGCGCAACTACCGTTTCGCGAATCTTGCGAAGGCGCTTCCAGTTGTTAGAGAGGGCGCATATGAAGCCTTGTGAGCTCCTGTTGAGACCCAAATGAACAAGACTTACTCCTGTAGAGATATCGTAAAAAGGATCTGCGCCTTCAGATTCAAAGGTAACGATAACTATATCATGACCTTGAGCATCCCAATAATTTGCCATATTGACTAGCACGCGGGCTGCACCACCACCTGAAAGCAATGATGTTATAAGAGCAATCTTCATTTTTTGCGGACTACCATCAGCACATTACTATAAAAAGCTTCAGTTGTATCCATATAATCAAAAAGCATACCCATACAATTAATAATAAAACAAAAGGGTATCCACAGCGGCGTCAACAGTATTTTCAACAAATATGTCACAGCATGCATTTCGGCCTGATGGTCAATCCATCCCAATGACAATACAGCCAAAGAGCTTCCGACTCCCCCCTGGCGGTACACCTTTTCCACATTAAAACCCTTAACTAATTCCCTTGCTCCATACTCGCTTAACCTACGATAGTCATGAGGCTTCCCATGCACATGAAAAATGAAAGGGACCGACAGACACATAACCCCGCCCGGTTTTAATACACGAGAAAGCTCTGCTATTCTGGTTTCGGGAGCCGCCACATGCTCCAGAACCTGTGTACATACTATCGCATCAAAGCTTTCATCAGAAAACGGAAGCGGAGCGTCTGGAGCAATACTCACGATTTCATCAGATGAAGCAACTATATCTGCCCCAGTATAGCTAATATTAGCTTTAAAGAATGATCGATACGGTTGCTGCCCGCAACCGAAATCGAGAACCGCCCCCTCCATTTCCGAAAGAATAGAACTAAGGTCTCTGTCAAGCTCTCTGGTTGCGTGCCACTGGTAGTGCCAAGGAAAAAGCTTGGGAGGAGAGCCGGCCAACAAAGAATAGGCCCTAGCATACACTGTACTGATGTAATGGATCTTTTTTTTGATCAAATCTATCATGAGGCACACATTCGCATTATACGGTTCAATCTTCATCAGGGGCTGACATAAGGAATCTGATCATCTCATCAGAGAAAATGGTATTCATATCCTCATTCCACCACTGTAACGACAACAATTCGTCTACCACTTTATCGGAAAAACGCTTACCCACTGGGCGTGCAGGAACACCAGCAAGGATGGAGTACGGCTCAAAAGTATTCCTTGTTACAACACTTCCTGCGCCTATCACGCAACCATCTGGTATGGTTGCTCCAGCGAGAATCTTAGTATCACGTCCTATCCAGACATCATTTCCAATTTCAATCGGCTGACGGATAAAATCAGGTGTATCAGGATTCATTATTTCTGCATTACTAAAAGTATGCAGTGCCGAAGTCGTACGTATTGAATAATTATGATTGCGAGAAAAAATAAAACTGTTCTGTGCAATGGAGCAAAAACTTCCAATATTGACAGTGGCAGTACCTCCCAGCCGAGCCTGGACTCCAACCGTACAACAACGCCCAAGTGTAACAGTTTCACCTAAAAATGCGCTCCAGATATAGCACCCTGAACCAATCACAGCATTCTTGTGAATATCGCTATCACCGGATACATAGGCTTCTGGATATCTCCTTCTGTACCCTATGTATTGAAGAAGACGCCAGAATCCTGACGGAAGAAATCCTTTCAAAATAGTATTGCGTTCATTTAGACGCCACATCTTAGTATACTCTGTCACAAACATTGAATTCACCTCGAACCAATACGCACACTAAAGCTTCATTTTCATTGGCTCATCACTGTCTAAAGTCACCCAGGGTATCAAGGATTTAGCAGCATGCACATACTGCGGAAATTGTACTTTGAAAAAATCGAGGCCATCACAATCCGTGCAGCTGGGAAATACATTTTTATTATTGGCAAGCCTACGTCGAATAGCGACACACTTGGGTGCGGAAAAGATGTCTTCAAGAGTATTTAAATCATTGATATGCTGCATGTAAACATCCTTACGAACGTTATTGCAACATGGCACAAGATATCCGTCACAGTTGAAATACAAATCTGCATAGGCAGAGTGACATCGACCAAGCCGCGGCTCCTTGGCTACGTCAAGTCGAAAGTTTTCCATTTTCCTTTTAATAATGACATCTTTTTTGGGAATGCCATGCTCCTCGGCAAATTGCTCGTAAACCTGAGATTCATAATGGCCTTTTTCGACAAGGAACTGTGGATGTACGGTGCATTTACCTTTGGCCAAAATGTCAAGGTTGTGCATAACCTTTTCCCAGGAGCCTCCCCTCCTGTATTCTGAGTAGCTCTCTGGTTTCACTGTATCGATAGAGCAAATGACATGCAGATGCTCCCATCTTGCCAATTCATGAGCATACTTGTCATCGTAACTCAGGTTTGTGGACAACCAACCCGGAGCGTGCGCCGTCTTAGCCAGTATTTTTCCTATCTCTGGATGAAACATGGGCTCACCAAACAGATTGAGAACATAAGCGATAGCAAAAGGTTTGGTGATTTCGATTATTCTTTCCAAAACATCTAAATCAATGTATTTATTCTTGCGCTCTAAGGTGCCTGTCCCCGTCGGGCAGAGGGGGCATTTTAAATTGCAGACCGAAGTGGGCTCGATGAGCACGACTCCCTTATGACGCGATGGGATACGACCTGTATTAAGAACAACGGCACTGGTCAACGCAAGAGCATTAAACGCCGACTTAGTTTTACTTGAAAGACTCATCTAGTCATTCTCCACAAGATTTATCAGAACCACACCTCGGAAAGATCACGCCCCAGCAAAGCCTCCAATTCTCTGACCTGAGGAGCAAGCCGGCCTTCCAAAGATTTTCTGAGTTCAAGGGTCATATTTGGAACACGAGCTGTACCTACACCATTCCACAAGTCCAGTTTTGCCCTCACAATATTACGAATATTGGAAGGAACAAATTGTCTTGCGATAGACAGAAAATACTTTCCGTAATAAATATTAATAAACCGATGTAGAGCAAGGCTTTTTGGCATGAATCCCGCATTATGCTTCTGAGTGCTGTCCGGAACAAAGTGAGTAACGCCTAGATAATCGCACAGATCATGAAAGAAAGGCAAACCTGTGTCAAAAAACTCTTCATAAATGTATACTTTAATATTCTTTTTTGGGAAAAGGTCATAATAACGTTTCAACTGCTCGGGGAATCGAGCACGATAGGCATGATGAAGATACCATTTCTCAGGTTCCCACTCAGAATCAAAAGAGTCCAATAAAGCCTCTTGGGCATCTCGTATTTCTAAAGCATCACGTACGGTGTGAGCCCAGTGTGAATACATCATATCAACCGGATTTCTCAACAGCACTATCATTTTGATGCTCTCACCGAAAGCATCATGTATCAATTGAGGGCTTTCAGGAGAAGAAAGGTATGCAGGAGATGCTTCACCTGCAACGACAGCTTGACCAGTATCTTTAAAAAGGAGACAATATTCGTGAAAATCGTGAATCCCAAAGGGATGAGAAGGCGCAAAATAATTGAGTTCCTTCATATCAGGAAGAAAAACCTCTGGATGCTGTCTTAAGTATGCGTATAGGGAAGTTGTACCAGACTTCGCAGCGCCTATAATCAAGAAATCTGGACAACTACTATCTGTAATCATATCAAGCAATATCTCCATTAGATATATCTGAAATTAGTTTAGCATCATTGGCATATCTAGCAAGAACAACTTCGGGAGACCCGGAATCAACAAGTCGCCCATTTTCAATGACGACAACCCTGTCACAATATTTCACCGTATCTAAACGATGTGCAACCACTATCATGGTTTTTATCCCACGCAACTTAATCATGGTATTAGTCAATAACTCTTGATTTTTGTAATCCAAAGAGCTTGTCGCTTCGTCAAAAATCAATACTTCCGGATTACGATAAAGCGCCCGAGCGACGGCAATGCGCTGAGCTTGACCGCCGGAAAGGCGAGCCCCCTGTTCACGTATCTCTGTTTTCAAACCATTAGGAAGTGATGATGCAAATTCCGTTACTCCAGCACTTCGGCAGCATCTGGCTAAAAAGTCATAGTCGACCCTCTTTTCATCGATTGTAAAAGCAACATTTGCCGCAATAGAACCATCGAACAAAAAAAGGCTTTTGCGGAACAAAACCGACCTGTAAGTTCCAGCTCTGATCTGTAGAAAGGTCTAGCTTTACTCCATCGATGTAGACGTTTCCTTCGGAAGCAAACAGCAAGCCAGTCAAAATATCGACAAGAGTACTTTTACCACCTCCAGAATGGCCTATGATCCCAAGGAACTCGCCCTTGCTGACAGATAGATCAATCTTTGAAAGAACATAATCCGATTCTTTGTTGTAGCGAAAGGAAACGCCTTGAGCTTCAATAGAGTGAGACAAAGGAGAAATCTGTTTAAGCTGGGTTTTACTTCGAATACGTGAATACCTTTCACATTCTTCTATGAAGTGCCTTACTCTCTTTAAAGGCGGCATGATACCTCTAATGTTACCCAAAGCGCCTATACTTCGATTGACAGCGGGAAGGATGCGCCAAGCAGCAACTGCAACCATTGACAGAGCTTGCATAAGTGTAGCAGTACTGACCTTAAAAAAAACAAACACAAACACCGAACTGATGATGATTGCGCCCATTCCGACGGTCTCCAAAACCCATGCAGGAGCACGCTCGAAAAGACGCTGCTTAGCAAGACAGATCGACATTTGACTTTGTGCCTTGCGAAACTCGAAGAGACTTTCGTCCTCAGCATTGAAATGTTTGATATCACGGATACCATGTATGCTTTTTAAGGTGATCCCATTGATAGCAACATACAAATCTGATGCAATCTCAGCGAGTTGATTAATTTTATTACGAAAGAATCGAAACAAGATACTCCCGAATAGAAGAATTCCAAAAGCTACACATATTGAAATCACAGGTGCCAAAACAAAGAGAGAAAGCAACATCAACAAAGAAACAACCGTGTCGCTCATGATCAACATGAGACTGCTGGCAAGCCCTCCAACATGAGTTTTCCAACCTAGGATTTGGTGAACTTCAGATGGTTTCATTTCTGAGCTTCGCGCAAAAGGCATGCTCAAAAAGCCACCAAGCACTCTTACACCGCTATCCACATTAAGCACTCCGTCAAAACGAGCTGTGGCATAACTATGGGTGGCGATAAGAATATTCTTTAGAACAATCAACAATAGTGTCCATAATCCAAAGTATACATAGAAATCTTTGATATTTTGCTTCGGGTCATACCCGAAAACATTTGTAGCCATAACAACGTACCTTGACTCTAACACTTCTACAGGGGAAGTCAGAGAGGCGATAAATGTAGCCAAAGAGAGTAACGCAAAGAGTTCCACAACTCCCGAAAAAACAATCAAGATTATGAGAGCCCAAAATTGCTTCCGTCGACGAGAAGGTGTTCCCTTCAGAAAAAAAAGGAAGAGATCCAGCATTGTGAGCACCTATTATTCTGGAAAGCCATTGTTGTCCACTTTTGCAGAAAGCCACTGTGCGTAATAATTCAAAATGGCGCTCCACCAACGACGACCATCTACAACTTTTTGCAATACGGCATATTGATCTTGAACGACTTGATCGAAGTAAGATTGATCAAATACACTTTTCAAACATAGCTGCATATAACGAGAAATGGAATCAGCTGTAACAGAAGACACTTGCAAATCAGGAACATCGACAAGCGTCTGTGAAGTATCACTCAAACGTAAACTGTTTTGATTCAATTTTAAGTGCACTACAGGCGTTCCAGAACTGTAGCATTCCGTTCGTGAGAGCCCTCCACAAACAGGCCAAGGGTCAGCTTCCACTCTACCGGTGTTAAGAAAGTCGAAAATTTTTGAATGAAAATCATTTTCAACATAAGCAGATTTATCTACATACCCACAATATTGAACGCGATCACCCAAGCCTCGCTTTTTAAAAAAAGACTCAATAGAACTATGTTCGGGTCCTATACCCATGAAGGAAAATCTCAACTCACTACTGGAGTCCAGAATTCGAGCCAGCACCTCCAAGTATGAGTTTTCCATCATTTGCAAAAGACGGCCGTGGAATAGAATTCTCGGTTCACGCTCTTCCCATGATCGGTTATTGGAGAAATCGACATCCCAATTGTCGTAAAGAGCAGTACCTTCACGTATCACGCAGGGTTCACCCCCTATTGTATTATCGGTAATTTTTGAATAGACCACATCATCAACAATCGGAAATCCCACCCGAATCTGTTGATAAATAGTAAAATCAGTCTTTTCATGAAATGTCACAGGAGCTGGACCCACTAGATAGCTCACAATGCAGGGGCAATTCACAAGAGTTATTAGATCAGTCTGTTCTTTAAGACTGGCATTGGCCACAATCAAGATATCCAAATTTGTGTCGTTAATATCGTGGGCTAGCTTGGTTATATTGATAGAAGAAACCTCAAATTCGTGGCAACTGTTTGACTGCTCACCATGAAGCATATAACGGTTTACTGACAGATTCTCTCTCTCAGCGATATTGCCCCAGACACCGAAACGGTCTACGTCAAAGACATGGACCTCATGCTCAACAGGCGCACACTCCACCAATGCGAGAGGCCGAGAGCCTCCAAAAGACAACTCTCCAACAATACCGATCTTTATTTTTTCACCACTTCTCTCCACCTTTCTTTTTGTGACTGATTGTAATGGAGAAAACCGGATATAAGTACGCTGCTCAAGTCCAATTGCGTGATAACAATTAAATATTCCCTCTCTATGAAAGGGCAAACAAATGCAATTGATGGCCTTATCACAAAACCGATGAGTCAGACGGTTTCCAAGTATAGGACGCATGGCTTTTGCAGACGTGGCAATAGCCTGCGCTGTTAGCGATGAGTCGGCTAACCGCGCTGCGTTTTTACATAAAAATCTGGCAACCCACTGACTCAATCGTCCTGTATTGCAAACATGATCAACATCACCCACCTCGGTACTCTCCAGCAGGAGTTAGAAAATCAATAACCTGAACAGGATCATAGACATATTCTGCGCCCTGTCTCTTCCACACATTCGTATAGGCGCTCCACAAGTCACAACGCTGACAAATTGGATAACCATCCAATTCTAATCGACGATGGCAACTACGGAACTTCTGGTATTCATCTGAGGCCCATATCTCTTTCAACGACGCATCGTTTATGTTTCCAACAGCATGGTCCCACCCCTCTGAACTCCAATGGAACATATAGCACGGAAGCACATCACCATTAGACCTTACTGCTGTTGAATACCATGGCATTATGCAGGGATATCGTTCTCCTTTATCTACTTTGGGAAAGTTCGGCGTCATCCCTTCTATTTCACGGCCCAAATTATATATCGGTCGAAGGAATGCCTTATCTACATGATCTCCCCAAAAATCTAGAAAACGTTGTGAAGTATGGGAATTCTCTTTGCACTCAATCATAAACGCTTGAAGGAATGGCTTTGTGAGATTTCTTCTTTTTCTTTCATTGCATACAGAAAGTACGTTTTCTTTTACACGATCAAAATTTTTCGTTTGTGTTATGTGCGCATGGTCAGAAGCATTCTCCGCATAAAGACTGAACTGAATGTTATCAAGCCCACTATCTGCTAATGCATTAAACTTATCGGGATTAATCAATACACCATTTGTGGAAATAATCGTATTAACAAGTGGCTTTGTTTTTTTCATGTATTTGATAAACTCTGATAGCGGCTCAAACTCTAGAGTTTCACCTATCGAAGACATGTCAAAACTAAAAAAAGGGTCATTAGGAACAGAATCAATTAGTTTTTTTAAAGTTTCAAAATTCATTTCAGATTTATTTTTGTAGTGACTCCTGACTTCATCTTCAGCAAAAGGGCACATTCTACAAGAGAACATGCATGTCTTTTCATTGAATGAAATATTGATAACCCTTGGAATCTCGTCATTATAAAGAAACAGCTTTTGACCGGCTCGTGTATCGAGTAGAAAAGTCTGTGCAAAGCTCTTTATAGATCTAATCCTTAACAAGGCAGAAATAGACAATGAATTATTCATAAATGACATGATTTTCTCCGTTGCTAATTCTTGACAGCCAACACTTCGTAGACGCCAAGGTCATTATAGTATTCTGATTCAAAAAACGATTTCGCCTTGACATCTTCGCGTCCGTGAGCCCGCAACTCTCCTTCTCCACCTTGCAACACATCCGAAAAACCAAGGTTGTCCAGTTCTCGAAGCAACTCGTCAGGCTCTATAAGGATATCGAGGCCAGGCTCTAATGGAAATCCCTTCCTGTAATTCCAAGTGTTCATGAGAACCTTTGCGGCTGTCTCAGAAGGATCATACCCTTTGACCTTATTCGGTTGATTATACCAAAGATTCTTGTACCACCCGAATCCGTTGGCATTGACATACAATACCCCACCGGTTTTCAACACACGTGCCATTTCTTTTAGCGAGTCTCTCCAAGGGGTCAAAAAGACAACGCCGTAACAGAAAACCTTATCAAACACGTTGTCAGCAAAGCACAATTTATCCAATTGTTGTGCGGTGGCTGAGACCTTCCCCGGAACCCATTGCTCTGCTACCTTTTGTAGAAATTCCGCCCGAATCGGTGAGACATCGACAGAAGTTACATTTGCACCCCTTTCGGCCATTGACAGGCTCCATTGCCCAAATCCGCACCCGGCATCAAGAATCGAGCCTGAATCGAACGCCAATGCCTCCAAACGCTTTTTATAAACTTCCAATCCAGATGAATACATACGAAGCATAAAGTCTTCATCACTAACACTTAGGCCTTGGCAATTGTCGGCTATAATATCTCTCAATCTCATCCTGACATCTCCAATCTATTCAATTATCATTGTAATACATGTGCAAAACCTAACAGCCCTTTAGGGTGGAAATGTGGCTACCACCGCCACTTGCTGCTGAATTATAGACCAACTCATAAAAAAAAGAGGTTATTCCTTGACGAGAATCTAGCTTATCTAGTGTTTGGATGCGGGGAGGATCCGAGTTCTTTTTTTCCATGTGAGCCTTATAGTATTTCATTGATGGAGAATTCAAGGCGATGTGAATCGGATGGAAAGCAAATATAGCAGCTCCATGACCGGAATGCATTTCCAATCTGTCCAGAGACAATACTGGTTGTTTCTTTTCAATCTCTAAATCATCTTCCCAACAGTGGCTCAACTTCCACAGAGCACCACTGGAGCGCTCATAAAGCACAGGCCGACACATTTGACGGAAAAGATACGTTGACACGTCATACTGAATGGGTGTTTCTTCCAAGACAAGGTCGTACAACCAAGTTGCCTGAACAAGGCCATGTGTACGCATTGATACAGCCTCAGGGACAATATCCATACATGTTTTCAATATTTCCCGTGGATTATTTCCTTGAGTTGACCCGGGAAGAAAATTGGGGTGAATTCCAAGCTCAAATATATCTGCATTATCGCGCAAATAAGACAAAACAGGGGTGTCGTGAGTCACAAACCAAGTGGCCCTCACTCGGTTCTCTATCAGCAAATCGGCAACATCTAGTATTGTTGCATCTTCTGCCCAGTCAACGTCTAAGGTGATAGCAATTGAATCAACTACCATCATCCGATCTCCAGTTCAGGATACGAAGGGCCGAACCATCACCACAAGCAACACATGCATTAATAGCATTGTCTTCAAACCACGTTCCAGGAGGATTCCCATTAACTGAAACATCACATGGAACAGCTTTCCAAATGATTTTTTTTACTTTTTCATATTCTGTATAAGTGCTAGAGTAAGGATGAGTTTGGGCACAAATAAAATCGTATCTCCTTTCCGAAGACAGAATCCAATCTATTATTCCATCTCTAAAAAAAACCATAAGATAGAGACTAGTCATAGATTTATCTTGCGGTGTGTAACACTTCTGCCTTTCTATTATTTCCGGCAGCGCACCTTTAATTAAAGCATTAGAAGCATCTTCAGATTTTTCATACACATTTGGCTTTTTTTCAGATTTACTAATACAAAAAAAAATATTCTATGTACAACACTCCAGCATCCATTTTCTCTGTTAGCTGAAACAAGGAAACCCCTGATTCTTGTTCGCCATTAATGATTGCCCACACCAAATGCGCGCCACCTCGATATCGAGGAAGTAGGCAGCATGAATACCAAGACACAGTACACTATTCAGTACTTGCTTCAGAATAATGAAATACCTCCATAAAGCAAGAAAACAGTCAATTCCATAGTCGCGAGCAAAATCCATACTATCCGACGCAGAAGGCGTCTCCTGTATATAAGGAAAAGGAATGCTGCGCGTCATGGCCTAGGCCTTATAATCCGCATATCGAAAAAAGCTAAGTTGTTTTTGCGTATGGGTGTACAATATTTCAGATGGATTTGTCAGGATTCCGCCAACCTCTATTCCAGAGACGTGACTCAATGCTTCTTTTAGTCAGTGCATTCCAAATGAGGTTGAAGAAAGCAAACCAATTTTCATCTTAGGTGTTCTTACTGGCTACAGCAGATTCTAAACAGTCAACGACATCATCCTGTTCTGCATCAGTCATCTCATGATACAATGGTAAGCTCAGACAATGATCGAACGCCCAACGACTATTACTCATTGAGGACTCAAACCGAACATGCTCATTGTCCAAAAATGCCTTGTGCATATGCATGGCATATGTCCCGATTTGCGCTTCTATTCCATTGTTCCGCATGGCACTCATAACTCTGTCCCGATCATCGACAAAGACGCAGAACGACTGCATTGAGTGATTACCACCCTCCACAGTCTCCGGAAGACACACCCCGTCCACGTCTTGAAGGAGATTCAAATACCGGCGAGCCAGTTTCATTCGCCTCGCAAGCATCTCGTCAACAAACTCCATTTGGGCGACCCCCATAGCCGACAGGACATCAGGCAACATAGCATTTGCTCCCATCTGTTCGAAAGCAGTATCCGCCCGAGTTGCCTGCATCCCTTTGCCAAAACACTTGTAAGACCTGATCCATTCAGCCCATTTTGCCTTTTCTGTGGTTATCATACCTCCACGAGCAGTAGTTATAAACTTGCGGGGATGTAGACTAAAAGATGTTAGATCCGACTGGATTCCGACCTTTTCCCCTCTGTATTCTGCACCAAATGCACAGGCAGCGTCTTCGACAACGTAGAGTCCATACTTTTGCTTCAATCGTTCTAAACGCCTGTACTCCAGAGGATTACCAAACGTTGCTACAGGCATGACTGCCTTTGTCGCCGGAGTGATCGCCGCCTCCACCGCCTCTAGATCAATATTCATAGAGCGAGCATCAACATCCACCACAACAGCTGTGGCCCCTGTGAGAATGATGGACTGCAAGGTTGCCGGAAATGTGTAGTCACTTGTAATAACTTCGTTCCCCGGACCAATGCCGAGGCAGCGTAAACTGATCTCAAGAGCGTCAGTGCAGGAATCTACAGCGATAACATGAGCAACCCCCAAATAATCGGCTACAAGTTGCTCAAATCGCGCAGTCATAGGGCCTTCCACATAAAATCCTGAATCCAGCACACCACAAACCAACTCCTTGGTGCGAGGCGGAAGATAGGGACGAATCAAGGGGATACGCATCAAGCTAGCCTCTGAATCCTTTTAAAGCGTGCTTTATACCAATCCAAAGTCTGCTGCAGCCCGTCCGAGAACGGAGTTAGATAAAACTCTATCATGTCACGCAATTTATCACTGGTCGCATTATGACACGCTACATCAGATGCCCGACCGGGCTTTCTTATTATTTCACCGTCATACCCTATTAAATCAGCCACCATCTCAATAAGATGGCCAATTGCAATACAATTTTCCGCTGATATGTTAACCGTTTCACCAGCTGGAAGCACATCATGACATTTTAGTACAGCGTCGATCGTGTCATGAACATAAATGAAGTCTCGACTCTGCAGACCGTTGCCATGAATCTCTGGCTTCCTACCTTCCAGAATTCTTCGTGCCGTAATGGGGATGACACCGGCTAGAGGGCCGGCATCATTCTGCCTGGGGCCATAGTTGTTGAACGGACGGACGATATAAGCGTCTATACCAAACATACGAACATAGCTTTCGACGGCTAAGTCGGCTGCGGCTTTACCCGCAGCATACGTTGTAGTTGGATTTTTGGGATGCATTTCATCCATAGGCTCATACAATGCAGAACCATACACCTCTGAAGTCGAGAAGTGACATAAGGTGCTAAAGAGTCCCTTACGCTGAAGCTCCAACAGGTTGAGTGCAACCACTATGTTAGTGTCAAAGGCATTAGAAGGATTCATGAAGGAATAATTCAAAGCTTTGGTAGCGCAATTGTAAACCACATCAATATTGTGGTTCTCAAACACGTAATCAAGAGAAGAGGAGAACTCGCAGTCATCACGATACAATACAGCGCCATTTTTTAGCGCATTCTCGAGGTTTTGCTCATTTCCAAGAAAAAAATTGTCTATAATGACGACCTCTCTTGCACCATCCGCCAGTAGACGATCAACAATATGACTTCCAATGAAACCAGCCCCCCCTGTAACCAAAACACCGGACCCAGCCAACTCGCCTCGAATACTCATACAGCACGCTCCCCATGATCTTTGCGGTTGCCGTCTTTATCCACATAGCAAACATGACGAGCCGGATTCCCCATAACCAAAGAATACGGCTCCACGTCACGTGTCACAACACTACCAGCAGCAACCATCGCATACTCACCAATTGTAATACCGCAACGTATTGTAGAGTTTGCACCGATACTAGCGCCTTGCAGAACGTATGTTGGAGAGGCAATCCAGTCTTTATTAAACGCCCTGGGGATCCGATCATTTGTAAAGGCTACATGGGGTCCTATAAATACATCGTTTTCAATTTTAACGCCGTAATAAATCGACGAACTGTTCTGGATTTTACACCTGTCTCCGATCACGACCATAGTGTCTACATAAACATCTTTTGATATAATGCAGTTCTTACCCACTTTGGCTTCTTCCCGAACCTGTGCATTCATCCAAATGTATGTTCCAGAAGCAATTATCGCCCTACTGTCCACCAGTGCACTTTCATGAACATACACGCCGGGCTCAGCGCTTCCTCTCCTTAGCTGTCCTAAAGATTTCCCACAGGAGTCACATTCATAAATATCATTTAACTGATTGCCACAAATGCAAGACCAACCAATTTGACGAGCCGGGTTACCGGCTACTATTGCATAGTCTTCAACATTTTTTATTACCACCGAGCCTGCACTCACAAATGAGAATGAGCCGACACTCAACCCATGCGCGATAGTGCTGTTGGCGCCGATTTTCGCCCCCTGTTTTACATGAGTAGCATTCGAAATACCTTCATTATCCCCATAACGAAAAGCAAATGCACCTACGAACACTACAGAATCGCCACAAAATACGTCCTTATCAAGAATTGCCCCGCGACATATTGATACATTATTCTGAACGATACAGCCATCACCTATGAAGCATTCTTTTTCTACTTGGACATTTTGGCCCAACTCAACTCTCTTTCCAATCTTTGCTCCGTCTTTCACCCATGAAAATGGCCCTACGGAAACGTCAGGAGAAAGCAAAGCGCCTTTCTCTACTACTGCACTCGGATTAATTTCTCTTTTTTTCAGGTTATGCTGCATCGACTAAACCACTTTCCAATGAGGTCTCTTCATAAAGACATCAACACGTTTTTTATATTCTTCAGGCATCATATCAACAACACGCACCACACGACCAACCTTGCTTTCGGTAACCTTTCTGAGGCTATCGAGTTTTGTTCTATCAACATCGCCAACGACAAGCACGTCTATGATCCCCGAATCTACACCTTCCGCGTAATCATCTAAGATATAGACTGCCTCGACCTCACCAAGGCTTGCCACCACTTCTTCTACCAGCCTGTCAATGCCAAGACTCTTTCGCACGATGGAACTTATTTCTGGGAAAAAAGGATGCTTGCGATTCGCCCTGAACAAGATGGAACGTCCGCTCTGCTCACGCTCAAGATATCCTGCTTCGCTCAGACTATCGAGTTCACCTTTGATAGCATTTGGCGAAACGTCAAACTCCTTAGCTAAACCCCTAAGATAACATGAGACATCAGGATTCAGAAAAAGCTTAAGAAGCAATTTAATCCGTGTTTTCGATGTAAACAACTCGGTCAACATGAAAACTTCGTACAAAAAAACTGAACAAACAGCAACCCTGTTCGTAACGCTTTATGTATCAAAAATGAGAAAAATTTTGACTCACCCGATCTCGGCAAGCACTTCCGCAGCGGTCATCACCGAGCAGCCGACCTTCTCGAGGTCGTCGCAGTCCTTGTCCGTGATTCCGGCGATGCAGTCGCGGACTGCCACCGGGCGGTAGCCGAGGCTTATGGCGTCATAGATGGTCTGGCGGATGCAGTTGGGAAACCATGTCCCGGCGATGACGACCGTATCGCTGAGATTCTCCAAAAGCCGCCATTCAAGTTGGCTCTTGAAAAAGGCGCTCCAGCTTGGCTTGTACAGGATGCTTTCCTTGTCGCTAATGGTAAGCGGTTCACCGTATAGAAGCTCGGAATGGTTGACCTTCGTGCCATCCGGCAAGAGCCCTTCAACCACCTGCGCGCCCCATGTCTTGGGAACGACCAGCTCAGTGCCAGACTGAAGCATGGTCTTGCGGCACCCCTCGGCGTTGCTGCCGTCCTGACGGTACAGCCGGATCACATGCGCAATAGGACAACCGAGCGAACGAAAACCCTCGGCAAGGACAAGGGTTTTCGGGAGAATGGCGAGCGCCTCGGCGCTGGCTGCGGTTCCTTCCGGCAGGACGAAATCGTTCTGCATGTCAACAATCACAAGGGCACACGAGTTGAAATCGGGCCGCACATGTTCATCCTGCAAGTACATCAGAAGTGGATACCATTAACCGTGCCACGCCGCAACGCTCTGGAACTCCAGCAAACACGGTGCTAGGGTGCGCAAAACTCATTGGAGGCCACATGAACATCACCATTCTCGACGGATATACGCTGAACCCCGGAGACAACCCGTGGACCCCGGTGGAGAAACTCGGCACAGTCACTGTTTTCGACCGTACCTTGCCAGAGGACACCCTTGAGCGCGCACAAGGCGCACAGGTGCTTTTGACGAACAAGACACCGCTTCCGGCGGACGTCATCAACGCACTCCCGGAACTGGAATACATCTCCGTGCTCGCCACTGGATACGATGTGGTGGATATCCGCGCGGCAGAAAAACGCGGCATCCCGGTATCCAACGTTCCCGGCTACTCCACGCCCGCCGTGGCCCAGCACGTTTTCGCCCTGCTCCTTGAGCTGTCCTCGAAAACCGCCGGATACGACCGGGCAGTGAAGGCGGGAGAATGGGGCGCACAGCCGGACTTCTGCCACATCAAATTCCCTCAGGCGGAACTGCAGGGCAAGCGCCTCGGCATCGTCGGATTTGGCAGCATCGGACAGGCTGTTGCCCGCATCGGACACGCCTTCGGCATGGAGATTCTGGCCCACGCTCCTCGCCCCAAGCCGCAGCCGTCTTGGGGCAAGGTCACCTTCACGGACCTCGACGAACTTTTCGAACAGGCCGACGCGGTCTCGCTGCACTGCCCGCAGACCGAAGAAAACAAGGGCTTTATCGATCGCTCCCTCATCGCGCGCATGAGACCCTCGGCCATGCTCATCAACACGGCACGCGGAACGCTCATCAACGAACCAGACCTCGCCGACGCGCTCAACAATGACGTTATTGCCGGGGCCGGGCTTGATGTGGTGGCGGCGGAACCCATCAGCGAGAACAACCCGCTCATGACCGCGAAAAACTGCCTGATAACTCCCCACGTCGCGTGGGCCACGCTTGAGTCTCGCAAACGCCTCATGGAGCAGACCGCCAGAAACATCGACGCGTTCATGAACCGCGCTCCGGTAAACGTGGTCAACGGCGTCACTTTTGCGTGATTACATTCCGCATCGCCTTGCCTCCGGCCGCAGACATGTGAAAGGATGAGTGTAGGCCCGTCACCAGTGACTTCGGAGGAAACATGATCCGCATACTTGGCAGAAGCAGCGAAAACGTCATCGGCATCGAATGCGACGGCACGGTGACCGTCGAGAAATTCGAGGAAGTGCTCCCTGCCATCGACCGGGCAGTCGACCTTCACGGCCAGATAAACATGCTCTTTCTCATCAAGACCATACGGGGCTACGGTCTCAAGGAGTTTGCCGCAGACATCAAGTTCGCCGTGACCCACTGGAAAAGCATCCGCAAGGTGGCCATCGTCAGCGACCGGGAGTGGTGGAAACCGGCCACCATGCTGGAAAACCTGCTCACGAGCTGGGAAGAAAGGTATTTTGACCTGAGCGAACTGGAAGAGGCGTGGCGGTGGCTGGAGGAAGACCTGCCGGAACAGAAGACCACATAGCGACAAAAAAAGGCCGCCCCGATCCGGGACGGCCTTTTCTTTCACTGATTGATTACTGCATGCGCTCGATAAGCTCCTTGAGGCGCGAGGCGAGGGATGCGAGAGCATCGATGGCCTCGCGGGATTCCTCCATGGCCCTCGACGTCTCCGTGGAGATGACGTTGATCTCGTCCGTGGCCCGGTTGACCTCTTCGCTGGTGGCGGACTGTTCTTCCGCTGCGTGGCAATGTTACGGACCTGATCCGCAGACTGCTCGACGAGTGCCTGAATCTCTTCCATGGCGGTGCCGGAACGGTTGGCAAGCTCGGTGCTTTCCACCACCGCGCCGACAGCCTCTTCCGTGGCGGTCACGTTGCGGCGCGCACCCTCCTGAATGTCGGTCACGGCCTTGCCGACCTGCTTGGTGGCATCCATGGTCTTTTCCGCCAGCTTCCGAACCTCGTCGGCCACGACCGCAAAACCGCGCCCGGCCTCACCGGCCCGGGCGGCCTCGATGGCCGCGTTGAGCGCAAGCAGGTTGGTCTGGTCGGCGATGTCCTCAATAACCTGCATGATGGCCCCGATGCCGTCGGCCTGCTCACCAAGCTCGGTCATGCTGCGCTTGAGTTCTTCGGAGCGCTGTTCGATCTGGGTAATGGACGTCACGACCTGACCGACGAGGGTTGCGCCTTCCTGCGCCTTTTCCCTCGCGTTGTCCGCGTTCTCCGCCGCGTCCGAGGCGTTTCTCGCCACTTCCAGAACCGTGGCGTTCATCTCCTCCATTGCGGTGGAGGTCTCTGCCACGCGCTCCCGCTGGACTTCGGTGCCGCGGGTGGACTGTTCCACCTGCGCGGAAAGCTGTTCCGCAGCCGAGGAGAGTTGCTCGGCGATTCCGTCGGCGTCATTGGCCACGGCCACAAGGCGTTCGTGACGTTCCTTGGCTTCGCGCTCACCCTGCTTGATGGCGGTCATGTCCTTGATGAGCGTGAACCCGCCGATGATCTTGCCATCGAAGTCCCTGAGCGGCGCAGAATCCACGATGATGTCGTACTGCCTGCCCGAGGGAGTCTCACCCGTTGTCTCCTGACCGAGAATGCAGGTGTCTTCGTGCATGCACTTGTGCAGGATGGTCTCCTTGGTGGCATCGCCGTAGACGAACTCGCCGAAGGGCATGCCGATGTAGTCCTCAGGCTTGCCGGACTTCTCGAAGAGGTCCAGTTCCTGCTGGTTCACGAAGGTAATCGTTTCGTTGAGGTCGGTAACGACGCAGGGAATGGTTAGCCCGTTGAGAAGCCCTTCGGAGAAGCCGAGCTTGTTCTTGAGTTCCACGGTCATGTCGCGCACCGCGTCGATGGTGTCGCCGATGGCGTCCTTGGCCGGATACTCGATGGTGGCGTTGTAATTGCCCTTGGACACCTCGCCCGTAAACGCCGAGAGCCGCCTGAGGGGCCTGATGACGATACGGATGATCAGCGTCATGAGCAGCGAGAGCACAACGATGGACGCCACGGCAATGCCGATGTTCCAGTAGAGCACGTTCTTGTCCACACCGTGCATCATCTCGTCGTGGGTGAGCGAGAAGCCGTAACTCCAGCCCCAAGGCTCGAAATACTTGATGAAGACCTGCTTGTCGTCACCCTTGTATCTATACTTAACTATACCGCCGGTGGCGTCTCTGAACTGCGGCCAGAAGGGGTATTCTGTCAGCTTCTTCCCGGGAATGCTCGGGTGCAGGATCAAAAGACCTTTCTGGTCGAAGATGAAACCGTACCCTTCGCCACCGATGGTAGCGGCTGCGACAGCCTCACGGAACGAAGGCGTCAGAATCTTTCGACCGACGTAAATCACCCCGATGGTGTCACCGGATATATTCTTGAGCGGCTTGTACGCGGTCTGGTACCAGGCGTTCACGACATAGGCGATTCCGTAATAGGTCTCGCCCTTCATGATGGTCTTGTAGACCGGGCTCGAGTCAGGAATAAAGGTTCCCACGGCCCGCTTGCCGTCCGTCTTAAGCACGTTGGTCGAAATCCTGAGCAGCTTGCCGGGAAGGAGCTGAAAAATGGTTGCAGTACCCCCGACACGCTTCTGGACGGCGTCCACGAGATCAAAGTTCCCGTTGACCCGTCGCAAACCGAACTTCATTGTTGGAATGGTGACTTCGCTCTTCTTGCCGGTCACCTGATTCACGATGGTGACCGTCTCCCTGTCGTTGCGATCGAGATAGGGCGTTCCGGCCTCGTCGATGGCTTCCTCCATGATGGCGAGGTCGCCCTTGACCTTGTCATCCAGCAAATCGTGCTGCATCTGCATGGTGTTGTAGATGCTCTCGCTGAACGCCTCCATGGACGTTTCACCAAGAACTGTCAGCGATTCCTGAACCTTGACAAAAGTGATAACCGACATCACGACGATGGCCGCGGCCACGACCGACAGGATTCCCAGTTGGAGCTTGGTCTGGAATGGCAGCTTGTGAATGAACAATTCGACCCCCCGCATGTTCGAGTGACTCAGCCTGTCTGCTGAAAAAAGAAGCCATTGATGCTTCTTACGGCCTATTCTTACGTATCACTCCCTCCTCTAAAAATGTCAATCGGCACTTTTTACCATCCTCATTAGGCATGTTCACATGAGCAACCATGAGAGAATGACGCCGCCGATGACGACATAGAGGATATCGACCCTGAGGCGCAGGGCCACGAACGCTGAGATAACCACGGTGATGGCCGCCGCGGACCACTGGATGGAAACCATAAAACGCCATGACACGGCGGCCATGAGACCCACGAGCGAGACGAGACTGCCCTTGAGCACGCGGGCGGCCACGGGGGAGGCCACCAGCGCAGAGGCGATCGGGGCGAGTGCGCGAAGGATGAGAAAGGACGGGGTGAACACCGCCACAGTGGCAACCACCGAACCGAGGAACCCGGCCACGCCGTAGCCGACAAAGGTGGCTGTCATGACGATGGGGCCGGGGGTGAGCTGGCCGAGCGCCACGGCGTCCATGAAACGGGCCTCGGTAAACCAGCCTCGAACCTCCACCACCTCGTGCAGCATCAGCGGCAGAGAAACATAGCCGCCGCCAAAGGCGAACAGATCGATGCGGGCCATGAGCGCGGCGAGGTCCGCCTGCTGCGGCGAAACGGCATAAAGGGCTCCCCATGCGGCAAGAACGATCAGCACAAGGGCGGCGGGAACGCCCCAGCCGGACTTGAACCGTCCGCCGCCCGAAGCGGCCCTGCCCGATGAGAGATCGCGGAACACGAAGATGGACGCGATGCAGACGAGGACGAGGATCAGGATGGGGTTGCCCTTGAAGACGAACCAGACTCCGGCGATCACGGCCAGCAGCGAGGCGCGAATGGTGTCGCAATACTGCCGGGCGAAGTCGATGGCCGCATTGAGCACCAGCGCCACGACCACCACCTGCAACCCGGCGAACAGCCCTTGCAGCGCGGGCACGTCAGAGCCCTTCATGTAAAGGATTGTAAGCGCCAGCATGAGCACGAAGGCGGGGATTGCGAACCCGAGGTACGCTGCCAGCGCTCCGAGCGTCCCCCGCGCCTGCAGGCCAGCCCATGCCGCCACCTGCATGGCGGTGGCTCCGGGCACCACCTGACAGGTCCCCATGCCCAGCCGGAACGTATCCTCGTCCAGCCAGCCGTGGCGATCCACCACGGCCTTTCGGATGTAGGGAATCATGGCCGGGCCGCCGAACGCGGTCATGCCGAGGCGCAGAAACGTGCCGAAAAGTGTTGCCAATGACGGTTGCTGCATCTTCATCTCCTGTACCGGCAATGCCACGCGGAAAGAGGCCTTGCAACCCTCCGTTGCGGTTGAGAATTCCCCCCGCACCTGCTATCCATGCGGAAAAGGGAGGTCCGGCCGTGTTCCAGAATGACAAGCCATATACCCTCGACAGCGTCGTCCGTCTCGCCATTGCAGCCGGTCTGCTCTGGGGAGCCGTGCTGCTGCTCGACGCGCTCAGCGACGTGCTGCTTCCCTTTGCCGCCGCCCTGGCGCTGGCCTATTTCATCAATCCGCTGGTGGAATACGTGGCCCGGCTGGTCAAAAACCGCAGCGCGGCCGTGGGCCTGACCATCACCACCCTGATCGCCCTCATCAGCACGGCCCTGTGGCTGACCGTGCCCATGCTCATCCGCGAGGTGACGCGAACCGGCAAGCTGCTCACCGCCGTGGTCAACGACTCCACCATTGCCAAGCGGGCCATGGAATACCTGCCCCCGGACCTCTGGAAGGCCATCGTGGACCTCGCCAAGCAGCCCGATATCCGCGACATGCTCACCGAAGCCGGTTTCCTGAATACCGTGCAGGGGGCCGCAAAGAAGATTCTTCCCGGCCTCTGGAACGTGGTCAGCGGCACGGCGGACACCATGCTGGCGCTGGCCGGACTGGCCATTATTCTGCTCTACCTCATCTTTCTGCTGGCCGATTTCGAGAAGCTCAAAAACTGGAACAGCAAGCTGCCCAAGTCGTGGCGGCAACCCGCCGAAGAGTTCTCCGAAGAGTTCACCGGCGCGGTGGACCGCTACTTCCGCACGCAGGCGTTCATCGCCCTGACAGTGGGCATCCTCTTCTCCACCGGCTTCCTGATTATCGACGTCCCGCTGGCCGTGCTGCTGGGTCTGTTCATCGGGCTGCTGAACATGGTGCCCTACCTGCAGACCATCGGGCTCATCCCGGCCTTCCTGCTGGCAGGGCTGGACGCCATCGCCACGGGCGGTCACTTCTGGGGATCCATCGGCGGGGTCGCGCTGATATTCATCATCGTCCAGTCGCTGCAGGACGGGTTCCTCGTGCCCAAGCTGCAGGGCGACAGCCTCGGCCTCTCGCCGTGGATGATTCTGCTGTCCCTCTCGGTGTGGGGAAAACTTCTGGGATTTCTCGGGCTGGTGCTCGCCCTGCCGCTCACCTGTCTGGCGCTGGCATACTATCGAAGAAAAGTGCTCGCCGCCGGATAACCGCCGCTATGGTCAGGCTTGCACCTGGAACGGGAGCGTAAAGTTTATCTCGTTACCGTAAGGGCACGTCTTCACCCCTACATCGCCGCGGTGCAGTTCCACCACCTGCCGCACGAAATACAGGCCGTGCCCCGTGCCGTGCTCGTGATTGGTATTGTCCGCCCGGTAGCCGGGATCGAACAGGGTCATGGGGTCATCCAGCTCAAGCGGATCGCCGGACGTGAAGACCCACATGTGAATCCCGCTTTTCCCCTTGCCGAAGTGGTCCTTGATGACCTTCCAGCCGTAGCTGAGAAACCGGCCTTCCCTACCGTCGGGCAGGGTGGTCTTTCCGGTGTATTTCACGGCGTTGGAGAAGAGATTGGCATACACCTGTGAGAGAAGACCCACATCCACGATCATGCGGATGGCCTGATCGGGCACGCCCCCGAGGGAGAAATCTAGCTGAATGCCGCGCTCCTCCAGCCGGTTGCGATACCGCTCCAACTGCGGCTCGATGATTTGGCGCATGAGGTTGCAGGGGCGCTTCTCCAGAACGTAGCGGCCTTCCTCGAAATGCCTGCGCCGCAAAAGCGTCTCCAGAAACATGCTGGTCTGCACGTAGTGGCGGTATATCTCTTCATACTGCTCATGCATGGCCTCGTGCAGCTTGCCCATGTTGCCCGCCAGTGCGGTGCAGTTATCGTCTCACTGCGTTCGGCCTTCTTTTTGAGGTCGCCAAGGGACTCGATCAGCCGCCGGAGACGGTTGAAGTACAGTTTGAAGTAAATGTTGGGGACGATGACGTTGTGCCCGATGTCCTCGACAAGGTTACGGATGAAGTCGAGGTGTTCGCGGCTGCGGTCTCGCAGGATGCGGTTATGGAGCTGAAACCCGATGCGGTTGGCGTACTTTTCAAGGAAGAGAAGCAGGTCCTCGTCCTCCATGTCCTCAAGGCGCACCACCAGCATGCCGATGACGTTGTCCGGCGGCATGAAGGGCAGCATGTCGTTGAACTCGGGATTGCAGCGGATGGGCAGGTACACCCTGCCCTCGGAGAAGGTGCGCCGCGTACTCTTGCCTTCCTCCCACGTCCGGGTAATTTCCGGCTTAAGGGCGTAATCCTGCGAGCAGGACGCCAGCACGAACGTCTCCTCGTCCTCCAGGACATAAAGGGCGGCGTCGAGATCGAACATCATGCGCAGAATCTGGATGAGGGCGGCATAGAAGTTGTCCCGGCTCTGGAACTCCTGACTGAGGTCGAAGAAAATGGTCAGAGCCCGGCTCTTGCGCACATCGAACGCATACCGCTCGTAATCGAGCAGCTTGTCGCGGATTCGTTTTTCAACCATCGCACTGTTGGCAGCGCATCTGGCCGGGATTTCCCGCTTCTTCGGGCCCATTTCGTGCCTCCGGACGTCAGTTCACGCTCATGGTACCCGTATACCTTGCGCGGCGGGTCGTGACAACCCACCGCGCAAGAAATCATATTATAGTTGGCTACATGATCACGTTGAAGAGGTACCCGACCAGCAGGATGCCCGCTCCGACAATGGCGGTGAACACCGCCAGCAGCCGGAATTTAAGCACCCGGCGGAGGATGAGCAGTTCGGGAAGGGAGAGCGCGATGACCGACATCATGAAGGCCAGCGCGGTTCCGAGCGCCGCCCCCTTGCCGATGAGCGCATGGACAATGGGAACCATGCCGGCGGCGTTGGTATACATGGGAATGCCCATAAGCACCGCGGCGGGCACACCCCACCAGACCTGCTCGCCCATGATCCCGGCGAGGAAGTCCTCGGGCACGTAGCCGTGAATGCCCGCGCCAACGGCGATGCCGATGACCACGTACAACCAGACCTTGCCCACGATCTCGCGGACCGCTTCCAGCCCGGCGCGCACACGCCCGGTCAGGGTCATGGTGCCGGAGGACGGGGCACCGCCCATGGAGAGTTGACCGCGCACCCAGTCCTGCAGATGCGATTCCATCTTCAGCCGCCCGATGATCCAACCGGCGACGATGGCCACCGCAAGCCCGGTTACGAGATAGATGGCCGCCACCTTCCACCCGAACAGGCCGTACAGCAGCACCAGCGCGACCTCGTTGACCATGGGTGCTGAGATGATGAAGGAAAAGGTCACGCCAAGCGGCACGCCCGCAGTGACGAAGCCAACAAAGAGCGGTACAGCCGAACAGGAGCAGAACGGCGTGGCCACGCCGAGCAGGG
>NZ_BBCB01000016.1 GCF_001311825.1 Salidesulfovibrio brasiliensis JCM 12178 | reverse complement strand
CGCGGCTGGCCATCCGTCCCGCGCTGCTGCTGCTCGACGAGCCCACAGCAAGCCTTGACGAAGCCAGCGCGGAGACCATCCGCGAGGCCGCCCTCTCGGCAAGAAACGAGTTCGGCACCACGCTCGTCATCGTCAGCCACGACATGAACTGGCTTTCAGCGGCCTGTGACTCCATCATCCGCATGGAGCGCGGAAAAATCGTGAACAGCAAGACACCCTGAGGGAGAATTCCATGAACGCCGTTTCCATCGTCGGTCCCAAGAAGGCGGGCAAGACCACCCTCGGTCTGGCCCTGTGCTCGGAACTCAGGCAGCGCGGCATTCAGGTGGCCGCAGCCAAGCACTCCAGCCACGGCTTCGACAGGCAGGACACGGACACCGCACGGTACGCGGAAATCTGTTCGGGCGTTCTGGGCTTCGGTCCCAACGAGTCCTTTGCGGTCTGGCCCAAGGTCCGCCCGCTCATCGACCTGCTGCCGCTCATGGATGCGGAGTTCATGGTGGTGGAAGGCGGCAAGTACCTCGGTTGGATGCCGCGCGTGCTGGTGCTGGACGAGGAGCCCGCCGAAGGTATCGACTGGCTCAGCCCCGAACTGGCCGTGGCGGTCTTCGGGCGTTTCGAGATTCCGGGCATTCCCTCCACGCGCGACCCCAAAGAGCTGGCCGACATCGTGCTGGAGCGCGGCTTCGTGCTGCCCGCGCTGGACTGCGAAGCCTGTGGCCGCCCGGACTGCAGGAGCCTTGCCACGGAGATCGTCGCGGGCGAAGCCACTGTTCAGGACTGCGCCTCCCTCACCGCTGCCGCCGAAATCACCATCAACGGCACGCCGCTGGGTACGAACCCGTTCGTGGAAAAGATGATCGCGGCCACTGTGCGGGGCATGCTGAGCACGCTCAAGGGCTTTGCTCCGGGCAAGGCCGAAATCAAAGTGGACGTCTAGGCCGCTCGCGGGTATCTTCCCGCGCATGCGAATCGTCCTTTACGAACCGGAAATACCGCCCAACACCGGCAACATCGCCCGGCTGTGCGCGGCCACCAAGACCCCGCTGCACCTCATCGAGCCGCTGGGGTTCTCTCTTGACGACAAATACCTCAAGCGCGCGGGGCTGGACTACTGGCCGCATGTGGACGTCACGGTCCATCCCGACCTCGATCATTTTCTGGATAACGTGCCCTGTCGCGTGGTCTGCTCCAGCGCCCGCGAAGGCACCCTGCTGCACGATTTTGCCTTCCAGCCGGACGACGCCATCATGGTCGGGCCGGAAACGCGCGGCATCCCTACCGCTGTCCTCGACAGGTTCCGGGAGCACGTGCGCATCCCCATCTGGGGCGAAGTCAGAAGCCTCAACCAGTCCACGGCCACGGGCATCCTGCTCTATCAGGCGTTGGCGGTCAGCGGCTCCATCCCTTAATAGCGGATACTTGTTATTTCCTTCCGGCCCTAGTAAGAGAATCGAGGCCATAATCACATAAGCCAGCTCAGGAAATAGGCATGAAGATACTCGTTACCGGCGGCTGCGGCTTCATCGGCACCAATTTCATCCGCATGATGCTCGCCAAGCATCCCGACTGGAAGATCGTCAACCTCGACAAGCTCACCTACGCGGGCAACCGACTCAACCTCATGGACCTTGAGGAAAACGAACCGCGCTACGAGTTCGTACAGGGCGACATCTGCGATCGCGAACTGGTCACCTCGCTCATGGAGGACGGACACCTCGACGCGGTGGTCAACTTCGCCGCCGAGTCCCACGTGGACCGCTCCATCAACGACCCGACCCCGTTCGTGACCACCAACATTCAGGGCGCGCAGAATCTCATGGAATGTGCCCGCCAGACCGGTATTTCGCGCTTCGTGCACGTTTCAACCGACGAGGTCTACGGCACCCTCGGCCCGGACGGCAAGTTCACCGAATCCACGCCGCTGGCGCCCAACAGCCCCTATTCCGCAAGCAAGGCATCGGCCGACATGATGGCCCGCGCATACTTCGAGACCTACGGCATGCCCATGGTCGTCACCCGCTGCTCCAACAATTACGGGCCGTACCAGTTCCCCGAGAAGCTCATCCCGCTCATCTACCTGAACGCCAAGGCGGACAAGGCCCTGCCCGTGTACGGCGACGGCATGAACGTGCGCGACTGGATATGGGTGGAAGACCACTGCCTCGGCGTGGAACTCTCGCTGCTCAAGGGTCGTGACGGTAAGGCATACAACTTCGGCGGCGACGCGGAAGAGACGAATATCGACGTGGTCAGAACCATCCTCGCCGTGCTCGGCAAGCCCGAATCGCTCATCACCTACGTCAAGGACAGACCCGGCCACGACCGCCGCTACGCCATGGACTATTCGCTGGCGGCCGAGGAGCTCGGGTTTGCGCCCACGCTCGGTTTCCGCGAAGGATTGGAAAAGACCATCGCATGGTACGAGGCAAACACCGAATGGCTGGAGACGGTGCAAAGCGGCGCGTACCGCAACTTCATGGATGAATGGTACAAGGAGCGCTCCTGATGCTCATCAACACGATGAAGGCCGTGGTTTTCGGCGGCAGGACCGGCCTGCTCGGCCAGTCGCTGGTCAAGGCCCTGCAAGAGGCTGGCGCGGAAGTCATCGCCCCATCACGCGACGAAGTGGATGTCCTCGATCAGGAATCGGTCAGACGAATAATCGAAGAGTTCAAGCCTGACGCGGTGTTCAACGCGGTTGCATACACTCAGGTAGACCTTGCCGAAGACAAGGAGGAGGACGCCTTCGCCCTGAACGCCACGGTCCCGCCGCTGCTGGCGGCGCAGGCCTCCCGGGTGGGCGCGCTCTTCGTCCACTACAGCACGGATTTCATATTCCGGGGCAACGCCAACATACCCTATCAGGAACACGAGAAACCCGGAGCCGTGTCCATCTACGGCATCAGCAAGGCGGGCGGCGAACAGGGACTCATGGACCTCGACTACGAGCGCACGCTCATTATCCGCATTTCGTGGCTATTCGGGCCGGGCAAGATGAATTTCGTCCAGCGCATACTGGAACTGGCTGCCGAACGCGACCGCCTCACCGTGGTGGCGGACCAGACCGGCTCGCCCTCCTACACCCCGGACCTCGCCGCCAACACCCTTGAACTTATCAAGAAGGACGCCCTCGGCGTCTACCATCTCTGCAATACGGGCGTGGCAACATGGCACGACCTCGCCTCCGCGGCTGTCGCCATGGCGGGAATCGAGTGCAATGTGGAGCCCATCTCCTCCTCGGAGTGGCCGACCAAGGCGACCCGCCCCGCCTATTCAGTGCTCGACACCACGAAATTCACGGGAAAAACGGGCGTCACTCCAAGACACTGGAGAGACGCCCTGCGGGAATACGTGGAGCAGCTTACGCCCGTCACATAAGATCGCGATTACGCCGGTTCGCCTCGGCAAGGCGTTCGGACATGAGATTGATGAGGAAGCGATTGAGTACGGTCACAAGCTTGGGCACCTTGCGCTCGGCCAGTTCCAGCTTCTTGCGGGTCAACAGGTAGAGTACACTGTCTTCCGAGGCCCGCACCGTGGCGGAACGAGGCGACGCGGTGTAAATACCCATTTCTCCAACAACCGCGCCCGGGCCGACCTTCTTGAGGCGGTGTTTGCGACCGTCCTTCTCCATCTCCACTTCCAGCGCGCCCTTCTCCACAAAATACATGGTGTCGGAGGGATCGCCCTGCCTGAAGAGAATATCACCCTTGTTGACCTCCAGCCGCTTCATGATCTTGCCAAGCGCCTGCGCATAGCGTGGATCGGGCAGGAACGGGGCCAACATATCCTGAAGACTGCCCGAATTCTTTTGCGAAATGCCCTCGGCCTCAAGCAGGCGGTTTTCACACCACTCCAACGCAAAATCAAGGTCCATGAAAAGATTGAACGATCCTTCCATGTCGTTGGTGGCGAACCCGCTCTTGGCGAGATATTCTTCAAGCTCCAGCGGCACGCGCGTGAACACGACGTTCAGCTCTTCGTCCAGCGCGAGATTCCGCAACTTGCCGAACCCGAGGTTGGAGAAGGTGGCAAAACCGGTGACCCCTCCGAAATCCACCACAAGGAACTCCACGTCCAGCCGTTCCTGATCCAGCGTACGGTAGCGGACGCGCTCCACAAGTTTCTCCATGCTTCCAAGAAAGACGAAGCCGTTGAGGCAGATCACGTGGATATGATCGCCGACCTCGCGCAGCAGGCGCGCCTGTGCCGGAGCTCGGTCCACGTTGCTGTGGTAGACTGCCCCGGAAAGCTCGGTTCGGATGCCGCCTTCGCGGCTGAACCGCCGAATGGACATCAGCGCACCGAAAGCCACGCCAAAGCCGACACCGATGACCACGCCGAGAACAAGCGTGATCAGAAAGACCACAACCATGCCGACCACATCGTCGCGGCGACTGAAAGCGGTCCGGCCACGAATCATCCAGTCGAAGACCAACGACAGGCCGAAATAGAAAAGCAACCCCTCGGGGACGAAACGCGGCAACGCTGTAACCGGAATGTCTCCGGCCAGATACAGCCCGCCGCAAATGAGCGCGGCAATGATGCCGGAAAGTGCGCCGCCCCCACCAAGAGCCAGATTGCCAAGGCTGCGGCTACGGCTGAAGGAGACCGGCATCCCCCCCAGCAGCGCCGACCCGACGTTGGCCAGCCCCATGGCCTCGAAGTCGTCGGTTCCGTCTTCGGCCACCGGGCTGACCGCCTCAAGAAGCGCGCCCCGGTACATAACCTTTATGAAGCCGAGGGCAATAAGCGCTCCGATGTAATAGGCGTGGTCCACAATGACCCACCATTCGACAGACCCCCAGAAGCCGGCCTTCAGGATGGTGGCATGAAATGCTTCGGCATCCACTGGCATGGAGAACGGCTCGAAGATTTTAAGCAGCACCGGCTCAGGGAGCCACACATGCACAGCCTGCCCACCAATGATGCAAAGCCCCAGCACAACAAGCAGCCATGGCCCCTTGCTGAAGCGGAAAGACAGCAGGAACAACAGGATGCCCAGCAGCAGCGGCGGTCCCCAGCGCAGCGGCCCGGCAGAAAGATCGAAGGTCATGCGAAGCATGTGCACCCCCGGCAGGATGCCGTGGGGCATACCGCCCTCGCTGGTAATGATGCACAGCGCGGCCAGCATGATGAAAACGCCGACTCCACCCACCACGCCGCAAACAACCTGCACCGGAGTGAACCGCACCCAGAGGCCCGCCCCGAGACGGCCAAGCGCATAAAGAGAAAGCCCGGTCACGACAGTGGCGACCACCACCCCCGCGGTCAGTGTCGGAACGATAGCATCCGGCGGGGCCACCCCGTTCATCGTGCTGTAAAGCGAACCGACGTACAGGAACAGCACGCCGCACATGACGGATTCCGGCCCGGCAAGCGCAAAGGGAAGACGGCTGCGCAGCGAGAACAGAAAACCGCCGAGCGTGGCGGCAACCAACGCCATTGACGCGGAAAAAGGCAGGAACAGGCCGTCGGGCACCTGCGACCCTGTAAGCAGGCCCATGCACAGTGCGCCTATGTAACCGAGAAGACCGGCCACAAGACCGGCAAAGACATTGTTGGCAAACCCGCCGCGAAGCAAACGCCCCTGAGTCGAGGCGCGTTCGACCAGTTCCTCCTCGAATCCTTCTCCCACTGCTTGATGGTCATCCGTGTCCGGATGCTCCCATGTCTCGCCGCTGTCTCTTTCAAAATCGCTGAGGTCTATCTCTTCCTCGCTGACTTCGGGATCTGGCACACAGACGGGATCGCCGCATTCCGGACAGATGCCGTCGTTTTCATCGCAAGATTCGAGAATGTGCTCGCAGTTCTTGCACACCACGGAGTCCAGCGTCGACTGGTCAAGTTCGACGTTTTCAAGATCAATCACCACACCGGCAGATTGATTGGTGCCATCTTGCCCGGCATCGGTGACCACTGCGGCCATGCCGCATTCCGGACAACGGGCAGGACGCCCCTCGATTCCTTCAGGAACCAGCTTTTCGTAACCACAGGCAGGGCACTTGAAAACCGCCACAACTCCCTCCGTCGTCTTCTCGAATGGCCAACCGTGAAATTCCAATGCTTTTCCCTGTATACGCAAAGGATATGGTTCAAGCAACCCGCCCGGCTATCACGAATCACAGCTTTTTTGCATCAGCCCCTAAAGATATCCCTGTTGCCGTCGATAAGATTGACACGAAGACGGCGAATTGCGCACACGGACGTGCCATGCCCCAAACCCATGGAAGGGTTGCTCATGCGAGGAAGACTTGGAGCCTCATTCATCATCGCGCTCACCGAGGAGCACCCGATGCTGCCGCGCCTGCTGCAGTCCATCGCGCTCCAGCGCGCCGGTGTCGAGGCTCTTGAAATCCTCGTTGCAGGCCCTTCCCGCGTCATCGCCGATGCCCGCATGTGGCAGGCTGTGGTGAACTGCCCCGTAAGAACCGTCGCAACCGACGAAGAGGCCACCACCCCCGCCATCCGAAACGCCGCCGCAAAGCAGGCCGAAGGCGACCTGCTCCACTTCGTCACCCCCGAATTCCGTCTGGACAGGGGCTTCCTCGGCGAAATGCTTGACGCCGCAAAGGACGTTCCCGAAGCCGACATCATCTACTCGGACTACGTGCGCATGTCCGCCTCGAGCGGTCGCGGCGCGTCCGGAGTGGTCAGGGTCGGCGCATTCGACGAGGACCGCCTGCGCGAGCGCGAGGCGCTTGGCCCGTCCGTCTGCATCCGCGCCGCGCTCTTCCAGGAACTCGGCGGATACCGCGAGGACGCCGTGTATCCTGACTGGGATTTCCGCATCCGCGCCGCACAGGCAGGAAAGGCGTTCCTGCACACCGCATATCCGCTCCTTTCCGTGCCGCAACGCAAGGTCACCTTCCGCGAACGCGCCCTCGACGGACGCGGCAAGGCAATGCTCGTCATCGCCAACCCCGGATATTTCCACGGGCACACCCTGCGCTGGGCTCTCTCACACCTGCGCGGCGAGAAGTGGGCCGAGGCCGGACAGTTCATGGTCATCCCGAGCCCCATGGACGTGACCCGCATGCTGCACAGCCAGGCCATGCACGAGATTGACGGCGGCAGCAGCGCAGCCGAGGCTGTACGCCAGTTCAAGAACAACGTCGTCTCATTCAGCGCCTGACCCGCCCGGCAAAGACTGTCGGTTCCGGACTTTTCTTTTCGGACCATTATGGTACCCTTCCCGACGTGAACGACACCACCGCAAAACCCATCTTCACGGCCGACATCGGCGGCACCTCCGCTCGCTTCGGCCTGTTCGGCATCGAATCCGGCAATCCGGTCCCGCTTCGCGTGGAGACCGTTCCGGTCCGGGAGTTCCCGTCCTTTGCAGCGCTTCTGCGCGAGGCAGGGGAAATGGGCTTTCCGAAAAGTCCCGCAGAATGCTCAGGCGCGGCGTTCGCCGTTCCCGGCGGCATTCACGACGGCCGCGCCATGCTCCCCAACGTCTCATGGGACGCGGACGTGCGCGACGCCGGACCGTGGTCCGAACGCTTTCAGCTCATAAACGATTTCGAGGCACAGGCCCGGGCCTGCCTCACCCCGGTCATGAACTCGGCCCAGACCATCTTCGACGGCACCCCCGACCCGGCGCAGACCATAGCGGTCATTGGCGCGGGGACCGGCCTTGGGCACTCCGCGCTCGTCCCCTGCGGCACCGGACGGGTTCCGATGCGTTCCGAAGGCGGGCACCTGCCTTTCCCCTTTTTCGATGCCGAGGAACTGCGCTACGCCGAGTTCGTGAAAAACGCCTTGGCGTGAAAGTCTGCACCGGCGACCATATTGTAACAGGCGGCGGACTGGCCTTGCTGCACGAATTCCTGCTTGGCGAAAAAGTCACGCCGGAACAAGCCGGAACCCGTCTCGACCCTGACGGCCCGGTGGCAGAAACCCACGCCCGTTTCTACGGCCGCGTCTGCCGAAACTGGGCCATAGCCACCTACTGCCTCGGCGGCATGGTGATCTGCGGCGGCGTGGCGGGTCACAACCCGGTGCTGGTAACACACGAAGCCTTCCGGGACGCCTTCATCGGCGACGACGAATACGCGGAGTTCATGGAGACCGTACAGGTCCGCCTGAACCGGAACGGCCTGAGCGGCCTCTACGGCGCGGCACAGGCCGTGCTCGATCAGGCCCCTGCACCCTGACCATCTGTTCTCAAGGAGTTTCACGATGACGGAACGAGCCTACGACATCGGCATCATCGGCGGCGGCGCGGCAGGACTGACCATAGCCTCCGGGGCCGCGCAGCTCGGGGCGCGGACGTTGCTCGTGGAACGTGAAGACAGGCTGGGCGGCGACTGCCTGCACTACGGCTGCGTGCCCAGCAAAACGCTCATCAAATCCGCAAAGGTCTATCACCAGATTCGCAATGCCGAGCGCTGGGGCCTGCCGCCTGTGACGCCGCCACCGGTAAACATGGGCTCCGTCACCGAACGCATCCGCTCCGTCATCGACACCATCCAGAAACACGACTCCGAGGACAGGTTCTGCTCGCTCGGCGCAAAGGTCGTGTTCGGCGACGCCCGCTTCCTCGACACGCACACCGTGGACTACGGGCAAGGCCCCGTCTCGGCCAAACGCTGGGTGATCGCCACAGGGTCCTCGCCTGCGGCACCGCCTGTTCCGGGGCTTGAAGGAACGCCCTACTGGACCAACAAGGACATCTTTTCCCTGCACGAGCTGCCCGCGTCACTCATCGTGCTTGGCGGTGGCCCCATCGCCTGCGAAATGGCCCAAAGCTTTGCCCGCCTCGGCTGCCACGTCACGATCATCCAGCGCAGCCCGCAAATTCTCAGTAAGGAAGACCCGGACATGGCCGCGGTGGTGCAGCAGTCCATGGAGGCCGACGGCGTCCGCTTTGAACTGGGTTCATCTCTCAAGGCCGTGCGACACGGCGACGACCGCTTTGAGGTGGACTATACCCAAGGAGAGGACCACTTTACCCTGCACGCCGACAAACTGCTCGTGGCGCTGGGCCGCAAACCGAACATCGAAACACTCGACCTCGACGAGGCCGGGGTGGAGTACACCGGCAAGGGCGTTGTCGTTGATGCCAGACTGCGAACCAGCCAGAAACACATCTTTGCGGCGGGCGACGTCACCGGTCAGTACCTGTTCACCCACGCCGCCGGATACGAGGGCGGCATCGTCATTTCCAATGCGGTGTTCCACATTCCGCGCAAAGCGGACTACCGCTGGATGCCGCACTGCACCTACACCGGCCCGGAACTGGCCTCCATCGGCATGAACGAAAAAGCTGCCCGCGAGGCCGGGGAAGACTATTCGGTCTGGACCGAAGAGTTTGCCGACAACGACCGCGCGCTCGCCGAGGGCGAATCCGAGGGTCGCATCAAGCTGGTGCTCGACTCCTCGGAAAGACCGCTCGGCGTGCAGATATGCGGCCCACACGCCGGGGACCTCATCGGAGAGTGGGTGGCGGCGCTCAACGCCAAGGCCAAGCTCTCCACCATGGCTTCGGCCGTGCACCCCTACCCGACACTGGCCGAGATCGGAAAGCGCGTGGCGGGCGGGGTGCTGGCAGAGAAGCTTTTCTCGGACAAGGTACGGAAAACGCTGCATTTCATCTTTGATTACAAGGGGCGTGCCTGTTCCCTTGATAATCATGAAGAAAAAGCTTAATAACCCCCCTTTCCGACAAACGTTCCCCGGAGAGAGCGAGAGTGGCCAACAAAGATCGATACAAGAAAATGTTCCCGGTTTCATGGGAGCAGCTCCACCGCGACTGCCGCGCCTGTCGTGGCGGCTGGTGGAAAAGGGTCCCTGGAAAGGCATCTTCGCCATCACGCGCGGGGGCCTCGTTCCCGCCGCGATCATCGCCCGCGAACTCGACATCAGACTCATCGACACCATCTGTCTCGCCAGCTACGACTGGCAGAATCAGGGCAGCGCCAACATCCTCAAGCCCGTGACCAACGAGGGCGAGGGCTGGCTTCTCATTGATGATCTGGTCGATACGGGCAAGACTGCGAAGATAGCCCGCGACATGGTGCCGAAAGCGCATTTCGCCACTGTATACGCCAAGCCGGAAGGCCGTCCCAACGTGGACACCTTCATTACGGAAGTGAGCCAGGACACCTGGATTCTCTTCCCGTGGGACTCGCAAGCCCAGTTCATCGAGCCGATTTCCAAGCTCGAATAGCCACAGAAAACCGCGCGTCGGCCGGCCCGCAAACCGTTACGGATGCGTTGCGCAAATTCGGATGCTGGGCTATTGACCATATACCAAATTTACACATGGAGGGGTTTCATGAATCGTTTTCTGAAGATGTTCGCACTCGCGGCCTGCGCCGTGATGCTCGTGGCTCTCGCCGCCTGTTCCGGCGGGGAGAAGGCCGAGGAAAAACCGGCTGAAAAGACGGAAGCCGCCGCACCCGCCGAAGAAGCCAAGCCCATCAAGGCCGGTTTCGTGTACGTCTCGCCCATCGGCGACGCAGGATACTCCTACGCTCACGATCAGGGCCGCAAGGCCGTGGCCGAGATGGACGGTGTGGAAACCTCTTTCGTCGAATCCGTCATGGAAGGCGCCGACTCCGAGCGCGTCATCCGCAACATGGCCAACGACGGCTTCGACATCATCTTCGCCACCAGCTTCGGCTACATGGACCCCATGAAGCGCGTCGCCAAGGAATTCCCGGACACCGCGTTCATGCACTGCTCCGGCTTCAAGACCGCTGAAAACATGAGCAACTACTTCGGCCGCATGTATCAGGCCCGCTACCTGACCGGTCTCGTTGCCGGCTCCATGACCAAGAGCAACGAAATCGGCTACGTGGCCGCCTTCCCCATCCCGGAAGTCATCCGCGGCATCAACGCCTTCACCCTCGGCGTGAAGGAAGTGAACCCCGAGGCGCAGGTCCGCGTGGTCTGGACCAAGACCTGGTACGACCCGGCGCTGGAAAAAGACGCTGCCGTCGCCCTGCTCGACAAGGGCTGCGACGTCATCGCCCAGCATCAGGACTCCCCCGGCCCGCAGGAAGCCGCTCAGGAACGCGGCGTCTACTCCGTGGGCTACAACTCCGACATGTCCGGCTTTGCTCCCAAGGCGCACCTGACCGCCGCCATCTGGAACTGGGCTCCGCTCTACACCGAAGCGGTGCAGCAGGTTAAGGACGGCAACTGGAAGGGCAACCAGTCCCTGTGGGTCGGCATGGACAAGGGCGTCGTGGACATCGCTCCGCTGGGCGACATGGTCCCCGAAGACGTCAAGAAAATGGTTGAAGAAAAGAAGGCCGAACTGGCCAAGGGCAACGACATCGTATTCGTCGGCCCCATCAAGAACCAGAAGGGTGAAGTGGTCCTCGAAGAAGGCAAGAAGGCTGACGACGGCCAGCTGCTCGGCATGAACTACTTCATCGAAGGCGTTGTCGGTAACACCGAATAACGCCAATAAACGCTTATGACGCTTGGATTCAAGCTGAAGAAGCGCGACGAACCCTGGCAGTGGGGCGCCCCGATAATCCTCGCGGGCGCCCTGCTCTTTTCCTTCATAGTGAGCAGCCTGCTCCTTGAAGGTCAGGGCAAAAGCGCTCTCGACGGCCTCTACATTCTCTGGACCGGCGCGTTCGGCAGCGCCTTCGCCTTTCAGGGCACGTTCCTGAAGGCGGTGCCCATTTTCATGTGCTCGCTCGGCGTGGCCGTTGCCTTCCGGATGCAGATCTGGAACATCGGGGCCGAAGGCCAGTTCGCCCTCGGTGCCATCGGCGCCACATGGATGGCCCTGACCTTCCCGAACATGCCGTGGTACGGACAACTGCCGCTCATGTTCATCATGGCCTTCATCTTCGGCGGCATCTGGGCCTTCATCCCGGCCTTCCTGCGCCTCAAACTGCATGTCAACGAGATCATCTCCACCCTGATGCTCAACTACATCGCGATCCTCCTTCTGGAGTATCTCGTGTTCGGCGTCTGGCGCGACCCGTCCAGCTTCGGCTTCCCCATGACCGTCGAGTTCTCCGAAGGCGGCATCATCGCCGGCATCGCCGGCACCCGGTATCACTGGGGCATCATTTTCTGCGCCATCGTCGGCGTGCTGCTCTGGGCCTTCATGCGCTTCACCCGCATGGGCTTCGAGCTCAAGGCCAGTGGCGAGGGGCCGCGCGTAGCCCGCTACGCCGGCATGCCATACGGCTTTCTCGTGATCTTCGTCATGTGCGTGTCCGGCGGCCTTGCCGGATGGGCCGGAGCCATCGAGACCTCGGCCATCCTCGGCAGGCTGCAGCCGAGCCTGATGGTGGGCTACGGCTACACCGCCATCGTCGTGGCATGGCTGGCCCGGCTGGAACCGCGCAACATCGCCTTTGCCGCGTTCCTGCTGGCCGCGCTTCGCGTTGGCGTGGAAAACATGCAGCTCAAGATGCAGATTCCGGCCGCGTTCGGTGAAATCATGGAAGGCATCATCCTGCTCTCCGTGCTCGCCGGGCAGCTTTTCCTGACCTATCGACTCGAGCGGAAACAAGACTCCGCGCGTGAGGCATAGACGGCCATGACCGAACTGATCGTCCCGCTCCTTGCCGCCACCGTGCAGTCCGGCACCCCGGTGCTCTTCGCCACCCTCGGCGAGATGTTCACGGAGAAAGGCGGCATCCTGAACCTCGGCGTGGAAGGCATGATGAGCGTCGCGGCCTTCGCGGCCTTCGTGACCGCATACATGACCGGCTCCCCGTGGCTCGGCTTCATTGCCGGAGGCATTGCGGGGATGCTCATGGCAACGCTGCACGGCATCGTCTGCATTTCCTGTCTGGGCAATCAGGTCGTTTCCGGCCTTGCCCTGACCATCCTCGGCGTTGGCCTGACCAAGTTCCTCGGCACGCCCTACATCGGCATGGCCGCGCCGGGCTTCGACAAGTTCGCCTTCCCGCTCCTTTCCGACATCCCGGTGCTCGGCAACATCTTTTTCCGTCACGACGCGCTGGTCTATGTTTCGTTCATCATTCCGGTGCTGTTCTGGTTCTTCTTCCGCAGGACCAGCCTCGGCATGGCCATCACCGCAACGGGCGAATACCCGCAGGCGGCAGCAGCGGCGGGACTCAAGCCCGTGCGGCTGCGCTATCTCGCGGTAGGCGTGGGCGGATTCCTTGTGGGTCTCGGCGGCGCGTACCTCTCGCTTGCCTACACCCACCTGTGGACCAACGGCCTTTCAGGCGGTCGCGGCTGGATCGCGGTCGCGCTGGTCATCTTCGCGTTCTGGCGTCCCGGCCGGGCCGTCATCGGCGCGTACCTCTTCGGCGGGGTCATGGCCTTCCAGCTCAGGCTGCAGGCCTCGGGCACCAACCTGCCCTCCTCCCTGCTGCTGATGCTGCCCTACGCCCTGACCATCATCGTGCTGGTGTTCTCGGCCTTCCGCGGACGCGGCACCGAAGCGCCCGCAGCGCTTGGAACCAACATCGAACCGGAGGGCTAGGACGTGGACCACAAGTTCCCCACCCGCGACCGTACCCCTGCGGACCAGTTCGGCAATGTCCCCGCCGTGCGTCTGGTGAACCTCACCAAGCGTTTCGGCAAGGTCATCGCCAACGACAGCATCAATCTCGACATCTATCCCGGCCGCATCAAGGCCCTGCTCGGCGAGAACGGCGCGGGCAAATCCACCATGATGAGCATGCTCGCCGGGCGTTACAAGCCCGACGAAGGCTTCATCGAGATCGGCGGCAAGGAAGTATCCTTCTCCAACTCCAAGGACGCCCTCGAAGCCGGAATCGGCATGGTCTACCAGCACTTCATGCTCGTGGAATCCATGACCGTTGCCGAGAACGTGCTCCTCGGGCAGGAAGGCAGCTTCTTCGTCAATCCGCGCGAGATGGTGGAGCGGGTTCGCGGCATAGCCGAAGACTTCGGACTGGACATCGACCCCGAAGCCAGAATCTGCGAACTCTCCATGGGCGAAAAGCAGCGGGTTGAGATCCTCAAGCTGCTCTACCGCGAATCCCAGATTCTCATTTTCGACGAACCCACGGCCGTGCTGACCCCGGAAGAGACCACCCGGCTCTTCGAGGCGCTCTGGAAGATGGCCGATCAGGGCAAGTCCATCGTCTTCATCAGCCACAAGCTTGAGGAAGTCATCGCCCTTGCCGACGAGATCGCCATCCTGCGGCGCGGCAAGATTGAAGGCGAGGTGGACCCGGCCTCCATCGAATCCAAGGCCGACCTGGCCCGACGCATGGTGGGCAAGGAAGTGCTCCTTGAGATCGACCGTACCCCCATGGAGCCCGGCGAAGAGGTGCTCCGCGTGGAGAACCTCACGGGCATGGGCCTCGAAGACGTCAATTTCACCATTCGGCACGGCGAAGTGCTGGCCGTGGTCGGCGTGGCGGGTAACGGCCAGAAGGCGCTCATAGAAGCCATCTGCGGCCTGAGAAAACCCCCGCGCGACACCATTTTCATCAACCGCAAGCCGTGGCGGAAGTTCTTTGCCGAGTCCACGTGGAAGCGCTCGCTCTCCTACATCCCCGAAGACCGTCTCGGGCTGGCGACGCTCAAGAACCACAACCTCGTGGACAACCTGCTTCTGACCACGCGCAAGGGCTTTGCCTTCGGCCCGTGGCTGGACAAGAAAAAGGCGGCCACCAAGGCGCAGGACCTCATCGAGAAGTTCGACATCCGCCCGCCCAAGATCACGGCGCTGGCCTCACAGCTCTCCGGCGGCAACCTGCAGAAGACCGTCCTCGCGCGCGAGCTCTTCCGCGAGCCGGTGCTGATCGTGGCCGAACAGCCCTCGCAGGGGCTTGATGTCTCGGCCACCGAGGAAGTATGGAAACGGCTGCTCGAAGTCCGCGAGATGGCGGGCGTGCTGCTCGTCACCGGCGACCTGAACGAGGCGTTGCAGCTGGCGGACCGGGTCGCGGTCATCTACCGGGGCCGGATTCTCGGCATGCTCCCGGTGGGCGACGAGGACACTCCCGGACGCATCGGCCCCCTCATGGCGGGTCTGAGCGAAGAATAGTTTTTCACCGGACAACAGTCCGGTTATTGGTCGGAAACTGGTCATTACTCTAGGAGGATTGAAATGAAAAAAATGAGCAAGATTCTGGTTACGGTCATGGCTCTGGTCATGGTCATGGGCGCAGCCGCCACCGCCAACGCTGGCATGTGGGACAAAATCAAGGAAGACGGCGTAATCATCGTGGGCAACAGCCCGGACTATCCGCCGTATGAAAACATGGACGGCGACAAGCGCGTCGGCTTCGACATCGACCTGATGGAAGCCATGGCCAAGCACCTCGGCGTGGACGTCAAGTGGAAGACCATGGGCTTCGACACCATCATCGCCGCCGTGACCATGAAGCAGGTCGACATCGGCTTTTCCGGCTTCGGCATCACTGAAGAGCGCAAGCGCAGCGTTGATTTCTCCGAGCCGTACTACCGCTCCGGTCAGGTCATCGTTGTCACCCCCGGCTCCGACATCAAGTCCGGCGAAGACCTCAAGGGCAAGCGCGTAGCCGCCCAGATCGGCACCACCGGCGTTGAAGCCGCCAAGAAGGTCGAAGGCACCGAAGTCGTGGAACCTGAAAACTGGTCCGTGGCCTTCATGATGCTCAAGACCAAGTCTGTCGACGCAGTCGTGGCCGACATCCCGGTCGCCGACGAGTTCGCCAAGAAGCAGGGCTTCGTCATCGCTCCCGAGCCGCTGACCGAAGAACTGAACGCCATCATCGTGCCCAAGGGCAATCAGGACCTTGTTGACGCCCTGAACGGCGCACTTGCCAAGGTCAAGGCCGACGGCACCCTCGACAAGCTTGTCGAAAAGTGGATGAAGTAAGCACTCGTAGAACAAAAAGGCCGGAAGGTGCATCCTTCCGGCCTTTTCACGCTCCATAGGGGGGCTTCGTGGATTTTTCGCTGGTATTCGAACATTACGATCTCTTTCTGCTCGGCGCGTTGAACACGCTGAAGATCACGCTCGGCGCACTCGGCATCGGCCTCGTGCTCGGCACTGTCGCGGGCACCAGCAGGGTCAGCCGCAACGCGCTCATTCGCCGCTCCGCCGACGTGTACATCCAGATCATCCGCGGCACTCCCATGCTGTTGCAAATCTATTTCTTCTTCTTCGGCCTGCCGCAACTTTACATGATGATCTTCGATTCGCGCATGATCGACGACCCGCTGTGGCTCGGCATGCTCGCGCTCGGCATCAACTCCGGCGCATACACTGCGGAGATCATCCGCGCGGGCATCCTGTCCATTGATCGCGGTCAGATGGAGGCGGCCCGCTGCTCCGGGCTCACCCACGGGCAGGCCATGCGCAACATCATTCTTCCGCAGGCGTTCGTACGCATGATTCCGCCGCTGTGCAACGAACTCATCGTGCTGCTCAAGGACTCCTCGCTGGTGTCGGTGGTCGGCTTTGCCGAACTCATGTACACCGCCAAGGTTCTCGGCGCGAAATACTACACCTACGTCCCGTTCCTGCTGGGCGCAGGCGTCATCTACCTCTCGCTGACCTTCACCTTCGCCAAGATCCTCGAGTTCACCGAACGCAAACTCAACGTGGGCAACCGGGACGACGACAGCCAGATTCTGGACCTCGGCTAACCCACCTGCGAATGACAACCAAAAAGCCCGCCGCGCAGCTGCACGGCGGGCTTTTTCTTACCTTGCAATGGCGAATCGACGCCGATACTCTCCGGGCGTCAATCCGGTCATCTTCCTGAAAAGTCTGTAAAACGAAGGCCCGTCCCGGTAGCCGACCCGCTGGACGATATCCTCCACCGACTCCGCGCCGGTCTCCAGCCGCCGCTTGGCGTGCTCCACCCGCAAGGCCTGCAAATACCCCTTGGGCGTCCTGCCCGTGGCCTTGGAAAACCGCCTGAGAAACGTCCGCTCCCCAAGGTGTGCCAGTTCCGCAAGGTCCGCCACCCCGACGTGCGCCGCGTAATTGTCCGCAAGCCAACGCTCCACGCGGGCTATAGGCTCGTCACCGTGATTAGGATTGCCCACCAGCCGCATGTACGGCGTCTGCCGCACCCTGCCCGGATCAAGCAACAGCGTCCGGGCGCAGGACGCCGCCAGCTCCGAAGACGCAAAGCGCGCAACAAGGTGCAGGGCGAGGTCGAAATAGGCGGTCAATCCCCCGGCGCACACATAGTCCCCGCCGTCGACCAGCATCCGCTCCGGCTCCAGTCGGACCTTGGGAAAACGAATCCGGAAATCTTCAACAAGGCCCCAATGCGTGGTGGCAGCCCGCCCGTCCAGCAGTCCGCTCTCCGCAAGAAAAAACACGCCCGCACAGGCAGCACAGGTCACGGCCCCGGCACCGTGGCACTCCTGAAGCCACGTGACCTCATCCGTTCCCGAGCCGCTCACTCCAAAAGACGGGGGAACATACACGACGTCCGGCGTGACCATGTCGGCAAGCCGTCCGTGGACAGCCATATCGGGGCCGGAAAAGGGACGTACCGCCCCGCCCTCCGCGCTCAGTATGTGAACCTTGAACCGCTGCTTACCAAACAGGTGGTTCGCCACCGCAAACACATCGGAAAAACCGCTCACCCCGGATGCGACACACCCGTGATGCGCCAGAACCGCTATCAGCATATCGACCACCTTTGTCGCTTTCAGCAAATCATTTGTCGATTATGCCAATTCAGTCAAGACCGGAGACCGCATATCCTTCTTGAAAAACAAGGAGGATTCCATGAACAGGCAAGCACTGCTTATCATCGACATGCAAAACGACTACCTGCCCGGTGGCGCTTTCCCGCTGCCCGACGCAGCCCCGGCTGCGGCCAACGCGGTGAAGCTGCTCAAGACATTCAGAGGCAAGGGCCTCCCGGTCATTCATATCCAGCACGAGGCCGTACACGAAGGGGCGAGCTTCTTCCTGCCCGGCACTCACGGCATGGGCATCCACGAACAACTCACCCCCTCAGCGGGCGAAGCTGTGGTGGTCAAACACCGGGCCAACTCGTTTCTCGGCACAACTCTGGAGGAAGTGTTGAAGGAACAGGGCATCGACACCCTGACGGTCTGCGGCATGATGACCAACAACTGCGTGGACGCCACGGTTCGCGCCGCCGTGGACATGGGGTACGCCTGCACGCTGGTGCATGATGCATGCGCCGCCGCCCCGCTCTCCTTCAATGGAGTGGACGTGACCGCGCAACAGGTTCACGCGGCCTTTACGGCTGCGCTCGGCTTCGCCTACTGCCCGGTGGTCTCCTGCAAGGAACACCTCGCGGCCATGGGTGTTACTCCTTGACCGATCCGGCCAGCAGGCCTCGAATGAAGTAGCGACCAAGGAAGATGTAAATCGCCAGCACGGGAATGGCGGCCATGATCGAACCGGCCATGGGCAGGTTCCAGCTCACCGCCTGCCCGCCCGCGAGCTGGGCAAGCCCCACAGTGATGGGGTTGTCCGCGTGCCGCGTGAGACAGATGCCCCACAGGAATTCGTTCCAGACCTGCGTGAACTGCCACAGGCTGGTGACCACGAAACCCGGCACCGAAAGCGGGAACACGATTCTGGTGTAGATGGAAAAGAATCCGGCCCCGTCCAGCCGTCCGGACTCGATGAGCGCCGTGGGAATCTGGGCATAGAAGTTGCGGAAGATGAGTGAGGTGATGGGCAGGCCGTAGACCACATGCGCGAGAATCAGCCCGGGCAGGCCGCCATAGAGATTCATGGCCCGCAGCGTCTGGAAGAGCGGGATCAGGATGACCTGATACGGAATGAACATGCCGAACAGGAAGAGCGTGAACAGCACCTCGCTGCCCCGGAACTTCCACTTGGAAAAGACGTAGCCGTTGAGCGACCCGAGCACCGTGGACAGCGCAGTGGCGCTGATGGTCAGGATCATGGAGTTGACGAAGTTCGGCTTAAGCAGGTCGATGGCATCGGAGAAGCTCGACCAGTTGAACTTTGCGGGCAGTTCCCACGCAGTGGGCAGAGTGATGTCCGCCGGAAACTTGAGCGCCGTGACCAGCGCCATGTAGGCGGGCATCAGAAAGAGAATCGCCAGCACGGCGAGCGTGCCGTAGACGAAGATGGAACCGGGTGTGATTCTGCGAGCGTGCATGGGTTATCCTCTCTTCCTCTGGCGGTACTGGCTGACGAGATACGGGACGATGAACATGGCCGCCACAAGGAAGAGCACGATGGCGATGGCCGCGCCCCGGGCAAAGTCGTTGGCCCGGAAGGTGGTCAGGTACATGTTCAGGGCCGGATGGCCGGTCTGGGCGTTGTCCGGGCCGGTCATGGCGAAGATGATGTCGAACATCTTGAGCGAGATGTGCGAGAGGATGATCACCGCGCTGATGGTGATGGGCTTGAGCATGGGGATGGCCACGTGGCGGTAGTAGGCAACCTCGGACGCGCCGTCGAGCATGGCCGCGTCCCTGAGGTCCTGCGAAATTCCGTTGAAGCCCGCCAGATAGAGGGCCATGGTGTACCCGGCATACTGCCAGACCGTGGCCATGATGATGCCCAGCGTGGCAAGGTTGAAGCCGTGCGTCTCCTCCATGAAAAGCGCCTGCGGCAGGATGCTGCCGCCCAGCCACGCGAATGCGCCTATGACGATGCCCGGTCCGAGCCAGCGTTTCAGCGCCTTGCGCGGATCGTTCCTGAACGCCCACAGTCCGACAAGTATCAGGATGAAGGCGGCCACATAGAGCATGATCTGAAAAAGGTTCTGCCAGTTGAATTCAAGCACGGCCTTGGTGCTGGAGGTCCACTCGAAGGTCAGGGGGTCAAGTCCAACGTAGGTGGGAAGGATGTTCACTCCGCCCTGCGGTGCGAGCAGCCAACGCCAGATGGTACCGGATACGATAAAGGACAGGGACATGGGGTACAGGAAGATGGTGCGCAGCACATCCTCGCCCTTGGGCTTGCGATCCAGCAGGATGGCGATGAACATGCCCAGCCCGATGGCTCCGGCCAGAAGCATCACGGAATAGAAGACCGCGTTCACGAGGTCCTGCCGGAAGCCCCCGGCCAGAAAGCCGGTGAACAGCTCGGCATAGTTGGCGAGCCCCACGTAGTTCTTCTGCGGGTCCACGGCCAGCGAGCCGCTGCCGCCCCAGTCGGTCAGGGATATCCAGACCGTGTTTCCGATGAAGCCGTAGACGAAGACGCCTACCAGAACGATTGACGGCAGAAGCGTCAGAAACGCCTTGAGCCTGTCCAGCGATGCTTCCCGCATGTCGCAAACCCCTTGCGGGCCGCGCGCGGGACGACTCCCGGCGCACGTATGCCCGTTTAATCGCTTATTTGCCGAGACCGGCCTTGTCGGCCAGCTGCTGGCAAGCCATGGCCGCAGCCTTGGCGTTGTTGGTTTTCAGGAACATTTCCATGACGGAAGCGAATCCGCTCATGAAGGTCTCGTTGGCGGCGACGCCGTGAGCCAGAGAGCCGACCACGCGGTCCTTGCCGAAGTCGGCGGAAGCGGACTGCAGGTAGGCGTTGTACTTGCTCAGATCGGAGTCGGTGCGGGCGGAGATGGAGCCCTTGAGCGGGTTGAAGGTGTCGCTGCCTTCCTTGGAGCCGAGCACCTTGAGCCACGCGATGGCGTTGTCACGGTGCGGCGCGCCCTTGGGCAGACCGAAGGAGTCGGCCAGGAACAGGAACTCGCCGTTGGTGCCCGGAGAAGCGGCCCAGCCGAAGTCCTTGCCCGGTTCCATCTTCTTGGTGGTGGCCATGTAACCGGCAGCCCAGTCGCCCATGACGTTGAAGGCCGCGCGGCCGTCGATGACCATGTCAGTGGCCTGCTGCCAGGACAGGGAGGAAGCGTCGGGGTTGGTGTACTCAAGCACCTTGCCGAAGAGTTCCCACGCCTTGACGCCTTCTTCGCTGTCAAAACGCAGCGTGCCGTTCCAGAGGGCGTCCCAGTTGTCCGGGCCGAGAGAGGCCAGCGCAACGGATTCCCACAGGTGGTTGGCGGTCCAGTTCTGGGCCAGCGCCAGCGGCACGACGCCTTCCTTCTTCAGTTTGGGCGCGATCTTGATGAACTCTTCCCAGTTCTTGGGAACGTCCACGCCCCACTTCTTGAGGTTGGCCGGGACGTACCACAGCACGTTGGAACGGTGCACGTTCACGGGAACGGACCAGATGCCCTTGTCGGTGCCGATGAGCTTGATGAGGCCTTCGGGGAAGACGTCCATCCAGCCCTGTTCCTTGAACAGGAAGGTCAGGTCTTCCATGCGGTCGGCCTCGACCCAGGTGCCGATGAGCTCCTGCCCTGCGTGAACCTGGAAGCTGTCCGGCGGCTCGCCACCGAGCATGCGGGTCTTGAGCACTGCGCGGGCGTTCACGCCGGAACCGCCGGTGACGGTGGCATTGATGACGTTCACGTCGGGGTGCTTCTGTTTGTAGATGTCGATCAGCGCCTGCAGGGCCGGACCTTCGTCGCCAGCCCACCAGGAGAAGATCTCCAGATCACCGCTCAGTTTCTTGGCCTGCGCGCCCTGCGGCGCAGCAAGCATGAACGCGGCGACCAGAACGAAACAAATCTTCGCCAAGGTCTTTTTCATGATACCTCCTAAGGTTTCCAAACAGTTCCTCGGACCTTGCAACTCTATCCAATCATCGCTCTCGCCGAAGCATCAGGAAAGCGCATTGGTCGTTTCGGGATCAAAGAGCACCATGCGGTCAAACTCGAAGCCGATGGGCACGATCTCGCCGGGATGGGCCACCACGCGGCCCTCGACCTCGGCGATCAACTCGTTTTGGCCGTCCACCACGATCTCCAGAAGCGAATGGCCGCCGAGAATCTCGGACACCACCACTTCGCCCTTGCACCACCAGTCCTTGGGCAGGCGCTCAATGTTCTCACCCATCTTGATGGCGTCGGGCCGAAGACCGACAAGCATCGGCGCGCCGTCCACAAGGCTATCGCCCTTGCCGTCCGGCACCGGGAAACGGGACGGGCCAACGGTCACGAACCGTTTGCCGTCCTCCACGCCGAACACGCCTTCAAGGATGTTCATGGGCGGGTTGCCGATGAACCGGGCCACGAACACGTTGTTGGGCTTCTCGAACACCTCGATGGGCGAGCCGACCTGCTGGATGTGACCGTCCTTGAGGATGACGATGCGGTCGGCAAGGGTCATGGCCTCTATCTGGTCGTGCGTCACGTAGATGGTGGTGGTCTTGAGGCGCATGTGCATCTTGCGAAGCTCCATGCGCATCTGGGTCCTGAGCTGGGCGTCGAGGTTGGAGAGCGGCTCGTCGAAAAGAAAAACGTCGGGCTTGCGGACCATGGCCCGGCCCATGGCGACGCGCTGGCGCTGCCCGCCGGAAAGCTCGGACGGCTTGCGCTCCAGATACGGCTCAAGCTCGAGCACCCGCGCGGCCTCCTGAACCCGCGAGTCCATCTCTTCGCGGCTCTTCCTGCGCATTTTCAGGGAGAAGCCCATGTTCTCGCGCACGGTCATGTGCGGATAGAGTGCGTAGTTCTGGAACACCATGGCCACGTTGCGGTCCTTGGGCGAAACCTGATTGACCACGCGGTCGCCGATGCTGATCTCGCCGCCGCTGATGGCTTCGAGCCCCGCCACCATGCGCAGCACGGTGGACTTGCCGCACCCGGACGGGCCAACAAGGACGATGAACTCGTTCTCGCGCACCGAGAGGTCGATGCCGTGGATGACCTCCACGTTCCCGTACCGCTTGACCACACCCTTCAAATCTACGTTTGCCATCCTCTACTCGCCTGTATTCGTTTCGCACCGCCCGGACGCCTGCCGAAAACGGTACTCGGTTGCATGCTCGTATATCTCGCCGGGGCGCAGAATCGCGCTCGGAAACTCCGGCCTGTTGGGCGCGTCGGGATACGCCTGCGTTTCAAGGCAGAATCCCGAGCCGGGACCGTACACAGCCCCGCCCTTGCCCCGCGTTCCCGCAGGAATGAACCCGCCGGAATACACCTGCACTCCCGGCTGGGTCGTAAAAAGTTCCATGACCAACTCCCCGCTGCGCACAACGACATGCGGTGCGCCGTGTCCAGCTGCAAGGATGTGGTATTCATCGAATCCGCCGACAGCCTTTTCAACGTCAGCCCCGGCACTCCCCGGCATGGCCAGCACTGCCACCCCGCCGGTGTCATGAAAATCCCCGGTAGGGATGCGCTCGTCGTCCGTGAGCAAAACGCGCTCGGAGCGAAGGGCGAAATCATGCCCGTCTTTGCCGCCGAGGTTGAAATACGAATGATTGGTCAGGCTCACCGGAGTAGGCCTGTCCGTCTGTGCCCGGCACTCGATACGAAGTCCGTCCCCCGTCAGGGCGTAAATAACGGTCACTTCCAGTTCACCGGGGTAGCCGGATTCCCCGTCTGGGCACACACAGTTCATTTCAACAGCGTCTTCACCGACCTGCCGCGCCGACCAGACCTTGTTGTGCAGCCCCGCGCTGCCGCCATGCAGGTGATGCCTGCCGTGGTTACGGTCAAGGTCATGGCGCACGCCGTCCAGCTCGAACGCCGCGCCCCGTATCCGGTTGGCAAACCGCCCGACCATGCGGCCGAAGTAGCGGGCATCCGCCAGATACCCATCCAACGAATCGAAACCGAGAACAACATCCCGACTGTTTTCCCCGCAGGGTACGTGCAACGCCGTCAGAGCCGCGCCGTAGGTGCTCACGCACGCAGTGAACCCGGCACCGTCCTTCAGGGTGTAACGCTCCACCGCCGCCCCCTGCGGCGTGGTTCCCCATGACCTGACCGTTACGCCCATGCGGCCCCCTTCGGCCTGCTGGAGCCGCGCACCAGCAACTCGGTATCAAGCGTCACGGTTCGGGGCGTGAATCGGCCCTCGGTCACAAACTGTTCCAGCAGCAGCGTTGCAGCGGTCCGGCCCATTTCGAACGCAGGCTGGTAGACCGTCGTCAACGCTGGCTCAATGAGTGCGGCCGCCGGGGTGTCGGAAAAACCGACCAGCGCCACGTCCTCGGGGATGCGCACCCCGGCCTCCCGGAATCGCGAGAACGCGCCCACGGCCACCGGGTCGTTGATGGCGAGAATCGCGTCCGGAAGTTCGTCCATGGCAAGATACACCTCGGCTCCCCTGCGGCCGTCCTCCTCGCGGTAGCCGCCCGGCACGAGAAACTTTTCCTCAAACGCAAGGCCGCTGTCGGCGAGCGCTGCCCTGTACCCTTCAAAGCGATGGCGGTTCAGGGCAATGCCCTCCTGCCCGGCCAGATGCCCTATGCGCCGGTACCCGGACCGGACCAGATGCATCACGGCCTCATATGCCGCGCTGTAGTCATCGATGACCACCTTGCTGGTCTCAAGCTCCTCCACCACCCTGTCAAACTGCACCAGCGGAACGCCCCGCTTGAGAACGCTCTTAAGGTGATCGTAGCGGGTGGTTTCCGTGGAGATGGCCACCAGCAGCCCGGCCACGCGGTTGGCAACAAGCGCCTGCGTGTTGACGATCTCGCGGGCAAGGGTCTCGTTGGACTGGCAGACCATGATGATATACCCGGCCTCGTACGCAACTTCCTCGATGCCGCTGATAACGGTGGAAAAGAAATGATGGCGGATTTCGGGGACGATGACCCCGATGGTGGTGCTGCTCTTTTTCTGCAGGCTCTGGGCGATGAGATTCGGCTGGTAGTGGTATTTTTCGGCTGCGGCCACCACCCGGCGCTTGGTGTCCTCGCTGATGTCCGGATGGTCGTGCAGCGCGCGCGACACCGTGGACGGCGATACGCCCAGCTTCCGGGCAAGGTCCTTGATGGTGAACTGCGCCATCTAGTCCTCCACCCGCAAAATTTCCGGCACCGGACGGCGGATGTCCAAGGGGATCACCGAACCATTGCCGAACACCTCTTCCATGAACGCGCGGTAGCCCACGAAGGAGGCATCGGGCACGAACACCTGAATAGTCCCGGCAAAACCGCCGCCGTGAACCCGGCAGGCCCCATCGCCGCCAAGAAGCCTGTCGGTCAGGGCCAGAGCCAGCGGCACGGGCTGCTCCGTGGGCCGAGAGGTGCTGTAGCAATTCTGCAAAAGACGGCACGATGAAACGCCGGACTCGGCCACCAGCTTCAGAAAACGCGCCATATCGCCTGCGGCCAGCGCCTCGGCCTGCGCCACTGCGCGCTCGTTCTCCTCCACAAAATGCATCAGCCGCATGACCGCGCGATCACTGACGCTCTCCCTGAGGGAACCCGCGGCTCCCAGCAGTTCGCTCATGCCGACTCCGCGGCCGCTCTCACGGCCAAGCGCCTTGGCCGCCGCAAACATTTCTTCGGGAATGGCGGCATAATCGGGCGTCAGGTCGGCGTGGCTGCCGCCGGTATCCACCACGCATAGACGATAGCCGCTGCCCTCGAAGCCGCCCTGCACATGCTCCAACGCAGGATTGCCCGCGTTTTCGAAATCGATGCTCAGGATGCCCTCGAAAGACGAGGCCATCTGGTCCATGAACCCGCAGGTTTTCCGAAATGTACGTTCTCCGCGTGTCGTGCGGCGCGGGCGATGTCCAGCCGGGTGGCGTCGCCGTGATTGAAAAGCTCGTTGAAGATGCGGCCGATCAGCACCTCGAAGGCAGCCGACGAACTCAGCCCGGCCCCCACAGATGGTGCTCGACACGCAGGCGTTGAACCCGCCTGTGCCGCATCCGTTGCGCTGAAAGGCATGGGCCACGCCCCGCACCATTGCCTCGCTGGTCCCCTCTTCGAGAGGGCGGGGGGCGGTGTCAGAAAGGTCAACCGTGATGGCCGAGTCATACCCTTCGGATACAATCGTGACCACTGGCTCGTCCACGGGCGCGGCAACGGCAAGACAGTCCAGATGTACGGCCGCCGCGAGAACGTGGCCGTGGTTATGGTCCGTGTGGTTGCCGCCGAGCTCGGTACGTCCCGGCGCACTGGCGATAATCGCCGGGCCTTCCCCGAAGTGACGCTCCATCCCATCCAACAAAGAAGCGATACGCGCGTAACTGCTGTCCAGCCACGAAGTGCCGTGCATGACGACCAGCTGATCGTCGAGCCTCCCGGCCTCCAGAGCCTTGCGATACTGCGCGGTGGTGTTCATCTCAGGCATCCACATCAAGGTAATGGATTTCGGAAAGTTCACGCAGCCGTGCCGCGCTCTGCTCGGCGGTGAGGTCGCGCTGCGGCATGGCCATCATTTCGTACCCCACCATGAATTTTCGCACCGTGGCGGAACGCAGCAGCGGCGGATAGTAGTGGATGTGCCAGTGCCAGTGCTCACCCTCCTCTCCATTTGTCGGCCGCTGATGAATGCCCATGGAATAGGGAAACGAGGTCTTGAAAAGATTGTCGAACCGAACGCCCATCCGCACAAGAGCTTCGGCAAGATCGCGTCGCTGTGTTGCAGACATGTCAGTGATCGCGCCCATGTGCTCGCGCGGCAGAATCATGGTCTCGAACGGCCATACCGCCCAGTACGGCACCAAAGCCACGAACGAACCGTTCTCGAAAATGATGCGTTCACCGAGGCCCCGCTCGCGCTCCATATAGCGACAGAGCATGCACTGGCCTTTTTCGCGCAGGTACTCCCGCTGTCTTGCGGACTCGTTTTCCGGGATGGGCGGGACCTTGCGGGTGGCCCATATCTGGCCGTGGGGATGCGGGTTTGAGCACCCCATGACGCTGCCCCGGTTCTCGAAAATCTGGACGTAGCCGATGTCGCTTCGCTCGCCGAGTTCGCGGAACTGGTCGCACCAGAGGTCCACAACGCGGACCACGGCGTCCGGCTGCATTCGGGCAAGAGAAAGGTCGTGGCGCGGGGAGAAACAGATCACACGGCAGGTGCCGGTCTCGGGCTCGGCCCGGAAAAGGTCATCGGCCGTGGAGTCAGCTTCAGAGGCGTCGGGAAGCAGCGCGGGGAAATCGTTGGTGAAAACAAAGGTGTTCTTGTAGTCGGGATTGACCTCTCCCCCGGCGCGGGTATTGCCCGCACAGAGGTAGCAATTCGGGTCGTGTTGCGGCAAAGCCTGCGCGTCGGGCGTCTCCTGCTGTCCCTGCCACGGACGTTTTGTCCGGTGCGGCGAGACGAGAACCCATTCGCCGGTCAGCGGATTGTACCGCCTGTGCGGCTGCTCCTGCATTGCATCCATGAGGCCCCCTCAAGGAACGAAATCGGGAAAACGAACGATGCCGGAAGGTTCACTTTCCCCCATGGCAGCGACTTCCGCAAACGACACCGCAAACGTTTCCGAAAAAGATTTGCACACCAGCGCAAAACTGTCAACGGGTTGCCACGAAATCGTCAAATGGGCTAAAAAAGGCGTACGATAGCGTCCGCCCGGGTGCATTTGCACGGCAGACGGCGGTCAATTCTTCACGGCGGCCGGATTTGGCTGCCCCACAAGCACGGAGCCGATCATGAAACGAAGCGAGATAAACGCCCTCATCAGCGATGCAAAAGCATTCTTTTCGTCCATGAACTTTGCCCTGCCCCCGTGGGCCTTCTGGGGCCCGAAGGACTGGAAAGGCCATGGCGGCTCCGAAGTGGTCGCCAACCAGCTCGGCTGGGACCTTACCGATTACGGTGGAGGCGACTTTGCCAGCAAGGGGCTCATCCTGTTCACCATCCGCAACGGCAAGCCCGGGCCGGACAGCTCCAAGCCCTACGCGGAAAAGATCATGATCGTAAACGAAAGCCAGATCTGCCCCATGCACTTCCATTGGACCAAGGTCGAGGACATCATCAACCGCGGCGGCGGCAATCTGGTGCTGGAACTGTATGGCTCGGACAAGGACGGTAACTTCTCGGATCAGCCGCTCACCGTGAGCGTGGACGGCTTCGAGCGAACCGTGGAACCGGGCGGGAAGGTAATCCTGACGCCGGGCGAGAGCATCACCCTGCGCCGGGGCATGTACCACACTTTCTATGGCGAGGCAGGCGCGGGCCGCGTGCTGGTGGGCGAAGTCAGCTCGGTCAACGACGACCACACCGACAACCGCTTCCACGAACCGCAGCCGAGATTTCCTGAAATCGACGAAGACGAGCCGCCCGTTCATCTGCTGGTGGGCGACTACGCCGAATACGTCTAGATCAGGCAACCTTCAGTTTTTCGCTCAATACGGGCATGGCTCCGGCATGACCGCAGACCGCTGCGGCAACCCGGTTGGCGTGCTTGTTGATCTCCGCCAGCGACCATCCGGCAAGCAGGCCGAGCGTCATGGCCGCAGTAAAGGAATCACCCGCGCCGATGGTGTCCACGACGTCCACGGACAGTCCGGGGTGGTCATGGCTTTCGGAAGCGGCAAGCAGGAGGCTTCCCGAGCCACCTCGCGTCAGGGCGCAGAGGTCGAGAGAGAACAGTTCCAGAACAGCTTCAATCACCGATCCCTCGGTGCCGTTCAGCCCGAAAATATCTGCGAGAATCGGCAGTTCCTCGTCACTTACCTTCAGCACATTGGCAAGCTCCAGCGATTCCGCGATGGTTTCGGGCGTGTAAAGCTCGCCGCGCAGATTCACGTCAAAAACCCTGACGGAGTCCTCGGACATGGAATCGAGAAATCTCTGAACAGCCGCGCGCGACACAGGGGAACGCTGGGCCAGCGAACCGAAGCAGACCGCGTCCGCCCTTGAGGCCATTACTGCGGTGGCGGACGGAATCTCCAGATAGTCCCAGGCCACGTTCGGCGGGAAAGTATAGGTCGCCTTCCCTTCCGCATCCAGCTCGGCCAGCACGGTCCCGGTCGGATGGTTCGGGTCAAGCGTAATATGGCTGACGTCAAGCCCGCGCTCCTGCAATATATCAAGGGCCTCACGGCCCAGCTCATCGTCGCCCACTCTGGACACGGGAACCCCCGTGCCGCCAAGCGCATTGACGTGATAGGCAAAGTTGGCCGGGGCGCCGCCCAACTGCCTGCCCTCCGGCAGCACGTCCCACAAGACCTCTCCGAGGCCGATAACCACTCCCATCTGCTTTCCTCCGCCGCAGTGCCCGCTATTTCCTGTTGATGGTCAGATCACTTACGTATGCGGTCTCATGATTGCCAACCGCACGGATCATGATCCCGGCCACTTCGTCGGGGTCCATGAAATTCGAAGGATTGACGCTGGAATTGGTGGCCGACTCCCAGAATCCGGTCTTCATGCCGCCCGGATACACGGCGACCACCTTTGCGGCGGTCCCCTTGCATTCGGCTCGCAAGGACTCGGTATAGGCCCGCGCCCCCCACTTGGCCGCGCAGTAAACCGCCTCGCCCGCCTTGGCCGCAAGCGCGGCAGTGGACATCACGTTCACGATAACGCCACCGTCGCACTTGAATGGTTCGGTGACAGCCTCACTCATAAGGATGAGCCCGGTGAGATTCGCGCCAAAAGCCTTATCGAGATCGGCCCTTGAATACCCGCCGCAAGGACCGAACACGCCCGCACCTGCGCAGTTGAACAGATGCCGCACCGCACCGGCCTCGGCAGCCCGGGCCACAACGGTTTCCGCCACTCCCGCCTCGGTCACGTCCGCCGCGACATGCAGCAATTTCCCTTGCTCCACTGCCTGCTTGAGTTCCTGATCCCCCGGTTCGGAACGCGAGACGCCGACAACGGTCACGTCGTCCTGTATCAATCGAAGCGCCAGCGCACGTCCAAGCCCTTTGGAAACGCCGGTTATTATTGCTATCTCAGTCATATTTCCTCACTGGCAGTTCCTAGGGAAAGCCTGATTCTCATACAGTCAAAAGTATATAATCTCCGGAAATCCGGATGATGTCCACCCCGGAGGGAGAAAACGAGATGTTGCACATTTTCAGAAGATATGACATCCAGAGTCCGATCGGCCTAACGATATCAAATCACTCGCTCTGAAAAGCATCCACCTGAACTTCATGATAAAAAAAATATCCCTCAATATTTCTCTAGTTATTCTAGGCATTCTGGTCGGCTATGGCCTTCTTGAAGCTATGATTCGTGTATCCCTGCCGTTCATGCCTCGAAACGTATTCAACAACCAATGCCGAGAGTTGCGCACCCTTGGGCAGACTTCCAAATCCGGTGTAACGCCCGAAGCTCCTTATGTTGCAATCATTGGCGACTCATACGGTGCCGGACAGGGGGATTGGTTTGTGGACAACCACTTCCGCGCAGACACGAAATATCAGGCAACACATGTTTTGCACGATGAAACGGGCAAAGACGTCATCGCGCTTTCACGCGCTGGCTCCGGAAACTATGATGGTGCAGCAATATATGCGCTAAACACATATCTCTACCTCAAAGACATGGGTTTTGATATACCTGCACCCGAAAGTGTCATAGTCTATTTCTATGAGGGCAATGACATCAGAAACAATCTTCAATTTGTCTCTCGTCATTTCACTCCCATTTTCGATAGAAAGGAACTCTTTGACGACGATGCTTTTTCTCGCTTTGAAAGCATGATGAAAAAACGTCACGTTCAAGGGAACCTACCCAGGACGCAAGACATCTTTCTAGCAGGAAACCTTATCAGCCGGTATATTGAAGGGCTAATCTATTCTTCCACCCGTGAACGCACCCCACCACCCTCAGGAAAAAACTACCCAGCCCAAATCAGCGGAAAGACGGTCATGCTTCCAGATGGATTAGAAGGTATGCTCACCAAGTACAGCCCAGAGCAAATTACCATCGCTATCCGCATATTCGACAAAGCCATCGAACAAGTGGCCCAATTCTGGCCTAATGCCCGCAAGGGATTCGTCTACATTCCTGCGCCTATCACTATCTATGAAATCACGACGGAAGAAGCCCAAGAATCAAGAATCCGCTCTGAACATCTGGAAGAACGCCTAAACGAGATCGCCATCACTCATGGCTTTGAACCCATTCGATTTTCTCAAGATGTTAGGAAGCTTGCGCACACCTCTTTCGTGCACGGACCAACTGACTGGAATCATTTCAACAAAACGGGATACACCCTTCTCGGCAAGACGATTGCAAAGTTCGTCAAAGAAAAATGAAAACCATGTCAGCACTCCGTGGTTTGAGTAGCTGGATAGTAAGAACGGAACCTCTGGGGGAGCCTGATTGGGAAGAACATCAAATCACCGACTCGCAGCTTCGGTGGGAGAACTTCCGTCGTCCGCTTTCGAGTTGATAACTCCATCCAAGGACATCATGCCGCGCGGGTTTTCTATACCCAGGTGGCAAGAAACATGGCTGATACAAGCCTACTGGGTCCAGCGACCTTGTGCCCTCTTGCCCACCTCACTTCCGGTAGCCCCATTGGACCGATCTACTAGAAACTAGCCCAACCGGATTCAGTTTGGCCTGGCATATCAAAGCTACTGGTTTCATGGCACTGTTTGTCACCACAGCCGGGGTTCGCAGACCATCGCTTCTTTCAACAAATCCGACCACCTAGACTACATCTTGCTCCCAAGATTTGACATGTCAGGGTCAATTGGAAGGATTGCCACCATCGCCCATCGACACAGCACCCGCACTCGTTGTAAAAAGTAAAGCAAGGCATTCATTTGCTGTTATTGACGCTAATTGAAGCTAGACTGTTGGGCATTAAGTCAAATCGGCTTGCCGCAAAAGGCGAATGGGCAGTGGACCGACAAATGTCGAGGTAAGTTAGACGCCAGAGTCTACCAGTGGCAGACCGTGTATTATTTTGGGATGATATATAGCACGGAACACACAAACAATATGGCGATCCGGCATTTACTACATATTGGAGCAGTGCTTAGCACCTCATAGTACGAACAAGAAGAAACAATCACCCAACCGGAAGACTGAGAATGGACGACATCAAACCGCCTGTGAAGGAGAAAGAGACCGATCTTTTTCCATGGGGCCGCATAAGAAAAGCCCCCGGCAACGAGACGCTGCCGGGGGCTTGTTTTATCTCTGGGACCGCTAGGCGGCCTTGCTGCCGACTTTCTCCATCTTGATGAAGAACATCAGCAGCGCGGGGATGACGAACACAGTGAAGACCGTGGAGAGCGCCAGCCCGCCGAGCACGACCGCTCCGAGGCCGCGGTACAGCTCCGAACCCGGCCCGGGTGCCACTGCCAGCGGCAGCATGCCGAATATCGAGGTGGACGCTGACATGTAGATTGGTCGCAATCGTGTTCGCGTGGCCTCAAGCACCGCATCCAGATGCTCCATGGCGTGCTCGCGCACGTTGTTGAGCGACTGGTGGACGATGAGGATCGCGTTGTTGACCACGACACCGATCAGGATGACGAACCCGAGCATTGTCAGGATGTCCATTGGTTGCTGGGCAATGAACCAGTTTTCGAGCTTCAGTCCGAGGAACCCGCCAGCACCGGCCAGCGGCACGGTGAAGAGGATGATGAACGGGTAGATGAAGTTCTCGAACAGGGCCGCCATCAGCAGATACGTTATGAGCAGCGCCAGCAGGAAGTTGCCTTGCAGCGCGTTGCGGGTAACGGTGAGTTTGTCCGCCGCGCCGGAGAGACGCACTTCCAGATTCTGCAGCAGCCCCATGCCCTTCACGGCAGGGATGAGCTTCTGATCCACCGTCTCCATGGCCTGCTGCAGCGGCATGGTCTTGGGCGGGGTGATCTGCAGGGTGATGGTCCTCTTGCGTTCAAGGTGGCGAATCTGGTTCAGCCCGTAGGTGCGCTCGACCTTTGCAAGGGAATCAAGCGGCACGGCCCAGCCCTGAGGGGTGGCAACCAGAGCGCGCTCAAGGTCTTCCGGCGTCTTCACGTCCTCGTCCGAGCCTTCAGGACAAGGTCGATCTTCTTCTTGCCCTCTTCCTTGTAGTCCCCGATCTTGCGGCCATCGAGAATCACGTCCACGGCCACGCCGAGGTCGCGGGCTGTCAGCCCGGCAGAACGGACACGTTCACGCTCCGGCACAAAGCGCACTTCCGGATACAGCAACTCCAGCGAGGGGACAGGACGGACCTGTGAGCCGGGAATCTCTTTCATCGCCATACCGAACATGGTCCCGGCGGCGGCAACGATGCTTTCAAGGCTCGACCCGCTGATATCCACCGAGATGTTGCGGCCCTCTCCAAGCCCCTGCTCGAAGATGCTGGCCTGAAGCGAGACCCCGAACACACCGGGCATGGAGTTCAGTACGCGCGAAAACATGGGAATCAGTTCACCGGCGCGCTGCTCTTCGCTGGAAATGGCACCGAACAGGTTGATGGTCGGCGCGGAGACAAAGAACATGTCTTCGAGTTTCGGCAGGCCGTCGATTTCTTTCTCAAAGTAGGGCTTGGTCTGCTCAAAGACATATCTGCCCATGGACTCGCGCTCATCGAGCGAAAGTCCCGGAGGCGGGATAAGCAAGTTGATGATCAGGTTGCGGTTCCCTTGCGGCAGGTACTCCATCTTGGGGAAGAAGGCCCAGACCATGAGTATCGAGGCAAGGGTCAGCGAAAGAATGGTCACCAACCTCGCCTTCCACGTGGCGATGCCGCGCTCGAGCAGGCCCATGATGAAGTCCGATGCCTTGCCGCCGATCTTGGTCAGCGGCAGCATGACCCGCTTGAGGAACTTCATGCCCTGCGGGTCGCGCGGCGAGTTGCTCTGGCGCTTGGCGGCAAAGGAGTAAAGACGGTTTGCGAGCATGGGGATGACCAAAACAGACACGAACAGGGAAAGGATAATGGCGCCCGTCACCGCGATGGCGATGTCCTTGAAGAGCTGCCCGGCCTCCTGTTCCATGAACACGACGGGCAGGAACACGGCCACGGTGGTCAGGGTCGATGCGAGCACCGCGCCCCATACCTCGCTTGCCCCGTCATAGGCAGCCTCGAACGGCCCTTTGCCCATGTTTCGGTGTCGGTCGATATTTTCAAGAACGACGATGGCGTTGTCCACGAGCATCCCGACCGCGAATGATATGCCCGCCATTGAGACGACGTTCAGACTTCGCCCGGCAAAGGCGAAAATGATGAACGCGCCGATGATCGAGATGGGAATGGCGACGGCGACAATGACGGTCGCTGTGCCGCTTTGCAGGAACACCAGCAACACGGTGATTGCCAGCAGGCCGCCGATGATGATGTTTCGCTGCACGAGATCAATGGCGCCGTTGATGTAAGGTCGCTGGTCATAGACCCAATCCAGCTGGACATCGTTGTCCTTCATTATCCCGGCGTTGAGACCCTCCACGACATCGTACACGCGGTCCGTGAGATCGAGCACGTTGCTGCCCGGTTCCGGCTTCACGCCGACGGCCATGCCTTCCACACCGTTGTGGAGCATGACCACGCTGGCTTTGTCGTTGCCGCGCTGCACCGTGGCGACGTCGCGCAGCAATACGCGGAACTGTCCGGAAGAGCTGACGACCATGTTCAGGAGTTTTTCCGGCGAATTCAGGTCGGCCGGGGTACGCACGCGGTAGTCGCGCCGTCCAAGGCCGAGGTTGCCCGCTGACATGGAGATGTTTGCGCTCTGCATGACCTCCATGAGCTTGCCGATGGTCAGGTTGTAGGCGGCCAGCTTGACCGGGTCCACGACCACCTGCATCTCGTCCTCGCGCCCGCCGCCCATGAAGAGGTCGGAGACGCCCTGAACGCGCTCGATATATTGCCGGACTTCGTTTTCAAAGAAGGTCCGATAGGTCTGCGGATCGCGCTCGTTGCCGGGCAGGGTCCGCAGAATCATCCAGATGACCGGCGAGGTGGACGCACCGGACGCGGAGATGATCGGCTTGTCCACGTCGTCGGGATAGTCCGGCACCTCGTCCAGCTTGTTGGAGACGCGCAGCAGCGCGCCGTTGACGTCCGTGCCGATCTCGAAAGTCAGGGTCAGTTCGCCGAGACCGTTGGAGCAGGTGGATTCCATTTCCACAAGTCCGGGTATGCCCTTGAGAACCTTTTCCTGTTCCTCGATGACGTCGCGTTCAATCTCGTACGGCGTGGCACCGGGCCATGTCGTGGTGATGGAGATGTCCGGCTCGGTCACGCTGGGAGTGAGCTGATACGGCAGTCCGTAGAGCGCAAGAATCCCGAAAAGCAAAATCAGGATGACGCCCACAAGGACGGCGACCGGCTTGGAAATAGCCGTTTTGACGATATCCATGCGGTCCCCCTACTGCTCTTTGGAAGGCGTTTGCGGTTTCGGGGCCACGGGCTGGCCGGGGCGCAGCCGTTCATTGCCCTTGACCACCACGGTCATGCCTTCCTGCAGCTTTTCGGAGGTCACACCCGCCTCAAGGTCCTTGAACCCGGTCACGCGGACCGGCATGGGTACGGCCTTGCCGTCAACAACGGCCCAGACGACCATCTGGCCACGGGACGAGATGACAGCGTCACGGGGCACGATGAGCGTTTTCCCGGCGGGCGCGGAAGGCAGCGCCACGCGGGCCTCCATGCCTTCAGCAAGAAAACCGGGGCTCTTCACGCGAATCTTGATCGGGAAGGTGCGGGTGGAGACGTCACCCTTGGGAATGACCGCGTAGACTTTGCCAGGGATTTCCCGGTCGCTCACGCGGACCACCACTTCAAGGCCCTCCTGGATCACGGAGGAGGCCCGGGCCGGGACGTTGCACTCGACATCGTATTCGTCGTCGCGGCCCATCTCGGTGACGACCGTTCCTACGCCAACCCATTCGCCGCGGCTGACCGTACGCTCCAGCACGATGCCGTCAAACGGCGCGCGAATGGTTTTCTTTTCCTTTTCAAGCTGCAGGCGATTCATGATTGCGCGGGATGCGACAAATTTCATCTGGGCGGCTTCGGCACCGAGACGCTTGTTGTCGTATTCGCCCTTGGCAACGGACTTGGAGTCGAAGAGCTTGCTGACGCGCTCGCCTTCAAGACGTGCGGTCTCGTAGTCCGCGCGGGCCTGATTCATCAACGCCCGGGCGTGGCGATCTTGCGGTCGATGATATCCGTGGAGAGCTGAACCAGCACGTCACCCTTGTTGACGTGAGAGCCGTGGTTCACCGGAATTTCCACGACCTTGCCTTCTATCTCCGCCGCCACGCTGGACTGCTCAGAGAAAAAGACTGTGCCCACGTACTCGGTCTGCGGGGCGACCTTGCCCGCCGTTACCTTTGCGGTAACAACAACAGCCGGAGGCGGTCCGCCGCCCTCGGGCTTGTCCGCAACGCGGGAGTGACGGCCAGCAGGAAGAGAAGCACGCTGGTTATGATACGTTTCATGAGATATACCCTCTGGTTCTGCGTAAAAAGTCTATAGCACTCAAACCGTGACCGCTACAGGGGTCGGCTTGATGAGATCTCGTTTGGCTCGGAGAGCCATGCTCGGGACTGGGACGGGACAGTCAGACCCCTTCTTCGTCGTCGCAACAGACTACTGCGGGGTCGGGGTGACCAAGGAGGTTTTCCAGTACACGGTGCATGACGCTCTTGGCGAGGTGCACTTCATCCTCTGGAATGCCCTTCTCGGCCTCGGCCATGAGCGAGGCGGCCAGCGGCATGGTCTTCTCCACCACTTCGCGCCCGGCGTCGGTAATGAACAGCCGCTTCAGGCGGCGATCCTCCTCGTCCGGTTCGCGGCGGATGTAGCCGTGTCGCTCCAGCCCAGCCGCAAGGCGGCTGATGCCGGTTTTCTCCTGCAGCAAGGCCTCGCCGATGACGCCCTGCGGGAGGCCGTCATACTGGTGCAGAGGCAAAAGCACCCGCCATTGTTCCACGGTGATGTCCACGCCGTTCTCAACAAAGAGCGCCGTGAGCCCGTTCACAATAAGCCGACTCGTCTTATAGGAAAGATAGCCAAAGGAATCTCTGGCCTTTATCATGTCAGGTTTCATGCGGTTTGTTGTAGGCGCAACAACTACACCCGTCAAGGTGAATTTTTCCGCCGTCGGGTTGCAATATGAGGCGGTTGGGCATAGTGTTCCGGCATGGAACGATTCACCGCCGACCTGCACATTCATTCTCGTTTCTCACGGGCCACAAGCAAGAATCTCACCATCAGGAATCTTGCCGCATGGGCCCGCATCAAGGGCCTCAACGTCCTCGGAACCGGCGATTTCACCCACCCCGCATGGTTGAGGAAATCGAGGAACACCTCGTGGACGACGGCTCCGGGCTCTTCACCCTCAAGAATGCAGAGGGGCTCGAAGACGAGATACCCGGCACGTCCGGTCCGCTGGCAGGGACCACGCGCTTCATGCTTCAAGCGGAGATCAGTTCCATATACAAGCGCGCGGGCAAGACCAGAAAGATTCACAACCTCGTCTACATGCCGGACCTCGAATCCGTGAAACGCCTGAACGAGAAGCTGGCCGCCATCGGCAACATCGAGTCGGACGGCCGCCCAATCCTCGGGCTTGATTCGCGCGATCTGGTCGATCTGGTCATGAACACCCACCCCATGGCCTTCGTGGTGCCCGCGCATATCTGGACCCCGTGGTTCTCGCTCTTCGGCTCCAAATCCGGCTTCGACTCCATAGCCGAATGCTACGGCGACTACGCAAAGGAAATCTTCGCCATGGAGACCGGCCTCTCCTCGGACCCGGACATGAACTGGACATGGAGCGAGCTGGACCGCATCCGGCTCATCTCCAACTCCGACGCCCATTCCGGTGAAAAGCTGGGGCGCGAGGCCAACCTCTTCCGCGCGGAAATGTCCTTTGAGGGCATCTACCGAGCGCTTAAGGGCGAGGGACTGGGCAACAAATTTCTCGGCACCGTGGAATTCTTTCCGGAGGAAGGAAAGTACCACATGGACGGCCACCGCAAGTGCGGCGTGGTCATGGACCCGCACGAAACCGAGGCGCGCGGCGGGCTCTGCCCGGTCTGCGGCAAGCCCGTCACCAGAGGCGTCTATGCCCGCGTGCTGGAACTTGCAGACCGCGACGAGCCGGTGCAGCCCGCAGGGCAGCCCGGTTTCACCTCGCTCATCCCGCTCAAGGAAGTCCTGTCCGAAGTCGTTGGCGTCGGCCCCGGCTCCAAAAAAGTCCACAAGCTCTACATGGACCTCATCGCCGAATTCGGCTCCGAACTGACCATCCTGCAGCGCGCCCCCGAGGACGACCTCAAAAAATACGGCTGCGCACTGGCCGAAGGCATAAGCAGAATGCGTGAGGGCCGCGTCATCCGCACTCCCGGTTTTGACGGCGAATTCGGCGTCATCACTGTCTTCACCCAGCAGGAGCGCGACCAGATCAAGAGCGGCGGCACGCTGGTGACCATTCCTCGCCCGGAAAAAGGCGAGGCAGCCACGCTTGCCTGCCCGCCCATGACTATGCCGAGCACCCCGCAGGAAGAGGCCATTACCTATAACAAGGCCCAGCAGAAGGCCATCAAGGCAGGCCCCGGGCCGATTCTGGTCATGGCCGGCCCCGGCACAGGCAAGACCCAGACCCTCATGGGCCGCGTGAACCGTCTGCTGGACAAAGGAGAACGCGCAAGAAGCATTCTCTGCCTGACCTTCACCCGGCGCGCCGCACAGGAACTGCGCGACAGGCTGCAGCGCGAACGCGGCGAGGACGAAAATCCGCCTCAGGCCGGAACGCTCCACTCCCTGTGCTTCGACTACTGGAAACACGCCTACTCCGAGACCCCGGTGATCCTGCCCGAAGAGGCCGCCATCCGATTGTTCCACGAGGTCAATCCGGACATAGACAAGAAACACCTCAAACATTACTGGGACAAATACAATCTTTCCCGCGAGCGTCTTGAAGATATCCCCGATGACATCTTTGAGGCCCACATCAACTACGGCAACCAGAAGAACCACTGGAACCTGCTGGACCACACCGACCTTCTCGAATTCATGCTGGAACAGACCGGCGCGCCCACCTTCCACCAGCCGTGGAAGCACGTGCTCGTGGACGAGGTGCAGGACCTCACCCCGCTCCAGTTGGCGGTGATAAAAGGCATCGCCCCCGAGTCCGGAGAAGGCGTCTTCTGCATTGGCGACCCGCGCCAGTCCATCTACGGGTTCCGCGGCGCCGCCGATGATGCCGAGGCAAGGCTCAAGGAATTCTGGCCCTCGCTCAAGACCGTGACGCTGGACGAAAACTACCGCTCCGCACAGAACGTGCTCACGGCCGCGCAATCCCTGTTCCCGGACGACACGCGTATAATCGCACGCCGCGACAGGGAACCCGTCATGCACACCTTCGAATCGCCGGACGGCATGCGCGAGGCGGCATGGATCGCGGATCGAGCCAAGAAACTCATCGGGGCAACCAGCCATACAATCGCCGACAGCACCGGGCACACCACCGTGACGCCCGGAGACATCGCCGTGCTGGTGCGCTTCAAGGCACTGGTTCCGCTCATGGAGTCCGCGCTCAAGCGTTTCGGCCTGCCGGTTTCCACGCCCGAGACCGAGGCTTTCTGGAACGACCCGCGCTGCAAGCTCATCCTCGACGCGGCAGGCAGCTTCCTCGGCATGACCATGGTGGGGAGCGAGGAAGTACTGGAAGTGCCGGAGCACATCCTCGCAAAAGGGCCTATCGGACTCTCGGCCTACCTCGCCGAAGTGCCGCCATTTGACCAGTTTTTCTGGGAAAGCAAGGCGTTCCGCCAGCTCAAGACCGAGTTTGACAGGCGCGGCGGCTGGGCCGGGCTGGTGAACTGGGTCAGCCTGCAGAGCGAGACCGAGCTCATCAGCAAGGCTGCCGAAAAGGTTCAGATAATGACCATGCACGCGGCCAAGGGGCTGGAATTCGAAGCCGTATTCATCCCGGCGCTGGAGGAGGGCATCATGCCGTTTGCCGGGCTGGACCTGCTCACGGCCAAGGTCACGCTCACGCCGGGACGGGGACAGTCGTTCGCCGAGGAGCGGCGGCTGCTTTATGTATCCATGACGCGCGCCAAGCGGATGCTCTTCCTCAGCCGCGCGGAATCACGCCAACTGTTCGGAAAGCGGCTCAACCTGCCGCCCTCTCGATATCTCAGGGAAATCCCCGAAGAACTCTTTACCAAAAGCACCATGACCGCCAGAAAGGTTCAGAAGGAAAAGCAGATCAGCCTTCTGGACTAAATGGGAAACACGATGCGGTAGAGGCAGGTTTCGTACACGCGACACAGAATCCTCGCCGCACGATGATTCATGCCCGCCTGACGCAGGCGGCAAAAAATGTGCAGTGGATTGAGCGCGTGTTGCGCGATGTTCCGGACGGCCTTCATGGCAAACACTCCCGGATGAGGTTGTCGATACAGTCTGTAAGCAATAGCCATGCCTTCAAACGATAATCATTCCCTTTCAGGCGGTTGTGATTCCGCCTCTCATGAGCCTGCGGGCGCTGGTGCATCAAAACCTGACGAAAACGGGAAGAATCTGCACGCCCGTCGCATTTCCGACGCCCCGTTCACGGTGGCTGCGCCCTCGTTCGTGATCCCGGATACGGTGTCCGGCAACTGCCGTTTTCTGGCAGGAAAAGTGGATGAGGCAGCGCTGGTTTTTTTCGAGTCCGAGGCCTGCCTGAACTATACGGACGAAGACCTTGCCCCGGACCTCGCAGACCTGCCGCTCGGCTATCACGTCCATCTTCCGCTGGACCTGCCATGGGCATTGGGCGTGGACGCCGTGGCAGAAACCATTCTCGGACTGGCCCGGAAGGTTGACTATCTTCGCCCCGCGGCCTATGTGCTCCATCCCCCGGATGATGCGGCAGCACTGGAGCCTCTGGCCAAACGGCTGCACGAAGCCGGGACGGACCCGGAAACGGTGCTTCTGGAGAACATCGAGAACAACGACCTGACGGGATGCGCAAACGCGGCAATCCGCTGCGGATTTGGTTTCTGCCTCGACCTCGGCCATTATCTCGCCTTCGGGCAGAAGGGGTTGACGGATATACCGGGCCTGTGGGAGCGAGTGCGCATGCTTCACGTCTACGGCCCCGGCCCCAGAGGGGAACACGGGCCGCTGACCCGGCTGGACGACCGCGGCAGGGACGTGCTCCGCGACTGGCTGAAACGCGCGGCGTCCCTGAAAACCGTTGTTCTGGAAGTATTTCGCGAAGCACACCTGACAGCCTCGCTGAACGAACTGGATGCACTGCTTGACGGATGGGGGTTGAAACGATGATAACGCTCGTTCTCGGCGGCAACAAATCCGGCAAGTCGGATTACGCCCTTGAACTGCTGGAATCCCACCCCGGCCCGCATGCCTTCATAGCAACCGGAAAGGCGGGGGATCAGGAATTCCGAAGGCAGATAAACACCCATCGTCACGAAAGAAATCCTCAAATCGAGGTGCTTGAGGCAGGTCGGGACTTGCCTCAAAAGCTCAGACAAGCTAACACGGACTTTCGGTCTGTGATTGCGGACAGTCTTGATTTCTGGCTCTTTGCATCCCGCGAGGCAAGGAGCGAAACCGAGAACATCTCGGAATTACTTGATGTTCTTGAAAACTGGAGAGGAGCGGAGCTGATACTGGTTTCCTGTGAAGCCGGTCTGGGCCCCCTGCCCATGTCGGGTACGGTCAGGGCCTTCATCCGAAGCCTCGGCGCATTGAATCGAGAAGTTGCCCGCATTGCGGATGCGGTTCATCTCGTGGCCGCCGGGCTGCCGCTCAAACTCAAATAGGGAAAGCATGGCAATCTTCAGGCAGCTGGACGAGCAAGTCGAAAACCTGACGGCACAGTTCAACAAGGACGACGCCTGGCTCATCTTGATTAACGCCGACCCCGACGCCCTCGGCTCGGCCCTCGCCCTCAAGCGAATCATGACCCGAAAGGTGGCCCACGTAGGCATCGGGCAGATCAACGAGATCAAACGGCCGGACAATCTGGCCATGATCCGCTACCTGCGCATCCCCACCCGCAAGGTCATCCCGAACCTTGTGGCCCAGTACGACAAATTCGCGCTGGTGGATTCGCAGCCGCATCACAACCCGGAATTTGAACAGTTCGATTTTTCCATCATCATCGACCACCACCCCATCCTGCCAGACCAGAAGCCCGAAGCCCCCTTCGTGGACGTTCGCCCCAAGTACGGTGCCACCTGCACCATGCTCACCGAATACCTGTACAACATGCGCATCCGCCCGGCGAAACTGCTGGCCACCGCGCTTATGTACGGCATCAAGAGCGACACCCGGAGCTTTGAGCGGGAATTCACGGACACGGACATGGCCGCGTTCAAGTACCTGAACAAGTTCGCGGACATAAAACTCATGAACCGCATCAGCCGCAGCGAGTTCCACCTCGACTGGATGCGCTATTTCTCCCGCTCCTTCTACAACCTCCGCCGCGTGGGACAAGGCCTCTTTGCCCACGCCGGAAACGTGGAAAACCCGGACATCCTCGTTATTGTAGCCGACTTCTTCACCCGCATCCACGGCGTGCCGTGGCTTGTCGTCTCCGGTGTCTACGATGACAAACTCGTTGTCATTTTCCGGGGTGACGGCATGCGCCGCGACATGGGCAAGATGGCCGGCAACCTGCTCGGCGACCTCGGCTCCGCAGGCGGACACAAGGAAGCAGCCAGGGCCGAAGTGCCGCTGGAAAGCCTCGGTGACGAGGACCCCGAAATCTTCATGCTCAAGAAGCTCGGCAAGGGCAAACGGGGCGTGATCAAACGCATCTAGCCCCCCCTAAAGCCATGCCCCTCAAAGACCGCCTCAATTTCGACAAGGACCCCGTCTACCTCATCGACGGGACCGCGCTGCTGTACCGCTCCTTCTACGCCCGCTCGGACCTGACGCGCTCGGACGGATTCCCCACCGGCGCCATCAACACCACCCTGCGCTCGCTCTTCAACCTGCTCAAGAACGAACAGCCGAAATACGTTGCCTTCCTCATGGACGGCAAGGGGCCGACCTTCCGCAACGAGCTCTATGACCTGTACAAGGCCAACCGACCGGCCATGCCCGAGAACCTCGCCGCCCAGATCGATCCGGTCCGCGAAGGCGTGAAGATGCTCGGCGTGACCCTCATCGTCTCCGACGGCGTGGAAGCCGACGACTGCATCGCAGCGCTGGCCAACAAGTTCAAGGCCGAACGCCCGGTGGTCATTGTGGCCTCGGACAAGGACCTCAAGCAATGTCTTGATAAAAACGTCTGCATCCTGAATCAGGCCGGACGCAAAGAGAAGATCATCACCCTTGAGAGCTTCCGCGAAGAGGAAGGCATGGAGCCGAACCAGTGGCCCGATTTTCAGGCCCTCATCGGCGATTCGTCCGACAACATCCCCGGCATCCCCAAGGTCGGTCCCGTCACTGCCAAAAAGATCATGGCCGACTTCCCGACCCTCGAAGACCTGCGAGAAGGATACGAATCCCTGCCGCCCAAACTGCGCGAAAAGGTCGAGCCGGAGCTGGAAAACATCTTTACCTACCGCGAGCTGACCCGCATGAAGCTGGACTGCTGCGATGACGAGCTTTCCGCCTTCAGCGTAAGCGACCCCGACCGCGAAGCTCTGCGCGACTTCCTCCTCGGCTACGAACTGCGCTCCCTCGCAGCCGCCGTCCCCGCACCTGCGGACCAACCAGCCAAGGCTCCGAAGAAACAGGCCGAACCGTCCGGCGCGACCCAACTCTCACTCTTCGGCACCGCCCCGGAACCGGTCAAGGATCTCGCCCCGCTTGAGGTCGTAACAGTTGCCGACGCAGACGCCCTGCCCGACTTCGACAACGCCGACGTCGGCCTCTGCCCCGTGGAAGGCGGCTTCCGCATCGGCCTCGGCAAGAAGGAATATTTCTACAAGAACGAAGCCGCACCGCTGGCCGAACGCCTCGGCAAAGCCCGGCTGCTTGCCACGCCCAGCCTGCAGGAGCTTATCCGCCACGACACCTGCTGGGCGGACATCCCGAGCACCAAGTGGTACGACCTGAGTCTCGCCGCCTACCTGCTCGACCCCGAAGCGCGCGGCTACGGCTGGGACCGCCTCAAGCAGTCTCTGCACGCCGGACAGGACTTTTCCCACGTCACCGACGACCTGCACCCCGATGCTGATGGCCTCGCCGCCCTCGCCTACATGAAAGGCGTGATGCCGCAGGTGGACAACGCCAAGCTCGGCCCGCTGATGCGCGACCTCGAAATCCCGCTCATCCCCGTGCTCGTGGCCATGGAACGCGCCGGAGTCGCCATCGACAACGATGCCTTCAACGGGTTCCTCGAAGAAGTCAGCGGCCAGCTCTCATCTCTCACCCGCGACATCATCGACAAGGCGGGCGAAGAGTTCAACATCCGCTCCAGCCAACAGCTCGCCACCGTGCTCTTCGACACCCTCGGCCTCAAACCGGCCGGAAAGACCGCCGGAGGGCAGCTCTCCACAGCCAACACCGTGCTGGAAAAGATCCGCGACCAGCACCCCATCGTCGAGGACATCCTCGAATACCGGATGCTGGAAAAACTGCGCTCCACCTACCTCGAACCGCTCCCGAAGCTAGCGGCCGAGGACGGGCGAATCCACACCCATTTTAACCAGTTGGCAACTGCAACCGGACGCCTCTCCAGCTCGCGCCCGAACCTGCAGAACATCCCCATCCGGGGCAAGCACGGCAAACGCATGCGCGCCTGCTTCACCGCAGAAAAAGGCAACCTGCTGGCAGCCGCCGACTACTCCCAGATCGAACTGCGCGTCCTCGCCCACTTCTCCGCAGATCCCGCGCTCGTCGACGCCTTCAACAACGACGCCGACATTCACACCACCACCGCGGCCCTGCTCTCGGAAAAGACAAACGACGACGTCACCCCCGAGGAACGCCGCAACGCCAAGACCGTCAACTTCGGCCTGATCTACGGCATGGGACCCCAAAAGCTCGCCCGCGAACTCGGCATCACCATGAACGAGGCCAAAGAGTTCATCGAACGCTACTTCGAGAAACTCGCCACCCTCAAAGGCTTCTACGAAAGCATCATCCACGACGCCGAAGAGCACGGTTTCGTCACCACCCTCGCCGGTCGCCGACGCCTGCTCCCCGAGCTGCACTCCCGCAACAATCAGGTCATCTCACAGGCCCGCCGACAGGCAGTCAACACCGTCATTCAAGGCAGTGCCGCCGACATCATCAAGATGGCCATGATCAAAGCCCATCAGGACGAGACCCTTCGTGACCTCGACGCACAGCTCATCCTGCAAGTGCATGACGAACTCGTCCTCGAAGTGCCAGAGAAAAACGCCCGGAAAGCGGGCGAACGCATCCAGCAGCTCATGCAGAACACCGCCGACCTCAACGTGCCCCTCAAAGTGGATCTCGGCATCGGCGTTAACTGGGCTGAAGCCCATTAGCTCCGGCGGCTGAGAGGAAGGGGAGAGGGAAACCGCTTTTGCAAAAGCGGT
>NZ_BBCB01000015.1 GCF_001311825.1 Salidesulfovibrio brasiliensis JCM 12178 | reverse complement strand
TTGCGCAGGCCGTCGAGGATGGTCAGCGCCAGCCGCTCGGCCCCGCCGTGGCTGAGGGTGTAGATGAGCTGCATGACGCGGGGCTTTTGCGCCTGTTGATGGCTGTCGAGGTTCATCCGCGCCTCCCGATGACTTTTGCAGGATTGCCGCCCACGATGCTGAACGGTTCCACGGGGTCGACAACCACGCTTCCCGCCGCCACCACGCTGCCCTCGCCCACGTCCGCCATCACCAGCGCGCCGTTGCCCAGCCAGCAGTCGCGCCCGATGGTCACGGTGACTCGCTCACCGCCCTGCAGCCGGATGGGTGTCTCCGGGTCGGCAAAACGGTGCTGGCCGCGTCCGGACATGACGTGCACGCCCGAACCCAAAAGACAGTCGTCGCCGATTTCGGCGTGACCGATGGTGCAGTGTGAGCCGATGTAAATGCTTTCCCCCAGTGCGGTGTCCGGGGTTACGAAGGTGGTCAGGAATTCGATGCGGCAGTTCCCGGAACAGTCGCGCATGGCGAGGCGGTAATAGCCCGCCCGCAAGTGGCAGCCGAAGCCGCCGGGGACGAGCGCCATGAACTGCGAAACGCCCTGAAACGCCTTCTTCTCGCCGGAGACCGCCGCAAGTATCCGCATGAGCAGATAGAACGGCAGCGCCGCGCTGAGAAAAAGGAACCGGACCGCCTGCTTGAGAACGCCGCGCATGTACTACCCCTTCTTTCCGCCGAATTCGAGATCTTCGTGCGCCTTGAGGTACGCCTGATACCGCTCCTCGCCCACGCGTTCACGCATGGACTCCGGGATGGGCAGCTTGCCGATAATCCGCATGGGGTTGCCGCCAACCAATGTGAACGGCGGGATGTTGCCGCAAAGATGCGTGCCGATCTGGGCCACAACCCCGTCTCCCACGGTGGTCCCGGGGTAGACCACGGTCTGGGTGGCGAGATAGCAGAAGTCGCCGATGCGCACCGGCTTGATGCTCTTGGCCGAGGGCAGGCCGCCGCCTGAGGTGAGCCGGGCTTCCACATCGCTTACGGGGTGGCCGGAGTTGTCCGCAATGAAGCGGCAGCCCACGAGGTTCCAGTTGCCGATGGTCACCTCCCGCGCCACCACGATGCGGCACAGGGGCGCAAGGTAGTTATGGTCGCCAATGGTCAGGCGCGGCCGCTCGTCCGAGATGATTCCCGAAAAGAAGGTGTTGTCGAACATGGTCACGTGGCTGCCGAGGCGAATCTCCAACCTGCCGAGGATGGTGGTGCTGCCGTTGCCCGCATACTGCATGCGAAAGTTCGACCCCACTTCGGCGCACTGTGACTTGAACATGGGCTCGTAATAAGCCTTGCGCCAGAAGTCGTGCCAGACGGTGCGACGAAAAACCCATTCCTTGTAAAGGAACCGGTGCAGCGGCCCTATGACCGGAAAGGAGAGGCCGCGCACGCCCATGGCGATGCGATACAGTCTGTCGTAAAACGGAGTCTCCCGCGCCTTGACCCGTTTCTTGATTGCCGCAAGGCTCATGCGACACCTCCTGTTTCGAGCGGTTCCCGAACGCCGGGCTCGGGCGGTGCATATCCGTGCCTTTCAAGCCCTTCGCGGGCCACCTCGCCGATGATCTCCACGTCCTGCTCACTGAGAAGCCGGTATTCGCGGTCGTTCATGTTCACGATTGTCGAGCGCATGCCGTGCACCCGCCAGACCTCGCTGCCCACGTCCGGGCACTCCGTTCCGGATTCTGCGCCCGCGCCGTTCGACTCGATGCCGAGAAACTCCATGATACGCCGCATGGATTTGCCGGTGTTCTCGGCAAAATCCTCGTAATAGACGGGCAGATAGTGTTCCAGACGCCCGGCCTGCTCGGTAGCCACGTCATCGGCCACAAGCCACTGGCGGGCGCACATTTCGATGGGATACTCGTCGTAGGGCGTGCCCCAGCGGGTCATGTTCGCGTTTCGCTGAATGCCCTTGGCCACGGCGTACCCGTCCCGGATGATGTGGATGAAGTAGGCATTGGGAAAATGCTTTTGCAGAAACTCCATACGGATCATGCCGGTGATGGACTTTTCCACCAGATAGCGGGCATCCTTGGGATACCAGATCGACCATTGGCGCCTGATGCGCTCGGCTTCGGCCTCGCCCGCCCCGTTCATGCCCAGTTTGTCGAGGCACTGGCAAAACATGCGCGGCCAGCCGTGGGTCTCCGGGTACGGCAGCATGTCGGTCAGGAACTGCCCTTCGTTGGGCAGTCCTCCGAAGCCGGGCAGATGTCCGAGGATGGTGGCCAAAAGCGTGGTGCCGGAATCATAGCAGCCCACCACGAAAATCCATTTTTCCGGATTGAGCGGTCTGCCGAGCGGCAGCAGCAACCCCTGCAGCGGCTTCTTCATCAGCAGCCCCAAGGCCGCGTTATGCATCTTTCTGGTCATGGTCACTCGAAGCGACATTCTTCTATCCCCCTTGGGAAACGGTCCTTTCCCGCCTCACTTGCCATGTTGTGCGGCGAGAGCAGACCCTTGACTGCAGAGCGTTTCATACAAATCCGTGATGGCCGTGGCCCGAACGTGCGGGTCAAAGCGGCGGCGGACCTCATCAAAACCGGCTTTGCCCATGGTTTCCATGCGCTCCCTGTCCCGGACAAAGCGCAGCACCCCTTCGCCAAGTGCTTCGGGCGAGCCGGACGGGACGAGGTCTCCGGTGACGCCTTCGACCACCACCTCGGCCACCCCGCCCACGCGTGTGGCGAGCACCGGCTTGCCGAAAAGCATGGCTTCCAGAACCACGTTGGGCATACCCTCGCTGAAGGACGGCAGCACCAGCGCGTCCATGGCCGCATAGAACGGCGACATGTCCGACACGTACCCGGCAAAGGTCACGAACGGCTCCAGACCATGCAGGGCGACAAACTCCTCCAACTCGCGCCTGCACGGCCCGTCACCGGCAAGAATAAATATCACGCCGCCGAGATCGGCACGATTGCGGCGAATGGCTTCAAGCAGAACCATGTGCCCCTTTTCCGGACTCATGCGGCCCACGGTGCAAAAAAGTGCGCCGCTCTCATTCACACCGTACTTATGTCGAAGTGCCCCGCCATCTGCCGAAAAGTCATATTCGTCCGGGTCCACGGCGTTGGGAATCACCACGGTCTTGTGCCCCAGTAACGGGCCGAGCCGCTGCGCCGTGTTCTCCGAAACCGCAACCACCTGATCGGCAAAACGGATGAGCGCCAATTCCAGCAGCCGATAAAAACGCATCTTGATGTTTTCGCAGGTCCAGCCGTGGGTGAAGGCCACCCAGCGGCCGCCGTGGAAAAGGCGCATCAAAAGGCACAGCAGGTGCGACTTGTAGCCGTGGGACTGAAAAATCTCGAAATTCCCGCCTTCGGCAAGTGAACGAAGTTGCCCCACGAGGCTCAAGTCCAACGCACGCCGCTGACGAAGCGCCCGGACCTCGACCCCGGTTTGGCGCATGCGGGTCAGGAACTCGCTGTCGGCCTCGCCGGTGGTGTCGAACCCGACCACCAGCGCACGGCAGGAATCCGCCCCGCCACAGCGCAGATACTGGGCCAGCCCCTTGCCCGGACCGCCGAGGATGCGCGACCCCATGCACATCATCACGCGCCTGCCTCGGCTTTCCGGCATCTCGGCTTTCACGGCAGCCGCACTCATGGTCACATCACGCCTCATGCCAACTCCTCACGACCGCGCCGCCACCGGTTGCCTGATGTCCCGCCGCACGAAAAGCGCAAGCGTCCCTGCAAAAATCAGCAGTTGCAGCAGCAGCACAAAGCCGATCTCGTAAGAGAAGACATCCATGTTTCTGAAAATCAGGAAATAGACCGCCACCTGCGGCAGCAGGTAGATAACGCTCTGGCGCAGGTACACCTCCCGGAAATAGCGGAGCGGACTCAGGGCCACCTTGCGGAAAAGGAGCATGGGGAACAGCACGCCCCGGAACACGAGCATGGTTCCGGCCATGGACCAGAGCACGCCGTCCATGCCGAAGTCGCGGATGAGCGCGACCAGCAGCAGGAACGTCACCGCGCATTCGGCCACCGAAAGCCAGACGAGGAACTGATGCCGCGAGGTGCCGAAAAGCAGGTTCCTGCCGGGAATGTGGGAAAGGTAAAGCACATACGGGATGCAAAGCAGCACCACGACCTCGTAGGACCCGAGGAACTCCCCGCCCAGCCAGTGGTAAATGAACGGCTTGGCGTACATGAAGATCATGAACCCGGCAAAGGCGGACAGGGCGAAGCAGTATGCCGAGACCTGCAGATAGTCCTCCAGCACCTGATCCATGTCCTTTTCCATGCGGCTGAAATACGGGGTGAAGATGTCGAAAATGCTCAACATGCAGCTTTCAAAGTACCCGAGAAGCTGCACGCCGATGGAATAGACCGTGACCGCCGGGACGCTGATGAAGATGGCGATGAAATAGTTCTGGATTCTGCGGCCGAAGACCACGGACATCTGGTTGGCGAAAAACGAGAGGCTGTAGCCCCACAGCTCCTTGAAGGTCGCAAAATCGCAGTATCTGGGCGAAAGCGTGTACTCGAGCGCGCGCTTGGAAAAGACGTAATAGGCCCCGTATTCCAGAATCAGGAAGGCCGCGTTGCAGTAGATGAGCGCGTACACGCCCCAGCCGCGCAGCAGGAGAACCACGATGCAGGTGTTCATGACCAGCGCCTTGATGATCTCGATGCCGGAGATCACGTTCCAGCGCAGTTGCGAGCGCAGCACGCCGTGGAAAACGCGAAGCGGGATCATCACGGAATAGCTGATGACCAATATGGTGGAGGCCTTCACCAACGGCGGCGGGATCATCTCGTAGACGGTATCGTGAAAAAGCAGGAATCCGGCCGCAACGATCAGCAGAGAAAGAAGAAGCGCCGCGCTCAACACGGCGAAAGACGTGGAAATATACCGCTGCAGGGCGTCGCGCAACTCGGAGCCATGCTCACGGGAGACGTAGCGCGACACGCCCGTGGAAAACCCGAAGTCGAAGATGACGAAGTAGGCCAGCAGCGTGTTGATGAGCACCCACTGGCCGTACCCTTCGCTCCCCAGCGTGCGCACGATGATGGGCGTCACCATGAGTCCGATGAGGATGGTCTGGGCGTAGGCGATGTTACGCATCACCGAGTTGCCGAGAAGGTATTTTATTCCTGCCATTTCAACTGTCTCTCCGTATTATTCAAGCAGCGTCTCGACCATGACGGCCCTGCTGTCCCAGCTTTCTCCGACCACGCGCTCCCGGCGCGCCTCGTCCCTGCCGTCCCCGGCCTCCTGCACCAGCCGGATGAAGCCTTCGGCGTCCCCCCGGTTCGGCAATGGCCACCACGTCCGCGTAGTCGCGGACCGCCGGAAACCAACACTGACCACGGGCCGCCCGGCTGCAAGGTATTCGCGCAGCTTGAGCGGGCTGCAATGCTCAATCTGGCTGTTGTTCACGAACGGCAGCAGGGAGACATCCCAGTGCCGGGAGTACCCCGGCAGCAACGCATGAGGCCTCGGCCCCAGCAGCCGGACGTTCTCCAGCGCTTCCAGCTCGCTCACATCGGTCTCCACGGCGCCGACGAGCACCAACGTCCAGTGCGGCAGCTCGGTCGCCAGCCGCTTCAGGAGCGTTATGTCCAACCAGCTTGAAATCGAGCCGTAATAGCCTGCCACCGGTCCTTGAGGCAGATCGTCCGCCCTCGGGCAATCATTCGAGAAAAGCTCACAGTCCACGCCGTGCGGCAGGTCGAACACCTTTTCGGGAGGAAACCGCCGGGCCAGCAGCGGATGCGTGACCATGACCCTGTCGGCCCGCCCGGCGAGCACCTGCTCCAGCCGCCGCACGAAATCCGGATCAACACCCGGCAGTGCCCCGTAGTCATCACAGCAGTAGTAAAGCACCGATGAGAACTTGGCTGCGTCACACACGCACTCGGCAGTGGGCGTGGTTATCCAGAGCACCGGTCTGTCCATACCGTGCCGTTTAAGCGCATCGCGGACCTTGGCCGAGAGCACGGAGCGATTGATGCTGCGAAAGAGCCTGTTGTCCGGCTTCGGAATCACCACCGAGCTGATGGCCTCAAGCGGTGCGGTTCCGTTTTCAGGCGTGTGGCCGTTACCGTTTTCGCGCCGCAGGGCCCCGGCGAGTTTGCTGCCCATGCGCCGGATGTCCCGCGGGGTGAACCGGGGGTTCCTGAGCCCGATGGAATTAAACCAGACAACGCGGTGCCCCCGGCGAATCAGCCGGGTCACGATGTGCTGGGTGCTGCTCGGGTGGCCGCCCCAATCTTCCGCGAAAACGACAAAATCCATGACTGCCTCAAGGCTGTACGGTTTTGGGTTGCGCGCCATCCGAGCCGCGTTGAAGCGCAAGCCCGGCAAGCAGGGACGCCACGAAAGCGAACGCGAGTATCAGGGCACCGGAGGCCACGAAATCGAACACGAAGAGGCCGGTTGGGTGAATGAACAGGTACGTATGCGCGATGTACATGCCCAGAATGCAGGGCGACAGCGGGAGCAGCAGGTCATACGCCAGCCAGTGAACGTTCAGGTACCGCGCCAGATCCACGAGCGTCCGGGCCGCAATGAGCATCAACAGGCCGCTCAACATGGAGATGTTCAGGAAGAACCGCAGCGAAACCATGCAGACGGCAGTGACCAACAGCACGGACATGGCCGCGTTCATGGAGAACGGCCTTCCATGGCGGGCATCGCGGACGCCCAGAAGGAACCCGGCAGCGGTGATCCAGAGGGTGTGACCCATGGGAACCGTGCGGTCCAGTACCAGCAGAACCAACAGCGAAATGGCCGTAAAGCCGTTGGAAACCGTCCTGCTCCTGTTGACCCGCTCAAGCAACGGATAGGCGAGATAGAAAAGAATCAGCAGCGTCAGGAACCACAGCCCCGCGCCGTACGGACCGACCTGCCCGGCCCCGAACCACGTCCAGAACCCGCGCAGCCCGAGCCAGCTCGCAAAGGTCTGCACCGAGACAACCCCTTCCCGGCCCTCGGCCAGAAAGAGCACGAGCAGCAACAGGTTGATGATGGTGAACGGGATGCCGAGCCGCCTGAGCTTTTGCATCCAGAAGGCTTTGAGATCAAATCCCGGCCCGTATTTCATGCCCGTGAAGAGTGCCGAAGTGTAGGAGAACACGATGAGTCCGACCGCCGAGATAACCCACCAGTGATTCATGACCGGGTGCATGCCCGGCGATTCCGCAGCGAAATGGCCGACGATGATCGCCGAGATGGCGAGCACCTTCAGCACGCTGGCGTTCCTGCTGAACCGTCTGGATATGGTTTCACTCATCGCTTTCTCCGTCTGCTTCGGATTTCGCTAACGCCTGCCGGGAAGGTGTGGCCCTTCCCATACTCCCGCGCCGAACGTCGTCACCACGATGCGGCCGGGATCACCGGGCGGAACGTTGATGCTCTGTACGATGTTGAAGGGGAAACTCTCGTAGCTTTCCCAGCTTTTTCCCCCGTTCCTGCTGAAGACGAGGCCGTGGTGGGTCGTGCCCACGTAAATCAGATTGGAATCTTCGGGATGCACCGCCACGCTCATGGTGTGGTCGAAGGAGCTTCCGCCAGCCACGCGGGCGAGTTCCTTGTCGTCAAGGATGTGCTGCCAACTCTCGCCGCCGTCGCGTGTCCTGTAGAGGCCACCCTCCAGCCAGTGGCCGGGCGGCGAAGTGGCCGTTACCAGAATGGTCTTCTCGTCTTCGGGATCAAGGAGCATGGACGTGGCGTGCCAGTTCAGATTGCTCCCGGCAGAAATGTGCCGCCAGCTCTCGCCGCCGTCCGTGGACTTCCAGACCCCGCCGGGGACCGTAAAATTCGCGCCCTTCATCCGAAGGCCGGTGATGAGACAGTACAAATTGCCGCTACGAGGGTGGATGGCGATGCGGTAGACGTGACGATTCGGCGCAATGCCCAGTCCGCTGCTTTTCCTTGTCCAGCTCCGTCCGCCGTCCGTGGATTTCCAGACCCCGGCATTGTCGTCCTCGCCAAACATCCCGGCGTAAAGCGTCCGGCTGTCTTTCGGAGAGTCCGGGTCCAGCGCAACGGTGGTGCAGGCCAGCTTTGGCAGCCCCCGGCCCTTGCCCGGCTCGTAGGGAACCGTCCAGCGCTTGCCGAAGTCGTCGCTGACCACCACGCCGCCCTGATGCACTGCCGCATCCGGGAACGTTTTGGACAGGGCGAGGTAATGCGGGATATCGTGCCTGCGGCTGGTGGCCGCGTAAATTCGGCCCGGCGTTTCTGGGTCCAGCGCCAGTTGGTAGAAGGTGTTCTTCCATGGCGCGCCCTGCGCGGACCATGTCCAGCTTGCGCCCGCGTCTTCGGAGCGCAGGAACCCGATGTCCGAGTAGGCGATATAGTGCGTATCCGCACGGACGGGATCGAAATAGTATTTCCATGCGCTGGTGACTTCCAGCCCGATGCTCGCCAGCCGGGGCGGGCCTTCGCCAGCATCCACCACCCGACTCATGCCCTGCCGCCACGAATCGCCGCCGTTGTCGGTCAGGTAGAGGTCGCCCTGCGTGGCGAGAATCAGCCGCGAGGGATCGAACGGGTCCAGAGCCAGTCCCCAGTTGCTGACGTAGTAATTCCAATAAAGCTCAGTCTGCACCCATGAGGGGTCGACGTTGCCGCCGCCGAGGAGCGCACCGGGTTTTCCGAGACGGAACACGCTCTCCCAGTTCATGCCGCCATCCACAGACCGATAGACCTTGTTGTACTTCACAGCCCCGGACCGCGCAACATACGCGCTCCCGGCCTGTCCCGGCACCGGCAGCAGGATGTTCGCGTCGAACGAGGGGCAGCGGGTCATCTCCCAAGTGTCGCCCCGGTCCTTTGAGCGCAGGACGCCCTTTCCCTTGATGCTTGCCAGAAGCAGCGTTTCCTGCTCCCCGGCAGAACCTGAAAAGGCGATGACACTGCCGGAAGGCATGGGAGCGCCGTCGACCTGTATTGGCTTTGCGTCCCACGTCAGGCCCCGGTCGGAGCTGACCAGAAGGATGCCGTTCGGTGTGGCGCTGAAAACCATATCGCCCAGCACTGCCAGCCCGCTAGACGGTTCAGCCACCACCCGCTTCCAATTTCGGCCATCATCCTCGGTTCGCCAGAGGGCGCTTTCGGCAGCTACAAGGAGCACGTCCGGAAGGCCCGGCAGAGCGGCCAGATGAAGAATACGTTCCTTTTCCCACGGTCTGGCCTTGATCTCGGACCAGTTGACGCCGCTGTCCCGGCTGACGACCAGCTTTCTGCGCCCGCTGTTCCAGAATACCTTGTCCGGGAAATATGCGGGCCGCGCGGAGTGCTGCATGTAACGCAGATAGTTGCGGTAGTGGATGAGCCGCCAGGACTTGCCGCCATCCCCGGAGCGAAACGCCGCGCCCATGTCCGTACCGAGCAGGACCACGCCGCGATCATACGGTGAGAACGAGGGCACATACATGCCTCCGGCACCGCCGGGACCGCGTACAGTGAACTCCGGCTCCGCCGCCAGTCCGAACGAGAACGCGAGAAGAACCACAAGAAGCGCGGAAAAAACGGTGACGTTAGGCCGACTCACAACCCACCTCCCGCCTTCTCGCGCTCTTGCGCATGGTGTACTTCTTCGGCTTCTCCGCAACGGCCTGCACGCTGCGCTGTTCAAGGCATGTGAGCGCAAAGAACAGGGCAAGCAGGTAATACAGCAGGAAATAATACGCCACGGACAGGAAAAGAATCGCAACCGCATGGGTGAAGAACGCGATGTAAAGTCCCTTGTGCAGCGGATTTTCCGGGTTGGCGCGCATCATCTGGCGCAGGTGCCGCAAGGGGCCGAAGACCATGGCCATAAATGCCACGATGCCGAAGATGCCCAGCTCTGCCGCCACCTGAATGTAGGCGTTGTGCGCGGTGATGTAGTTGCCCTCGAACATGCCGTTGGCAGAGGTGAACTGCCCCGCCCCGACCCCGAACAGCGGATTGCTGCCAAAGAACTTCAGGCCGAGCTTCCAAAGATGCAGCCGCCCGGTATCGCTTGTGTAATTATAGTCGGACTCGATATTCAGGAGCGTGCTGAACCGTTCCCAGAACGCATCCGGCACGAAATAGGCCACCAGCAGGCACAGCAGCGCACCGGGGATGACCACCTTGGAGAAGCTGACCTTCTCGAACCGCAGGATCAACAGCAGCAAAACGATGAACGCCAACGAGGCCCCGCGCGACTGGGTCACGGAAATTGCAATCACCCCTAGAGGGAGCGAGGCGAAAACCAGCAGCTTTGCGAGCATGGTCCTGCGGCTCTGGCCGAAGTAGAACATGACCGGCAGCAGGGACACGAGAATATAGGCCGTGTCGTTGGGATCGTAGGAGGAATACTCCAGCGACGCGCGAGCGCTGCCGTAATTGAGCAGCACCCCGGCGGAGAGAATGACGAACACCGCCATCCCGGCCCCGAGGAGCGTGTTCACGCCGGGCTTGCCGCGGGCGACCCCGAGTAGGGTCATGAAAAAGACCACCACATAGCCATACGAAATGGCGGCGTTGAGCGCTCCCGTCTTGTACACGCTAAACGGCACCGAGCAGTAGACCATGGCCATGAAAAGCAGCACGTACTTGAGCAGCGGCGATGCCCGCAGGACCTCGACGATGCTCTGGCGATTGTTGGCGGTCACCAGCGCAATCAACCCAAGCCCGGCAGCCATAGCCCCCCATCCCCGGAACATGAATATCGGATGCAGCTCTGCAAGGTGCCCCACGAAAACCAGCATGAGCAAGTAAACCGCGGCCTTCTGCACCAGACCTATTCGTTCCTGAACATATTGCATGAATTTCCTAACTGTTACGGGGTTTCCACAAAAGATACCGCTCGCCGCGCATGTACTGCCCCAGCCCGAGGATGGGAGCGACGTGCAGCACGATGAATCCGTATGACAGACTTCCGAAACCCCGGCCCCGCCAGCGGAACAGCGCCGCCGAACCATAAAACGCCACCTGAACGGCAAACGCCGCGTCATAAAGCCACCAGTGGCCGAGCAGTGCGAGGTTTGCGGCCAGACACACGCCCATGAGCGGCAGGCAAAGCCAGCGCAACAGCTTGTGCATGACGAGCTGCCAAAGAAAACCCGCCTTGCCCGCACGAAGCAGCGGCATGAACTGCGACAGCACCACGATCCACGACTGGGTCATGATCCGGGTCTGGCGACCCATCTCGTCCACGCCCACGGAAAACGGTTCTGTGCAAACGGCGTCAGGCTCCTGCACCGCGCGATAGCCGCGCATGACCGTCTGGATAGGGTGCAAAAAATCGTTGATGAACTGCGGCTCCAGCGGCGTATACAGCTCGCGGCGCATGGCATAGATCGCTCCGTCCGCGCCCACGATGCCCCACAGGCGGGATTCAAGGCTCTTCAGCATGTCCTCGTAGCGGCGATAGGCTCCGCCGCCTCCGCCGCCCTCGTACTCCGAGTGGCCGCTCACCAACCCCACCTCGGGGTCCGCAAACCGTTCTGCCAAACGCGTCACCGCGTGCGGGTCGAACATGGAGTTGGCGTCTGTGAACACGAGGATGTCGTTTCCGGTCTCTTCGGCGGCACGGTTGAGCGCGCGGGTCTTGCCGAGGTTCTCGGGCTGCTCGATCAACCGGACGCGCCCGTTGCCGCAGGAGCGCACGATCTCTGCCGTGGTGTCGGTGCTGCCGTCGGAGACAATGAGCATCTCCAACCGCTCGGGCGGATAGACGAGTTTCTCGAAGTTGGCGATTTTGGCCGCGATGACCGCTTCCTCATTGAAGGCCGACACCACGATGGTCACGCCGGGCCAGTAGGCCACGGGCCGGGCCATATCGCGCCTGCCGACGGTCCGCACGAGCAAGAGCATGGTCAGCGGAAGCCCGGCAAAAGCGTAGGCGATCACGAGCGCGGTGAACCAGAACACGGTCTCAGCCATGGCAGCCTCCGGCCGTCTGAAAAGTGTGGGTGATGGTCTGCACGTCGCGCATGGACACGAACCCGTGCGTGGGCAGCGTGACCAACTCGCTCGCAAGACGTTTTGCGCCCGGATAGTCGGCCTGCCGGGCCAGATGCGGCGCGATGCCGGGGATACCGTCCAGCGTGGTCGGATAGGCCGGGACCACCCCAAGCTCGGGGGCCACGGTGCATGCCCTGCCGTTAAGCAGCGGCAGGCGAAGAAAAACGGGGGCGGCTCCGCTCACGGGGCGCGGCACTTCGCACCCCGGCAGGCGGCGCATCAATTCATCCGCCGTCCGTTTTCGGCAACGGTTCAACTCGTCCAGCCTGTCCAGCATCCGAAGGCCGAGCCCTGCCTGAAAGCCGGTCAGCCCCTTCACCGGAAAGCCCGGATCGAAAACAGATGCGCCAAGCTTCAACATGGGCAGACTGCGGGGAATCCAGTACATTCTGGGGTGCAACAAGCCGCACAGGGCCAGCGCCTTCAAAATAATCACCACCCTATTGCGCGCCGACACCGGTTCGGGCCGAATTCTGCCAAGGACCTCGGCGAGGTCGTCGCGGTCGGTGACGAGGATGCCACCGTCCACTGCGGATATATTCTTGCCCCGGCTCATGCTGAACAGCCCCACGTCACCGAGTGCTCCGGCAGGCTGTCCGCGATAGCTCGCGCCCATGGCCTGCGCCGCATCATCAAAAACCGGCACGCCCCTTTGTGACGCCGCCCCACGGACCGCGTCCATGTCCACGGGATAGCCGAAGAGGTGGCAGGCCATGAGACACAGTGTCCTGTCATTCAGGGACCGCGCCATGTCCTGCGGGTCCGGGCTCATGGTCCCGCGCTCCAGATCGTACGGGTTGAGCCTGAACCCGGCGTTCACTATGGCCGAAGCAACGGAGTAGGAAGTGTAGGCGGGCACCGCCACCTCGTCCCTGCCGGGATACAGCTCACCCAGTGCGCGAAAGGCCGCGCTCATGGCCGCACGGCCCGAGGAAAAAAGAAAAACATGCCTGACACCAAAAACCGAAGCAATTTCGCGGCGCAGTTCGGCGAGCGCAGCATCCTCATGCCGTGCTGCCCGCACGCCTGCGGCAATGTCGGCGGGCGCAAAGGGCACCCCGGAGGGAGCAAGTGCGCGGCAGGCGGAAAGCATGCTCATGGAATATTCCTCACGATGCGAGGGCCGAGGAGTTTTGTCAGCCCGACCGGAAGCCGCTGCCACGTGCGGACCATGAGCCGATACTTCGGGTTGTCCGGGCTCAGGTCCGGCATGTCACAGCCTTCGGACAAAAGGTACTGCCAAACCATGCTGCGCGGTGCGGCCCCCCACTGTTTCTTGAACCGGAAAGTACCCTTGTCCGGTGTGGAACGGCCGAAGTCGAATGTGAGGCTGCCGAGGTCGCACGCCTGGCGGATCATGGCCCAGTAAAGAAGATTATTGGGGCACATGGGGTTGTAACTCCGAATCGACGAAGCCCACGGCACCTCGAAAAGACCACGGAACCACACGGTCACGGACCCGGCCACGCAGTTTTCGCCGTGACGGATAACGAAAATCCTCGAAGAATCGGAAAACTCTTCAAGAACACACTGAAAGAACCTTTTCGGGTACACAGGCGTGCCGAGGTCGCGCATGTTTCGAGAAAAAACGTCGTAGAACTCGTCGAGCAACTCCGCACCGCCCGAATCAGCAGTCAGACCGGAACGTTCGGCCTTGCGGATCTGATTGCGCACCTTGGCCTTGAAGCCGGTCCACAGCGCTTCGCTGCCGCCGGACAGATCGAGCCGCATGGAGACCTTGTGATTTCTGCCGGGCAATCCGGAAAGCCCGCTGTCGAGCTGACGTAACTCCACGTGCGCGGCCCCGGTGCTCTGAGCGACCTGCGCGGCAGCCTCCACCAGCCCCTCAGCTACTATGGGCGAATTGGCGAGCACGCCCCCGTAATTGAAAAACGGCATGGACGTCAGGAAATTTCCGAAGAGCAGACTTTTCATGTGCACCAACGGCAACACGCCGACCACTTCGCCGCCGCTTGTGGCCCACAGGGGGTAGACATCGTGACCGAAGGCCCGGCGCACGACCTCCATCCAGCCGCTGCGGTGATAGTTGGTGGCCCCGTCGGCACGCTGGACATACTCGTCCCAACGGTCCCTGTTGGCGGCGTCGAAGACAGCCGGTCCCACGTCGTATCCCGACGTTTTCATCCGAAATCCCCCTTGATATGCGAAGCCTCTCACACAGTCCGCTCATACCGAACAGCATGTCCGGGACCCGTTCCACTGCCTGCCGTTTCCCCGTCACACTGCTCCTGACGACACGCGCCTGCCGACCACAAGCCCGACACGATGCGGCACACCGCCGCGCTGCGCGTTGTCGAGGACTGAAAACAGAGCCAAAAGCGTGCCACCACAAAATGGAAACCCGATCACCTTCTTTTTCAGTGCATTAAGCCATAACCAAATTACCCCGGATGCGTTCCGGAGAAGGGATGTCCGGTTTTTCCGAACAGACTGCGCTGCACAGATGCCATTTGCCATCATGGTCGGGCCAAACACATACAGGCTTCAACAATAATACGATTTTTATCACAACATTTCAGAACAATAGAAACGCACATCAGGCTGTCACACTTCTTGCTTTTTTGCAGGAAACTCTCAGGCGCAGGAGGAGCAGCCATGCAGGATATCGCGATCAACGACTTGTACCGGTCCATTCAGGAAACGAACCGAAAATGGGTAGTGACGGGAGCAGCGGGCTTCATCGGCTCGCACCTTGTCCAGACGCTTCTTGAACTGGACCAGCAGGTGGTGGGGCTGGACAACCTGTCCACCGGCCACACGGAAAACCTCGACGATGTCAGAGAATCCGTAAAACCCGGACAGTGGGATAAATTTACCTTTATTCACGGTGACATACGCAACATCGAGACGTGCAGCGAGTGCGTGGAAGGCGCGGACTACGTCCTGCATCAGGCTGCGCTCGGCAGTGTGCCCCACTCCATAGACGACCCGGCGCAGGCCAACGAAAACAACATAAACGGCTTTCTGAACATGCTCATGCATCGCGCGATGCCGGGGTGAAGAGCTTTGTGTACGCAGCCTCCAGCGCAACATACGGCGACGACCCGACCCTGCCCAAGCGCGAGGAGAGCGTCGGCCGCCCTCTCTCCCCGTACGCCCTGACCAAATACGTTAATGAACTATACGCGGACGTATTCCGCACCTGTTACGACTTCTCCTGCATCGGCCTTCGCTACTTCAACGTCTTTGGTCCCCGGCAGGACCCGCAGGGCGCGTATGCCGCCGTTATCCCCAAGTGGTTCTCCGCGCTGGTTCACGGTCAGCAGCCGGAAATAAACGGCGACGGCGAGACGAGCCGCGACTTCTGCTACGTGGACAACACGGTACAGGCCAACCTGCTGGCCGCCACCACCGAGAACCCCGATGCGCGCGGTCAGGTCTACAACGTGGCCCTCGGCACAAGAACGACCCTGAACGAACTGTTCCGAAGCATCCGCAGCATTGTCGCCAACACTGCGCCGGAGGCCAACAGCATCGAGCCGCTCTACCGGGACTTCCGGGCAGGGGACATCCGCCACTCGCTGGCGGACATCGGCAAGGCCGGAACACTGCTCGGCTACAAACCGGACATCGGAGTGGACGAAGGGCTGCGGCGCGCCGCCATCTGGTATCTCCAGCAGGCTTGACGCAGGTCGCCCATGATCCTCACCATCGCAAGACAGAACCTGCTTCACGACAAGGTGCGACTCGTCGTCACCCTGACGGGCGTGGTGTTCGCGGTGGTGCTCATCACCATTCAGATCGGGCTGTTCATCGGCTTCACCCACACCATATCCGCTGTCATCGACAACTCGCGGGCCGATGTGTGGGTCACGTCGCCCGGCGTCAAGAACTTCGACATCGCCCTGCCGCTCACGCAGGAAAAATACTACAAGGTCATCTCCACGCCGGGCGTGAAGACCGCCTCGCGCTTCATCATCCAGTTCGCGGACTGGAAAAAACCGGACAAGGGCCAGGAGTCCATCGAGATCATCGGCTACGAGCCGGACAAGGGCATGGGCGGGCCCTGGGGATTCGTGAGCGGTTCGGCCAAAATGCTCGACCTGTCCGACAGCGTCATCGCCGACCAGCTCTACATGGACAAGCTCGGCATCGAAAAACTGGGCGAGCAGATCGAGATCAACAGCCGCAAGGCCCGTGTGGTGGGCCTGACGCGTGGCATCCGCTCCTTCACCACTTCCCCCTTCGTGTTTGCCGAATACGAAACCGCGCACCGCTTCTCCCACCTGCGCGACCGCGAGTTCACCTACGTGCTGGTCAGGGGCGAAGACGGGGTTGCGCCCGAAGCCCTGCGCGACATGCTCCTCAAGAACGTGGACAACGTGGACGCTTACACAACGCGCGACTTCAGCCAGAAGACCCGCGACTACTGGATGTTCAACACCGGGGCGGGAACCAGCATTCTGATGGCGGCATTTCTCGGCCTCGTGGTCGGCACGGTCATTGTGGCCCAGACGCTCTACGCCACCACCCTCGACCACCTGCCGGAGTTTGCCACGCTCAAGGCCATGGGCGCGCCCAATTCCTATATATGCAAAATTCTCATCGCACAGGCAGCGCTCAGCGCTGTGCTCGGCTACGGGTTCGGCATGTCCATCTCGTATCTGGCCGTCAGCATCAGCAGCTTCGCGGCCATGGCCATCATCGTGCCGCCGCAGGTGGCGGTGATGATGTTCTTCCTGACCCTGATAATGTGCGTCACCTCGTCGCTCATCTCCATCAGAAAGGTCATGACCCTCGACCCGGCGCTGGTCTTCAAGGAAGGTGATCGCATGACACAAAAACCCGTCATATCGCTCAAGGGCATCACCAAGCCTTCGGCCCGGAGCCGCACCGGGAGTTCGCCCTGCGCGGCGTGGATCTGGACATCAAACTCGGCAAGGTTCTGCTACTCATGGGACCTTCGGGCAGCGGCAAGACCACCCTGCTCTCCATCATGGGCTGTATCCTCAGTCCCACTTCCGGGACCGTGACCATTGCCGACGAGGTGGTCACGGACCTTCCGGGAAGCAAGCTTTCCAAGGTCAGGCTCAAGCACCTCGGCTTCATCTTTCAGGAGTACAACCTCTTCTCCACCCTGACGGTGCTGGAAAACGTGCTCGTGGCCATGCACCTGCGGGGCTTCGACAAGCCAGAGGCAAGGCGGGGCGCGCTCAAGGTCCTTGACGACGTGGGCCTCTCGGACAAGGTGAACGCCTACCCGAAGACCCTAAGCGGCGGCCAGAAGCAGCGCGTGGCCATTGCCCGCGCCCTTGCAGGCGGTCCCAAAGTCATCCTCGCGGACGAACCCACGGCGGCCCTCGACTCGGAAAACGGCAGGCGGGTCATGGAACTCATGGCCTCGCTGGTCAGGGACGGGACCCGCTCGCTGGTGATCGTCACCCACGACGCCAGAACGCTGGAGTTCGCCGACGAAGTCATGAACATCGAGGACGGCGAGTTACACCCCGCCGAAGGGCCTGAACATCAACGCGAAGGGGCACATCCATGAAGCGTCTGATTCTTCTCATGATCCTCGTTGCCGCCGGAGTGGCAGCGGTCAGCCTGCGCGCCCCCAAATGGCTCGCGGACAGACTGCCTTCGCCGGAGAACGCCACAAAGACCTATGTCTCACTGGCCCGGCTGCAAACCGAAAACGAATGGATTGCGGCCTACGGGCGGGTGGAGCCCTCCTCCGAGGAGCGAAACCTCGCCTTTGAGATAAGCGGGGTCATCGCCACGGTGGAAGTGCTTGAGGGCGACCCGGTCACCGCCGGACAGCAGGTGGCATCCCTGAGGGCCGGGGACCGCAGGGCGCGGCTTGAAGCGGCCAAGGCTCAGGAGCAGGCCAAGCTGGCCCAGTACCAGAAGCTGGTTGCCGGTGCCCGAAAGGAAGAGAAAAGCTCGGCATGGGCTGCGGTCAAGCGGGCCGAAACCGTCATGAAGAACCTCAAGCGCGAAATGGTTCGGCGTCAGGAGCTTCTCAGCAAGAACCTCATCGCCAAGGAAGAGGTGGACAGGGCCATCAAGGACTACCGCGTGGCCGAGAAACAATATGAGGAAGCCGAACAGCAGCACCTCATCGCCCAGAACCAGTCCCGCAAGGAGGACATCGCCTCCAGCTACGCAGAATACGACGCCGCACGGCACACGGCCCGGGAAATGGTCGAGGAGTTGGAAAAGACCGTCCTGCGCTCGCCCATCGACGGCACCGTGCTCAGAACGCACCGCAAGGCCGGGGAGAACGTATCGATATTCTTCGAGGCCCCGGTGCTGACCGTAGGCAATGAAGAGGCCCTGAACGTGCGGGCCGAGGTGGACGAAGACTATGCCGTGCGGGTGAAAAAGGGGCAGGAGGCCCTGTTCGTCTGCGACGCATTTCCGGACAGGGAGTTCAAGGGAACGGTCACGCGACTCAGCCATATGACCGGCCGGAAGCTCCTGCCCACGGACACGCCCGGCGACAAGGTGGACACCAAGGTGCTTGAGGTGATCGTCTCGCTCAAGGACTCCGCCGGACTCATCACCGGGATAACCGGGGACGTGCTCATCAGGACCGGCGCGGCACAACAGATTTCGGGGAATTCGATACCATGAGCATCACCCAGCCCTCCCCTCTTGCGGCAAGGGTCGCGCCCTTTGCCGTATACATGTCGTTCCTGCTGCTGGTGGAACTGGTCGAGATGGCCGCCCCGGACCTCGTCACGCCGCGCTTCACCGCCATGCTCTATCCCGCCAAGGCCGCAGCCACGGCCATCGCGCTGGTCTGGTGCTACCGCCTCTACACGGATCTGAACTGGCGGGAACTTTTGCGTCCCGTTCACACGGCCACAAGCGTGGCAACCGCCATTGCGGTGTATGTGCTATGGGTCAATCTCGACCTGCCGTTCGCCACCATGGGTGAGCAGACCTCGTATGATCCGGCAGTTTTTCACTCCCCCGCCGCACAGACGACTCTCATCGTCATCCGGGTCCTCGGCGCGGCCCTCGTGGTACCGATCATGGAGGAAGTCTTCTGGCGTTCCTTCCTGTGTCGCTATCTGGTCAAAAACGACTTTCTCTCGGTTCGGCCCGGCACGTTCACCCTTTTCTCCTTTGCCGCCACCACCGTGCTGTTCGGGCTTGAGCATCACTACTGGCTTGCCGGGATGATCGCCGGAGCAGCCTTCAACCTCGTGTACAGATTCAGCGGCAGTCTTGCACAGTGCGTGCTCTGCCACGCGGTCTGCAACGCCGCTCTGGCCGCGCATGTCCTTGTCACCCGCCAATGGCACTTCTGGTGATGTAAACCCTATCGAATATATGTCGAGGGTATTTACACATAGTCCGAATTCAGGCCCCCAACACGCACTTAAAGTATTAGAATGATAGGGTTTTAAACTTTGGCACACCGGTTGCTTAGTAGAGAGAAAAACAATCGGAGGAATTGACCATGCGTTTTATCAGAACCCTGACAGTTACCCTGGCCCTCTTGGCTTTCACCGCAGTCGCCGCTACCGCAGCGCCGATCCTTGCCGGTGGCAAGACGATCTTCCATTACTCGGGATTTGAAAACATCATCGGGTATGACATCACCGCTCCGCAAAGCGACACCAACCAGCTTGACAACGGCGACATCGTCTACGGCATCATCCGCCTCAGCGAAATCACGGACGGCCCCGGCGTTGTCGTGCCCCAGCCGGACGAAGAGCTGACAGGCTTCTTCGCAGGCGTTGTCCAGTACACGCAGCAGCAGGACGGCCCGCTGCTCACCTTCCGCTCCCTCGCGGAAACCAACGCCATGTATAATTTCTACAGCGTCAGCGGCAGCACCATCACCTGGAACGACGCAGCGCTGGGAAGCATCGTAGGCAACACCTTCACGGCTGACGAGCTGACCAACGACGCGGTCATGAAGTACTTCTACGATGGCGCCAAGAACTCCGCCCCCGGCGACATCTCCACCTACGTGGACGGCACCCCGTGGGCGACCATGACCCTCGACTGGGAAGACACCTACTGGTACAGCATCCTGGGCAGCGACGGATCCAACCTGATCGGCACCAACCTCTTCGGCTTCGAAACCTACGGTGACGCACCCTGGGGCGACATCCTGGTCAACGACCCTGAAGAAGTACGCTTCGACTACGATGTGGCCATCTACGGCGAAGCAGACGTCTCCCTGAACTCCAGCACGGACGTCCCCTGGGCCATCGACATCTCCGACCCCGCAGTGGTCGCGACCCCCGAACCGAGCACCTTCGTGATCCTCGGACTCGGACTCCTCGGACTCCTCGGCTTCCGCCGCCGGTTCCAGAGGTAAACCGCCCCTCAATTCCTCATCGGCAATAGATACATCAGGGAGCCTTTCTCCGGAAAGGCTCCCTTTCTTGTGCCCTCTCGCAACAAGCTGCACATGAAAATTCCCCCGCAACGCACGGTCACGGGGGAAGTCTTGTTTGCTGGATGCGAGAACGCTAGACCATGAACCCGGAAAGCGGCCTGCGGTAGGTACCGAACCGAATTGCAGGCCCGTAGCCAACGCGGAAGAACATCATTGGCACTTCGGTCATGAAGCCGGGAAACGCCTGTTCCACCAGAGGCCACGCCTTCTGAAGCAAAAGGATGTGGTCCGCGTTGCGAAACGAGCCGTCTCCGAGAAGGAGCTGGCGCAGCCTGAACAGAGCCGGAGCCGCAGCAGGCTGGAACTGGATGCCGTAGTGGGCAAACCGCAGCCACGCTCGCTGGAGCGCCTGCCCGGCCGCGAGAAATCCTTCCGGCCCGGCCTCATCCGCCACGATGCAGCCGACACCGCCAGAATGACGGATTCCGGCAGCCGAGTGCGCGGCCACGGCCCGGCTCATGCGAAACGCGTTTGCAACGCGCATCACAGACCACGATCTGGTGGCCTTGAGGAACACTTCCCCGGGCTTGCCCGCTTCAAGATTGCGAAGCGGCAAACCGTCACGCGTCGTCTCGGCCTCTTCTGGGGTGAACCGGATCATGGCAGCGAGATGCTCGTGCAGGGAGCGGTTCTCGGAGCGGATGATGTCAACCAGTCCGACAGCGCGGGCAAAGGCACCCACGGACTCTCTGGAGTCGCACCACCGCAGGCGTACGCCGGGAATGTCCTCAAGGGACTCGGCGATGCTCTCCCAGATGCCCTGTGTAACAGAAGTGCGCTTGAAATGCTTGCGATTGGTGTCGCGAAGCCAGACCGCATCGAGAAAGGAGTCGTCATCGGGAACCGGTGCTTGTGCCACGCCGAGCCGGGCCAGAAGGTCCTTGTCCGAGCCATCCGGGAACCGTTCCACGGAAATGTCCCGGCCACAGGCGCGTGCTGCTATCAGAATATTCTCCAGCGCAGCGCCGCAGGCCATGATGGACGCGGACTGTTCCACATTGAAAAAGCTCTGGTCGGCCGCGCGATCCACCATAAGGTCCAGCCCGGGCCAGTCCTTATGGAATCGCCACGGCTGAACATTGTCGCCGGAAGGGGCGCGTATTCCGGCCCGGATCATGAAATCGAGTTGCTCGTCTGCGCTGCCGTGAACCGGCGGACTGGGGATATCCACGGCCGGGACACGGGGCTTGAGCAGGAAATTCTTGAAGAACCACAGCTTGAACCGCTGGGTCGCGGCCCGGTTGCCCCGGCGCAGCTTCCCGCGCACCAGCTTGCGGCGGCAGGCGTCGAACTGCAGGTAACGGGGAATGGCCTTGACGCCGCCTCGGCCCAGCAGAATCCGCAGGGCCTCCATGGTGGCCAACGCGGAACAGAGCTGGCAGGCCAGCCCGGACGACGGGCCGCGCCCGCCTTCGAGATCCACGGTGTTCAGGTCCGTATACCCGGCCTGCAAGGCCCTCGGCGAGAGTCCCAGCGCGAACTTCAGGAGCCTGTCCGTTCTGGAATCATCTTCCCGAATGTCGAAATACTCGTCAAAGCCCATGCCGCCCGGCATGAAGACCAGCATGGCGACACTGAAGCCCATGGGACCGGCGGTGATGACCGGAATGCCACGCTCCAGCGCACGGATGAAGACCATCCGGCGCACCTCGAAGACGAAAAAATCAAGGCCGTCGAGCACGATGTCCACGTCGTCGAGGAATTCGTCCACGTTGTCGCGGGTCACGCCCTCGGGAAATGTCCTGAGGTCGAGATGGGGATTCGCGTCCAGAGCGGACTTGGCCATGGTTTCGAGTTTATCCCGGCCGAAGGAGCTGGAAGCCGCACCATACTGGCGATTGACGTTCACCGGGTTGTACGCGTCCATGTCCGCGATGCTGAACGCCCCGATACCGGCACGTACCATCGACATGAGGTGGCTTCCGCCCACGCCGCCCATGCCGGGGATACCCACGCGGCGGCGCATGAGCCGGTCCTGCTCGTTGGCCGAAAGCAGCCCGATGTTCCGGGAGAAAGCCGCAGCGTGATAGTCGGCCTTGCGGGAAAGCCCCCGGGCCGCCAGTTGCCGCATGAATTCGGTGGTGTTCATCCGAAACCCCGTCCGGCTCAGTGCCGGGGCGCCTTGGCGCAGCGCACGGCTTCGGGATAGAGATAGGTCAGAACCTGAATCTGTTCCTCTGTCAGCCCTTCGAGAATGGTCGGCCGCTTTTCCAGCAGCGAGCAGATGATGGACTGGTCAAGGGGCTTGTCGTTGTCCACCGGATAGGTCAGGCTCGGATCCATGATTGAGTTCTTCATCTTGACGAAGAACGATAGCAGGTCGGTCTCGAAATCCTCACCACCGTATGCATCCAGCATCCGCTGGTCATAGGTGTGGACATTGGCGTAGAGAGCCACGGCGGGCGCACCGACGGCCTCGTACATGCGCTCCTCCGCCATCTCCTCGAACAGAAATATTTCCTTGTAGAACCGAACGTGCTTGGGGTTAACCATGATGCAGGCGTAATCCACATCCACCAGATGCGCGTAATGGAAAAGCGCCTTGGCAAGATAAACCACCAGGTTGGCCCAGCGCCGGTTCTTTGGGGTGGCCAATGCCCCGATTTCCGCAACCCTGTGCCCTTGCGCGCGCAGTTCATCGAGTTCCGGCTTATACACGGCGTCCATGGGCAATCCGAAAACCCGGGTGTCCTTATACAGACTCATGGTTGAAATAACGTCGAGATAACTCTTGAACACGAAAACGGATGCCGTGGGGAGCAGGCTGTAGACACTGTAGAGCATCTGGTGCGGATCCGAGTCCTTGACGTACCCTGCCGCCCGGTACTCGCGGTAGACGATCCTGAAAGCCTGCTCCAGTTCCTCCAGCGTTTCGGCGATCTTCATGCTTGGACGGTCGATGTCGTCCAGATTATCGCGGATGAGCGCGGAGCGGCGTATGCGGATGGTGCGCCGACGTTCGATTCCCCGTTGCGACTGCTTCTCGACCTTCGCTTCTCTGGCTGCCATATCCATCGCTCCACTCCTTGATCACATGCTTTGTTCGGCACCAATGTGCTTCGACAGCATTTCCAGCAGCGAAGCATCCACCGACTCGAAACCGCCCCCCATGCTCACCCCGTTGTCATGGTTGCTCCACCGTTTCTTGCAATAAAAGGAAACCGTTTGATATGTTTCAGGAATTGTAAATACGACTTCAAAATACGACACCTCGGACAGCCGCCGTGCATCTTCGCTTTTTACACCGTTGAAGGTGACGCGCATGCCCCCTTGGGAGATGTCGTTGACGGTTACGGGAATGCTTCGAACCACCCTGTCGGGAAAGCTTACACAGGATACGGCAGAAATTGACAACTCGAAGCGTTTATATGCCCGTCGCTCGCTGCAACTTTGCTCCATACACTGGCCCATTGAACGAATCGTATCGAGAACAATGGTCTTCGCATGTTCCACCGGCGTCCGGTTGTTCATCTGGGCAACTTCTTTCAAAGCAAAGTATTCCGAGTGGTTGATGTCAAAGCAGACTTTCACCTGTACCCTCCATGGCTTGCAAACCGGCCTCAACGAAAAAGCCTGTACCGATGCCGTTTCTTATATCTATCTGCGAACGTTCAGTTACGAATTGTTGTCATGGTAATTGCTATTAGCATACCAAGACGGACAGCATGCGAAGAAAAAATGAAACAATCACCACGATGCTCACGACATTTCAAGACATAACGCTGCGGCCCATGCCGAAGGCGATCAGCAACATTGACATCGTCAAGATTTTTTCGATGTTTCGCATCTTCAACGCCTGCCATCTGCCCTTTCCAAGCGGTAACGGAGGGTTCAAGAGCCTTTCGGCCACCATCCTCGCCAGCAACATTCTAAAGGGTACGCCGCTCAATCTCGAAGACGCTCTGCTGCCGAAAGCCAAGGTGGTACAACTTCGTGACAACATAGAGGAGACCCTGCTCGCGGGGGGCAGTCCGGTAAATCCGGACAGTCTGCCGAATCTGTTCGTTGTTACCGACAACATCAAGCCGCTCGGCTGGGTGCACATCAAGCACCTCATGACCGAGAGCTTTCTCAAGGGCATCCCGAGGGTCGGACGGGTCATGCGGCAAAACGCCGTGGTTATCGACGACCCGGACTGCTCGCTCTACGAAATTCACCGCCGCATTCAGGAAACGCGAGAGACCAGCGTCATCATCAGCGACGGCCCCAAGGTGCTCGGCGTGGTCGACAACAAGACCGTCAGCGACTGGTTTCGTGGGGGTGCGACATCTGGCACATGAAGGCCATGAACGTGGCCCGCCCTGTGCCAGCGGTCAAGCCGACCACCTCGCTACAGGACGCATACATGGAATGCATCCGCAACGACTCGGAGCAAGCCGTTGTGCTCATCGGCGAACTGCCGGTCGGCACCATAGCCCTCACCGATATCGTGAACGCCCTTTGGGTGAAGTCACAGGGGGCCAGCATACCGGCGAGCAACGGCAACGGAGAGTCCGGGCTGCACGAAAACGCCTTTCTGGACATCGTGGTGGGAACGTCCATGAATACCGGCATTCTCGGCCTGACCGAACATCTGCGCGTCGTCTATTTCAACAATACGCTGCACCACATGCTCGGCGACCCGCCGGAGATCAGGATAGGCACCGACATCTCCATGGTTTCGGAAGCCTGCAACATCTCGGTTCACAAGATGCTCACCAGCATCGAACGCTCCAAGTCCGGCGAGGAGCAGACCCTCAGCGCATGGAAGAAGAAGGGAAACGAACAGCAGAAGCTCCAGTTCAAGATCAACGCCGTGCGTATCGAAGGCAAGGAAGCGGGATATGTCATCGCCGTTCAGGATGTCACGGACCAGTACAATGCCCAGCGCAAGATGCAGCGGCTTGCCTACTATGACAGCCTGACAAACCTGCCGAACCGCTCCCTCTTCAAGGAACGGTTCCAGACCGAACTGCACAAGGCCCAACGCGAAAAGACCCACCTCGCCATCATGATGATGGATCTGGACGGCTTCAAGGAGGTCAACGACACCTTTGGCCACTCCAGCGGCGACATACTGCTCAACGAAGTCGGCAAGCGGCTCAAGACCACCATCCGGGAAACGGACACGGTGGGACGTTTTGGGGGAGACGAATTCGTTTTCATCTTTCCGCAGATCACCAACCGCGAAAGTGCGGAGCAGGTGGCGGACAAGCTGTTGGAGGCCGTGGCAAAACCCATGGATATAAACGGCGAGACAATGCGCATGGGCGCATCCATAGGCATTGCCATCTATCCGGAGGACGGGACCGAATTCAAGGAGCTTCTGGATGTCTCGGACTCAAGAATGTTCTTCCAGAAGCGGTTGAAGCGTGAAGAGCCTACATTAAAGGAATCCCTACCGGGCACGACGTGAACTCCGCGCCCACGCGAACCTGCCTGCTCAGCTCCATGCGTTTGGGCTGGCAATCAATGGCAACGGGCTCGTCTCTTCCGGGAATAACGAACAGCACACTGAAGTGGACGATGGAATCGACCATGCCCGCATAGACGTGACCCTTGTCCTGAATCTCAAGCATTAACCCCGAGAAGGAAATGTTGCGAATGACGGCAGGCAGGCAGACGACATCGCCATCCGAGCAGACAATCTGGATAACCGCGCTCTGGTGCATCTCGTAGCGCACGCCCTGACGCCTGTCGTTCGATTCGTTCAACTTGTCCGAACCGAATGTCTCCCGCATAATGCGCAATACCTCGACGGCTCCGGCGCGGTCCTTCTCCTCCACATTCTGGAGGGCGATGTCAATCAACTGATTTATTGTAAAGTCTTTTTCCATAATCCTTAGAGTTATGTCCCTGTTAGAAATATACTGCGCCCTCAAGGACGCAGCGAAATGCTGTGCTTACTGAGCAGTTCATACAACCGGGTTCTGGAGAGCCCGGATATATCACAGGCGCGCTTGACGGATTTATCGCACAGCGCCACGAGATGATGCAGGTATTCGACTTCCATCCTGTCGATGATGTCACGCCGGTACTGTTTGAGGTCCGGCAACTCATCAGGCATGGGCAGGGAAATGTCATTGCTTCCCTGCCTGACTTTCCCGCCGTTGTTGCCTTTATCCTCGGCCTCGGCCATGACCGTGCGCATTCTTATGTTTTGGGGCAGGTGGAAATAATTCAGCTTGTCCTCGAACATTGCCTTGAACACGGAGACGCGAATGACGTTGAGAAACTCGCGCACATTGCCGGGCCAGTCATACTTGTGCAGTGCGCCCAGAAAACGTGAACCGACCTTGAGGGGCTCCCGGCCCGCGTCACGGCAAAGGACGTCCACGTAGTGGCGCGCAAGCAGCTCAAGGTCGCCATTGCGTTCCCTGAGCGGCGGCAGGTCGATGGAGAACATGTTCAAGCGATAATAGAGGTCGCGACGGAAGGTGCCCGCCTCAACCATGGCGGCGAGATCGCAGTTGGTGGCCGCGACCAGTCGGAAATCCACGTGGACCTCGTCGGCGGAACTCAGCGGCCTGAAGGACTTCTCCTGCAAAACGCGCAGAAGTGATTTCTGGACACTCATGGAGAGATCGCCAACCTCATCCAGAAAGAGCGTGCCGTTATGGGCCATCTCGAAAAGCCCTTTCTTGGAGCGGTCCGCGCCGGTAAACGCGCCTCGTGAGTGCCCGAAGAGCAGGCTCTCGGCCAGCGTGTCCGGGAGATTGGTGCAGTCCACCACAACATAACGGTTTCCGGCCCGGGTGCTGTTCTTGTGCAGGGCGCGGGCAAAGAGCTCTTTCCCAGTCCCGGTCTCGCCGGTAATGACAACGTTTCCTTCACTGTGGGCGGCGAGTGCCATCTGCTCTATGCAGCGCTCAAGCGGGCCGCTTTCACCGACGATACCGCAGCGATCAACAGCGGCCGCTTTTTCGACCGTCTTTTCCTGCATCTTCAGAAGATTGCCGACAACGGCTTTGAGACGCTCCTTTTCCACCGGCTTGACCATGTAATCCACGGCCCCGGCATCAAAGGCTTTTTCGATACATCCCCCTTCGGCGCACCCGCTGAGCACGACAATGGAGACGCTTGGATGGCGGTCGAAAATATCCGGAATGTGTTCAATGCCATCCCCTTCAGGCAACTGAACGTCAAGAAAAACGATGTCCGGTGTCCATCGGGACATGGAGTTCAGCGCAGCCCGGAGATGAGCGACGCTACGGCATTCGTGCCCCATGGCTTCGCACCAATGGGATACCTGCCGACCGATGATGGGATCATCGTCCACGATGAGTATTTTTCCCACAAATCCCCCAGAGAAGCGACAACCCGCCCTTAGGGACCAAGCCCCGGTCGCCGCTTTAACATAGTTGCATAGACACCAGCCATGCCACCTGAACATCCGGCCGACATGCAAACCTTTTCGACCACGACAGTCAGGCAATCCGGATCACATACTGCCGCACTGTAAAGTAATCCGACAACAATAAACCCACTAGAAACAGATGGAAATCTCAACAGATGCGATTTACAGTATTTAACAATGGAAAGTGCATCCCTGTCCTTGAAGCAATTTCGTCTATTTTACCATTTAACAACGGATTCATTCTAAGTCCATTATATTTTGTGAACACATCAAGACGTAACCAACAGGACACAATCAAACAAACAATTGAAAATTGCAAAAAGAACAGTCGGTCTAAACGGTTTTGCTCTCTTCACAAACAATAAAAGCCCCGGCAGAAATCCTGCCGGGGCTTTTCAAGCGGAATCTGTTTAGGACCGGCTGCGCCTGCGCAGGGCGATCAGTGAAAGCAGTCCGATGCCGAAGACTATGAAGGTGGACGGCTCGGGCACCGGGGCAGCAGTCACCTGGAACTTGGTGTGCTCCTCGTTGCGCTGTTCTTCCACGGTGGTCCAGCCGAATGCGGGTCCCTGCCAGGGGATGTTGTTATCAACAAGGTTCTCGGTCGGAACCAGATCGAAGGAAGGCAGGAAGGACACCATGTATTCGATTCCGTCATAGAGGAAGTCGAATTCGGCGTCCGCGATACTCGCCACCAGGAAGATGTCATCCTGATACGATCCGTCATTCAGGGTTTCCCAGAAGAAAAAGTCGAACGTGGTGGTAAAGGATTCCTCGTCCGCGGAACCGGAAGGCGACAGCGTCAGCACCGAGCGAACAACGCCGCCGGTAAGGATATCGCTGGTGCTCCAGATGGGATAGTTGTCGTGGAACATGTTTATCACGTCCACGATGGGTCCGTTGGTCTGCGCAGTACCGACCTTGCGCTCAAACCAGATGGAGCTGCGAGCGTCATCATTGACAGGATCGCCCCAGGTGAGCTGCCTGTACCCGGAGTCACCGGCCAGCGTGACCGGATCTTCGGCGAGAATCGGCAGCGCTGAAGATCCGCCTTCATCTATGGTCCAGGAAGTAAAGCCGTAGTCCAGCGTGTAATCCCAGTCCACGACGAACGCGCTTGCGGCAACCGGAAGCGTGCAGGTCCAGATCAGTACGGCAAAAATGCAGGTGATGGCTCTATTCATAATGTTCCTCGTTGGTGAAAAATGTTTGATGCCGAGCTTTAAGCAACCATCGGACCAAACATGCAAGATATTGTTTTCATGGCACAAAAAGACCAAGCGACCATCAGCTCCAAGCTGCCTTTGCAAAGCATATCGACAACTTCGCCCAAACAGGACCTGCACAAAAAATTTAATGCTTTAATTAAAAATAGTTACATGAAATCATCTTCCTGATGACACTGTAAGATTATTCGACAAGGCTGACACAGCAGGCATACAAAAGAAGCGGCCACCCCTTCTCAGGCGGAAGAAAGGGTGACCATTAGAGGGAAGGATGGTGAGAGGGTTTATGTAAACGCGTCTCTTCAGGAAGAAGATGCACGCCGTTCCGAGAAGCATCCGGGCTGTCCGCTGGTCGAAAAAAACCGGGCAGTTCTCCGACCTGTGCCGTGACACCTGCTCGGACTCCGGAAAGGGCATCCGGAAGAAGGGACCTCGGCCGTCACTCCATAAGCGCCTCCTCGCTCCACGTTTCCGAAAACGGCTGGCAATCCGGCTGCCGGAGATGCTGCGCCCCGACAGCCGAAACGGCACGCTGCCGTGCCTGTTGCCTTGCCGCTCTCTTCACTCATTTCACAGAAAAGCAAGATGTATTCCATGTCAAAACCCGTTGGATTCGCTTGAGTTACGGAGTCCGGAAAAACCGGAATTGTTACGTTTTTCCACACAAATTCCGAAAAACCTTACACTCCGGGCACAAGGTTTTCCGCACGAAAAAGGCGGCCTCCGAAGAAGCCGCCCGAAACTGAGTGTAACGCTCGTAAGCTGTCATTGCCGCAATACACGTCTGCTCACGAGCAGGTATACCGAGGCGTCGTGCTGCAAATGTCCTGCAAGGTATTTTGCCTTGTGTCCGAAGCCGCAGAAAAGGTCACAGCGGGTGCCCTTGATGGCCCCGCCGGTATCCTGCGCAAGCATCACCCCCGTAAAAGGCTCGGTGCCGTCGCCATCCGGCAGTCCGGTGTCCAACGCAAGCAGCGCGCCGAGCGGGATGGTCTTGGGGTCGACGGCCATGCTCACGAACGGCGTAAGCGTCCTGCCGATGCTGCCGTACGGGCCTTCATCGTGCAGCCGGAAGAACACGTAGCTCGGGTTTTGATACAGGTAGGCGTCGCGTTCCTCGGGGTGTTCGGCGAGAAAACGACGAATGCGCTTCATGCTCATCTCGTCCTTCGGCACCCTGCCGTCGTCGATGAGGATGCGGCCGAGCGAGCGGTACTGATGGCCGTTCTTGCCCGCATAGAGCACGTGTTCCATGCTGCCGTCAGGGTAGACGAGCCGACCGGACCCCTGAATGTGCAGGAAGAAGGCATCCACGGGGTCGGCAAGCCAGGCTATCTCAAGCCCCTGCCCTGCCAGCGCGCCTTCGCCGTCAATGGCCTCGCGGTCAAAGTACGGAACGGCCTTGCCGTCTTCCATACGATACAATAGCCGCTGGCCCTTCCAGCGAGGATGGAACCGCCCGAGCTCCAGCGTCTTCATGTCGTCCGGAACGCCGTAAAGCGGATAGAAATACTCGGCAGAGCGCGTTTTGGAGGCGCGAATGAGCGGCTCGTAATAGCCGGTTAAAAGCGTTCCCGGATCAAGCCGGAACCACACGAACCGCTCCTCCAGCAGGCCGGGGTCTGCATCCAGCTCGGGCAGCGCGGCCAGCAGGTCCTCGAGCGTTGCGCGAAGCTGGCTCCATGTGAGCAGCAGCCCTGCTGAATGCGCGGCGGCGTTGCCCGCAGGCCGAGCCTTGACGTAGGCAAGGCTTCGCTCCAGCGCGGGCCGGAGTCCTTCAAACGAGGCCAACCCCTGCCGGTGCGGCATCAGGGAACGCACCACCGGCCCGACATTATCCACACGGACAAACCGAGGCCCTTGGACTTCGGGCGGTTCAGGCGGTGCGGGGGGAGCGGGTTCCTTGGGGGCGCAGGAAACGAGAAGCAGGAGAACGGTCAGCAGCAGCGCGTGTCGCATGAATCAGTCGCTTTCCTTTTTTTTGAGGGAGTCGCCATATTCTTCGGTGTAGATTTGCAGCATCACCATCAGGAAACTGAGAATCAGGGGGCCGTACAGAATGCCGAGCATGCCGAAGGCCGAGATGCCGCCGAGAATGGCGAGAAAGATGTAGAAGGTGGAGACCTGTGCGGCCTCGCGCATGAAATACGGACGAAGGAAGGTGTCGATGCTCACAACAATGAGCGAGAACCAGAGCGTCAGGAAGACGCCCAACTGCCACTGGCCGGTGATGAACAGGTAGATGGCCGCGGGAACCCAGATGATGCCCGTGCCGACGACCGGGACCAGCGAGCAAAACGCTGTCATGGCGCCCCAAAACACGCCGGGGATGCCGCAGATGGCAAGTCCCACGCCGCCCACAAGGCCCTGCAGGACGGCCACGAGCAGGCAGCCCATGAGCACGCCACGGGACACGCGCTTGAGGCTGTCGATGATGTAATCTTCCTGTCGCGTTCGCAGCGGGGAAACCTGCTTGATGAACTCGACCATCTGGGTGCCGTCGCGCAGGAAGTAGAACAGCGCAAAGACCATCAGCAGAAAGAGTAGCAGCAACCGGAAGGCGTCTCGCACGAAGACCGTGCTGTAGCTGAGCATGGTCTGGGCGAAATCGCGCGAAAAATCGAGAACCCGGTCCCGCACTTCCACGCCGTTGAGATCGAGAAACGGCAGCTTGTCATGAACCCAGTGCAACACGCCCTGCACGCCGGAGGAAGCCATCAGATGATCGAAATCCGTGACCCGTATCCATTTGTTGATGGCCGCCACGGACTCTATTCCCTGATTCACAAGAGCGATGATGACCACAACCATGGGGATGAGCAGCACCACCACGATGGTCAGGGTGGTCAGGACGGCTGCCCAGTTCCGACGCCCGCCGGTCAGCTCCAGCGCCTTGTACATGACCGGCGAGGACATGATTGCCAGCACACACGAGAGCAGCAGCGAATGAAGAAACGCCTCGACAAGCGAATAGCCGAGGTACAGCGCTGTGGCGAGCAGTACCAGCAGGGTTGCGGAGTAGATGCTCCACGAACCTTGGGAGTTGTTGTTCTGGGTGGACATGCGTCAGGTCCTGTCAGCGTTCAGCGTGGCGTGAATAACGGATGAAAGCGATTCAAGATCGGCGGGCTTGGCAAGGTAGTTGTCCATCCCGGCATGCAGACAGCGTTGCTCGTCGCCCCACATGGCGTGGGCGGTCAGGGCCACAATGGGGATATGCGGATTTCGCACCGCACCGCCGCCGGAACGGATGGTCTTGGTGGCCTCGATGCCGTCCATCTCCGGCATCTGGATATCCATGAGCACGAGGTCGTAATCTTCCTCAGCGAGCCTGCGCACAACCATACTGCCGTCGTCCACGGCTTCGACTCGGCACCCCTGCTTTTCGAGCACGCGGGAAATATAGGTCTGGCTGATGACGTCGTCGTCGGCGATAAGAACTCGAAGCCCCTGAAGATGGTCCACGTCCGTCGCATCCGCTTTGGGCTTGATGCCCCGCGGCTCCATGTCGGCGGTGATATGGAAGACGCTTCCCTCGCCCTCCACCGACTCGGTCCAGATATCCCCGCCAAGGATTGCGGCAAGGCGCTTGGAAATGGCCAGCCCAAGTCCGAGTCCGCCCTGCTTGCGGGTCATGTAGTCATCGGCCTGCGTAAAGCATTCGAAAATGCCGCCGACCTTTGATTCGGGAATGCCGCAGCCCGTGTCGGTAACGGCAAAATTCAGCCTGACTCGCCCGGATGCTGGCGGATTCCCATGGTATTGTTCAGGGGGAAGCATTGCGGCACGAACCTCGACACGCCCTTCGCTGGTGAACTTGACGGCGTTCTCCACCACATTTCTGAGCACCTGCCGAAGCTTGCCGGAGTCGCCCAGAACCAGCGCAGGGACATCGTCATCCACCACACTCACAAGCTCGATACCCTTGCCTTCGGCCATGCCCCGAAACTGCTCGCAGACGCTTTCCAGCAGATCCGCAACCTTGAATTCGGTCTCACGAAGCGACTGCATCCGCGCTTCGAGCTTGGAGTAGTCAAGAATCTGATTAAGCACTTTCAGGAGGTCCATGGCCGACCGCTTGATGAGGCCGACGCTCTCCTTGTGCTCGTCAGGAATGTCGGACATGAGCAGCAGCTCGGTCATGCCGAGCACGCCGTTCATGGGCGTGCGCAGTTCGTGACTGATGGTGGCGAGGAAGGAGGTCTTGACCTCGTTGGCGGCGTCGGCCTCGCGCCGAGCCCGCTGCACTTCCAACTCCATGCCATGCTTGTAGATGGCAACCTCGATGGCCGAACGCAGGTCGCGGTCATCCACCGGCTTGAGCAGGAACCCGTAAGGCCCGGACGTCTTGGCGCGCCCAAGGGTTTCATTGTCGGAAAAAACAGTCAGATAGACGACCGGAATCCCGTATACTTCGGCGATTTTCGACGCGGCCTCAATGCCGTCCATCTCGCCTTCAAGACGGACGTCCATGAGCACGAGGTCAGGCGACAGCTCCCCGCAAAGACGGATAGCATCCTCACCGGACGAGGTGGTGGCCGCAACGCGGTACCCTATGCGTTCCAGCGCCGCCTGCACGTCCATGCTGGCTATGGTGTCGTCTTCAACAACGAGAATCCTGATGTCGTCGGCCATGCAGTCACTCCGAGATTTTTCCGCACCCTATCAACGAATACAACGGGTCACAACATACATTAGCAGGTCCTGAAGACCGGTCAAGACACCTGAACGGTTTATACCACCACCCCCATTCGGCACCAGCACTGGTCGGCCAGCGCTTTGCAAAACGTAAAATTAAACCCCAAAGAAGCAAAACTTCGCAAAAACAAACCCCGACATCAACGATTTTGTAACCAAATCAATCAACATCTGTTCGGAGTTTTCCATTTTCGACAATCAGCAAGACATACAAACAAAAACCACGTGACTGTTTCTCATTTTTGTAGATTTATCTTGATAATTCCGTAACGCAAAGCTACCGTACAACTTCTCGTTAAAAGGAGGGATTTCATGGCCGACGATTCCGGACGTGAAAGAAAGCGGGAGCAGCCCGAAGCCGTGGAAGTTGTCTGTCCCAAGTGCCGCAGCACCCAGATAGTCTACCTGCCCATGGAAGAGGTGCCGAAATGCCCTGACTGTCGTGTGGAAATGCTGGTCAGCGAGATTCTAACCGAAGGCAAATATTATTGAATTGGTACGGCAATCCGCTTTGAGCCGGTCACTCGGAGCAGGACGGTCAGGCAGTGTGTACAAATCATTAAAAAGGAAGGACGTGATGTCCCAAGGGACATCCGAGGCCGCATGATGCGGTGGAAAGGAGGACTCATGAAACGCTATTCCTGGATGGCCGCGGCCATCGCCCTGTTTACCCTGCTGTTCGCATTCGGCTGCAATCAGGGCAACTCCCAGCAGCAGACCCAGACGAACAACAACGTCAACGTCCGCAAACAGTTCGTGGAGCAATCCACGCTTGAAAAGATTCTGAGCCGCGGCGAACTGCGCGTCGGTTTCGAAGCAGGCTACGTACCCTTTGAAATGACCGACAAAAAGGGCGACTTCGTTGGCTTCGACATCGACATGGCCAAGGAAATGGCCAAGGCCATGGGTGTCAAGTTCGTGCCGGTGAACACCGCATGGGACGGCATCATCCCGGCGCTCATGTCCGACAAGTTCGATATCATCATGTCCGGCATGACCGTCACGCAGGAGCGCAACCTGAAGATCAACTTCGCCGACCCGTATATCGTCGTCGGTCAGACCATCCTGCTTAACATGAAGCACGCTGCGGACGTCGAATCGTACAAGGACCTGAACGATCCCAAGTACGTCGTGACCTCCAAGCTCGGCACCACCGGCGAACAGGCCGTCAAGCGCATGATCCCCAAGTGCACCTACAAGTCTTTCGAGACCGAAACCGAGGCCTTCCTCGAAGTGATGAACGGCAAGGCCGACGCCTATGTCTACGACCTGCCCAACTGCGCATTCCTGTATGCGGAACAGGGCAAGGGCAAGGTCATCTTCCTCGACCAGCCCTTCACTTACGAGCCTCTGGCCTGGGCCATCAACAAGGGTGACCCCGACTTCCTGAACTGGCTGAACAACTTCCTGAGCCAGGTCAAGAACGACGGCCGCTATGACCGCATCTACGGCAAGTGGCTCGGCAGCACCGACTGGTCCAAGGAACTCAAGTAATAGAGCAAGCCGACGGCCGGGAACCGCCACGCGGTTCCCGGCCGCCTCACGCCACCGGAGGCCGTTCGACCCATGTCCGACAGCAAGCGCCGGGCCGCACGCAAGGGCCCGTATTATCACATATTGTGGAAGTCTGTATTCTTCCTCATCATCATCGGTGTGGCCGCCTCGTTCTATATGGCGTCCAGACAGGCCAACTACATCTGGCACTGGAACCGCGTTCCCAAATATTTTTATTTTGAAGATACCGTCGAGATACGGTCAGAGATTCCGGGCGAAGTAGCCTCCATCAAGCCCTCTGGCGAGGACTCCGTGATCGTGGTTGAAGGCGACGGCCAGTCCGAGCAGTACCACGTTCCTTCAAACGCCCTGCTCGTCACGCAGGGAGACACCGTTTACATGGGCGACGTGCTCGGCTCGTACAAGGAGTGGCGAGTGGGCCTGCTCCTTGTGGGTTTATGGCTGACCGTACAAGTCAGCGCCATCGCCATCGTCTTCGGCATCCTTCTGGGTCTCTTCACCGGGCTGGCACGAATATCGGAGAACCCGTGCCTCAAATGGCTGGCCATAACCTACATCGAAATCATTCGAGGAACGCCGCTGCTGGTCCAGATAATGATCTGGTACTTCGTGGTCGGCACACTCATCAACGCGCTGCTGATACGCTACGGCATCCCCGAGATTCCGTCGCTGTGGTTCGGTGTTGCCTCGCTGGCCATCTTCGCGGGGGCCTATGTGGCGGAAATCGTGCGCGCGGGCATTCAGTCCGTGAACCGGGGCCAGATGGAAGCCGCCAGATCGCTCGGAATGACCCGGACGCAGGCCATGCGCAAGATCATCCTGCCGCAGGCCTTCAAACGCATCCTGCCGCCGCTGGCCGGGCAATTCATCAGCCTCATCAAGGACTCGTCGCTTCTTGGCATCATCGCCATTCGCGAGCTTACCAAGGCCACCCGCGAAGGCGTCACTTCAAGCCTCATGCCCTACGAGCTCTGGTTCGTCTGCGGCGTGCTCTACCTGACCATGACCTTCGCGCTGTCCATGTTCGTCCAGTACCTTGAAAGAAGGACGGTCTCCTGATGATCGAAGTCAAGAACATCTACAAGACGTTCCACGTCCCCCACGAGGTGCAGGCGCTCTCGGACGTATCCTACACGGTCAAGCAAGGCGATGTGGTCGTGGTCATCGGCCCCTCCGGTTCCGGCAAAAGCACCTTCCTGCGTTGCCTGAACCGGCTGGAATACGCCGATCGCGGAGAAATCCTCATCGACGGGGTGGACATCCTCGATCCCAAAACCGACATCAACAAGATTCGCGCCGACGTGGGCATGGTGTTTCAGTCGTTCAACCTCTTCCCGCACAAAACCGTGCTGGAGAACGTGACCATAGGGCAAACCACCGTGCTGAAGCGATCAAACTCGGACGCCAACGAGATCGGTATGAAACTGCTCAAGAAGGTGGGCATCGGGGACAAGGCCAACGTGCATCCCGGTCAGCTTTCCGGGGGGCAGCAGCAGCGTGTCGCCATTGCACGCTCACTGGCCATGAACCCCAAGGTCATGCTCTTTGACGAGCCGACCTCGGCGCTGGACCCGGAAATGATCGGGGAGGTGCTGGATGTCATGAAAACGCTGGCAAAGGAAGGAATGACCATGGTGGTCGTGACCCATGAGATGGGTTTTGCGCGTGAAGTGGCGGACCACGTCGTCTTCATGGACGAAGGCATGCTCATCGAGGTGGGCACGCCGGAGCACTTCTTCACCGCCCCAACGCACGAGCGCACCAAACTCTTCCTGAGCCAGATTCTCTAATCTGATACAAATTCAAAAAAACCGGGGCCGCATCAGCGGCCCCGGTTTTTCACGTCAATCGACAAAAAAGATTGTCTCGTCTTTTCGATTCTCGACCTTCAGGCCCCATCGCTTCAACCCGCCCCGCTGAACATGAGCTTGCCCCGTTCAGCCGTAATGGTATGCAACTGAACGATATTGGCACCTTCCAGCAGGCGATTGGTCAACTGTGCCGCCGCTTCGCCCTGCGGGCCACCAAAAAGAACGAGCCCGCCGCAAGCCATGTCGCTGGACACGGAAAAATCCCAAAAGGCAAAAAGTGGAAGGGTCGAGTAGATGTTGGTCCAGCGGGCTACCTTGCGATACGGAACATGTCTGCCGTCTTCATCGCGAAGCGTGTTATGCACCCCGAGCATGATCGCGTCGAACCCTTGCCCGGGAGCGGCCAGAACGGCTTTTTTCCATTCATCATAGGTTGCTACGGTCCTGATCTCCGCAGTGTATCCCATGAATTTGATACTATTCTCGTGAAAGACCTCATTGAATAACACTTCTGAAGTGGTACTTACGTCGAACAACACCAAAAAGTTCCTGAAATCCTTGTTCAGCACTTCGTTGATTATCGGAATGGATCGCTTGACCAGCGGACGCTCCAGTACGCCAACCACAGTATCAAGAGATGTAACCGCATTTCGAGGGTTGCTATTCACGCCGAGAAAAACAACGGGAATCTTCCGTGTGGCGACTTCCTCCGCAAGCAGGGCAAAGGCGTTGTCGTCCGCCAACACAACCACCTCGGGCTTGACTTCGTCAATAAGAGCAAGCGCTTTGCGTGCCCGCTCTGCATACTCGGATCTGGGGATGCGCTTGGTATCAAGGTCCACTTCCACGACCATCGCATCTTTGGCAATGTTGTCGACAAACGCCTTGCGATAGGACTGAACCCATCGATATCCTTGGTGATAGCTATTGACCAACACAACACAGTCTGCTTGAGCCGCTTCTGAAGAAACTGCCATGAGGCAGACAAGTATAAATATACAAAGTAGGTTGCGCATGGTCCTCCTGCGACCTTTCATCGCAAAATCCACCCAGAAAAAGACCGGACAGACGATACAAACTTCTTTTACTGTGCGCACCGCGCAAAAACAATGATATTTTGATCTACGTTCACCACTCATCAGCAACCTTTCCTTAGAGGAGGACTCATCGCTGGTGGAGACTGCCAGAGCCGCAGTCTTCTCGCCCTTTGCCGCAGGCCGGATCGGCCTGCATCATCCCGCGCCCCGAAGCCAAAGACAGAGTCGCCTTCCCGAACGCAAAAAGGCCCGGAACCAAGGTTCCGGGCCTTTGTTGTAATCAGCGTAAACAGACTCTAGTGGGCCTGCTTGCAGAACTCCTCCTTGAGGAGCCTGTTGGCTATGGGCGTGGCCTTTTCAACGCGACGAAACAAGGGCTCTCCCTCGTCGATGATGAGCGCCTGCTCCAGTACCTCGTCCATATGCTTGACGGGAATGACTTCAAGTTCTTTCAGGATGGTCTGGGGAACGTCCTTGAGGTCCTTCTCGTTTTCATCGGGAATGAGCACGGTCTTGACCAGCCCGCGGTGGGCGGCGAGAAGCTTCTCGCGCAGGCCGCCGATGGGCAGTACCCGACCACGAAGCGTAATCTCGCCGGTCATGGCCAGATCATGACGGACAGGCACGTTCAGGAGCGCGGAGATGATGGCCGTGGCCAGCGTAATACCCGCACTGGGGCCGTCCTTGGGCGTTGCGCCGTCCGGAACGTGCACGTGCATATCCACTTCCTTGTAGAAGTCGGGCTTGAGACCGAACAGGTCGGAGCGGGAACGCAGGTACGAAAGCGCCGCACGGGCCGACTCCTGCATCACATCCCCGAGCTTACCGGTAATCTCCACCTTGCCCTTACCGGGCATAAGCGCCACTTCCACCATCAGCAGTTCGCCGCCGAGCTGGGTCCAGGCCAAGCCGGTGGAAAGGCCCACGGAAGGCTTGTCCTCGCGCTCGCCGTAGCGGTGCTTGGACACGCCGAGGAACTTGGAGAGGTTCTGGACCGTGACGTTGACGGTCTTGTCCTTCTCCCCTGCCTCGACAATCTGCATGGCAGCCTTGCGGCAGATGTTTGCCAGTTCGCGTTCAAGGTTACGCACGCCAGCCTCACGGGTATAGCGGCGAACCATGTCCACGATGGCATTGTCCGAGAGGTTGAGATTGTCTTCACTCAGCCCGTGCATTTCAAGCTGCTTGGGCAGCAGGAAGTTGCGGGCTATCTCGACCTTCTCGTTCTCCAGATATCCGGGCAGCCGGATGATTTCCATACGATCCTGCAACGGCAGGGGGATGGAATCCAGCGTGTTGGCCGTGGTGATGAAGAATATCTTGGACAGATCGTAGTCCAGATCAAGGTAGTGGTCGGCAAACGCGTAGTTCTGCTCCGGGTCCAGCACTTCGAGCAGAGCCGAAGACGGGTCGCCACGGAAATCGGCGCTCATCTTGTCCACTTCGTCGAGGCACATGACCGGGTTGTTGTTCTCACAACGCTTGAGGGATTGGATTATCTTGCCCGGCATGGCGCCGACATAGGTTCGGCGGTGGCCGCGAATCTCAGCCTCGTCTCGCACGCCGCCAAGGCTCAGGCGCACGAACTCGCGGTCCATGGCGCGGGCGATGGACTTTGCGATGGACGTCTTGCCAACGCCGGGAGGACCCACCAGACAGAGAATCGGACCGCGCAGCTTGTCAACGAGACTCTCCACGGCCATGTACTCAAGGATGCGCTCCTTGGGCTTTTTCAGGCCGTAGTGGTCTTCGTCGAGAATACCGCGCGCCTTGTCGATGCTCGTGTGCGTGGACTTGATCTTGCCCCAGGGCAAATCGAAGATCCAGTCTATGTAGTTACGCACGACCGTGTATTCCGCACTGCTCGGCGGCGTCTGCCGCATCTTCTTGATTTCCTTGCGGACGCGGTCCTTGTGCTCTTCGGGCATGACCTTTTCTTCGAGCTGTTTTTCCAGCTCGGCAGCCTCGGAGGCTGGGTCGTCCTCGCGGCCCATCTCCTTGTGGATGGCCTTGATCTGCTCGTTGAGGTAGTACTCGCGCTGGTTCTTTTCCATCTGGTCCTTGACGCGACCCTTGACCCGCTTCTCAATGCTGGCGATCTCGATTTCTCCGAGCAGCATTTCGTAAACGGCCTCAAGACGAGCGATGGGGTCCAGCTCTTCCAGCACTTCCTGCTTGCGCACGAAGTCCACCTTCAGGTGCGGCATGGCCGAATCGGCCAGTTGCCCCGCATCCTTGAGAGAGGTCATGGCGGTCACGGCTTCCGGTGCGAGCTTCTTGTTCACCTTGGCATATTCTTCAAGGGACTCCTGCACGGAACGCACCAGCGCCACGGACTCGGCCTCGTCGGCGTCATCCTCGTAGACGCGCTCAATGGTCGTCCAGGGGTATTCGTCCTCGCCCAGCTCGTGGCTGAAGTTCCCGGTCTCGCGATTCCAGCGTGCGCGGTAAAGGCCCTCGAAAAGCACCTTGATGGTGCCGTCGGGCAGGCGCAACATCTGAAGAATCTTGCTTACAGTCCCGAGTTCGTAAAGGTCATCCTTTTCAGGGTGTTCCTTCTCGGGGTTCTTCTGGGTAACGAGGAAAATCTTCTTTTCGTAATCGGCAATGGCCGTCTCGATGGCCTTGATGGAAGCTTCGCGGCCCACGAACAGCGGCGCAATGGACCGCGGGAACATGACCACTTCCCTCAGGGACATCATCGGAAGGCGTGTATCTTCAGGGGCTTTCTTGCCGTCAAAGGAAAACGTCGGCATGTGGCTCCTCCGGTTGACATGGTTACGCTTCGCGGACGCGAAACGCCGTGGTGCAGTATAGCTAATACCGCAGAAAGGGATGTCAAACCCTTTCGGCATCCGCCCGCCCCGCCAAGCGGGGCGGACGAAATGATATTCTAGGCGCTTTTCTTTTCCTGACGGTAGAAGAGCAACGGTTCAATGCCCTTCTCCACGACAGCCTTGTTCACCACGCACTCCTTGACGCCGGTCATGCCGGGCAGCTTGTACATGATGTCGAGCATCACGGACTCAAGCACGTTCCGGAGTCCGCGTGCGCCGGTCTTGCGCTCCACGGCCTTCTTGGCGATGGCCTTGAGCGCGTTGGGCGTGAAGGTCAGCTTGACGCCGTCTATGTCGAAAAGCTTCTGATACTGCTTGACAAGAGCGTTCTTGGGCTCCTTGAGGATGCGAACCAGATCGTCTTTGGTCAGCTCCTGAAGCGCGGTCATGACCGGGATACGGCCGATGAATTCGGGGATCAGGCCGAACTTGATGAGATCGTTGGGCTCGGCTTCGGAGAAGACTTCCCCGATGGGACGCTCCTTCTTGGCCTCGACCTTGGCGGCAAAGCCCATGCCGGAACCCTGCGCGCGCTGCTGCACGATGCCTTCGAGACCGATAAACGCGCCGCCCACGATGAACAGGATGTTCGAGGTATCCATGCGGATGAACTCCTGCTGCGGGTGTTTGCGGCCGCCCTTGGGCGGAATGTTGGCCTCGGTGCCCTCGATGATCTTCAGAAGCGCCTGCTGCACACCCTCGCCCGACACGTCGCGGGTGATGGAAGGGCTGTCGCCCTTGCGCGCGACCTTGTCGATTTCATCGACATAGATGATGCCGCGGCTGGCGGCGTCGATGTCGTAGTCCGCGTTCTGCAGAAGCTGAACGAGAATGTTCTCGACGTCCTCGCCCACGTACCCCGCTTCGGTCAGCGTGGTGGCGTCTGCGATGGCGAAAGGCACGTGCAGGATGCGCGCGAGCGTCTGGGCAAGAAGCGTCTTGCCCGAGCCGGTGGGACCGATGAGCAGGATGTTGCTCTTGTCCAGTTCCACATCGTCGCTCTCGCGGCCCTGCGAGTAGTGCACGCGCTTGTAGTGGTTGTGCACCGCCACGGACAGGATTTTCTTGGGCTGATCCTGACCGATGACGTATTCATCCAGCAGTGCTCGAATCTCCTGCGGGGGCAGAAGACGTCCCTGCTCGAACTCCTCGTGCACGGTCTCCTGCGCCATGATGTCGTTGCACAGGGCAACGCACTCGTCGCAGATGTAGACGTCGGGCCCGGCTATCAAGCGCTGCACTTCGCTCTGCTTCTTGCCGCAGAACGAGCACTGGAGTTCTTTTTCTTGCATATTTTCAGCCATATTTCGTGATTACCCTTCCTCGGACTCCACAATGTCTTCGCGCGAGGCCATAACCTGGTCGATGACGCCGTATTTGGCGGCCTCCTTGGCGGACATGAAGAAATCCCTCTCGGTGTCTTTCTCAATGGTCTTGATGCTCTGGCCCGTGTGGTGGACCAGTATCGAATTCAACGCCTCCCGCAGACGCAGGATTTCACGGGCGTGGATGTTGATGTCCGTGGCCTGCCCCTGAGCACCGCCCATCGGCTGGTGCATCATGATGCGGCTATGAGGCAGCGCGTAGCGCTTGCCCGGCGCACCGGCAGCCAGCAGCACGGCACCCATGCTTGCGGCCTGTCCCATGCAGAGCGTGGCCACAGGAGCCGAGATGAACTGCATGGTGTCGTAAATGGCCATTCCGGCGGAGACTACGCCGCCCGGAGAGTTGATGTACATGTAGATCTCTTTTTCCGGGTCTTCGGACTCCAGAAAGAGCAGCTGTGCGCAGATGAGGCTGGCAACGTGGTCGTCAACGGCTCCGCTCAGAAGAACGATGCGGTCTTTGAGAAGACGCGAATAGATGTCGTAGGCGCGTTCGGTACGGCCGGTGGTTTCGATGACCATCGGAATGGCGGTCATTCCACTCTCCTTATTGTCCCAGTTACCCGGCCGCCATGGGCCGGCTTGTTCCGCGGAGACTGAACCAGTCTCCTTCTGCGGTCATTATGGAGCATTTCCCCTTCCAAAACAAGCTCTGGAAGAAGGTCTGAAAATCCAAAGTATTCACGCAGAATCACAAGTCAATACTGCAATGAAAAAAAGCGGCGGCCCGGACATCCGGACCGCCGCTTCACATTCGGAGAAACGAGGCTACTTTTCCTCGTCCTTCTTGGCTGCAGCCTTTTTGGCCGGGGCCTTCTTGGCAGCGGGCTTCTTGGCCGGTGCCTTTTTCTCGGCTTCATCGGCGGTCTTCTTGGTGGTTTTCTTGGCGGCAGGCTTCTTGGCCGGAGCCTTCTTTTCGCCGTCTTCCTTGTCGGCAGCCTTTTGGCCGGAGCCTTCTTGGCAGCGGGCTTCTTGGCCGGGGCTTTCTTTTCGCCCTCTTCCTTGTCCGCAGCCTTCTTGGTGGTCTTTTTGGCGGCAGCCTTCTTGGCCGGAGCCTTTTTGGCCGGGGCCTTCTTCTCGCCTTCGGCTGCTGCAGGCTCAACCTCGGTCACTTCCGCGCGGTCATAGATGGACTCCATGGCCTTGTCGCACATGATGCGGTCCTTGAGCGGCATGATGAGATTGTTGTCTTCGTAATATTTCTTAAGCTCGTGCAGCGGCATCTGGTTCTGCATGGCAAGCTGTCCGAGAGTGGCGTCGATCTCCTCGCGGGTGACTTCGAGGCCTTCCTCGGAGGCGACGGCCAGCAGAAAGATTTCGCTGCGGACGGTCTGCTCGGCTTCCTCACGCAGTTCTTCACGAACCTGCTCCATCGGCTTGCCGAGGGAGGCGAGGCTCTTGCCCTGACGGTCGAGCTTGTATTCGGTGTCCTTCACCAGACGGTCGATACGGTCTTCGACCATGGAGGGCGGCAGCGGGAAGTCGACACCGTCCATGGCCTGCTTCAGCAGATCCTGCTGGGCCTTGGACTTGGCGAGCTGCTTGCGGCTGTCGAGATAGGACTTTTCGATGATCTCACGCATCTTTTCGACGGACTCGAAACCGGCCTTCTTGGCAACCTCGTCGCTCATTTCGGGGCGGACGCGTTCCTTGACGGCATGCAGCTTGACTTTCATCAGCACGGTCTGACCAGCGAGATTCTCGTTGATGAAATCGGCCGGGAAAGTCACTTCCTTCTCGCCGTCTTCACCGGGGCTCAGGGTCTTGACCAGCTCCTCGAATTCGGGAAGGGCCTGACCTTCGCCCAGCGGGAGGTCGAAGTTTTCGGCCTTGATGCCGTCAATGACCTTGTCACCCTGATAGGCGGCAAAGCTCACGGTGGCGACTTCGCCGTCCTTGGGCTGACGGGCGTCCTCGAGCACCTTCACTTCGGCGGCGTTATCGATGACGCGCTCTTCGACCTTTTCCAGCTCTTCAGGCTGCACAACGGCCTTTTCCTCTTCGACCTTGAGGCCGTCGAGGTTGGGCAGTTCGACCTTGGGCGCCACTTCGAAGGAAATCGAATACTCGAAGTCCTCGTCACGCTTGATGAGGTCGTGGTCAACGTCGATACGGGAAAGGGGCTGCATGCCCACTTCGCCCAGAATCTGGTTGATGTGGAGGTTGATGAGGTCGGTTGTGGCCTCACCATAAATCTGCTTGTGGAAACGACTCTCGATCATGGACGCCGGAGCTTTGCCCTTGCGAAAGCCCTTGATGTCCGTGCGCATTCTGTACATGGCCGTGGCTGCGGACACCGCCGCGGTCGCCTCTTCGGCCGGAACGGTGACGTTGATCTTCCGTTCTACCGGGGAAATTTCTTCAACCTTGTATTCCATCCTATCCTCCTGGCAGCGCTAACAAAGCGCAATAATTTGCAAAAGCTGGTGCGGGCGGAGGGACTCGAACCCCCAAGCCGCAAGGCACCAGATCCTAAATCTGGCGCGTTTACCAATTCCGCCACGCCCGCAAAAGACGTGCTTATTAAGCAAGCATTTTACTATCTGTCAACCTTTAGCGTACTCAATCCCCCTCTGCTAAAGGCTTTCGGCGCTTTTCAATTGATCGATAACGGCGCAAATCCGAGCCAAAAGCTCTTCTGAGTCAGCAGCGAAAAGCCAGAGCATCGGCAGACGGCACTCGCCCCCGGAACACAGCACGGCGGCCGCGTCGGCAGCAGCGCTCTCCGCAAGAGCACGCGCAATGGCTTTTGAAATGCCGTCCTCAACATGCTCATCAAACCACTGCGCATCCGGATCGACATACGCAACGCCCAAGCCAGCACCGCGAAGCGCGCCTATCACGGCTTCCGACGGGTTGAGATTCACTGCCCAACGCTGTTCTTCATCGTATTTTCGCATGGCAAGAAGCGCCGCGGCAACGCGCGTCGAAGCGCCGAAACCGGGATGCCCGACAGGACAAATCACTCCGTTACGACTAGCGGAGATTCCGCCGGTGAATCCGGCAACATCATCCGGCTCGTCGGCAAACGGAACACCGCAAACAACATTCATCCTGCACTCGGGAACCAGCTCGGAAAAACCGCTCATGCCCACGAAGCGCATCCCCACGGCTTCAAGCTCGGACACAACCTCCCCGCGCGCCTTCTCCTTGATCCATGGCGCAAGATGGTTGGGCGGCCCACTGCCTGCGCCGAGGGAAAATGACGCCCGCAGAGCCAGATTGAGATATTTCTGCGCACCGCGTACGGCGGCATAAAGATCAAGCCCCTGACCGAGTCCCGTAGCAATGGCTGCGGACAGCGTGCACCCAGTGCCGTGGTTGTTCTGCGTATCCACGCGGCGCTGCATGAGCGGCATCGGCTTGTGGCCGGGCATGGCCAGCCAGTCGGTGGCGGTCACAGAATCCATGTGTCCACCCTTTATCAGGACGGCCTTTGGTCCCATACCAAGCATTTTCTCGGCCGCTGCGACCATGTCGTCAGTGGTTTTGATGCTCATGCCAGTGAACAGCTCGGCCTCTGGGATGTTCGGCGTCAGAAGGGTCGCGTGGGGGAACACCAACTCGACCATCGCCTCGACAGCCTCATCCTCAAGCAGCTTTGCACCGCTCTGCGCGACACAGACAGGGTCGACCACCAGCGGAAAGGTCTTGGCCGCAAAAAACGGCGCCAGCGCTTGATGATCGGTGCGGAAAACAGCATTCCGGTCTTGGCCGCCCGCACGTCAAAGTCCGAAATAACGGCCTTCATCTGTTCGGCCACGAATACCGGCTGTGGGGCGTGAATGGCCGTGACGGCCGTGGTGTTCTGGGCAGTAAGTGCGGTGATGACGCTCGCACCGTATGCGCCCAGCATGGAGATGGTCTTCAGGTCCGCCTGAATCCCGGCGCCGCCACCGGAGTCGGATCCGGCTATGGTAAGGATACAGGGAAGAGGGTTCATGGCTCTCCTTGCGCGTTGAATACGAAAACGGAGGATGCACCATACATCCTCCGCACAAAGCGTGGTTCAGGACCAATACTGGAAATAGCTGACGCAGGCAAGCAGGGCGCGATAAAAGCGCCTAACCGCAGGAGAGCTTCACGTAATCATCGACAGCAACGCCGTTCCAGCTCTTGCTGACCCAGAACGCGCATGCCCAGATCATGAGAGCGGTGGCCTGAAGATCGGAAAGACGACGGAGCTTCACTTCCAGGTTGCTCTTGCTCGCTCCGTGCTGGATGTGAACATTGTGTTCGTCACATGCTTCCTGAACGCGGAGCATGAGGTAGGCCTGCTTGGACTGATTCGGCAGCAGCTTGACGTCCTTGTGGGACTCCAGAATCGTCTTGAGCTCGGCAACGGAGAACTCGTTGGAGACACTGCGAATCGATTTGAAGAAAACATCTACGGCCCACGGCAGGATGAATTCGGCTCCGGCGCTTTTCGTTTTGAAAAACTCCTTGAGCCATTTCTCCTGATCATGCGAAATCCTTGCGGCAACCTGGGGCATACGGCTCTCCTCTCTGGCCTTCAGGGCATGCACTGCTGTCATTTTTCAACTCCAACTATATAATCAAAAGCGTCAACCAGATCAAGAAATTTTCTAGACTGAATTTTAGTAAAAAAAATATAGGCACCTAGCCGCCAAAAACAGAACGAACCTGACGGAAGAGACTCAGCAGGAGCGCTTCGGGCGCATCGTTGCCGTTGATATTCATGCGGACAATTTCAGTCACGGTGTTCCCGCTCGGAGTCACGGTTTTCCGTGTGACGAGGACGATATTCTGATCGGTCCCGTTGCCGTTGGCCTGTGTACGCACCACCAGCACCCAGGTGCCATCCTTGCGCGACCACGAGGTTTCAACCTTCATGGACTCAGACATGCGCCGCTCAATGAGCGAGACGAAATCCTTAAGCGAGAAATGCTTGCGCCCCTTCCCCTGCACACCGAGGAACTCACCGTCCGTCCGAATGACCAGCGGGCTAGCAAGATACTCGGCAGGCGGAAAATCTATTCCTCCCCCTGCACTGGTAGAAATTTTCCGCTCGAGCTCCGCGTTCTTTTTCTTGAGCATCTCAAAGCCCTTTTCGAGAAGGCCGACTCGCTCGCGGTAGCGCCCCACAACTTCACGATGCTCACGCCGCAACTCGGCGACTTCATCACGAAGCGACCGGATCTCACTTCTAAAGAGCGTCTGATCCTGCATGGCCTCCGAAAGGCGCGTCAAAACGCGCTTCATGTCGCCGGAGACAGAAGTGGCACCCTCTTGTTCATCATTGATCATTGTCCCAAATTTCAGCGCCAGCTCACGCTCAATCTGTTCAACTGAATAATTCTTGCCGAACATTTCCCTGATCCTCCTGAACACTTCCAACACTTCGGAAGGGTAGCGTTTCCTGCGGCCTTCTCCACCGACAGACGGTATGTAACGAGAGAACTTATCCTTGTAATACACAACGGTGGACGCCGGAATGTTCAACCGACGACCAACCTCGCGCAAACTGACAAATTCTTCACCACAGCCGTTCATCGTACACCTCTAAAGCACCAATCATTGAACGATCAATACACATTTGATCACAACAAGTCAACTACCCTTATGAAATATGGATGAACAACAAACTAAAAGCCACCCAATGAGCAACAAAAAACAAAATAACATTGATATTACACAACTAAAGTGATCAACGGTGTTCAGTCACTTGAACAAAAAAAGGGAGGGGCACACCCCTCCCTCATACTTCGTCTCGGTCGCGACTACTTATTTAAAAGACCTTGCCTGAATTCGCCAAGAAGCTTCTGAATCTCACGCAGCTTTTCTTTCTGCGCCTCGTCTTCAATCTGACCTTCCAGATATGCAGACTCCATGGTCATCTCGTTGGTCAGGTTGTAGATGGCAGTGCGTTTCATCTGGCCGGAAACATCCTCAAGTGAAATCAGACGTTCATCAAGACTCTGCACCTGCCCGCGGAGCTCGCCAAGACTTTTTACCTCGGCGTTCAGACCGGCGATGTTCCTGTTCAGGCCGAAAAAGAAGATAACCAGAAGAACCACGGAAAGCAGGGAGACGATGACTGCGACCTTGCTCATGTCTTTCTGGGTGGAAAGGCGGCTTTTGATGGCCTCGTCCAGCGTCGTGGCATCGATAGACGCCTCAGTTGCGGTTTGCTCTTCGCCTTCTTTCTTGGCGTCTTCCAACACGTGAATATTGCTTTTTTCAGCGGACATGAATCCTCCTCTCATGATTGGCTTCTGAAGAAGCCTTAATACGTCATGAGGTCCCGGGAATCAACATTTCCCTGTGAAGCTACAAAAACTGCATGAGCTCTCCAAAGTATTATTAATTTGCGATAACGACTGATTGTTTTCTCTTTCAATCTGGACGCAAAAGATTTCTTCTGTTATTGGAAAGCAACATTACGTCTTTTGAGCAATGTTACACCATTTTACAATAGGGAGTCGACATGGAAGAGTACCTCAAACAAGCACTTGAAATCGTCAAGGCGCAGGCAAGCGTTCGTACCATGACTGAAGAAGAAATCACTTCCATGGTGCAGAAGATTGCAACCGGAATCCAGGCGATTGCAGAAGGCACCCCCACAACCGAAGAAGAACCGATGGCCTGTGAGCCCAATAAGGCCATCCGTGAGAAATCCGTAATCTGTTGCGTCTGTGGCAAGTCTTTCAAGATTCTCACCAAGAAGCACCTTGCAAGCCACGACCTGACCCCGGTAGAGTACCGCGAAAAATTCGGCTACAAAAAGAACACTCCTCTTGTGTGCAAATCCTTGCAGCGTGAGCGTCGCAAAAAAATGAAAGAAATGCAGCTCTGGAAAAAGAGAGGCAAAAAGAAGTAATTCAGATCGATATTACGAAAGGCCCGCCAGCAAGCGGGCTTTTTTTATGCATGACAATGAGTGAAAAAGAACATTCATTTTATCAAGGCTGCGTGATATGTGAGCAACAATACTCATCGCATAACTCATGGAGGTCTTGTGAATACGCAGTCACTCATCGAACTGGAAAACCGCTACGGTGCCCACAACTACAAGCCTCTGGACGTGGTTCTGACCAAAGGCGAAGGCGTCTGGGTCTACGATGTCGAGGGCAAGCGCTATCTCGATTGTCTTTCAGCTTACTCCGCCGTAAATCAGGGCCATTGCCACCCCCGAATCCTCAAAGCCATGACAGACCAAGCGGCCAAACTTACACTGACTTCCCGCGCCTTCAGAAACGACCAGCTTGGGCCTTTTTATAAAGAGATATGCGCCCTGACCAACTCACATAAAGTGCTGCCGATGAACAGCGGTGCCGAGGCCGTTGAAACAGTGATAAAGGCCGTCCGCAAATGGGGATATGCGCACAAAAAGGTTGAGCCCGAAAAGGCGGAAATCATTGTCTGCTCGAACAATTTCCACGGCCGAACCATCACGATTGTCGGCTTCAGTACGGACGAACAGTACAAGGAAGGATTCGGACCGTTCACCCCCGGCTTCAAGGTCGTCGAGTTCGGAAACGCAGAGGCCCTTGAGAATGCCATCACCCAGAACACTGTCGGTTTCCTTGTGGAGCCCATTCAGGGAGAAGGCGGCGTCATTGTGCCACCAGAGGCTACCTGAAGCGATGCCGCGAGATATGCGACCAGCATGAAGTCATGCTTATTTTTGATGAAATTCAAACAGGGCTTGGCAGAACCGGGAAACTTTTTGCTGAGGAGCATGACGGAATCGAAGCTGACGCCACCCTGGTGGGCAAGGCGCTTTCCGGCGGTTTCTACCCTATCTCGGCCGTTCTTTCCAACGACGACATTCTCAATGTATTCATGCCGGGCGACCATGGCAGCACCTTCGGCGGTAATCCTCTCGCCTGCGCTGTGGCCCGTGAGGCGCTCAAAGTGCTGCAGGACGAAAACCTCATCCAGCATGCCGAGACACTTGGAAACTACTTCATGGACCAGTTGCGGGCCTTCAATTCACCATATGTAAAGGAAGTGCGCGGCAAGGGCTTACTTGTTGGCGTTGAGCTGACTCCGGAAACGGGCCCTGCAAGACCGTTTTGTGAAAAACTGATGAAAGCCGGGCTGCTCTGCAAGGAGACACATGAAACGGTTATCCGTTTTGCCCCGCCTCTTGTCATAACCAAAGAGCAACTAGACTGGGCACTGGGCGAGATCGAAAAGGTACTGACATAAGGCCCTGGAATAAGACAAGCGGGACGCCTATCTTCCGCTTGCAAGTCAAACCACGAACGCAAAAAAGCCCGCTCATAC
>NZ_BBCB01000014.1 GCF_001311825.1 Salidesulfovibrio brasiliensis JCM 12178 | reverse complement strand
GGGGGGGGGTAAGGTGTGTTGAGCTCCTAAGAGTGTTGCAAGAGGTAATGCCGCGACTTGTTAAGACAGTTATTTCTCACGACAATGAGACTAGTTTGAGAAACATCATTGCTCACAGGGCTTCTTCACCAGAAATCCTGGAGGCAGGTTTTAGTTTAAATTGGCCAGAACAAGACACACTGTTAGCATTTGATGTTGAGATCGGTGGCTTCCCTCTTATTGGAACGATAAGAGAGTTAGCGGGTGCAATTCCATACTACATCATGGATTCTTTACGTGTTCTTTTAGGGGCATCAGCTGAAGACTGTAAACTCCGTGATTGGTCAGATCGGGTAGCCTTTACCGAAGCTGATTTCGAACCAGTTTGGGTAAATCCATTCATTCACTACTCTTCGTATATTGATCCTGATAAAAACGGACCAATAGTCTCCATTGTTCGTTGGACGCCTGGTGGTTTTCGGCCACACCAGCAACATTTAAAGGAAGAAGTATTTGATTTAGCTGTGAGCCCTACACCTGCAGAACAACAGACTCCGTAGTAATAGAGCTTGCCAGTAACGTTTGCATTGGTATGAACAATTATCACTGCCGTTTCGTACCACCAGCATCTGGGGAACAGGCAAGAAACAGAGAAGTGGGGCCACTTTATTGGACCACTGAGCGGCGAATTTAAGGTGGACAGTTTTCGGTTCTACGCCGCTTGGCAGGGCCAAGCCAGAGGGGGTACCCCCTCTGGCTTGGGTCGCGTTTGATATATCTCCATCGGCTTCATGCCGTCAAAGGTCTTGTGCGGACGGCGGTTGTTGTAGAAGTCAAACCACCAGACCAAAGCATTCCGTAGATCAGAGCCCGTCTTCAGTTCCCGCAGATAAACACATTCGTATTTTAGCGACTTCCAGAGCCGCTCAATCATCACATTGTCCATCCAACGACCACGGCCATCCATTGAAATCCGGACTCCGGCATCCCTGAGAGTTCTTGTGAACTCGTAACTTGTAAACTGGCTGCCCTGATCAGTATTGAATATCTCAGGAACGCCATAGCGGTTCATCGCATCCTCCAGGGCCGAGACGCAAAAGTCGGCGTCCATCGTGTTCGACAAGCGCCAGGACAAGACAGCACGACTATGCCAATCCATGATTGCCACGAGATACAGGAAACCACGTTTCATGGGGATATACGTAATATCAGCGCACCAGACCTGATTGGGCCTTGTGATCGCCATATTGCGCAACAAATAAGGATACCTCTTGTGCTGCGGATGCGGCTGGCTCGTCCTCGGCTTTTGATAGATTGCCATCAGTCCCATTTTACGCATGAGGCGACGCACACGGCCCCGCCCGACCTGATGACCCTCATCCCGCAGGATGTTGCGCATCTGTCGGGAACCGAAGAACGGCAATTCCATGAACAACTCGTCGATGCGTTTCATCAGCGACAAATTGTACATGGACTCGCCCACAGGCTGATAATAGTACGTTGAGCGTTGCAGTTTAAGAATTCTGCATTGTCGCCGCACGCTGAGCATGGGATGCTCTTTATCGACGACCTCACGCCTTCGCTCGCAGCTCAGATTTTTGCGAAGGCTTGTTGCAAAAAATCCTTCTCCACAGTGAGCTGACCGATCTTGGCGTGTAGCTCCTTGATCCGCGCCTCATCGCTCTGCTGGTTTTTCTGAGCTTTGCCTGAAAATGAAGCGGCAACGCCTTCCTTGGCTTGCCTCTTCCACTGGGAAATCTGATTGGGATGCACGCCATACTTGGCGGCCAGCTCGGAAAGGGACTGTTCCCCCGACAGAGCGTCGAGGGCTACACGGGTCTTAAATTCGGCAGTAAATCCTCTTCTTTTCCTGGACATCGAAAGCCTCCTTCAGGCTTCTTACGTCCACCTTAAACTGTGGTCCAGTTTCTTAGCCCCACTTCTGTATACTCACATCCCCATATCCGGAGTAGGTATGTACTCCTCCTCTTCTTCGACGTCGAACTCAGTTCGGATGCGCTCGAGAATTTCATGCATCAGCTGTAATATTTCCTCATGCTCCTTCAGCAGATTTTCGAAGAATACTCTTTGGGCTTCCAGTTCTTCAACATAGCGACGCTCTTGGTCACGCATCGTCAAGGCCAACTGTTCTTGAGCCCATTCATGGTATTCTCGGATAATTTCGTTATTCGTGTAGGCATTGGCCAGCTTGATTGCCTCCGTCTTGGTTAAAGGCCCTTCAATGATGACGCCTGACCATTCTATGCATACGTAGTAGCCTCCTTGACCTGGTTTAACGCTAAACTTAATTGCTGGTTTGGCCATATAGTGTTCTCCTTGATTTTTGAGGGTGCCAAAAGATATCGGAGAGGGGGGATTTTTTCAAGAAGCGATGATGAGCGCCATACCTCAGTTTAGTATATTTGTTGGGTATTTTCTGTCCCTAACAACTCGACTGGAGCAAAATTGGAGCAAAAATTCAAAATGGCATAAAAAAAGGACTCAAGCTTTTGCCTAAGTCCTTTATTTTCCTGGAGCCAGAGATCAGAGTTGAACTGACGACCTACTGATTACGAAGTAGTATGGGGAGTTTGGTGGTTTTCTTCAAAATTTACCGTAATTGTTTGAATTTCTGAGTGAAGTAGTTGGGTGGTGTCTATTATATACTGCCGAAAACTACCTAGTACTACCGAGTTTTGTACGCACTTCTGCGTACACTTTGCGTACAGAGAATGAGGTGTATTGATGACTTTGTAGTTGATATCAGATAGATAGTTGTCAGGATTTGAATGTAGGTTCTGTCGTCTACATTAGCGGTTCCTTCTTTGGCATATACTCAAGTGGAGATTTTATGGTTTTGGATTTGTTCAAAAAATTGGATGATGTTTCTGAGGATGTTCTCCATCCAAAATTCAAATTGTTAAGAGATGAAATTACGTTGCATGCAGAACGTAAAATGGTTGTAAGTTGGACTGAAGGCTTTGAAGATCGGGATAATAAAATCATTAAAGAATTTCAGACGTCATTTCATTCATCGCTTTGGGAGTTTTATCTCTACCAGGTGTTTAGAGAAGCTGATTTTTTGATTGATTTTTCACAAAATCGTCCAGATTTTATTATAAAACGGCCGTTTGAGGTGAATGTTGAGGCTGTTGTGGCAGAAATAAAGCAAGGCGGTCCTGCTGAGGGAGAAAGGACCCTAGACGATATCTTAAGTATGACGAAACCATTATATTTAGAAGATGCTTTTCAAGCAATTGTAGACGAGTCTACTACGCGTCATTCAAATGCAATTGGCGGAAAAGCAAGGAAATATGTTGAGAGCTATTCGAAGTGTGACTGGGTAAAAAAAGACACTCCGTTTGTTATTGCCCTAGGTTCTTATGCTCAAATTAAATATGGAAGAGAATTTTGGTATCCGTCATTGCAGCTTTTGTATGGTTTTGCTTTTGATAAAACTACGAATGATTACAAAAGAGTTGAAGAGATTATTAAACCTGGTACATCTTCTGAAATTCCCGTTGCTCTTTTTGAACGACCGGAAATGAAAGATGTTTCTGCTATACTGTTTTCGTGCAGTGTCTCTCTCGCAAAGCTGACGGCTCTAGTCAATTCTTCGATGGAGTCAAGCTCTCAGCTCCAACGTGTGATTAGTGTTTGGCACGATTCTGAGCCTCCTCACTATAAAATGCTTCATGTTGACAGGAATTCTCCAGAAGAATTGTCCGACGGACTATTTGTATTTCATAATCCCAATGCAAACGTAGAACTGCCAGAAGAAGTATTTGCTAATACTAATGCAGTCCAAGTGAATCTTGAAGGTCGCGATTTGAAATTTAACGGTAACAAGTGTCCGATGGTTGCTCGAATCAATTTTTTTAGGGGTCTCCTTCCTGATGCTTTGTTGAAGGAGTTCATGGCTGAGATATTCCTGAACTACAATCCAGAATACTCTGCTAATTAGCGTTGTAGCCCAGGGTGGCATTGATTGGGGTTATGGGCTTGTTAGAGCAAGAACTCAGATGAACACTGACCATCATAATCCCTTTCTCAAGCATCTTCCTCATTTGTGCAGATGAGCAAAGCTCAAGAATAAATGTTCCATCATCAAGGACTCTATCGCAATTTGCTCCAGCAGCAATAAGCTGTTGGGCGATTTCTATGTTGTCCATTTGTACAGCTAGTGAGAGCGGGGTGATCCCATTTCTGTTCGTTGCATTCACGTCAGCACCTGCTTCGATTAGTATGGTTACTGCTTCAATAGCGTCTTCGTCACTGCCGTAGGTGTCCCCCGGAAATTTGGGCCAAGGCCGTTGCCCGATCGGGGCGCATGCTAGTACAGCGTAGCATAATGGGTATATATGTGAGTCATCAAATGGGAACTGCCTGTTCACATTAACTCCGCGCATAAGAAGAAGCTCCAACAGGTGAGGATTTCGGTTCGTGAGGATAAGCCGCATAGCTGTTGTTCGCCACCTTCGCGAAGGAGTCTCCAGGGTCTCAGGAAGAATAGGATCAGCTTCTCTTTTCAGAATGGCCTCCGCTATTTCTATCTTTTCAGACCACAGGTCTTGATCCATGGCGTAATAGAAAGCGTTGTCCTCCGTAGTGTTGCGGAAGTTGAGGTCTGCACCATTTTCTATAAGTTGGAGTATCCTTTCGTAATCTCGGTTCACGATGGCTTCCATTAACTGGCTATTATCTCGTATTGTATCTTTGTACAGGGTGTTCATGTGTCCTTTGAAAGGACGAGAGCTGGTTGACCTACTCATGTTACCACAAGCGAGATTCTCATTGATTAGAATAGAGTCGTCTTGGGAGTCTTGAATCCATTTAGCGAAACGTTGTTCAAAGAAGCGACGTCCTTTCTCAATAATTCTCCGCTGGTATTCTTTGTCATCGAGGTCATGCCCGATTTCCGTGCCATCATCATAGGCAACGTCTCGAAACTTGTGGCACATGCCGTGCCATTCCGACCACGAAATCATTTGCTTAATGCGCAGCCATAGGTCGCCTCTTGGCTTTCCTGATCCGGCTTGTTTTGAGTATAGAAAGCAAGCCGATGACAAAGCGGTTTCAGTATAGCCCTCAGTTAGATGGCAGGCATTAAATCGAGCATGGGTATATGCTTCCCAGAAACACTCATGAGCTTGCTTTATGTCGAGCATGCCGATGTGGTTAAGCCCCTTTAGAAATGGAATGCTGAATGTTTTGAAGCTTCCCCATTCAGGTGCCCGTTCTAGATACTCGATATGGTGTGCTGCCATAACGGTATCGGGGTTTGTTGGGGGAAGAACCTGAAGGGCGGCATTGTAGTGGCTCGTTATTTCTTCGAATCCATCAAGGTTCGGCTGCTTCTTAGGTGGTCTTCCTTGGATTAGCTCGGCTCCGATGGAGTCGGATTGTCTTCTAGCGTTGGTGATCTCATTTATGCATTGGCATGTGAGTGAACGGGACGAGCCGAGGCCTGTCGTGTCGTGTCCGCTCGCTTGAATGCTTGTTTCACAAGCTGAGTAGTAAGTCCTAATGAAGTGCTGGTAAGCCCTCAGAAAATCCCTGACGAATGAATCTTTAGCCTTGGTTCCAAGGCTCCTCTCAACGTGTCTGATAAATCTACTCGTGGTGCAGGCTATTTGCATGCATACGAGGAAGCTTTTTTTAAGTTTAGCTTCTTTGGAGCCAAGATTTAAGTCTTGCTCAACTATTTTCATCAAGCTCGACCTGGGTGGAATTACCTTTCCATTGCGCCATTTTTTTAGAGTCGCTTCCTGAAGCTTGTCCTGCATTAAATCGTAAAATGTGCTCACTTTCATACCCGCGTGATGAATCCACCAGAGAAGGGTGCTCCCTACGCAAGAGTCATTCTTTCGGGGTATAAACCACAAGGGGGATCGTGGTGTTTGAATTGCGTTTTGGTGATGAATATTGTGAATGAGCAAAGTCCTGAATGCTGCATATGCCATGCGGGAGCTCAAATTCTGGAGTATCCCTCTCCAAGTCTTAGGCGGTGAAACCCATGCTACGTCTGGATATACCCCTTCTCTGCACCAATCGAATATTTCGAATAGTTCAAGACAGACTTGCTGCAGTAGCTGGCAACTCGTCTCTGGGCGATTTATAATGTCAGCTGTAAGCCGGACCAATTCTCGATACCTAAAGTCTCCTGTGTCATCCATGAATCTGGAGATTCTTTTCTTTTTGTCAGGTGTGAGGAGAGGCTGAAAATCAGTTAGCTCTAGAAAGGCTTTAATTGTCTTAGCTGTCGGTGAGTAATGTTTCATAAGCGTCCGGTTTCTCATTGGATGCGGTGCGTACTGATAAATACACACCGCATCCACTTATTGCGAGTGGTAGTTACTCGCTGTCGCCGAGATAGTCGTCGTTGTTCGGATTGTGAGCATCAGCCCAGTCATTCATGTCAGCATCGTTGTTGGGGTTGTTGATGTCCGAATAAATGTCAAGTTCTTCTTGGGTCATGTTGGAAGTGTCCATCTCATGTTCTCCTTCAAATTTGATGATTGATTACTTTTTGTTCCAAGTGGGATTCTTTTGCTTTCCCTTGTTCCCTTGCGCCTTGTCATACTGCTGGTTGGTCCCTTTCGTGCCTTTGTTGGCGTTGGGCATGTTCGAAGAGTTGTCCTTGGGTTTCATAGTATTCTCCTAGTTAAAAGTTGACCCGGATTGGGTAATTCAGAGCCTAGGTGAATCTTTGAAAACTTCCAGACGTCCGGTTGGACAAGAATATTGGTCAACAGAAGTGGGGGGGAATTGGTGGGTGGATGGGGGCGGTTTTTGGGGTGGGAAGTATGTCAGCCTTTGAGCAAGGCTTGCATTTTGTGGTGAGTAATTTGGCGTCACGACTTACTGATTGTTGGTCAGTCGGTCCTCATTTGAAGTGGCGATTGAGTCTGCATATTCGTTACTCTTCAAAAAAGGAGAGTATGGCTTCTTTGGTCACAGAGTTGTCCAACGAGTTCAAGCCGCCCTGACAGTATTTATTCCATTTGGGGCCGCGTTGCTTGAGGTCTTCATACGCTTCAAACAAGGTGTCAGGATCGTCTTCCATGAGTATTTCGATAAGTTGCTGGGCTTGCAGCAAGTCCTTGCGGCGTTTGGCTGTTTCAATGGAGTCACGGCGTTGGGAGACGATCAGTTTGTGCAGGGCAAACCGTGCAGGTGATGGCACATGCGTTAAGGCGCCGCCCCCAACGAGCATGACGGTTTGAACGGGATTCACCACGAGGAAATCAAGAAAGCGTTGGGGGTATCCATGCGTTTTGAGTTTGTCTGAACGAATCGGCCCCCTGGCAGGACCGGAAAAGGGCATGAGCACATCAAGGCGAATCTTGTCTTTATTGATGTATGAGACTGGCGGCGTTCTGGGGTCCATCCCAGGGACCTCGCTGAATGTGTCGTCGAGTTGCTTGAGGACATCAAGCAAAGGGACATCGAGCGAGTCCTCAACCGCAAGAGAAATCGCGTCGGCCTGCGTCATGTCCACATCCATGGTGTAGAATGCGGCCTGCCCGAATTTTGCTCCCAGCATCGCGCCATAGGCTTGGAAGGCAATGGTCCCGACAAGGATGGCTTTTTCAAGCACTCCCGCTTCGTGCAGCCCAAGGAGCAGGTTGGCCAGCTTGCCCGTCGGGGCCGCCACTCCTGATGACTTGAGGGTGCTGATTATCTCGCCCCGGCTTGTGTAGCCAGCTTTGGCCGCTTCGAATCTTTCCACCTTGAGGACCAGTTCCGGGTCGCCTACGGGGCCGATGTATTCCCTCTGCTGATATTTCCCAGGAGTCGTACGCCTGCTCTTTTGGAAATACCAATGGTCTTGGCCGTCAACGGGAACCGTGACGATGCTGCCGCTCAAAGGCCAGAGTTCTCGATCAAGCGGTTCGGCTTTGCATTGATCAACAAGTTCGGCAAACAGGCTGTGAGTTATGATGGGAAGTCGTTTCATGAAGCGACTATAATTCAATTTGAAAATGAAGTATAGTGTCTATGGCTACTTTGGGAGATTGAGTTCCGGACTCTAGCAGTGTGTGGGGCTTCGCGAGTCCTTGTGCCATTGGGTTTCGACATGATGCTTTATCAAGGTGAACTGAATTAATCCGATGAACTGGTTCAAGCTGTTTGATCGGTTGCTGCCGAGAGCCATGAGTTGATAATGTTGAGGCCAAATTGTTTTCCAAGAAGGAGGCCTCATGTCGAGAGGAAAAGAGAATTGGGATGATCTGGAGTCCTTAAAAGTAAAGGCCGGCGGTTGGAAGTTAGAAGAGCCAGAATACGTTAAGTTGAGAAGGGAAATCGTTTCCCTGAGTGGAAAGAAAGCAGAGTGTATCATCGATATTGGAATCCGCCTTAATAAAATGAAAAAGCTTGTTTCACACGGCGAGTTCCAGGCGACGATCGATGAATTTTTTCCCTTCAGCTATTCAACAGCCAACGATTACGGAAATGTAGCGCGAAATATCAAATCTGCCGAAATCGCCGCTTTGTTCGAAGCAAAGGCTCTATATGCTCTGGCCAGGCCAAATTTCCCTGCAGAACTTCGTGAGGAGATCATCGACAAAGCTTTGGGCGGAGAGAAATTTACCTATCAGGAAATTGTCTTTAAAAGACAATGTGCACAAGACTCCCCTGAACCAAAAGAAGTCAGCGATGAGAGTTGGGAACCCAATTTAGACCAATCATACGAGGACGACGGCTTGTCATACCAACTAGGGATTCAAGACATCTGGCAGTCCCTGACCACGATTGTTGGTGAGGTCAAAGATCTAGACTGGCCTGAAGAGCCTACAAAAGAAGACTATGATTGGATAGATTCTATTTTCAGACTCCTACGGAAGCTCTCTAGGGAGTTCGGGCCTGTTCCATCAAAAGTCCGACGGTCGGACTTTCAAGAGGCTGAATAGTCATATACTATAAGTAAAATATATACATATATATACTAGTTGTAGCCCCCCTGGGTTGTATGGAGATGCTCATTGTATAGAGATTGGAAATTGCAATACGAAAGCAGGACAGTTCAGAATGCTGCCCGGAGGCACTGTGGGTTGGTTAGGGAAGCTCTCTCGAAAATCACAGATGTGATTCCACTTATCCATCGAGTCACCATGTCTTTGAGAGATGCCCCGGTGAACCTCTTGCGTTCTCGCCTGCCGAAGTTCAGGCAGCTTGGTGCGGATAGTAGAAGGCCAGGATACCGGTATATGGCTTTCTTCCATCTACAGGGTATAGAGTTCAAAATTTACTATTGGACAGAAACCAGCAAGGCTGGAGCCATGGTCGAAGCGGTGAGCCCTAGCCCAGCTGCATTGATGGATTTGAGCCAGAGGTTACGAGCTCTGAACATGACCTCTGTAGAGTACGCAATTGATTTCATGTGTAAGACCGCTGTGGATGTGCTTCTAGTTCACTGGCTGCTCAGGCGATACAGCCACTTCCCCGGATACACGGGGGCAGTCAACTCCGCTGGACGAGTCTTCACAGGGATTGATGACGAAGGCGACGAAAATAGTGTCTCGTACTTCTGGAATAACTCAAGGCGCGAACCTAACGCAGTGAAGATCTATGAGCGTGGCCCTGACGCCTTGAAACGAGTCAAAGACAATGGACAGCCCTTCTGGCGAATGGAGGATTTGGATAGGGTCAGGCTGGAGTTCGTGGTCAGTAATGGCAAGTTGGCCGCTAGACGGAAAAGGCTCGGAGTCAAATTCTTGCAAGGGTTTCGAAACTGTCCCCGGATGTCGGATGTCTTGGAGGGGACGTTCCGCTTCTGTGTTTTTCAAAAAAGCAGCCAGTTGCCCCAAGAATGGGATCACTATCCTGAACTAGACGGGGGCCGGGGTATTGAGTCGTTCCATGTTGAGTGGCTGGCAGCAGTTCGCAAGCTCAAGAATGCCCACCAGTGCCATCGGGATTCAGCGTTGATGGCTCCCCTGATGCGGAAAATACGTAGTGAGCTTGTACGCTATGACGAAAGGTGGGCGAAGCAGGCCGAAAAGGCTCTAGGGTTGAAGCTAATCCCTGCGGGGCGAGTTAACCCTTGGACGGTCATACGATGAAAGAGGGGCTGAGCTGATTCATTGGCTCAGGCCCTCATCCTTACAGCCCACGGATAAAGGACAGGTAGCTGTTCCCTGTTCGCTGACAAACATTAGCCTGCCGTCATCGAGGAAGCTGAAGGTTACGATATTGCCGTTTTGCAGTTCCAGGAATACCTGCTCCTCGTCAGCTTCCATTTTTCGATTTTAACAGGAAAAAACTGACTGGAAACACTCAGCTTAAGTTTAAGTGCTTCACGGGGTCGAATGTGCTTCTGGGTGAATTGATAGGTATAAAACACTTGATGATAGCGGGTATGACCAATGCTTTCAGGCGGAATATCGAGAGACCAAGGAATTGGTCCATAATTCAAGTCAGTACCTGCGGGATGCCTCATGCATGAAAGGCTTCCGCAAGCGTATGCTGGTGGCATCCGGGAAGGCCGCTCAAAGTTGGAAGAAAGGAACAGCAAAGCCCATTAAGTAGGCGCCGTAGGAAAAGGTAACAGGGGAAGGACATCTGCCCTCCCCCTGTTATGTTTTCTTCATGGACCATTTTGCCTAGTTTCAGCTAGTTGTAGACAGCGTCGAGTATGGCATGGTCTCTATAGAATAGCTTCTTGCTAGCTCCGTATTCGGCAACGCCCGGACCCCACGCATTATTGTCAACGTAACTCAGCGAGAACCCTTTTCCGTCTGGAGTGACAATCCATTGGAAGACCGCATCATTTTTACAGACCTTGTCTAACGCGATGTTGAACAGAACCTTGTAGACCTCGTCAGTTGGAGTCGTTCCTTCTCCAGATGCACCCTCGTAGAACTGCTGATATTCTGATTCAGAGAGAACGTTTTTAGCATAGCTGTTCTGGATGCTCGGCTCATTAACAACATTGCCGATCAAGTCCAAAAGAACATCTTTTCGGATTTTGCCCGTAAATTCCACGACCCTTTCACCCTTCTCTCCTTCAAACTCAGACCATTGAGGGTTGTCGAAACTGGCATCAAAGGCCGCGCCGACAGTGGTGGTTTGGTAGCCACGCATCACTCCGTTTTTGACCACATCAATATCACTTCCGGTGCAGCCAGCCACCAGCACGAGAAGCAGGGAAAGCAGCAGGCAAATCCGTTTGAAATACAACCTATTCATGATGAACATCTCCAATTAGCTGACGATTGAACCGAGAATTGCGAGCAGGAAGGCATAAACAATGCCCGGGACCAGTGCCGCAATGATCGCCTTGCCCCAAGAGAAGGGCTGCTGGCCGACCGGGAGGTCTTTCTTGCCCTTGATGCCAGCATAGAGGTGGACGAAAATGCCCGGCAGCAAGAAGATACCTGTTATTGCCCCCATGATCAGACCTTTAACCAACTGACCGTAACCGGCGTAGTATGCGCCGCCGAACAGCAACCCCATCCAGCTAAATCCATTTTTCTCCTTAGCCTGGGTCATGCTTCCTCCTTTTTGTCCGTGTCATCGGACGTGCTTATTTCAGCCTCCACAACACCGCCATGAAGATGGGCAGCGAATAAGGCTCATTTCTTATCGTGTAGAAGATATTCTGTAGATATATATTCTACAAGTCAAGCACTGTGAATTCCTGAAGAAGGAGTTCCAGTGCCGACCAACAATTCACACAGGTATTCTGCTCACGAGCAGGAGATCATGAAGAAAATGGGCCTCCGGGTCCGCCAATTGCGCGAGGCTTCAAGCTTGTCGCAAGAGAAGCTAGCAGAACTGGCCCATGTCCATCGGACGTACATCAGCACCATCGAACGCGGGCAGCAGAACATCTCCCTGACCATTTTGATCAGATTGGCAGACGTGCTTGGCGTATCGCTGGCGACTCTTTTTGAAGACACATAGGGTTTGAGCGGTTTACGTGCTCCAGCCAGTCCCGGACCTTCCGCCAGCTTGCTTCATCAGGTTCTGCGTTGGCCTCTAGCCTGAATTCCTCGATTTCAAGCTCTCCCTCGCCACGGGCTATCAGGAGCGTGTCGCGCTGGGGCTTCAGCACACGGTAGGCCGTTGCTTTTCCATTCATCACGTTTCCTGCGTAGTTGAACAGGCAGTGGCGCATTTCTCGGCCTTCGATGAACAGGCCCCACATGCTGATAATTGGCTCAATGTCTGGGGTTCCCGGAGCAAGTGGCGGGAAAACTCCCAAAATGGTCGACCCCGCAGATACCCATTCGTCCGCAACGCTTACAACAGCCTGGGGAGTCCGCATCCAGCGGTCAACCAAGCAGTTGAGTTCCTTCAAAGTAGAGCACCGACTCATCGCCCCCCAAGGGTCGTCGTGGTCGATGGCATAAGCACTTACACAACCTCTCAAGGCAACTCGCCGCACCTGCTCACAGTGGGCCGAATCGACCAAGGGCGTTTCGAGAAGCCTGCGGATAACCTCCACCCTCAGCAGTGGCGCAAAGGGCACGAAAAATGACAGCGTGCGCAGGTAGATTTGCTTGCAGTGCAGCAGGCTCCGGGTGACGGATTCATGCCGCAAAACCCATTCCAAGTCCTCGTATTCCGTGAGGTTGTATCCTTCCGGTTGAATCTTCCGAATAAGGTTCAAGGAGATCGCTCGGTTTTCAGGGTAGAGCTTTCGCAATATGACTGCTTGCTTTCTTAGAACAAGTTTTCTCGCGGTCTTCATCAAGATCACGCGTGTCTCAATGGCGTTGGCGAGCAGCCACAGCAAGACCGGATTGTTTTCAGCAAGGTCCAGCGCAAGCGGGTTGCGCTTTATCAGGCCGAAGGCTGCCTCATTTCCATGTAGCCAATTTTGGACACGACGAAGCCTCCCATAGCCAAAATCGGGATGATTCATATCCCCTCCTCGGGAAATTTTGATAGGAAAGACCTACGCTTTGATGATATTCGCGTAGCTGATCGGGCGCAGCCTGTGCCAGTCGCGCCGTCGCTCTGTTTTCACGTTCATCGATGGGTCGAGAACGTACATGTCGAGGCCGCATTTCACGAGCAGGACCCAGTGAGTGTGCAGCCCGGTTCGCTTCACCTCCAAAATGCTGATGGGGCTTGGCGATTCATAGGTTTTGAACGGTGTCCAGCGCAGTACCTTGTAGCCGTACCAATCGAGCAAGTAGCGGAGGTCTTCTAGAGTTGTGTAGAATGGGCCATCCGGGTCAAATCCCAGATATTCCAACGTAAGCTTTCGGACCTCAGGGTAGGTTTTCCCCGCCACCATCGCCACACACGCAAGACCGCATCCGGTGGCATCTTCTTGAAGGACACGTTTCATGGCCGTCATGCTCATCACGATATCTGGAAATTCGCGCTCTTTTGCGGGTTCAGCGCGTTTTTCAGCCGCAGTGTCGGCTCGACCAGCCAAACGAGCCCGCAAAGCTTTAGGGCGCAAATCTGGCGCATTTCAGTCGCCTCCGGGAATAATGATCAACCGGAAGGCCTCACCGGACTTGAAAACAACCTCCACGCCATCCATGACGACCGGACCGTCGATGTCACTCAAACACCAAGTGAAGTCCACCGGGTGCTCCCTGAGCAGATCGGTTTTCTCGGCAACGGTAAGCAGCGGGTCAAAAAGGCTTACCAGAAGGTCTTCCATGTCGTGTTGATTCATCATGAAACCCTCTGAATTTCGGGAACCTGACTGGCGGGCTTTGTCGTCCAGTGCGTTTCGCAATCGACTTCGACCCAGCCACGGTGATGGCTTTGAGTTCAGAGAGGGAGAAGTACCCCCATTCGGCGTTCTGCCAATCCCTGTTGAGGATGGCGTATCCGAAGAAGGTATCCTCGCCGTCGAATTCGACAGCGTACCAGTCACACCCGCCGATAAAGAAATGCAGGTGTATGAGCTTGTTTTCGAGTGGGATAGTCTCGGTTTCATACAGGCGCGGGATAGCATCAAGCTGTTCCGGTGAAGGTTCGTTCCACATGGGAAGCCTCCTTAATTTTGGACCCAACAAAGCCCACGGTGAAGGACCGTCGGCAGGTAGCATCTCGATTTTGTAAGTTTAGTTAAGGATGGCGTTAGCCAGTGCCTGATTCATTTCAGGCAGAACGTCGGCATAGTGGGCCGTCATGTTAATACTCGCATGGCCGAGTTGCTTCTGAACGAAGCGGAGGTTGTTGGTCTTTGCCAAGAGTATAGTTGCATATGTATGGCGGCAGCTGTGTATGGAATAATGGCTTGGTAGCCTTGCCGCCATAAGCACTTGTTTGAAGCTCAAGTAAAGGGCAGTGGTGGTATAGTGCTTTCCTCCACGGCCAGCAAAGAGGGGGGCGCTTGAAGACACGAGTTCTCCCCATTCTTCCTTTTTCTTGACAAACTGCCTCAGCTGTCGCGTTAGTCGTTTGTCGAGATATACATCGCGTCTTTTTCCTCCTTTTCCATGTCTGACGATTAGATAGTTTTCAGTTTCCTCAAGAAACAAATCTCCAATGCACAAAGCCACAAGCTCGCTAACTCGCAGGCCACTGTTTAAAGCCAAAAGCACAACCATATGCCGGACTAGCCATAGTCGCTTGGTCCGCTCAGGTTGTCCTCGTGCCTTTTGGCAGCAGGTTGTAAGGATTCGTTTGGCTTGTGATTCGGAGAAAAACATGTCGCGCGTTATGCGGTAGTTTTTCATAAAATCATTATACCATAATAGCAATAAAAGTCAATATGTTATTGCTGTATCTTGTTTTGACTTGGTGGTGAAAGAATTGAGGGGGTGGGGACTGGACTTCATAATCTGCAAATGAGTTTTTAAGATTTCATACAAAATCTTAAAAAATGAGATTGGTAAACTGAGTGACTTTGTGATGGCGGCTTGTCCTCTGTCACGCCGGAGGCCGCGAGTTCGAGTCTCGTCGGCTCCGCCACTAAAGATCAAGGACTTACATGAATTTGTAAGTCCTTTTCTTTTGCCTGTTTTTGGTGGTCCCCACACTAGTCCCCACGCTTAAATGGCAAATTGCTCCACTCATATTGGTGAGAAGGGTGGTTGTATTGCGTGGGTTGCTGCCTCGTTGGCTGGAAGTGCTGCATCCCCATCCCGGCCCCTGGGTACCCCCAGAATGAATTCTCGCGGTTGAGCTTGTTGGGTGTTAGAAAAATACGTCTCAAAAAAGGGATTTAACATTTAGTTAAATCCCTTCGTAGTTATCTATTAGTATTCGCTGAGAGGCTTTATGTAGGGGACTTCTCCTAAATAGTAGTCCTTTTCAAGCTGCTCGGCATCAATGGGTATCCTTATTAGTCCCTGCTCAGCCCCATCAGGCAAAGCATCCCCCATACCCCACGGTGGTTGCCAGTACAGCATTGTCTGCCAAGAGAAGCCATTTAAGGTGAGAATGAAAGCGCGAAGGTTGTGTTGCTCAAGGCCAACAGCAGTCCACCTTTGAGAGGTCGGTCCTAAACTCTCAATCATCATTCCCGCATGCTTTTTAGAAAAAAAGAGCGGGATATGAATTCCACCTCCTGGAGTTGGAAGGGCGTAGTATGTCCCAGTGTTAATACCATCGCGCAATTCCATAATCGCCCAAAAAGGTTGCCCAATGTTGGACTCACCTGGGCCAGCAACAGCCATGATGCGACCACCCAGCAATAACCCGATTGAAGGAAGGTCTTGAGGTGTCAGTGACAATATGTCGTGATCTTCTGCAAATTCCAAGGCACCACTTTGATAGCCAGAGGTCGATACCATAACGCCTGTAATGTCGCCCACATCTCTGATTTTCCCATGGAACTCGATCACTTCGCCTTTCTCGATAGGCCGTTTTTCATTTTTGCATTCGATGGCGACCCGATGCGTTATGCCAGCCCTTGAAAATTCATAATAAACATCAATCTGGTGCTTTCTTCCAAGCTTCGTTTCAAGCTTGATATTCTTCTCAACGACCACACCTTCATCTTTCATATTAAGGAGCATGTCGTAAATGTAGTGGATGTGGTCCTCGAATTCTTTGCCAGTGTTAACCATACATTGTCCTTAGTCTTCATCAGCAAAGTTGCTTGCAGAAGGGGTTTTTATCGGCAATTGCTGCTCTGATTTTTTCACGGAGTATTTGTTTTAGATCCGCTTTTTTCTCAACTACAAAGTAGAGTTCATCCAAGAGAGCTAAGCAGATTACGGTTTTTTGAAGAGACTCTTTGCACAAAGGGATTACTGTGTCGGCATAACCAGAGGCAGAGATGAAAATACCTCGTGAATGTCCTCGATGATAAACGCGCACCAGATGTTGAGATACCTCTGCTACGCCGATGGGGTCTTTCCACCATTTCATTTCGACAAGGTACACATGGCCGTCAAGTTCAATCACTCCATCAATCTGCTCAACAATGCCTTCTTTGGCATCACCTGTAAGGCAAAATGCCTCTCGAATAAGTATCCCATGCGCATCAAAAAGATCGTTGAGAACCTCTTCAAGCTTTTTTCCCCGTTGGAAAGCATTTTGAAGAGTGAACAGTTTTGCGAAGTTTTCTTTGATACCTTCAAGCCTTGCGTTGTGTTCTGCTATGGCTTGCCTTTCTTCTTCGGCCTTGACGAGATGGCTTTTTCTTTCTTTCTCACGCTCGAGATTCATGCGTGTGAAGGAATCCTTTACGTTAATGACTTGTTGGATTTCGGAAACTAACCCTTTTGCGATTAGCTGGTCGTTTGGCCAGCATGAGCTGAAATTTTCGAATTCGACTACCCGTTTGAGAACTTCACGGCGTTCACGCAAGGTCTTTTCGCCTTGCTCATTTAATGCGGTAAGGACACTGCGAACAATTTGAAACTTATTGATGCTATCTTTGTCCTGTTTTAGCTGCGTTTCGATGCTTGCAGTAAGACTTTGAGGAACTCCTGCCCCCTTGAAGAACAAAATGACATCAAGTTTAGAGCGACACAGCCGGGGGATTGTATCTACCAGTAGATTAAATAGTTCTGGCGGGTAATGAAAAGTAATATCCAAGACAGACCTCGTGGTCAGTTGTTTATTCCAACATAAGAGTATCGTCACTCTCTGTTGTTGTTAAAATAATCCATTGATTCCACGAAGGATTCTCCTTGATCCATTCTTTGGAAGCCCTTTGGGCTTTGAGGATTTGATCATGGTTTAAAGTTTGCTCAACGGTGTCTCGTAGAACTGCCGCGTACTCTTGATCTTCAGTTGCTATTATATTCAGCCATTTGAGTGCTTTTTGTTTATCCCGAACAACGCCGACAGAGCCATATAAATATATTTTTGAGAGGGCATAAATTGCTTGAGGGACTTGAGTAGCTGCTTTTTCGAAAAGGGTTACTGCTCTGAGATAGTCTTTGCTAGTTCCTTGCCCACAGTAAAGCATACAGCCCATGTGGTATTGGGCTATTGGATGCGTTTTTGCTGACTCTTTAAAAAGTTCGTAGGCAGTCGCATAATCTTGAGAAAGCCAAGCCGAAATTCCCTCTTTATAGTTGTAGTCGGCAATCTGTTGTACGATTACTTCCCCTAAGACCTTCAAATTAGTCTCAAGCATTTCTTTCCATATAGACATAGCAGGAACCTTTAGTCTTCTTGGCGGATTCGCTTATCCAGCGTGTCACCATTAGGGTATTTCCACTCTTTCCATCCGTTTGCGCGGCGAGCTAATACCGTTGCAGCGGCTGCACTTGGAGAAGAAAATATATAGTCAGATGAGAACTCCAATACATCCCCAGTTGGAATGAGGGTTTCTTCATCAATCAGTTTTTGGCGCATCCCAATTACCCAAGAACCCGCTGTCTTCGTTTCTTTGAGGTTGCATGTGGAGCCTTTGAATACCACGAGGCCGTCTTCGGAATATTCACCCTTGGCGTGGGCTTTTTTGCCCTTACAGCAAAGAATGTCTGCTTCTTTGGGCTTTTTAATCTCATCGAATGCGGGTGCGCCAAGTGTTGAGGTTAGAATCCTGATTGTCTCAAAGTTGTCCATCAAATCTGCAGCGGCAGGAGGCTGTATGTGCGGCTTCGATGGAGTGTTTGTGTTCACAACGGTATAGCGTCCTGCAGCGGTTGCTGTTTCCCAACAGTACCACTCAAGAAATCTAACATGAGCCTTCGTGAAGTGCTGCGTTTTAGAGGTGATAACAATGGCACTTTGCCAAAAATCTTTAGTCTTCGAATGCTGCCTTAAACGAACTTGGCCATCTTCTGTTTCCCCAATATATACTTTGGGTTTTCCTGTTTCACTGCGGTCGCTTAGTAAGAGGTAGAGACTGACACCCTCAATGTACTCTTTTGAAACACTTGCCAGCATTGATCGAGGAATAAGTGTAGCTTGGATTATTCTACTTGTGATGTCTGCAACCTTTACACCGCGAGGGTTGCCATCGGGTAGAAAGATTTGGATTGTTTTTCCACTGGTAGGCATAACCACCTTCTATTTTAGATCATAATGGCCGTCAAAGGTGAAGGCATGAGGGAGATCGTCAAAGTTTGAATCCAGTTCCATCTGACTTTTCGGAATATGATACCTTTCCCTTAATTTTTTGGAGAAAGATATAATGTCGTACTCATGATTACTGCTAAAGGGGCTAAAAATTTCCTCTTCCTCAACCAAAAGTTCCATACCGCTTTCAGTTTGAATTGAGTCTATTTGCGGAGGAGTACCTGCTGTGAAGTTGAGCCTCAGGGTAACACCCTCTGGTGGATGGCGTGGAACGAAGACAACATCCTTGGCGAAATCTCCAAGGCGATCATGGATAAATTCGAAGCACTCAGAAAATTTTTCGTATCTTTGGAGCTTTGCGAGTTGCCCAATCAAGCGGTCTTTGAGGTTGTCACCTCTAAATTCACCATTACTGTCAAAATATACCTCAAATAACATGCCATTGAAAATATGCATGGGTACATCTTCAGGATACGATTCAAGCGTGCTATGCAACGACTCGATAAATTCAACAGCTTTAAATGCATTTCCACATGCGGACTGATAGATGTTTCTTCCAAGAACAAACCATTGGTCTTTAGAATAGTTCTCATGAGAGCAATGGACGGCTAGATTTCGAACCTTGCTGATTGCAGGATTTTGGGTGTGCCAGTTAATAGTTTTCAGGTCTTCGATGACGGAATCTAGCTCGTCGTCTTCAGAAATAGTGTATAATGAATCTTTGATCGCCCGTTCGCTGTATGAATCCTCTTCAATTTCATCAACTATTTGATTTACAACCTGCTCAATAGCTTCTTGCTCGATCTCACATGTCTCTTCGCTTGGAGGCTGATCTTCTGGGTCGGATTGTGTTGCCTCGTTTCTATCGATAGAAATAGCAATTTGGACCGCTCTTGCTATGTTTGCATAGTCGTGTGGGGCTTCTTTTGAAAGAAGCTCGATCAAGTCGATTAAATTGATTACATAAAACTCCTCTGAGCCAGTATGAACTTTAAACTCAGAGATTAATCTCGGATCGGCGATTTTTAATACTTGCCCATTGTTGTTATTAATAAAAATACCCCGCTCGTTTTTTACTTTCAGCGGTGCGTATACGAAGTCTCTTTTCCAATCTCGTGTAACAAATATCGCCTTCTCAATTGCCTCAGCTTTAGAGAAATTAAGGATTTCATTCCAGATAATTAGATCGCCGTAGTGGTTGTCTTCTTTTTTCTTTTGGTCCTCAAATCCAGGTGGGATACTGCAGTGGTATCGTGATGCGTAGGTCTCGTGGGACTCTGAGACAATGGAAAAAAGGTCGGTTGGAAGAATTTTGTCTTCGAGATTGTCTTTAATTTCCTTGGCGATGTTAAAATAGTACTCACTTTCTTCTTTCGCCATTTTAGCGAGGTCATTAATGACTCCGGTGGCTTGTCTGTATTTATCTAGAAAGTCATCCTTATCATCGTATTTTACATTTTTTGAAACTAAGTCATCATCGATGCGCAAATGAACGTATCCATTAGCTCCCTCAAGCCTTTTGCAAATCTTTTTTATATCTTGCTCAAGTGAGTGGTAGTCTCTGAGATTATTTCTGATGTATCGTTTCGAATACTCACTAATACAGTACTTGGGTACTTTGATTTGCTCATCATGATCTTTGATCCAAGTGAATAGTTCATTCCGAGCAGACGCATTAATTTTAAAAAAGAATGAAATGATGTTTGTGTCAAAGAATATGCGACACCCTTCATCGTTTAAAACGGATTTTACGTTAGACCAATACTCGTCGACAGCAATCGTCGTTTCAGGAAACTTCATGTTTGCTCTCTTATGCTAGTTTATTCTTTACCTGAGCATGAATGTCCCGGCCCATATCGTCTTTATCCAGACCGAGGAGGAAGATGCACTTACCTTGACTCTTTTCTTCCCAAAGCTTGCCGATATTCTCTTTCTCAAGAGTGTCGGCGGTGTCTTTTATGTGCTTGCCCTTGTATTCGAGAGCGAACAAGCGGCCATCAACAAGCTCTGCAACAAAGTCGGGGTAGAAATAATCCGTGGAGGTGGGAAGCCTGAATGATGCCTCCTTGCCCCATGGGAGGTTGCGGACCCAATGCTTAACCTGTTTGGCTGTATCGATAGCTTGGGCGCAGCGGAACTCTTCGGAGTTGTTCTTTAGGTCACGAATACGCTCGTTGCCGTAATAGTGCTTTTTGAACGTGTACGCACCGCGATAGGCTTCCCCGGCTGAAGGGTAGACGTTGTTCTTGAAGTCGAAGCTGAAATCAAAGCTCGCTTCAACGGGCGCACCGCCCTCAAGCAGAGTAGCTTGGAAGCCTTTCTCGTAAGCCTGTTTCCTATAGCGGCCAATCTTTTCAAATAACGCCTTAACAAGCAGGAATTTCGCTCGGACAAGGGCTAGGAGGTCAAACTCGCCTGAGTTCAAGAGGGAGTGGATGCACTTTCGGATGAACTCCATCATCACTTCCTGCCGGAACTCGGCCCCTTTGCCCATTTTGTGAAGCTCACGATCCAACCAGCGGACCAAGCGAGGTTCATCCCACTTGTCGCTGATGTAGCCGCGCCTAAATATGGGCGTGTCGTCGGAGTGGCTGTAAACGACCTTGTTGCCCTTGATGTCAAACTCGAAAGTTTGGGCATCATCGTCGTAGACAAATTCATTCCCCTCAAAACGGGCAGGATAATCATTTAAGTCCCATCCATGGAGTTCAAGGCACAAGTCTGGGCTTGCAAGTTCCAAGTCTCCTTCTACAAGGACTCCCAGGAGGGGAACAGCGAAGGGAACGCCTGCCTCGAATGGGGTGGGTCTTCTTTGGAATTTGTCGCGGTGGATTTTGATGGTTTTACGGATTTTGTCCTGCTCAGGCTCTGGTATGATTTTAACCAACTCCTCAGCTTGGTCTTCTGAAATGTGTCCGGTGACTTTCATTTGATAGCCGTCATCGGTCCTTTCGACCTGAACCTTTTCATCTTCAAAGGTCCGCACTTTGGAGAGATCAGGCTTTTCTGTCACCTGAAAAATAAGCGGTGGCGTTTCTTGGGCGGCTCTGCCAAGTGGAGTGTCGTCGAAACCCTCAAATGTGCCTTGGGTTGGAATAATATTGTCCAAAGCCTCATCGTCTTCAAAGCCCATGTTCATGAGCTTGTCGTGCATTTCCTCGGCAGCTTCAGCAAAGCCAGGAGATATGACATGAGCATACGCCTTGTTCAGTTCATCAATCTCACGCCGCTTGGCGTAGGGCATACGCATGACGCGGCCAAGTAATTGCTCAATATCAACGGCAGAGCGAACAGTTTGCGCCGAGCAAAAAACATAGGCGAATGGGCAATCCCATCCTTCTTTTAAGGCTTCAATCGTGATGATGTATTTGATGGGGCAACGCTTGTCGAAAAGGTCGATGCCATCCAACTCCCGCTGGCTGCCCGTGGCTATGGCAATGGCGGCTTCGGTCACGTTTTCATTTTCGATGAGGTGCTGTTTGATGACATCTACGGTTGCTTCACGCCCTTGCGGCTCGGCTTGGATCAAAGCTATTGGCCGGATGTAATCGGCATCCCCGCTGGCTGTTTTTTCAAGGCTGCGTCTTTCAGTGACAGCACGGTTGATAGCATTGCGCCAATTCTTATGCTCAGTGAGCATGAAGGGGAGCTTGACCATTTCCTCGGCCTTCAATTCAGTCGGTGAGACGCGGTAAAGCACGTTCCCCATGGTAGGCGTTGCGGTAAACTCAACAACGCAAGCCGGGTTGATACGTTCAACGACCTCAGCCGAAAGTCTCGACCGTGCCTTGTGGGCCTCGTCCATAATTATGAGCGGACGATGATAGTGGAGGATATTTACGAAGGAAAATTTGACATTTTCCTCATCATCCTTTTCCAGTCCAGGCGTGCTATCGGGAATTTGGGTGAAGTGCGGTTCAAAGTTCTCGTTGTGGGCATAGATGCGCCGCCCATCAGTATTTTTCACCCGTAATGTCTGGAGTGTCCCGACAATGACGCATACCCGACTTTCGATGTCTTTAGGCTGATCCTAGTTACTTCAGCAATGTCGAAAACAGAGACTTGCCCGTCAAAAGCATTATCTATTGCCTCACGGTAGGGATGATCATTCTGCTTCAGGGCTTCAAGAGTCTGTTCACGGATTGTATTTGTCGGGACCAGCCAGAGGACAACGGGAAATTCTTCTTCGAGATAAGCTCTTGCTGCTACTTCGATAGTGTGGGACGCGAGGACGGTTTTACCACCACCAGTGGGAAGTCTGAGGCAAACATACGGAACACCATCCATGCCCTGCCTGATGCGATACTGCTGCCCGGTGTCGGTTGGGTTGTCGGCTACGAAATTTTCAAAAGCCTTCTTGGGATCGCCAGAAAGCCGTGAGTCCTCAAGGTAATCCTCAAGGGCAGAAAGAGTGTCGAGTTGGTATGATTTGAGCTGGAACATATATTACCGAGCCTTGATGTCGTATGGGATATGTTTGAACATAATTTGCTCTTTCTTGAGTCGCATGGCCCCAAATCGGCATCCTTCACCATAGATGATCTTAGGGCCATCATGCGGGGGAAGGCTTTTCAGAATGGGAGTCGTGAGGATGTTGCCGCCATTAACCGTTTTGTCGCCCAATATGCCATTGAAAAGGAGGTAATAAGCAATCCCATTGTGGATGCCGAGAAGTGGTGAATCGGCATCGCCAGTGTAAGGAGATTTTGCTTCGCAGAACCATATATGGGCAGCAAGGGCAGGGAATCTAATTGACGGATTGATTTTGCCATCGTCATCAAACACTGGATCACCCAATTGGCAATATCTGAATGAGCCACCACCCTCCCATGCCAGTGCTTCGGAGATTCCCCCCTGTTCCCCATCGATCACTTTTTTTTAGCCGCGGAAGACAATGGGTTTCAGCATGTTCCCCCATTTCAATCCCGATGTAGTTGCGGTCCATTTTGTGGGCAACTGCGGCAGTAGTACCTGAGCCAAGGAATGAGTCGAGTACGATGTCGCCAGGTGTAGTTGAAACGTGAAGTATGCGTTTAATGAGCCGCTCAGGCTTCGGTGTGTCAAAAGCATTGCCAGCACCGAAAAGCTTATTGATTTCTTTTTTCGCTTCCTGGTTGTGTCCTACGTCTTGGTTTCCCCACCACGTCCAAGGTGTTAGTCCCTGAGCATCAGACAAAAAATTCTTGATTCGTGGACGTGAATTGCCTTTCTTGCCAAACCAGATTTTGTTGTTGGCAACGAGATTGTTGAAAACAGATTCAAGGTTGGCCCAACATCGACCTTCGGGGGGATGGTATTCTGTTCCTCCTGGAGTCGTGATTTTGTACATTTGGTTCGGTCGATAACCTTGTGCAGTGAAATCGGTTGAAACCCACGGTCCTCTTCTGTCGTTGTCTGGATTTTTGTATTTAGCTCGTTGAGCCTCATCTAGTTCGATTTTGTTTAGGTTAGCCCTTATTGTCTCAAAATCTTTTGCATAGACAAGTATGTGATCATGAGCGTCAGAGATTGTTGCGCGAGCATCTGGCGAAGTCCTTTTTTGCCAGATTACGTTTGCAACAAAGTTTTTTCGTCCAAATATTTCGTCTAGGATAATCTTGGTGTAGTGCGCTTCGTTGTCATCGAGATTGACCCAAATGAGGCCAGATTCAGAAAGCAAATCTCTTAGCAGCTCAAACCGGGGATACATCATAGAGAGCCATTCGGTATGCTCAAGATTGTCATCATAGTGTTCGAACGCGCTTTGCGTATTGTACGGCGGGTCAATGTATATGCACTTTATCTTACCAGCATAGAACGGAAGCAATGCTTTAAGCGCATCAAGGTTGTCTCCATGGATCAACATGTTTTGCGTTTCAGGATCATCGCCATATGTCTCAACGGCCTCAAGAAGGCGATAGGGGGCTAACGAAGATGCTGCTATATCTTTGTCACGGGTGAGCCAATGCAATGTGGGCATATATCAAGTCCAAATTCGACGATTAAATATTTAACGAATCGTGAGTAGAAAAAAGAAAAATGTCAACCAGCCGAGGCAATTAACCTCGGAAAAGTGATGACATATTAGGGGGAGTGAGGGCAACCGGAATCCGGTTAGTTGAGAACAGCAGTAACGATGCGGGAGATGAGCTTCAATTCTTGATCATTTGCCGTGTCAATATGCCGCTTTAATCCATCGGCAAGCGACTTTCGATCCATCTCATGGGCATTGTCAAAAAGTGCAATAGGCTCAATTCCAAGGGCTGCTGAAACCTTTTCGAGGAACTCCAGCGTAGCATTAGCTTGGCCACGCTCGCACTTGCCGAGGTGTTTCCCGTTTACGCAGCTATTTCAGCCAGCCCATCAAGTGTTAGCCCCCGTTGCAGCCGTAGTGCGCGTATTCTTTTGCCAAGTCTTTCAGAAAAATCAGACATATCTAGCCCCTAAGCAAGGATACTGACTTTTAGGGCTAGAAAAACAATTCAAAACACTCTAAATTCAAGTTTTGGATTGTTATAAGTTTGTTTTTACCGCCTGTGAGGATGCCGTGGCTATAAGCGAAGAAGAATACCAGATGGAAAAAGACCTGAAGGAATAGGGGAAGTTGTCCCCCTATGCGGGCTTGATTCGCTTGTTCCAATCCGAAGTTACTATGCTGAAAAGTGATTTGGTAGATGAGTTGGCTGTTCATTTTACTGACAACAGGGAAGCGACAGTTGAGCAATTGCGGGAGATGCAATCAGTCATAGACAGTGGTCAGGAAAGCATCTTGACAGAATTGCGCGAAACAAATCGGTACCTCAAGAAGCTTACCGAGCAAGGCCAGCCCCAAGCGACTCTTCATAGTACAGGGAGGGCTGTTAACATGTAGTGGTTCATACTTGATCTGACAGTATGTCCCTTCTGCGGAGATCACTTTTTTAAGATTTCGTATAAAATCTTAAAAAGTGCGAGTTGTTATCGCTTGAAGGAGATTTCGCCTCCATCGTAACTAAACTCACATGCCATGTTCGGGGGGGGCATCTCCAAGAAGAGTGCAGACTAACATAAGCCCGGAACATAAACTGGGGGCAGGTCAAGATCGAGCGAGGTGAGGTCAATCTGACTATCCAATCTCTTGATCAGATAGCAAGTGCTCTTGGGATGAAAGTCCATGAATTAATTCAATGTGAGCATGAAGAAGAGGTTGATACCCTTCGTAAACTCTTGATCGATTACATAGCCCAGTGTCCGAATGATGAAGTCAAATTGGCGTACAAATTATTAGTGGCGTTGAGGTAGACATGACCAAGTTTTTTATCGAGGAGGACCAATCGATCTATTCAAATTGGTTTCGCCTTAGAGCTGCGATGCTTTTTCCTGACAATTCCCTTCGCCAAAAGCAGGCATATGATTATCTACACTACCGGTTTCTTATCAAGCATCGAAACAACGAAGCCTTCGATTTTGGCAAGATACCCTATAAGAAAATTGCTATCCGTCTATCCAAGTTGATTGGGAAAAAGACATTTTTAGATGACATGCGAAAGAGAAAGTTGTCGTCAAATGTGGCAGGGATGTTTCTTCATCTGTTGTTTTCAATGCGACATTACGACATTCCTGAACCTGGTATAAACAAAGCAAAATCTCTGTACTCTTGGCGGTATGCGGATAAGCAGAGAAAAGCCCAAAAGAAAGGTAAGAAATTCAAATTTAATATTTCAAAAACATATGCAGACGAGAGCCGGAAAGATCACAGAGACGCCTTGCCGTATTGCGCTGCTCATATAAGGTGTTGTCCTACGTCTGCTAGTTCGTCTATCGAATTTGAAAGGCGTTTGGATCGATTTCTTGCCTTAGCGTATGAGTATAAAGAGTTTTGTTTAGACTATGAGCACGCCAAAGATGTGGGCAAGAAGAAGCTTGTCAGCAAAGCGCATTTGTTGAATATAGTCCACTCTCGTACTAAGGTGGCGGTCGATCCCAATGATATAAAACCTTATTCTGTCGACCTATTGTATAAATATCTACTCTATGACTACGAGAATCAACTCCAAGAGAAGATGATTAAGCCAACTGATGTAAGTGGTTTAGACTAGTTTAACTCATTTGGTCTTTTGAGGTCTAGAAGAATCCTCCTATGCTTTTGCGTAGGAGGATTTCATGTCTAATAAGCCCTTAAACACAGAGCGGAGCCGTTGGCTCAAGATGGGACAGGCGATGAGCATGCTCAACGTCTGCCGCGATACCATGCGCTCTTATTGTGTTCAGGGGCTTGTTCGTGCGGAAAAGTTACCGTCTGGTCATTGGCGTATCGAGCAGGGGAGTATTGAGCAACTTCTGCAATGTCGAGACAGGCTAGTTGTTGAACATTTGCGGAGACTTATGCTATGACTATGGGCATAATGGGACTCCGTGAACCTTTTAAACGGGGTAGTGTTTGGTACTACGAAGTCAACCGGAAACGGATGAGTCTTCGTACCTCGAAAAAGTCTGAAGCCAAGCTGCTTTTCGCGGAGATCAAACGCCAATATCTGGCTGGCCGACTCGAAGAGTTGAAAGAAGAGGAAAGCACAGTTTCCCTCGGCGAGTTTGAAGACGAATACCTCGAATGGGCCGAGTCTACCCAGGAACCAAAGACCTTCAAGGCCAACAGACTTGCTTTGAGAAAGCTGCTTGAGGTCGAAAAGCGTTCTGTGTTCCTGGAAAAGCTCGGGTTCAAGTCTTTGGATACCCTTGTAGCGAAATGCAAGGGCAAGAAGCTGAAGACTACAACAATCAATGTCTACATCCGGCATGTGAGGGCTGTCTTCAACAAGGCAGTTGATTGGGGATACGTGAACGAGAATCCCTTCAAAGGCTACAAGGAGTTGAGGACTGCCAAGCGGCCACCCGCGTTTCTTTCCGCACAGGAATGCACGAATCTCATCAAATCCATAGAGGATATGGACCTCCGCCGTTTTGTGATTGCTTTGTTGTACACAGGGCGGCGCAGAGGAGAGCTGTTTGCGCTTGAATGGGCAGATATCGACTTCGAGCGAGATTGCTATCTTGTTCGGAAGAGTAAGACCCACTTGGCAAAGCGTTATCCAATGCATCCCGAGTTTCGTGCAATCTTGGAATCCTTCGATGACCGCCAGGGGCGCGTTTTCAAGTGCTTTGGACACCCGGACACATTAACAGGGCTTGTGAAGCAAGCTTTAGTAGATGCCGGACATCCTGACATGCGTTTACACGACCTTCGACACTCCTTTGCGTCGAATCTGGCGGAGGCTGGTGAATCGCTTCAGGCTATCGGTGAGTTGTTGGGACACACTGATAAGCGAACTACGGAGATTTATGCTCATCTGTCTGATCATCATCTCCGGGCTTCGTTGAATCGTTTGAAGCTGGACAATTGATCAACTTAAAGGAGTTTAAAATGAAAATTGCGATCGTAGGAAAGGGTGAACAGGGTGATTCTATGATTTGCTGGTCACAAGGAATCTTTACTTCATACTCTGATTCGAAAAATGGGGGAGGTTTTTTTGTGATATTGTCACCAGAAGACTACATGTGGAAAGACGATTATGACGTTGTGGTCTTTCTGGTCAGTGCAAACGAGTATGACGCTTGCGCTGAGATGGCAAAAGAGATTTTGATCTTGAATTCAAAAGGGCAAAAGTTAGAAGTTTTTGCGATGGCTGACTATGGAATAGATAGGGCGAAGCACAACATTAAAGCCCTTAAGGAGTTGTGTCCGACTATTCACTATGTGGAAATGGAGTTCGCGTATAGGTGTTGGGATTTCTATGAGGACTCGATATTTGTTCCCTTAGCTGAAAAACTGGATGGGTATATAGCGGCCCAAAAACGACTGCATTGTATGATCTCAGGGGTTGCGGAAGAGCTGGCGTGCAAACTGGAGCACCTTAGGGTTGAATGAGTAATATTGCGTACATTTTGCGTACAGTTGTCAATATAACCAAATAAAGAAAAGCCCCACAATGACATAAGTCTTTGTGGGGCTTGACTATCCCTGGAGCCAGAGATCAGAGTTGAACTGACGACCTACTGATTACGAATCAGTTGCTCTACCAACTGAGCTACTCTGGCTGAGGGAGGAGATGATTAATCGATCAAACGGCGCGGGTCAAGGGGAAACAGAGGGTTTTCATGGGATCAAAGGGAGGATTACGCTTCGCCACTTGTATTTTACCTCTTTGGAACGTAACGTGACCGTAATTCTGGTTGCTTGAGGGGGTTGGTGTGAAGCGCGTGCTGTTTATGGCCCTCGCCGTGTTGTTGATGGCCTGCTCGCCGCAGGCCGAGCAGCAAAGGGCGAGAGGAGGCCGTTCGGGGATTACTGACAATGAGGTCGTCCTCGGCTCGTCGCTTGCGCTGACAGGGCATGCGGGCTACCTCGCACCCAGACCCTGCGCGGCGCCATGAGTTACATCCGGCACGTCAACGAAAATGGCGGCGTGCACGGCAGGACAATTCGGCTCATCGTCAAGGATGACGCCTACGATCCGCCCAAGTGCCTTGCCAATACCCAGGAATTCCTCATCAGGGACAACGTTTTTGCCTTGTTCAGTTACGTCGGTACCCCGACAACTGTTCGTGTGCTGCCCATGCTTGAGGAGGCGCGTATCCCGCTGCTTGGCGTGTTCACCGGAGCCAAGGCCCTGCGGACGCCGTTCAATCGCTACGTCATCAACATCCGCGCGTCATATTATCAGGAAACCGAAGCAGCCGTGCGGCAGATGGTCCAGACACTCGGGCTGCGCAAGATCGCGGTTTTCTATCAGTTCGATGCCTACGGCTTCGACGGCCTCGTAGGCACTGAGCTGGCCCTGAAGCGGTTCGGTCTGGAGCCTGTGGCTCGCGGCTCCTACATCCGCGGCACCCTCGGCGTGGGCGAAGGTTTGTCGCGCATCATGGAGTCGGGCGCAGAAGCCGTTGTCATGATAGGAACCTACGGGGCGTGCGCCGAGTTTATTCTGCGGGCCGAATCAAACGGATACAACCCTCTTTTCTATACCGTTTCGTTCGTCGGCGCGGAGGAGCTTGCTCGCAGGCTGAGTACCGAGCCGGATGCACCGGTGGTTATGTCGCAGGTGGTCCCCTCGCCGTTCGGTTTCGGGACGTACGAGCCGTCTGGTGTTGCGCTTGAATATGTGGAACTGCTTGAAAAGTATTACCCTGCGAACGGCCGAGCTATGTTGGGTTGGAAGGGTTCTTCAACGCGAGAGTCCTCGTTGAGGGCCTGCAGCGTGCCGGGCGCGACCTCACGCGTGCAAAATTCATCAACGCCATTGAGTCCATCGAGCAGTACGGTGTCGGGGCAGGCATGACCATTTCATTCGGCCCCGGAGACCACCAGGGCATGGACAGCGTGCATTTCACCCGTCTGCATGACGGGAAGTTCGTGCCGCTGGAGGATTGGGGCGTGTTTGAGGATGCCAATGGCTCCGGAGGCTCGTCATGATGAGTCTCTTCCGTTCCGCGTGGAAGCGGTTCGATCAGGCCAGCCTCAAGAACAAGCTGGTTTTCTCCATGCTCGTGGGCGTCATGTTCATCAGCGTGGCCATTGCGTTCATCGCACGCTGGATTCTCGTTTCGTCCCTGACGAGAGAGCTTGAAATGCGCGGGAGCGCCATCGCCCACTCCATAGCAGAGCGAGGTGGCGGCTACATCCTTGACCGAGACCACCCGCGTCTGCTGGCCCTGATTTTCGACGAAGCCCGGCTGCATGAACGGCGGCGGCTCGTTTCATACATTTTCATCGAAGACCTTGAGGGCGACATCGTGGCCCACACCCTGACGCAGCCCCTGCCCGAGAGCCTGACCGTCAACTCGGTGCCCGACGGCGCAGTGCGCAGTGTGGAGATCGTCAGCTTTTTCGGCAACCCGGCCATTGACATCGCCGTGCCGATCAAGGAGGGGCTGTACCGCATCGGCACGGTGCATGTGGGCTTGAGCAAAAGCCACATAGACAACCTCATCTCGAAGCTGCGCGTGGCTTTCCTCGGCTTCATCTCAGGCATCGTGCTCATCGCGGTGTACCTGTCGAACCGATTGTCGCACTACATTACCAGACCAATCAGCAACCTTACGGAAATCGCCGACGAGATCAGCCGGGGCAACTTCGACATTCCCATCAACCTCGGCACCGCCAAGGCGTGGGACCCCTCGGACTGTCCGGCCTTCTGCGACTCCAATCTGCCTTGCTGGCACTTCGACCTCTCCGTTCAGGAGCGGGCCGACCTTGTCAGTTCGGACACATACAAGGCCTGCAACCGTTGTCTGTTTTACGGAGTCAGAAAGGGGGACGAGGTGGTCCAGCTCGCGGATTCGTTCCGCAATATGGTCTGGAGCATCAAGCTGTACCGGCGTCGGCTCAGGGAATCTGAGGAAAAGTACCGTTCGCTGTTCGATTCCGGTCCGGACCCGGTGTTCGTGCTCGATTGCGAGACCGGACAGGTCATCGACGCCAACCCGCGTGTGCAGGATCTTTATGGGTATGATCGCACTGAGGTGGCCGGCGTGCTTTTTTCCGAGTTCTGGCCGGAATACGTGGCTGGGAGCTTCGACAGCCACACCTCGAGTTCCGACTGCATCTACTACCCGAAAGTGCTGCACTACAAGCGCCGGGGCGAACCTTTTTACGTCAACATGCATGCCTGTGCCATCTCGTACAAAGGGCGCAGGGCGGTAATTGTGTCCGCCACCGACATCACCGAGATGATCGAAAAGGACGCCCAGCTCATTCAGGCGGGCAAGATGAAATCGCTCGGCGAGATGTCCGCCGGTATCGCCCATGAGCTCAACCAACCGCTCAACGCCATCAAGATGGGCAGCGAGTTTATGCTTATGATGGATGACGGCGGCGTGCCCGTAACTCCCGAACAGTACCGTGACGTGGTGCGGGAGATGAGCGCGCAGGTGGACCGTGCCTCCGGCATCATCAATACCCTCCGCTCCTTTGGCCGCAAGTCTGACTTCGTGCGGGAGCGTGTGCCGGTCAACGCGGTGGTCACGGACGTGCTTTCCATCCTCAAGCGGCAGTTCGAGCTGGACAACATCACCTTTGATCTTGATCTGGCCGAGGGGCGGCTTGAGGTGCTCGGACACAACAACCGGCTGCAGCAGGTGCTCTTCAACCTTGTGACCAACGCTCGTGACGCCATCAACGACAAGGATCAAGAGGACGGCCGGCGCATCGGCATCCGAACATGGAGCGATTCCGGACGAGTGTTCATCGAGGTGGAAGATTCCGGGGGCGGCATTCCGGCGGATGTGCTGGACAAAGTCTTCGAACCGTTTTTTACTACCAAGGAAGCGGGGCAGGGCATGGGCCTCGGGCTTGCCATATCCTACGGCATCGTCAAGGACTACGGCGGGTCAATGAACATCGAGAGTAATCCGCCGCAGGGGACGAGGTTCATCCTTGAACTGCCTGCCGCGCCGGAGAGGGAGTCAGCATGACGCGAAAAATACTGATTATCGATGATGAGCAGCCGACATTGAAAATGTTCACGCTTCTCTTGGAGGCCATGGGCTACGAGACCGTGTGCGCGTCCGACGGACAGGAGGGGGTGGACAAGTTTATGGAGGAGCGGCCGGAGATCGTGCTGACGGACATCAAGATGCCCATTATGGACGGCATCGAGGTGCTCAGGGCCATCAAGAAGGCTTCTCCCGCGGCGGAGGTCATCGTCATCACCGGTCACGGCGACATGGAGTTGGCCATCAAGGCGCTCAACCTCGACGCCACGGATTTCATCGACAAGCCCGTGCGACGCGACGCGCTGGAGCAGGCCCTGCGCAGGGCCGAGGAGCGTATCTCGCTTTCCCGCAACGAGGACAGCCTTGTTCGTGTGGAGATAGACGGGAACGACACCACCATTCACGTGCGGGGCAACGTCACGGCATTGAGCGGGCCGACTCTGGCGCGGGCGTTCAAGGATGCCTGCCGTCTGGAAGGGGATATCGTGCTGCGGTTCGACGACAACACTTCCATCAACGGCGCCGGGCTTTCTTCACTGGCGTCGCAGATGTCCGAGTGCGTGGATCGTGGCCGCCGCGTCTACATCTCGGGCTTGTCCGAGAACTTCCGCACGGTGTTCGACATGATGGGCCTGTTCCGTCTTGCTGAATTGCGCCAGTAGCACGCTATCCGCGCATCAGGCTGCACTGCCGATTGGCCCATGAGCACGACTTCAGGTAGTTGGCGGCAGCGTGGGGCAGGCAGGCTCCGTGTGACACAAGCACGTCGTTTGCCTTTTTCCAGTCATCGCATTCGATTGCCTCAAGCATCCGAATCCAGCTTCTCAGCGGCACATCGCCGCCGGTCAGCGCGCCTTTGACTTCGTCGTCAATGGGCAGGTTCTCCAGTACCTGTTCCATGGGATGCGCCAGCAGTGCGTCAAGCTTGGAGAAGAGGCCGAGCATGAACATGGTCCCTGCGGTGTATTTCACGCTGTCGAGCGAGGCCATGGATTCCAGAAAACGGGCGCGTTGCAGGGCCATGTAAGCCAGTTCGCTGCCCCGTTCGGAGTCGTCCATGCCGGACATCAGTACCACCATCGCCCATTTCTTGATTTCATTGAGGCCGAGGAGCGTCACGGCCTGCTGAATGGACTTGATGCGATGCGCGATGCAAAAGGATGCCGAGTTGATGTAGGTGAGCAGACGGTAGCTCAAGGCTACGTCCGAGGCGATGGACTCGGCCAGTCTGGTCATGTCGCACTCGGGCATGTTCAGCTCGCGCAGAATCTGCAATTTGGCCACGGCGGCTGCGCTCACCGGCTCGCCCGGCCTGAAGAAGGGCTTGGTGAAGAAGGGGCCTTGGAAATACTGGAACCCGAGGGCTCGCGTGCCTTCAAAGGCTTCCCACGAGTCGATGTCCACGGCGAGGATTTCACCGTTGAAGGCCTCGGCTTCCTTTCGGATACTCATGACCTCGCGGGGGCTTTTGTTTCGGATCGAAACCCGCAGGTAGTCGCTTTTTTCCAGCAGGCCGCCGTTGGTGTTTCGCAAGGCATCGAAGCTCGCGGCGACCTTGGCGCCGATGTTGTGGGCGGTTTCGAGCATCGAATGCGGGTCGGCCTCTTCTGAGCCGGGAAGGGTGAGGACGTGACGCGGGCCGATGCCCCACTGGCCGAGGTCTTCGGGCAGGGTTTGCTTGTCGAACTCCAGAAGGATTCGCTTGTCCGATGCAAGCTGCGCCTCGAACTCTTCGAGGATGAGCCTTGTTTCCTCTTCGGAGTCGGCCTCGGGGGTGGTGTTGTGCAGGCTCAGTTCATAGGCCCAGACGTTCTTGTCGCGGTCAAATACAGGGGTACGGTTCAGAATGGTTTTCGCGTCGTTCAACTGTTCGGTTGCCACGTGATTCTCTCCAATAAAGCTGTCTCGTATGTCGATTGGTCCCGCATGAATGCGCATAGCACGTCAGATGAATCCGAGTCCATTATTTCGAGGACAATCCTGTGATGGCATTTCCATGAAAACATTGCTAATCTCGTCGGGAATCAACCGGAGGAGCTGTCCCCATGAGTTCGCGCCAGCCTTGGTTTGCCGCATCATGCGTGCTTGCCGCTTCGTCTGCGGTGTTGTGCTTTGCGCTGCCTGGTCATGCCGCTGGGGGCCTGACCGCGATCGGCGCTGCGGCTGCCGCCGGGTTCGGGCTGCTCAAGAGGCAGGATGATGCCGGGGTTGCAAGCGTCGCCGTCAGTGATCCGTTGGCCACCGTTGCCGCAAACGTGCCCGGCATGGTCTTGCGCTGCCAGCCGGACGAGGAGCGGACGCTTCGGTATATGGGCAGCCAGATTGAGGCGCTGACCGGCTTTTCCCAAGAGCGCTTCATGGATCGGGGAGCCTACCTTCCGTTCATTTATCCAGATGACCGAGCCTCGGTGGCTGCGGCTGTCCGGAAGGCCGTCGAGGCTGAGGACGCCTACGAGATCGAATATCGCATGATTCACAAAGACGGCTCGTTGCGCTGGCTGCAGGAGCGGGGCCAAGTTGTGCGTGAAGGCGATACGGTGCTTGTGGATGCGCTTGTCGTGGACATCATGTCCCGCAAGGAAGCAGAGCGTGAGCACGAGGACCTGCGCTGGCACCGTGAGGCCATGGAGTCCCTTGAGCACGCGCTCGGATGCGGGGGGAGTCTGGAGGATGCCGCGGGCAGGGCGCTCGAAGTCGTCCGGCAGGCGCTCGGTTCGGACAGGGCGTGGCTCATGCGCGCAACGAGTGAAGACTTGCAGTCGTGGGAGATTCCGGCGGAGCGCACGGCCATGGATTATCCGGGTCTTGCCAGCGTGGGAGGCGAATACTCCATAGCCGATTCCGACAAGTATTTTTTGGACGTGGTGTTGCGAAACGAGGAGCCCACGGCAGCGGAGCTTGGCGGCAAGGTGTCGGTCCCGGCCATGCTGGCGGCCAGTTTTTCAGTGCGCAGCATGTTGGCCATGTCCATCAGAACCGATGACGGCACCCATTGGCTGTTCGGGCTTCACCAGTGCTCGTGCGATCGGGTTTGGACCGAACGGGAGAAGGCGCTCTTTCGTGCCATGGGTGACCGGCTGCACAGGGCGTTGGAGCAGGGACTGGCCCGCCGTGACCTGCTTGAGAGTCAGGAGCGGTTTCGGATCTATACTGACCAAGCCCTGCTCGGCATTTGCGTGTTGCGCAATGGCCGGTTCGAGTACGTCAACAGGGCCATGGCAAAGATATTCGGCTATACGCGGGCCGAGCTGCTGGCTTTTGCTCCCGACGACGTGCTTTCGATCATCCACCCGGATGACCGTCTCATGGTTGCCGAACAGATGGAGCGCAAGCAGGAAGGAAAGCCCGACGTCAGGGAGAATTATGTTTTCCGGGGGCTGCGCAAGGATGGCAGCACCTGTTGGGTGGAGATTTTCTCCCGCACGGTCCACCACGGCGGGGAGCCTGCCGATCTGGCCATGATGCTGGACGTCACAGAAAAGCGCCGCCTTCAGGAGCAGGAGTTGCAGGCCAACCTCAAGATGGCTGAAGACCTGAAGGACAGGAGCCACGCACTTGCCGGAAAGACGCGTGAACTGGACGAAGCAAGAACCCGGCTGTTGCAGCTGGACCAGATGAAATCATCCATGCTGACAACGGTCTCCCACGATCTTCGCACTCCCCTGACCTCGATTATCGGTTTTTCAAAGCTGCTCAGAAAGGATGTGGAGGCCGTTCTCTCCGCAGGCGACTCCTGTGATCAGTCCAGCGCTGCCGCGCGCAGACTGGAGCGCAAACTCGGCATTGTGGAGGAAGAGGGCGAGCACCTGACCAAGCTGGTGAACGATTTTCTTGACCTTACGCAGTTGGAAAGCGGCGAGATGCAGTGGCGCGATGAGGACGTCGACCTCGGCAAGGCGTTGGAAGGAGCTGTTGCCGCAGGCGAGCGGCTGTTCAGCGAAAATGAGGACGTCGCGTTTGAATGGGACATGCCCGCCGCGCTGCCGACCATGCGACTTGATCCCGTGCGGCTGGAGCAGGCCGTGCTCAACCTGGTCAACAACGCCGCGAGGTTCACCGAAAACGGTACTGTTTCGCTTCTGGTGAACGTCGAGGATGCGCAGGTGCGCATCGAGATCAATGACACGGGCAGGGGTATTCCGGAAGACGAACTGGACCGCATCTTCGAAAGCTTTCATCGCGTGGAGCAGGGCGACACGCTCCGGCGCACGCGGCGCGGCTCCGGTCTCGGGTTGACTATTGCCCGTGAAATCGTTGACCACTATGGTGGAAGCATCGAGGTCGTCTCCGCTCTCGGACGGGGAAGCACTTTCACAATCCTCCTGCCCCTCAACGGTTAGTCGGACCTGTTTCCAAGCACGCGTTGCAATTCGGCGTCAAAGTCGTCGTTCTGCACCGGCTTGGCGATGTATCCGTCCATGCCTGCGGCGAGGAACGCCTGCTTGTCACCCTTGAGCGCATGGGCCGTCAGGGCGATGATGGGGATGTCGCCCTGTCCTCCCACGTTGTCTTCGCGGATGGTTCGAGTTGCCTCCATGCCGTCCATTTCCGGCATCTGGATATCCATGAGAATTACGTCGAGCTTGGTTTCGGCGAGTACAGCCAAAGCTTTCCGTCCGTTTTCCGCGGTAAGCACTTCGTGCCCTGCCTGCTCCAGCATCTTGCTTGCGGCAAGCCTGTTCACGCGTTCGTCTTCCACCAGAAGAATTTTGAGGCCCGTAAGCCTTGACGCATCCGAGATTTGAAGGGGATCCGCCTCGGCGCGGCCCATGGCCTGCTCAAGCGAAAGGCATATCAGTGCGCTCGTGCCCTCGTTCAGTTCGCTTTCAAGGAGCGCGTCCCCCTTCATCAGCTGCGCGAAGCGGCGAACGATGGGCAAGCCCAGACCGGAGCCCTGATAGCGCCGACTGTGAGAGCCGTCCACCTGCGAGAAGGCCTCGAAGATATCCTCCAGCTTGTCATCGGGGATACCGATGCCGGTGTCCTCGACGACCATCAGAATTCTGACCTCGTCCGCGCCGCCGGGCAGTGGGTGGCACTCCACGGAGACACAGCCCTGTTCCGTGAACTTCATGGCGTTGCCCACGAGGTTGAAGAGAATCTGGCGCACGCGACCCGCATCCCCATGCACCAGCGACGGCAATGCGGGTGACACATGCCATGTGACCGCGATGTTGCGCTGGTCTCCCGAGAGCCGGAACATTTCCATGACTGAGGAGACGGTGGAGGCCAGCGAGAAGTCTTCCTTGAAAAGTTCTATTTTGCCCGCTTCGACCTTGGAGAAGTCGAGAATGTCGTTGATGACGCCGAGAAGGTTGCGTCCAGACTCCAGCGCGGTTTCCAGATACCTACGCAGTGACGGCTGCAGGTCTTCGGAGAGGGCCAGTTGCAACATGCCGAAGATGCCGTTGAGGGGGGTGCGAATCTCGTGACTCATGTTTGCCAGAAACTCGCTCTTGGCCCGGTTGGCGGCCTCGGCCTGTTCCTTGGCCGCGACCATGGCCTCGTCCATGTTTTTGCGGCTAAGCGCAAGTGCCAGCAGGCTGGCCATGCTTGAGAGCGCGTTGATGGCGGCATCCGTGTAATCCTCCGGGGAATTGGCCACGGCGATCTGCCCCACGAGCTGTCCTTCGTGCACCACCGGCACGCTGGCGAACCGGTGAAGGGGAACGTGCCCTTCGGGCATGCCGATGGCGGCCGGATGTGTTTCCGGGCTGTTGGTCAGGAGCGGTTCCAGCGAGTTGAGCGGTGCGCCCCAAAGGCCCGGGTAAATGCCGTTTCGTTTGGGGAAGACCGGATTCTTTTTCTTCATGTTGCACAGCTGATCCTCGATCATATAGCGGAACGTGTGCACGATCAGGTCGCCGCTTTCCTGATCGATGGTTCCGACGAAGCCGAGCTCGCTGCCGGTGATTTCAAGTGTGTGCTGCAGGATGAGTCTGGTGATCTCGGCAAGGCTCATGTCGGGCTGCGTGAGCTCCCTTGCGATGGTCGCCTGTGCGAGGTTCACCGCGGATTCCCGCAGGATGCGGTTCTCGTTGCGCCTGCGCTTGGTGATGTCGCGGGCGATGGCCAGCAACATGTGCTTGCCACCGTATGAGATGCCCCCGACGCGAATCTCGGCGGGCAGGATTGTTCCGTCCTTGCGCCTGAGGTCGCGCTCCAGAGTCTCTGGCTGCTGCGGCCAGGAGCCCCAGCCGTTTGCCAGTTCCATGTCCGGGACCAGATCCTCGAAGCGGCGGGCCAGAATTTCGGAGGAGCCGTATCCGAGGGCAAAGCACGCGCTGCGGTTGGCAGTGATGATCTCCCCGCCCATGTTCAGCACCAGGATCGCGTCCGCGGCCTGATCGATAAGGCTTCTGAACCGGGCTTCGCTTTCCTCCAGCGCCTTTTGTGCGGTCCGTATTTCAGTAACATCCTTGCAGAACCAGAGGAGAGCCCCTTCGGGCATCTTGACGGCATCCACATAGGCGTACCGATCCGTGTTGCCGAAAACAAGCGAAGTGCTCCCGCCTCGATAGACACCCTTCTCGTTCAGGGTGATAAGCGCCTCACGGGCCCGCTGCCACTCGTCCTGAGGCAGCAGGTCAAAGATGCTGCGCCCTTCGAGCCTCCTGCGGGCTTCGTCCATCCCTGTCAGCGAGTATGCAGCCTTATTTGCCTCGAGAATGGAGCCTTCCGTGGACGTCATGAACACGGCATCGGGCGCGGAGTTGATGGAGGTGCGGTAGCGGGTCTCGCTGGCCCGCAGCCTGTCTCTGGCTTTTTGCAGCGCCCTGTTCAGGTACAGCAGGTATCCCACTGCCAAGAGCAGCACGACCATTATCGGTCCGCCAGTACGGATGATGGCCCAGTGACGATCCCAGATCGGCGGGGTGTCGTTGAGCAGTATGGCGTCGTGGCGCTGGCGGCGCATTTGCATGTTGAAACGGTCCATGACTTTTCTGTCAAGCATGCAGACGTTGGCGTCATCCCCGTCTATGACCGGGACGTTGTCCGGTGAGCGGCCGTCAAGAATCTCCGTGGCCATGAGGGCTGCGAGACGTCCCTGATTATAGTGGCTCACCACGTGCCCGCCTGCCAGCCCTTGCCCCACGCCGTGCTCCCACAGGTGGAAGATCGGCACTGGTGCATGGTCAAGAATGAGTTTGGCTCCTTCTTCAAAGCTTTTCAGGCTGCCTCTGCGGTCATGAAAGGCCGAGAGCAAAAGCAGGGCCTGTCCCTTTTCAAGGCCATTCAGCCTTTCTGCCAGCTCTTCCCAACTGAGGATTGAGAGGTCGAGCGCCCGGAGGTTGGCCTTGGTCCGCCGCTGTTCTTCAAGGAAGGATTGCAGGTCGGTTTGCCCCGTCAGTGTCGGGTCGGATATGGCTATGATCTCTCGCGTTTCGGGCAGGAGTTCGGTGATGAGTGCGATGGTCCTGCGAATGGAGAGCTCTTCGAACACGCCGGTTGCATAGTCCTTGTCCCGGATGCGCCGCAGGGCGTTATCGCGATTGTTGATACCGAAGAAGACGAGAGGGAGTCCGGGAAAGAGTTCCTCGTGGTTGTCTATGGCGAAGTTGAAGGCGTTGTCGTCTGCCGTGAGCAGAATGTCGTACTTGGCGAGCGCGCTCAGCTTGGTCTTCAGCATGCCCTTGAAGCGTCTGATGTCCGAAGGCGTGTTGAAACGTTTCGAGTCCATGAACTCGATGTCGAGCTGAACCCCGGCGGGGTCGAGGACGGAGTGCAACCCCTTCGCCTGTTTGAAAAATGTCGGGAACGCAGGATGGTACGAGCAGATCAGCAGCGCCCGGTTGCCCATGCAGAAGGCCACAGGCGCGGTAAGCGCAAGGAGTGCAGCGGCCAGAAGCAGGGCCGATCCGGTTCGGAAGGTCATTCAATATCTACTATACAAAGCACACGAAGATGCAATGATAATAGTCGATTTTTTGTGTGGTTATTCCTTGCGCCAAGCCCGCATGACGCAATGCGCGCCAGCCGCGACAAATGCCGAGACAAGCAGGAATTCGGTACGGGTCTCGATGTCGAATGACAGAACTGCGATCCAGCCGATGATGATCCAGTGGGCCACGTAGAATACGGTGACGCCTTGGCTCCACTCGCTCAGAAGCCGGACGGGCTGTCGCAGGGCGCGCAGGGGCGCGACCAGACCGCAGCACCACGTCCAGAACGGGACGAAGCCGATGATGAAGAGCACCAGCAGCGGGTACGGCCGGTAGAACGAGCGGGCGAGATCAGGAAAAGCCAGTAGTAGCAGTCCTGTCACCGTGGCGACCGTGAGTCCGGCCATGCCAAGGCGGAACAAACACTGTCTGCGGTCTTCGGCCAAGGTCAGCGTGCGCCCGAAGGCAAGCCCGACCAAGGGATAGGCAAGCCACGGAAAGAGCGGGAAAAAAGTGTTCGGCCGCTTTCCCCATATCGGGGCCAGCAGCATGTCGACCGGCGGTATGCCGGTATGCAGCCCCCAGAGCAGGGGGGAGCACAGGGCGACTGTCGCCGCCAGAAGCAGCAGCCCCGGACGTCCCAGCCGGTTCAGCCGGAAGAGACCGAAAATCACTAGCGCCAGTCCCGCAAAGTGCAGGATGTCGATTTCGTACATCTGGGGCAGGACCTCCATGGGCGGGATGTCCTTGGTCAGCGCATATCCTGCCTCGGGCATGAGCCGCAGCACGTTCAGCGCATATCCTGCGCCAAGGAGCAGCAGGCCGCGCCGTATGAGCTGTCCCGGCGCGGTGTGCGAGGAAAAGGCCAGCGACGCGCCCATCAGGAACATGAAGACCGGAGCGGCTGGGACCGATCCGAGCAATTCGACCACGGCGCGCATCGAAATCAGGTCCGGGCCTTCTGGCGCGAGAAACATCTCGACGTGGATCATGACCATGCAGAGGACCGCGAACCCGCGCGCAACATCCATCGCCGCGACCCTGTCGTGGGAAACGTGTTTGTTCATGAGCGCACCTCTACACCGATTTCAAGGCGTGCGCTTGATGTCTTGGATCAAATGGGGCATTGCCCAATGCATGCCCATTATCGACGACTCATCATACCATCCCCGGTTTCCCTTCACCAGCGGTCATTTGCAGACCATGTTCCCGGTGCTGGCCCGCCCTCACCCTCCTGTTTCCTTTGAGCGGGAGCGTATCGAAACACCTGACGGCGACTTCATCGACCTCGACTGGAGCCGTGTGGGGTCGGATCGCGTGGCGGTCATTTCCCACGGGCTGGAGGGCAACTCCCGGCGCAAGTACGTGGCCGGGGCCGCGCTGGCCCTGAACCGTGCGGGCTGGGATACGGTGAATCTGAACTTCCGGGGCTGCTCCGGCGAGCCCAACCGTTTGCCGAGGCTCTATCACTCCGGCGTCACGGACGACCTGCATACCGTGCTGACCCACACGCTGGAGCGGGGCGGGTACGCCGAAGCCGGGCTGGTGGGCTTCAGCATGGGCGGCAACCAGACCCTCAAGTATCTCGGCGAGAACCCCGACCTTGTGCCTGACGAAGTGCGCCGGGCCGTGGTCTTTTCCGTGCCCTGCCACCTCTCCGGAGCCGCAGAGGTCATGGGACGCCCGGCAAACCGCGTCTACATGGCCTATTTTCTGCGCGGCCTCAGAGAAAAGGTCCGCGAGAAGGCGGCACGATTTCCGGAGCTCGACATCTCCCTCCACGGGCTGGACGACATTCGTACCTTCGAGGTCTATGACGACCGCTACACCGCGCCACTGCACGGGTTCGACGGAGCGCAGGATTACTACGCCCGCAGCTCGTCGTTGCAGTTCCTGGAGAATGTCGGTGTGCCCACGCTGCTGGTCAACGCCTGTGACGATCCGTTTCTGTCGGCGTCGTGCTACCCGGAGCGGGCGGCCCGGACGAACCGGAACCTGCTGCTGGAAACGCCTCGACACGGCGGGCATGTGGGATTCGTGGCCTTCGGCGGAGACCTGTACTGGTCGGACAGACGCCTCGCGGCGTTCTTTGCCGCGGATCAGGAGATGCGGTAGACGGGTTTTTCGGGATTGAGGCCCTCGCCGTCGTCACGGCGTAGAACGTCGGGCTCATGGCCGTCATAGGTCACGCCTGTCACCACCTCGAAGGGATCGTTGGAACCGATGACCTGACGCAGGTCGTCGTATTCGAGCCGGATCTTGCGCTCGTCGAACGTGCCCACGTCCTTCCAGCGGCAGACAAGCGAGCCGATGCCGGTAGCCTTGCATTCGCAGAGCATGTCGTTCTTCGTGAAGCCGCGCATGAAGCTGGCGAGCCGGATCATGCGGGATTTTCCGTCCACGTGTTCATAGGGGTGCTCTTCGCTGTCCACGAAGACCTCCATGCCGAACTGGTCGTCAAGGCAGACCCCGCCGCCGCTGTAGGGCACGTCGAGGCGCTTGCCGATGGCCGTTTCCACGGCCTGCTGCAGCTTCTCCGGTTCCGGCCCGTAGCTATGCCGTTCAGGAGTTCTCCCCATCGTCTGCTCCCGAAGGCGCTCACGCCCGCCTTGATGGTGGGGCGCCTGAGATGCAGGAGGCCGAGGGCGAAGTAGTTGCCGACCAGCGTTATGTCGAGTTTCATGTCCGGCTCCCGTCCTTGATCAGTTCGTCCACCAGCTTGCCGACCTCGTCAGGTATGGGCGGCTTGCCGTATTTGTCGAGGACCTTCCTGTCCAGATGCATGGCGAGGATGAGCTTGCAGAGCATGACCGCCTCTTCCAGCTCTCCGTTGAGCCGCAGGCTGTGGTCGAGGTGGTCGGCGCATTCGCCCCATTGCCCAAGCTCGTAGTGGACGCGCGCCATGTTGTAGTGCAGGTGGTCGTCGCTCTCGGTGAGCTCCATGGCCCGGGTGTAGTACTGCACGGCCTCGTCGAAGAGTTTCGCCTTGCGCAGGCTGATGCCGAACTCGTTGAAGAGGTGTTTGTGCTCTTCGTTGAAGGCGGCGTCGAGCTTGACGATGTCCCGGAAGACCGCCTTTGCCCGGCGCTTGGCCCCGCGCTGGGCCAGAACGATGCCGAGGCCGAAGATGGCCCGGACGTTGAGTTCGTCGATCTCCAGCGCGCTGCTGTATTCGAGTTCGGCCTCGTCGCGCTCTCCTACCAGCCGGTGCAGGTCCCCGCGTTCAAGCGTGCGGTGCAGCTTGACCATGGCGGGCTCCACCTTGGTGAGGTGTATCTCCACCTCAGGGGTGAATTCACGGAAGAGCTTGTCGCCAGTGATGATGGTTTCTTCCCCTACGGGCACGAACTGGGAGTTGATCTTGCGCACCGCGTAAGCGTCCTCGGCCTGCTGCTCCACCATCCAGAGGATCTTGCTGTCCTGCTTGCGCTTGGTGGTGCCGGTGCCGATGGTCAACTCCCGGGTGGTGGAAAAGGCACACCGGACCAGCTCGTCGAGGCTGTCGATGCCCTGATGTCCGAAGTCCGGCTCATTGGGGGGTAAACGCGGCGGTTTTCTCTGCATTATTTGCTCGTCCTGAAAGCTACGAGTACAGGGGAGGACGTCAAAATGCCAGTATAATGCTGAAAAAGCGTGTGGACATTTGTGTCCGAAGTCTTACCATTGTTTCCCGGACGTTGCCAGCCGGAGTCTTTTCCGATAAGCAGAAACACCGCGCCCGGCGCGCGAAGAGTAACCGACACGGGGGAATCAATGCCCATATATGAATACGTTTGCAAGGATTGCGGCAAGGAGTTCGAGGAACTGGTCTTCAGTCATGACGAAATCCCGGCGTGCTCGGAGTGCAAGTCCGGCGCGACCGAAAAGCTCATCTCCGCCTGCAGGACCCGCATGGGCGGAGCCGCTCCCGAAACCGAATCCGAATCGACCGCAGCGCCCAGCGCGCCGTCAGGCTGTGCAGGCTGCGTCGGCGGCGACTGCTCCAGCTGCGGCTAGACTTCTTACATCCCGAGCGACATGAAACAGAAAATCACCATCGCCACCAGAGGCTCCAAGCTCGCCCTCTGGCAGGCCGAGCACATTTCCGCACTGCTCCGGGCCGAGCACGAAGGCCTTGAGGTCGAACTGCTCAAGATCAAGACCAAAGGCGACAAGATCCTCGACGTCCCGCTGGCCAAGGTCGGCGGCAAGGGCCTTTTCGTGAAGGAGATCGAGGAAGCGCTCCTCGACGGACGCGCGGACATCGCCGTGCATTCCATGAAGGACGTGCCCACCGAACTGCCCGAAGGCCTTGAGGTCGGCATCATCCCCGAGCGCGAGGCAGCCACCGACTCGCTTCTTTCCGTCAAGTACGACGGCCTGAAGAACCTGCCCCAGGGGGCCGTGGTCGGCACCAGCAGCCTGCGCCGCCAGTCCCAGCTTCTTTATCTGCGGCCGGACCTGACCATCGAGTCCCTGCGCGGCAACCTCGACACCCGCGTGGGCAAGCTCATCGACGGCCAGTTCGACGCCATCGTGGTGGCCACCGCAGGCCTCAACCGTCTCGAAATTTCCGCGCCCAAGGTCGAAATCCTCGGCCCGCCGGAGTTCCTCCCGGCCGTGGCGCAGGGCGCGCTCGGTATCGAATACCGCATCGAGGACAAGGAAGTGCAGGACATGCTCGCCTTCCTCGACCATCAGGCCACCAAGCATCAGGTGCTGGCCGAGCGCGGTTTCCTGACCGGCCTCGACGGCGGCTGTCAGGTGCCCATCGCGGCGTGGTCCCGTCTGGACGGCGAGAGCATCACCCTTGTGGGCTTCGTGGCCGACGTGGACGGCTCCCGGCCCATCCGCATGGAACTCTCCGGCCCGGTGGACGAGGCGTGGGACATCGGTTCCCGTCTTGCCGACAAGGTGCTTGCCGCCGGTGCCAAGGAGATTCTCGACGAAGTCTACGAGCGTTGCTAGCCGTGGACGAACACGCGGCAGCCATGGATGAGCTGACCCGGATTCCGGGGGTGGGCAGAAGCATCGCGCAGGATCTCTACGACCTCGGGTTTCGCCGGGTGGAGGATTTGCGGGATCAGGACCCAGAGGCCATCTATCGCAGCCTCATGGCCCTCATGGGCGAGCACGTGGACCGCTGCGTTCTCTACGTGTTCCGCTGCGCGGTATATTACGCCTCACATACCTTCCACGACCCCGACAAACTCAAGTGGTGGAACTGGAAAGACACCGAGATCATCGAAAAAGCATGACAATGTACGGCCCGCTTCGGCGGGCCTTTTTATTTGTCTGTTCAGGGGAGGCTAGGCCGCCAGAGAGCAGAATCGCTTCATGGCAACACTTTGCGATTCGACCCTGATGGTGTCGATGTTTTCGTAGTGCTTGTGCAGCAGCGAGACATGGGTCGGGTCGAGGAAACCGCTGGTGCTCATGGAGCCCAGGACTTCCAGAGCCTGAGACTTGCTCATGCCTGCGCGGTATGGACGGTCTTCGGTCAGGGCGGTGAACACGTCGGCAACTGCCATGATCCGCGAGCCGGTGGAAAGCTGGCTTGCGAGCAGGCCGTGCGGATATCCGCGTCCGTTGAGCCGCTCATGGTGCTGGCAGGCCCAGTGGGAGATGTCGGCAAAGCCGGAGATGCCTGACAGAATGGTTTCACAGATTCCCGGATGGCTTCTGACTATTTCGAATTCACTGTCCGTCAGTCCGCCCTTTTTCTCGATGATCTCCGAGGGGACGGCGAGTTTGCCGATGTCGTGCAGGAGCCCAGCGAGCTTGAGGGTGCGGGTTTCTGTTTCACTCAGCCCGGCAAGCCTGCCGAGCGCCGCTGCTGTCTCGGCAACGCCGCAGGAGTGCGTGGCGGTGAAGCGGCTCCGGAAGTCGATGACGTGCGAAAAGGCGTCGGCAAAGTCCAGAAGTTCGCTCTGCGGAATGATGGTGTCTTCGAGGGTGTCTTTCCAACTGCCCTTGCTGCCGCTGCCGAGCTTGTGGTGCAGGATCAGAATGTCCCGGGTCAGGGTGCTCAGGGTGCGCGGCGAAAAGACCGTACCGGAGAGCCGGTGCAGGCGGTCGATGTGTTCGGGCTGCCCGTCGGCGGCGTCAACGCGGTCTGCGAGGTTCAGGATGTTGGCCAGCAGGGCCTCGTCCGCCGGGACGTCCTCGCCGATGCCGTTCCACGGAGTGTGATGCAGGCGGATGAGCCGGGCCGGGCGCTGCAGGTGCGGAACCCGGGCCACGAGCCGGTAGCCCAGCTCGGCGTGTCGGATGTCGGAGAACTCGAAGTCAAGGGCGTCGATGCGGCTCTTGAGGCTGAACGCACCGATGTCGTGGAGCAGAGCGGCCAGATAAAGGTCGCCGAGATCCTTTTCAGGCAGGTTCAGGGAATGGGCCAGTGTGGTGGCGATTTCGGCCGTGCGTCTGTGGTGTCCAACCACTTCGGGACTGATGAGGTCCAGCGCGCCGGAAATGCCGACCATGAGGTCGATGATTTTTACGTGCATAATACGTCCTTTTGAAGCCTGACCCCTTTTTCAAGACCCTGTCAATAGGAAAGTCCATGCCTTTTTCTTCCTCTGGGAGGGCGTTTTCTTCCTGACCGAAAAACCCGTGTCATACTTGCCGGGCCGGGGAGAAAACCCCGAAAACGGGAGGTAAATCATGGCAGTGGGCATTGTGGCCGCGCTGGCCGGGCTCTTCTCCACCGTGGTGGACGGCGTGACCGGACACCTCAGGCAGCGGCAGGAACTCAAGAAGACGGTCATGGAGAACAGGATGCGGTTGGCGTCCAGCGACCGCGAGTTCAATCACGAATGGGAGATGCGCCAGTTGGAAAACACCGGCTGGAAGGACGACGTGCTCTTTTTCGCATGGATCGGATTTTTCATCTGGAGCGGGGTGTTCCCCGAGAAGGCGGGCGAGGTCATCCGCGCGTGGGAGCTGCTGCCCCAGTGGTTTCTGGAGATAACCTTCTGGATCGTGGCCGCGGTGCTGGGCGTCAAGAAGATCGGGGACTATCTGCCCGGCATGGCGCGCGGCCTGCGCGACGCCCTCGGAGGCCGGTCATGACCCCGGCGGAGTCGGCGCAGGAGGTCCGGGAGCTTCTGGTTCGCATCGACGAGCGGGTCCGGGCGGTTCAGGAGGACATTCGCGAGATCAACGACACAAGGCGGTGCCACTCGCACCGCGAACGCATCCGCACGCTGGAACGGATGCTCTGGGGCTGCATGGCCTGCGTGACCGGACTTGGCGTGCGCCTGCTCTACGATGTGTTTCGCTAGCGGGTCAGGCGTTTGATGGCGGCGCTCATGCGCGCGGCATCGTCAGTCTCCCCCTGACGGGAGAACTGGGCTTCTGCCCGGCGGTATTCGCGCAGCGCGCCGCCCTTGTCGCCGGACTTCTCAAGTGCCTCGGCGTAGAGGGCGCGCAGTTCGGTGTTTTCAGGATTGATGGACAGGGCGAAGTGCATGTCGCGGGCAGCCTCCTCGAACCGGCCGAGTCCGGTGAGCGCACGGGCGCGCCCCTCAAAGGCGGCACCCGAGTCCGGGCGCAGGGACATGGCCTCGGAAAAGGCCCGGTAGGCCTCGTCATGGCGTTTGAGCTCAAGCAGGGCCACGCCGAGGCTGAACCACGGATCAAAGGCCCCGGGCGCGAGGGCGATGGACTGATGGTAGTCCTCGATGGCGCGCTCGTGGTCGCCGAGCCGTGAATGGATCGTGGCTCGCTGGGCATAGGCTTCGGAGAATGAGGGGTTCTTCTCGATGGCTCCGGTCAGGGCCTTGATGGCCTCCTGCGACTTGCCGAGCTCAAAGAGCGTGTACCCGAGCAGATAGCGCGCCTTGGCGTCCGAGGGCTTGATATCCACGGCCTTTCTCAGGTCCCGTTCAGCGGGTTGCGGCAGGCCGGAGCGGAGATAGGCCAGCCCTCTGTAGAACCGGGCGTCGAAGTTTTCCGGGTCCAGATGCACGGCCTCGGTGAGGATGCCGATGGCGCTTTCGCGGTCGAGGAAGTCGCCTTCGTGAAACATGGAGAGGGCTTCCGAGACCTTCTGGGAGGCCGTGGCTTCCCGCCGGTCCTGCTCGGACATGGGGTGGTGCTCCACCTCGCCCTTGTTGACGATGCGCTTGAGAACACAGCCGGAGAGAAGCGACGCGGCAATGAGGAGAACAATCGTGAGACGTGCGAACATCCGTTGGGGATACTCCCGGCGGGGCCGGGCGTCAACGTGAAGAAAGAAGGACATGATGGACGAACTCTATACACCGAGAAAGCATCAGGCGCGGATCGAACAAAATCTTGCGAGGTTTTCCGTTCTGGTCTGCCACCGCCGTTTCGGCAAGACCGTGCTTTCCGTCAACCGCCTGATACAGGAGGCCCGGCGCACCACGTTGCCGGACTGGCGGGGCGCGTATATCGCGCCGCTCTATAAACAGGCCAAGGCCGTGGTTTGGGATCACCTCAAGCATTTCTGCGGGCTGGGGCTGGATGGCTGCGACGTGAAATTCAACGAGTCCGAGCTGCGGGCGGATTTTGCAAGCGGCGCGCGCATCCGGCTCTTCGGCGCGGAAAACCCGGACTCGCTGCGCGGTCTCTACCTCGACGCGGTGGTTTTCGATGAAGTGGCCCAGATGCCTTACCGCATCTGGAGCGAAGTGGTGCGGCCCGCGCTTTCGGACCGCAAAGGGTGGGGCATGTTCATCGGAACGCCGCAGGGCAAGAACGCCCTCTATGAGCTCTGGAAGCGGGCGCAACTGGACGATGAATGGTACGCGGCAATGTTTCGCGCCTCGGAGACGGGCGTGCTGGACGATGCGGAGTTGCAGGCGGCGCGGCGGGAGATGAGCCCGGAAGAATATGAACAGGAGTTCGAGTGCTCGTTCACCGCAGCCATTCGCGGCGCATACTTCGGCGGACTCATGGCCGACACCGAACGGGACGGGCGCATCGGCGCGGTTCCGGTGGACCCGGTCATGCCGGTCCACACTGCATGGGACCTCGGGATGAGCGACTCCACGGCCATCTGGTTCGTACAGGCGGGGCCGGGCGGGGAGTTTCGCGCCGTGGATTACTACGAGGCCACCGGTCAGGGGCTGGATCATTACGCCAAGGTGCTGGACGGCAAGGGGTACAAATACGGCCGCCACATCGCCCCGCACGACATCCGGGTGCGCGAGCTCGGCACGGGCCGGTCCCGGCTGGAAACGGCCCTCAAGCTCGGCATCCGCTTCGACATCTGCCCGAACATCCCGGTGCAGGACGGCATCAACGCGGTGCGGCAGGTGCTGCCGCGCTTTCGGTTTGATGCAGCACGTTGCGAGGCGGGCATCGACGCCCTGCGCCATTACCGGCGCGAATTCAACGAACGCGTCGGAGACTTCACGCCCCGTCCGGTTCACGATTGGACCAGCCACGCCGTGGACGCCTTCCGCTACTTTGCGGTGGGATTTCGTGAGGAACGGGCGGGCGTGCGTCCCGGGAGAACGAACAACGACTACAACCCATTCAGGAGGAACTAATGGAAAACTGCATCAACAACTGTCCTCGCGGGGACAGGACAAGGGATGATCTTTGCAGAATTTGCAAAACGTGCCCTGACAGGACGTTTCACATGAGTGACTGTTCGCTGCACAACTTGCCCGCACAAAGGGCGGGCAAGTGTGACTGCGGGGTCGAGAAGGCTAAAGCATCTCGACGACTTCAGGAATAGCCTTGTCCCCGTCAGTTGTAGCCTTGGCGGGGGCCCTCAAAGGTTTCACCGTTATTGGTCAACTCATCAATCCGGTCAACGCGAAAGAGTTTCCAGCCCAGTCTACCACTCTCGCTATGCCCTGCCGTCTGGTAGCAACGAAGCAATGGCTGCTGCTCCCTGCCGTAGCCGACGCAATGTGGCTCAACGATCCTTTCGCCTCCGTTATACTGGCAGATCAAGATTTGTCTGTTTCTGATGGCTTGAGCTATTTTCGTGACCATGTGGCCCTCCTTTTTTATACTGATAGCATGTGGAGTATTGTTTTGCTAATAAAAAATAGAAAAGCACCCCAGCCCTTCCAGGGCTTCCCCTCGCCGGAGCGGTACGAGTGGTTTCGGGCCGAGGACGAGGAAGGCCTGTTCGCGTGGGTGGCGCTTGCCGAGAGCGGCGAGGACATGGAGCTGCATCTTGAGGCGGTCCGCTGGGGACCGCAGGCGCGGCGTTCGATGACCAGCGATCTGGAGTGGGTCAAGGCCGAGGCCCGCAGGCGCGGCAAACGGCGGCTCATCGGGCTGAAAGCCGAGGCCGGGCAACACCCGGACCCGCGCTGGGCAAAATTCGTGGGCCTGTTCGGATTCGGGAATATCGGCGTGGTGCAGACCGCCACGCTGGAACTGTAGCTTTCGGGCCGTCGGACAATGTTCCGGCGGCCCGTTTTTCGGGCGGTGGGCGCACGTATCCACGGAATGGTTTCCGCCTTTACTGCGGAGCGTGATCGAGGTGCTAGGCCGAGAGGGCCATGACGTTGCCGCCCAGCTCGGGAGCCTGACGGTTCACGTGGGTGATGTCCATGGACATGCTGAAGTCGAAGTTCGGGTGGGTTTCGCTGTTGAAATTGGTCTCGGTGGTGTGCACGGAGCGGGTGGAAGAGAGGTCCTGATCCACGAAGGTGTATTCAGTGGTGTGGGTGTCAAGGTCCTCGACATTGTTGACCACCTGCCGAGAGCTGTCCTCGTTGTAAGTCCGGCTGCTCTCCTGAATGTTGTAGGTGGTGGAGTTGTCCGGACGGTTGGTGATGTTCGTGTCATGCGCGAATTCCGTGGTGGAGGCGTCCACGTTCTTGATCTCGCGGTTTTCCACGTTGCTCGTGCGGTGCTGGTCCACGTCGTTCACGAAGTTGGTCTCGCTGTCGTAGTGGGCCTGCGTTTCATAGCTCAGGTTCGAGGTGTGCTCGTTCTGGGTTATCTGCTTGTTCTCGGTCTTGTTGTTCTCGACGTTGGTTTCGGACAGGTCCATGGTGGTGTCGCTGGAGCTGTCGATGTTCTGGTTCAGTTCTTCAACGTTTTCGGTGTTGATGTTGCGCCGGGTGCTGTAGTCCGGGTTGAACTCGCGCGTGATGTTTTCGGTCACGCCGTTGTCCATGGTGATGTCGCTGGTGCTGTTGTTGATGTACGAGTTCGTGTTGCTGAAATCGTAGTATGCGCCGCCCTTGGCTTCTTCCTTGGTCGGCGGCTGGCCGCCCTTGACGGTGTCGAGCATGTTGGCCGATGCGTAGCCGCTGCCCACGGGAATCCACAGGAAGTCGGTCTCTTCAGGTTCCCAGCCCTTCTCTTCCACGATGCGCTGGGTGTTCTTGGCGGGCCAGTTCAAAGTGTGGCCGATGCCGGGGCCGTGCCAGTCGGTCATCTTGTGCGGACGTACGTAGCCGCTCGGGCTGACTGGCGTATAGCCGGAGATGTCGGGTGCCGCGCCAAAGCCGAGGGGCGGGACGGTAATGGCGCCGCCCGCGCCGACGATGGGGGAGAGACCCACTGGCGGAGCCGAGAGTCTGCCCGCAGAGCCGG